>NZ_CM142711.1:6195000-7037382 GCF_054897985.1 Pseudomonas sp. LB3P25 | reverse complement strand
ACGAAATCAGGGAGTCGTTTGCGAAATGGGCCGGCATTTTAACAGGCTCAGCGAATTGTGCTGCTCTCTCCGACTTGTGACGCAGCACGCTATCTATATTTGCCGGTTTTGATACTTTCACGCAGGATGCGCGATGAATGTGCGTCTATTGTTCGTTATTCAAGATACGAAGCCGCGTTTGTTAACCGGTGTCATTTGGTCATTGGTTACCGGCGCTGCATAATGCCCGCCGCCTACATCTTTGCAGAGTCTAGGGAGCTAGCTTGTCTACGCCTGTCGAACCCTTGCGTTTGCTGCTACTGGCCGAAGAGCCAGCGTGGGCAGCGTTGTTGCGCGAGTGTCTGGCTCCGATGGGGAGCTCGACCGTGTTGATCAGTGCGCCGAGCTGGGAGTCGGTCAGCAGTCTGTTCGATGACAACCGCAGCGCGGTGTTGTTGACGATTCCAGCGCTTCAGCCTCTACCTGGCCGTTGCAACTTGCCGACGGTGTTGCTGCTCGAACATGAGCCGCTGTCGCCGCCCGATGGGGTGAGTGACTGGCTGGTGCGCGATCTGCTCGATCCGGGCATGTTGCGCCGTTGCCTGCGCCATGTGCGTGAGCGCGGCCTGCTGGAAAACACACTGCAGCGCTTGGCCGAGCAAGACCCGCTGACCGGCATCGCCAATCGCCAGGGTTTCCAGACCTTGCTGGCGGCACGCCTGGCGGAAAACGACGGTCGCGGGTTGGCCCTCGGTCACCTCGACCTCGACAACTTCCGCCACGCCAACGATGCCCTCGGCCACCAGGCCGGTGACCGGTTGATCCTGCAAGTGGTCGCGCGGCTGAAAAGCCAGCTTGAGGCCGGCGATCAGCTGGCGCGACTGGGCAGTGATGAGTTCGCCCTGCTGATCGACACCCGCCGCGCGCCTCAGCGCGCCGAATGGATGGCCGAGCGCATTACCGAAGCGCTGGCCGAGCCTTACTGGGTCGACGGCGAAAGCCTGTTGATCGGTTCCAGCCTCGGTATTGCCCACGCACGGGCCCAGGCCGGCGCCGACCCGCTGATGTGGCACGCGCACATCGCCATGCAACAAGCCAAAAGTACGCAGGGTTGTACCTTTCACATCTTCAACGAACGCATCAACCGCAATGCCCGCAGCATGGCCGACCTCGAAAGCGAGCTGCGCCGGGCGTTGCGTCGGGATGAATTGGAACTGCATTACCAGCCACGTCTGAACCTTGAAGACGGGCAAATCGTCGGCCTCGAAGCCTTGGTGCGCTGGCGTCATGGCGAGCGCGGCTTGCTGCCACCCAGCGAATTCGTGCCGCTGGCCGAGCAAAGCGGCTTAATCGTGCCGCTGGGTTACTGGGTGATTTCCCGCGCCTTGCGCGACATGCAGGCGTTGCGCGAACGGGGTTTGCCGGCGTTGCACATGGCGATCAACCTGTCGTTCCGGCAGTTTCAGGACAGCCAATTGTTGTCGACCCTGAGCCGGCTGATTGCCGAGCGCGGCGTCGAGGCGCAATGGCTGGAATTCGAACTGACTGAAACCGCGGTGATGCGCCGCAGCGATCTGGTCAAACAGACCATGGATGCGTTGGGGCGTCTGGGTGTGCGCTTCTCCCTGGACGACTTCGGCACCGGTTTCTCTTCGTTTGTGCACCTCAACAGCCTGCCGATTACCTTATTGAAGATCGACAAGAGCTTTGTCGGCGGCATGGAACAGCGCGAAGAGAATCGCAAACTGGTCCACGCGATGATCAATCTGGCGCACAACCTCAATCTTGAAGTGGTCGCCGAAGGCGTAGAAACGCCGGAACAACTGGAGCTTTTACGCGGGTTTGGCTGCGATCAGGTGCAGGGATATTTGATCAGCAAGCCGCTGCCGCTGGCGGAGCTGGTTGAGTATTTGACCTTTGGCAGCAGTCAGCAGCCTGCACTGGAAGTCGTGAGTTAACGCCGAACCAATGTGGGAGCGAGCCTGCTCGCGAAAGCGGTGTGTCAGCAAACATCAATGCTGACTGACAGACCGCATTCGCGAGCAGGCTCGCTCCCACAGGGGATCTTAGTCAGGTTGGGCGACCTGAAAACTCGCGCCTGACGACGGCTCGCGACGAATCATCTTTTTCATCTTCCACTCAAACGCCAGCGTCAGACTCACCGCCGCGCACGCCAGCCCCAGCGCCAATCCCCACCAGACGCCTGTCGGCCCCCAATTCAAATGGAAGGCCATCCACCAGGCGGCTGGCGCGCCAATCAGCCAATAGCACCCCAAACCCACCAGGAACGTGGTCTTGGCATCCTTGAGCCCACGAATGCAACCCATGGCGATGGTTTGCGTGCCGTCGAACAGCTCGAACCACGCGGCGACTGCCAACAGGCTCACGGCCAGGTTGATAACGTCGCGAAACGCCGGGTCATTGTGGTCCAGAAACAAACCGATCAACTGATTCGGCAGCAGCCAGAAGACCATGGCGAAAGCAAGCATCGCCGCCGCGCCAAAGGCGATGCCGACCCGTCCGGCCAGCCGTGCATTCAGCAGCTGCCCGGCACCGTAGTGCTGCCCGATGCGCATGGTGATCGCATAGGAAATCCCCGCCGGAACCATGAACGCCACCGAGACGATTTGCAGGGCGATCTGGTGTGCGCCCAGTTGCGTACTGCCCATGGTGCCCATGCACAGCGCGGCGAACGCAAACAGTCCGACTTCCACCGCGTAGGTGCCACCAATCGGCAGGCCCAGGCGCCACAGTTCCTTGAGGTACTGACGGTTGGGGCGCGACAGGCCCTGACGCAAGGGATATGCGTCGTAGGCCGAATGCCGGCGGATGTGCCAGGCCAGCGCCAGCGCCATGCAGTTGGCGACAATAGCGGTAACCAGCCCGATGCCCATCAACCCCAGTTTTGGCAGACCGAACATGCCGGTAATCAATGCGTAATTGAGCAGGAAGTTAGCCACGGTGCCGCCGAGGCTGATGACCATCACTGGCGTCGCCCGGCCAATGGCGCTGGTGAAGCCGCGCAGGGCCATGAAGCTCAGGTAGCCGGGCAGGGCGAACGGCAGGATCAGCAGGAACTGCCCGGCCGCGTGGACGTTGGTTTCGGTCTGGCCGAACATCAGCAACACTGGTTTGAGGTTCCACAGCAGCAGAGCGGCCACCAGCGCCATCAACCATGCCAGCCACAGTCCGGCCTGAGTCAGCCGTGCGGCACCGACGATGTCGCCGGCACCCTGACGAATAGCCACGAGGGTGCCGACCGCGGCAATCACGCCAATGCAGAAAATCGACACGAACGAGTAGGTTGCTGCGCCCAGGCCGCCACCGGCCAGCGCCTCTGGACTCAGGCGCGCCATCATCAAGGTGTCGGTGAGGACCATCAGCATGTGCGCCAACTGCGAGGCAATCAACGGCCCCGCCAGCCGCAGGATGGCCCAGAGTTCGGTACGTGCTGGATGCTGCATGGTCATCACGCTCGGCTATTTAAGAGAAACAGGAAAGCCCAAAGAAAACAGGAGAGAGCCGATTCTCGGCGCTCTTCGGGGTTTGCACAAAGGGATAAAAAGGATGGGTGGCATGATTAAAACTCATGCTGAAGAGTTTCTGCTAGGGTGACCAAATCCCGCTTTAGGAGCTTTGCCAATGTCTCGTCGTCTTCCTCCCTTGTATGCCCTGCGCGCATTCGAAGCGGCGGCGCGGCACAGCTCGTTTACCCGCGCAGCCGAAGAACTCTCGATCACCCAAAGCGCGGTCAGCCGGCACATTCGTACGCTCGAAGAGCATTTTGCCTGTCGGCTGTTTCACCGCAGCGGACGCAATCTGCAACTGACCGAGTCGGCGCGGTTGATCCTGCCCGGCATTCGCGAAGGCTTCACCGCCCTGGAGCGGGCCTGCAATACCTTGCGCGCCGAAGATGACATCCTGCGCATGAAAGCGCCGTCGACCCTGACCATGCGTTGGCTGCTGGCACGGCTCAGCCGCTTTCGGCACCTGCAACCGGGCAACGAGGTGCAATTGACCAGCGCCTGGATGGACGTCGATTCGGTGGACTTCAACCATGAACCGTTCGACTGCGCCGTTATCCTCAGCAACGGGCATTTTCCGCCAGACTGGGAGGCGAGTTTCCTGTTCCCGGAAGAGCTGATTCCAGTCGGCGCGCCGAATCTTTTGCAGGATCAACCGTGGGATGTCGCACGGCTGGCCAATGCCGAACTGTTGCACCCGACACCGGATCGTCGCGACTGGCGCAGCTGGCTGGAACGCATGGGGCTGGCGGACCAGGTGTCGCTCAAGGGCGGGCAGGTGTTCGACACGCTGGAACTGGGCATGATCGCCGCCGCCCGAGGCTATGGCGTATCCATGGGCGATCTGCTGATGGTGGCGGAAGATGTGGCTCAGGGACGTCTGAGTCTGCCGTGGCCGACGGCCGTCGCCAGCGGTGAGAAATATTACCTGGTCTGGCCGAAAACCCGCCCCGGAGGTGAACGTTTGCGCAGGCTCAGCGACTTCCTGCAAGGCGAAGCCCGAGCAATGGAATTGCCTGATGTTCAACACTTGGGCTGAATCGATAGAGCCGCCGCAATAGCGGCCTTGAGCCATATCCCGGTTAATTACTCAAGTATTCTGATTTTCCGCCGAAAATGCAGATGGGACCTTCGTACAAGTTCGATGCAATTCCCATCATTAGAAATTTTGCTGAGTGTGCGTCGTGATCAGGATGATCCGGTCGCTCGGCCAGGAGCTGTCATGTCTCAACCTCGTGCCCGGATCGCCTCACAGCTTGGTCTTGCGCTTGCCGTGATACTGGCGATTGTCATCAGCGGCAGTACCGTGTTCGCCCTGCGTTCGCTGGACACCGCCAACCTCGCCACCCGCGAAGAGCACCTGGCCAGTGAAGCCCGGTTGCTGGCCGATCAGTTGAGTACCTTTCACGGCACGTTGCGTGAAAGTACCCAGCGCCTGAGCGGTCTGTTCGAGAAGCGCTTCAGCGCCGGTTTGAGCGTGCACCCTGATGAGCCGGTCGCTGTAGCCGGTGTGCAGACCCCGGGCCTGCACCTGGGCAGCGAAGTGCTGAACAACAATTTCAAGGAAGTGGACGAGTTCAAGCAAATGACCGCCGGTGTTGCCACGTTGTTTGTGCGCAGCGGCGAAGACTTCATTCGGGTCAGCACCTCCCTGAGCAAACAGGATGGCAACCGGGCCATCGGCACCTTGCTGGATCATGCTCATCCGGCCTATGCGCGCTTGATGGCGGGGCAGAGCTATGTCGGTCGTGCATTGCTGTTCGAACGCTCCTACATGACTCAGTACACCCCCGTACGTGACAGCGGCGGTAAGGTGATTGCCGTGCTGTTCGTAGGATTCGACTACACCGACGCGCAGAACGCGCAGTTCGCCAACCTCAAGCGCTTCCGTATCGGCCAGACCGGTTCCTTGGCGCTGCTGGATGAGCAGAGCAAATGGCTGGTGCCGATAGCGGGTGTACAAGCGCTGGATCAGGCGACTCCGACCATCGTTGGCTTGGCGAAAACGCCGGGCAAGGGCGAGTTCTGGAGCGACAAGTCAGAAGATTTCTACAGCATTGCCGTACCGTTTGAAGGCGGCCCATGGTCGGTCGTGGCGAGCATGCCGAAAACCGAAATCCGTGCCGTGACCTGGAGTGTCGGTATTCAATTGGCGATTGGCAGTCTGCTGGCCATGTTGATCGCTGTGGGTTCGGCGGTCTGGTTGCTGCGCAGCAAACTGGCGCCTTTGGGTGATCTGGTGCGTCAGGCTGAAGCCTTGGGTGCCGGTGATTTGAGCGTGCGGCTGAACGTGTCGAGCAACGACGAGATCGGTCAGCTGGCTCGCGCTTTCAACCAGATGAGCCAGGCGCTGTCGACCATGGTCGAACACATCCGCAAGGCCTCGCAAGAGGTCAACAGCCGCGCCCAGGCTTTGTCCGGTTTGTCCGGCGGCGCCTATGAAGGGATGGAGCAGCAGTCGGGCGAAATCACCAGCATGGCCGGCGCCGTGGAAGAGTTCAGCGCCACTTCCCTGAACATTGCCGACAACATGGGCAACACCCAGCGTCTGGCCCAGGAAAACGCACAGCAAACCCAGATCGGTCGTACGTCGATGGACGAAGCGTCCTCGTCTCTGGAGCAAATCGCCGGCGCGCTGAACAGCACGGCGACGGTGATCAATACCTTGGGTCAGCGCTCCCAGGAAATTGGCGGCATTGTCGGTGTGATTACCTCGATCGCCGATCAAACCAACTTGCTGGCGCTGAACGCGGCCATCGAAGCCGCTCGTGCCGGCGAGCAGGGTCGTGGTTTTGCGGTCGTGGCCGATGAAGTTCGCAACCTGGCCTCACGCACTCGCCAAGCGACCGACGAAATTTCCGGCATGATCCAAAGCATTCAGCAGGAAACCGGTAACGCCATTAGCACCATGGAGCAGGGCAACCTGTTGATGCAGGAAGGCCTGTCACGCAACGCCAACGTCGCCAGTGCCCTGGCGCGGATCGATGAGCAAAGCCGTTCGGCCGGTCAGCAATTCGCGGCGATCACCACCGCGACTCAAGAGCAGAGCAGCACCGCCACCTTGCTGAGCAGCAACCTGCAAAGCATTGCTCTGGCGAACAGTGAGCAGCGCGAAGTGGTGTCCAACCTGGCGATCACTGCCAAAGAGCTGGAGAAGCTCGCGGCGGATTTGCGGCATGAGGTTGACCGGTTTCGTTGAGTAGCTGCTGATATCGCCTTCGCGAGCAGGCTCGCTCCCACATTGAATCCAGGGTGTTCACAAGTATTGTGTTCACCGCAGGACTAATGTGGGAGCGAGCCTGCTCGCGATTGGGGTCACCTCAGTGTTCAGACTACCTAGTCAGTCGCACTTGGCGTTGCTCGACACTTCCTTGCTCGCCAGTTTCAACTGCTTGCCCAGCTCAGCCGCATTGGTGCTGTTGTAAACCCGGCCACCGGTGTTTTCGGCGATACAGCGCGACGGTCCACCGGCACCGATCTTCACCACGTTGACCCGCAGGCGCGGTTGTTCTCTGGCGATTTGGCGGGACACGGCGCAGACGTCCTTCTGGCAACCGTCCTCACCGTCGACGAACATCACGATAACCGCATCGTTGTTGCGCCCGTCCACGGTGCTTGCAGCGTGAGCCAGGCTGTCGGCCAGCGGTGTGCCGTCGTCGGGAACCAGACCTCGAATCCCGTTGATCAACCGCTGGCGGTCGCCAAACTTGAACACGCCCTGGTCCGGTGTGCTGTTGCAGCCGGCGAACGTGATGAGGCGCGTGTCGATCTTCGGGTCCAGCCCGTTGATCATGCCGGCTAGCGAGTCCTTGGCTACGTCCATGCGGCTGGGTTTGGCGAAGATCCGCATGGTGCGGTTCGCATCCAGGTACTTGTTGAGCTCGTTGGCATAAAACCAGTCCTCGTCGGCTTTCACTGACTTGATGTTCAAATCCATCGAGCCTGAGGTATCGAGCACCACGACAAATTGAGGGATCACTGCGTTCGGCGCTTTTTTGCGGCAAGCAAAGTTGTCCAGCGTCGGTGGCGGTGGCGGGGCGACGACCACAGGTTTTGGTGGCGGGACTGGCTTGGGTTTCGGCACGGGTTCTGGTTCTGGAGCTGGAACCGGAAGCGGTTCTGGCTCCGGTTCCGGTTCCACGACAGGCTCGGGAACAGGTTCAACCGGTTTCTCAATCGGTGTAACCACCGGCGCCACTGGCTCGACCGGGACAACTTTTTCCCGGTGCAGAAACCACCAGTAAGCCCAGAGCGCCAAGAGCAGCAACAGCAGCGCAAGCAATGCCGCCGCGATCCACCAGCCACGGCGCGACGGCGGCACGACGGGCACCACTGGAACAACCGGCGGTACGATTGGTTTTGGCGGACGCTGGTTCCAGCGCACCACCAGCGGCTCACCATTGAGGCTGTAGAGTTTGTCCAGCTCAGGCGTGCCGAGCAGGCTACGCAAGTCATCCGCTACCGTGGGCTGACCGCGTTTTTGCAGTTCGTCCGCCAGCTGTCCGAGGGACGTCTGACGCACTTCATAGGTTTCCAGCAAACGTCGTTGCGCGTCCTCGTTGAGGGCGGCATAGGGCGTGGGTTGGCCACCCAGTTCGGTCCACCATTCCAGCACCTCGCCGCTGCCCATCCGCGGGATGGCGAAGAGGCTGGCGACGGTTGGCGGAAAGTGTTTCTGGATGAGGGCGACTTTGGCTTGCAGCGCACTCATCCCCTCTGGTGTGGCTTGCGCATCCCTGATGACCCGCTGCATGACGACGATTCCTGAAAAGGGTGCAGGCATCCATCGGGAGGCCTGCGGGGTGAAAAGTTACTCTTCGTAACCGAGGCTGAATTGCAGCTGATTAACTTTCTTCTGCAACGCCTTCAGTTGTTCCTGCTTGGCTGCCAGCGTCGCGGGTGAGGCCTTGGTCGCGGGCGTTGCCTGCGAGGCCTTGAGCTGCTGCTCGAGGTCGGCAATCTGCTTTTGCACCTGGCTTTCATTGCCACGCCGCGCCTTGAGCGAGGTCAGCAGTTGCCCCAACGACTGATTCAGCGCCGCCTGGGATTTCTGCTGGCTGGCCAGGTCGGTCTTGGTGCTGAGTTGCTGGGCCTGAATGTTCTCGTACACCTGAACGAACATTGCGTTTTGCTGGCGGGACTCGCTCAGGGCCAGCTCCTTCTGTTTGACCTGATCGCTGTAACCACCGGAGTAGTCGCAGTTCATCTTGGTCAGCATGCTGCTGTCGCGATTGGTCGCGTCGCATTCCCCGGGCTTGGTCGCGCAACCGCTCAAGGCCAGAACGGCGGTGAGGACCGCCAGCTGTCGTAGAGTCATGTGCTTAGCCCAGGGTGATCGCGGAGCGCTGGCTGTACAGACCGTCGACTTCCTTCTGCAAGGCGGCGACTTTCTCGTTCATCTTCAAAATGTTGATGTCCACTTGCTTGATCTCGGCGCTGGCGCCTTGTGCACGTTCGGCATCAGCCACTTTGGTGTACTCAGTGACCGTGGTACGCATGTTGCCAAGATCTTTGCGCAGGAGTGCGATGTTCTTGTCGATCTGGGCGATTTGCGCCTGGGCCTGGGTCTTGTTGATCTTCTTGCTGGCGATGTCCTGTTTGATCTTGGCAATTTCTGCCTGATCATCATTGATCACTCGTTGAGCAGTGGCGGTACGGGTGATGACTTCCTGCGTATGTTGCTCGACGTCGCTGTTCATCTTCGCCAAACGGGTGGTGGTGTCGGAGTATTCGCTGCGACGTTGATCCAGGTAGTAGTTCGCGCCCATGGCCACGCCACACGCGGTAATACCGGCGGCGATGGCGCAGACACCCTTGTTGCTGCTGTTGGACAGTGCGCAACCAAGGATACCGACACCGGCGCCGACAGCGCAGGCCTGGTAGCCGGACTTGCTGAAGAACTGTGCGTCATTGCCCTGAGTCAGGCGTGGGTCAGCACCCTCATTGCCACCGAGCATCGAGCTGCCAGTGTTGGCACAACCGGTCAGCAGCAGGCTGCCGGTGACAACGAAAGCGATCTGTAGCTTGAAGCGAGTCCAAAGGCTGTGCGACATGGTGAAACTCCTTGGTGACGGTGTTGGCTGTTGTTGTTGAGGTGAGTTATTGAGTGACGGTTTTGCAACTGGTCAGCCAGGCGTCAGTGTCGATCTTCTGCTTTTGCAGGAAGGTCTTCTGATTGGCCCAGTGGGTGCGCAAATAGGGTTTGAGTTCTTGAAGCTGTTTGTTGCGTGTGATGATTTCTTCCATCACCGGCACCTGTGCTTCAAGCAGCGGCTGGCCGTACAAAGTCGCCGATTCCACCAGGCTACTGGCGTAGTAACGGCTGAGTTTGTGCAGGCGATCCTTCTGCTCGTCGAGCTTGCCTTTGCGCATGTCGCAGCTGGCGTCTTTGTCCGCTGCTTCACAATTGAGCTTGTAGTTCTTTTGCAGGAAGTCCACGTACTGGCCGTCGTCGAGCATCTTGGTGCACAGGAACGCACCCAGATTGAGGCTGGCGCGAATCGCCTGGTCGCGGGTTTCTTCCTGCTGCTGGTTGCTGGCGCGCAGTTGATTTTCCAGAGCCTGAAGCTTTTCCTTGAGTGCTTTGTCTTCGACGCCCGAGGCCAGGGTGTTCAGGGATTGAACCGTGCCTTTGTCGGCCGATTCGGTTTCCTTGCTGCCGGTGCCGAGTTTCTTCCAGCTGCTTTCGATACTGGCGACACGCTCGCGGGAGGTCAGGGTCGGCGAGACCAGCACCAGACGCAGGCCAGTGGTTTTGTTTTTCACCTGGCCGTCGGCGTTGTAGTACGGCTCTTCCTTGCGCAAAGCGGTGCGCAGGTCGGCTTGAGCGGTCAGGTAGTTGCCGCCTCGGACCACGTAGCCGCCGGCCTGGCCGTGCTGGCGGTCGAGTTTGTTCAGGCGAAACGGCTCGAACATCATCTCGTCGACGTTACCGAGCATGTCGTGCAAGCCCAGTGGATTGGGCTTTTGCAGGCCGGACAATTGCAGTTTGCCGTTGGACGATTGCGCCCCGGCGAACCACTCGTAGGCATTGATACCTTCAGGCATCGGGTAGCGCGTGTCACGAAACTCTGCGGCACCGACTTCCAGGCCACCGCGCGCGGCAAACTCCCACTCGACTTCAGTCGGCAGGCGCAGGAAGCCCAGCGCGCCGTCTTCTTTCGGCAACTTGTCGGCGGCGTTTTTGCGCAGCCAAAGATTGTACTTGTCGGCCGCTTCGACGGCTTGCACCCAACTCACGGCCACTTGCGGCAGGCGCATTTTGGTGGTGGCGGTGGGGCAGGTTTCTTCGGCCAATGCCGCGTATTGGAGCTGACTTATCTCGTACTTGGCCATCAAGTAGTAGCGGGATTTATCGTTTTTCGCGCCGGTGAAACTGCCCGCGATGAAGGTTGGCCGGGTCTGTTCGACGTAGCCGTATTCCGCGCCGTCCTGACCGATGTTGATCGGGTAGTCGTCAAGCGGCCCGGCGACCGGAATGAATACCTTGCGAAACACCATCGAGCCTTCGCAAGGCATCGGCAGTACGACGTCACTGGCCTCGGGCATCGGGTTGTAATATTTCTCTTCCCAGCCCGCAGCCGAGGCGTCGAGCAGGTAGCCAAGGCTCAGGGGCAACAGCAAGCCGAAACGTTTATAGCTCACGCAGACTCTCCGCAGGTTGGATGTTGATGGCTCGCACGGCGCCGATCACGGCCACCAGTGCAGCCACCAGAAAGGTCAGGAACAGGGCGCCGAGGCCATGCCAAATAGTGATGTGGCAAACGAAGCTGCCGGTGGCCTGGCTGCTGCCGAGCAAATAGTCGAACAAATGGCTGCCGACGGCATAAAACCCCAGCCCGCCGAGGTAACCGGCCAGACTCAGCAACAGCGCTTGCAGGACCACGAAACCGGCGACCGCCGTGCGCTTGAAACCCAGCAGACGCAGGACCGCGAGGCTTTTACGTTTGCGGTCGATGTTGGCCAGAAACGCGCCGACCATCGACGCCACACAGCCGATCAGAGCCGCCAGAGCGATAACCCCGAAGATCAGCCCCAGCACATGATTGATGGCTTTGACATTGTCGATATCAGCCAGTCGGCTCGACGTTTCGATGTGTTGATCGTTCAGCCAGCGTTCCAGCGGCGCGACTTGATCGATGTCACGGGCATAGAGGCGGGCGCGGGCATACAGCGGTTGCAGATCGCCCAGAGGCTTGCCGGTTTCGATGCCGAATGCGCTGACCTGATAACCGTCGCGAAAGCGCTCCAGGCTCAGCAGCAGGGGCGGGGCGACAAACCCGGCGGCGCGGCCGAAACGGGCGCCGTCGAGCACTGCCAGCACCGTCAGTGTTATCTCGCCGCGCTCATTGATTCCTTCCAGACGGCGCAACACACGCAGCTGCACGCTGTCGCCGACCTTGGCCTGCAAGCGCTGCGCGGCGCGGGCGCTGAGGATCACTTGATGGCCGGTGGGGTTGAGTTGCGGCAGGTTCAGCTGCGGGTCGCCGGGTTCGGTGGCGATGATTTCCGCGCCTTCGACAAACCGTTGCATGCCGATCAGCAAGTCCGCCTGGGTGTTGAGCGAGCGGGTCTGGCCGAGGGCAAAACCGGTCTCGGGACGCTGGCGCACACGCTCGATCCAGGCGCTGTCATAGTTACCGTTGCTGAGCATCTTCACTTCAAGGTTGCGCGGGTCGCGCAACAATTCGTCTTGCAACTGGCTGACCACGCCGTGCTTGAGGCCGAACAGCAGCAACAAAGGCGCGATCACCGCCACCAGCGACGCGGCGATGCACAACGACACTTTACGGTCGTGCCAGAGGTCTTGCAGTGCCAGTGAGCCCAGCAGGCGCAGTCGGTCAGTCCATCGGTTCAAACGATGTCTCTCCCTGGCGGCTGATAGCCCCGAGTCGCGGCAAGTCGAAATCCTTCAGCAAGGCCCAGTCATGGGACACAACGAGCGCACTCAGGCCCATGCTCGACACCAGACTCAACAGCAACTCGAACAAACGCCGGGCGCTGTGGGGATCAAGCGCGGCGGTGGGCTCGTCGGCCAACAGCAGCAACGGTTCATGGGCAATCGCTCGAACGCAGGCAACGCGCTGACGTTCGCCGATCGACAACGCGTGTGGTTGTTTATCCAGCAACCCTTGCAGGCGCAGCACCTCAACTGCGTGGTCGATGTGCGCGCTCTTTACAGGCATACCAAGCAAGCGGCGCGGCAAGCTGATGTTGTCGCGCACGCTTAGAAACGGCAGTAACCCGCCACTCTGCAAAATGAACCCCAAGTGCCGCGAGCGCACAGCCGCCAAGGTTGACTGGTCGTCGCTGGCAAGCAGTTGGGCGATGTCCTGAACCTGCGCCGCATGCGTCCCGGACCGCGCCGGGCCCAGCCGAAAGCGCTCGAGTTCCACCGGCGCCAGCAACAGGCCGATGGCTTCGAGCAACGTGCTTTTGCCGCTGCCGCTCTCGCCGGTGATGGCGAAGATTTGCGCAGGCCCGACCTGCAAGTGCGGCAGACGCACGTGATGGGCCAGCGCTCCTTCGCCACGGCGCACCAGCAGGTTCTTGATATCGAGCATGGGCGTCTCGTTAAGGCATCATTTCCAGCGGCACGGGGTACACGTTGTCCCGCGCATCGCTGTCCTTTGCTAAAGCTACCCAACGGTCGACGTCAGCGTTGTAACGCTGGTAGTGCCGCAGTTTGGTATTGAGCGTGCGGATAAATTTCTCCTGCGCCAGGCCATCCCAGCTCTTCCAGGTTTCTTCGTCCAGGTTCAGTACTTCGCTCTGATACGGCAGGTCTTCGAGGTACTCGCCGAGCACGCCCATGTCCGCCAGTTTGGCGTTGCTATTCTGCTTGAGCTGATTGGGATCGGCGCCCATGGTCGCGGCCACCGAGCGCAGGCGATCAAACATTTCCGTCGGCGAAATCAGGCCTTCGTTGGCGGCGTCGAGGATCTGCTTCATCACGTCGCTCAAGTCGCTGAGCTGGGATTTGGTCAGGAGCACCCGCACGTCGGTGGTCGGGATGTTTTGCTTGATCAGGTCACGGTCGGTGATCCACGCCTTGAACACCGGTGGCGCCTTGCTGTTGGTCTTCTCACCCAAATAGGCGAGCTGCATGGCGTGGCCGATCAGCGCCGCGTCCTCGAGCATTTTCTTCTCGGCCGGGTCCTGCTTGGCGTTCACCGCGCTACCGATGGCGTCTTCGCCCATGTAGGCGGCCTTCACCTGTGAGGTGATCGCGGTGGCCAATGCGTCGACCTTGCGGCCGAATTCCTGAATGTCGCCCGCGTTGACCGGGTAGTACAGCGAGGTGTTGGTGCCTGGGTAGGTCGACAGATTCTGGTACTGCGCCTCGGCCTTGGCGTGGTCCTTGATCCCCGCCGGGGTCTTCAGGTGCAGCGTGTAAATCGCCACCCCCGGGTTGGCGGCTTCGAGGCGAACCTGGGAAGCGCTCAAACCGGTTTTCGACAGCTTGTCGTCACCTTCGATGGCGCCAGCGTCGGTGATCAGCACCACGTAGCGCGCGCCGAACTGGCTCCAGTCGACCTTGTCGATGCTCTCCATGACGCCGGCAAAGGCGTCTTCATCGAAACTGCTGCTCGACACCTTGGCCTGCTTGAGGTCGGCGACTTTGGCGAGGAAGTCGGAGCTGTCCTTCACCTGAGTCGGGTCGGCGTACATCTTGGTGGTGTATTCCAGTCCCGGCACCGCTTGGGTGTTGGAACGGAACGCCACCAGACCGAACTTGACCTGTTTGCCGAGGTTTTGCGATTCGATCTGCTGATAGACCTTGCGGATCGCTTCGCGAGTGCGGTCGATGTACGGATCCATCGAAATCGTCGAGTCGATAACAAACACCACAGCCGCGCTGAATGCCTTCAGTTGGCTGGCCGCTTTGTCATCGGCTTCCTTGCTGCCGGCCGCGCTGTTTGCAGCACCGCCCTTGGCGTTCTTGTCATCCGGCTTGCTGACCGACGCGACGTTGAGCAGGCGCGTGCGGAAACCGCCCTCGGTCATCACTTCTTCGCCGCTCAATACCGGCAGCAGGTAGAACTGCTTTTGCAGGTCGACGAAGTACTCAGGCTCTTCGGCCAGCACGCCTGGGGCCTGCTGGCCTTTCTTCAGCGTGGCTCGCAACGGGGCGACTTTGCTCACCGGGTCCGGCGCATCAAGGATGCCTTCGACGGTGGCGCGGTCCTTGAAAAACAGCAGCCGATCGCGGTTGGCCGGGTTAGTGAAGGCCAGCGTCAGTTGCATCTTCCAGTCGGTGGTGCAGCTCGCAGGCAACCAGCCGATGGTTTTGCCGTAACTGTCGGGGCCGACTTTCAGCCACTCGGCATTGGCCGCCTGGGCGCGTTCGTACACATAGAAACGGCTGAAGACCGGTTGCGCATCGCCTGCGGCACCGCCAGCCGTCGGGCTGATTTTGCAACCAGGCGTGGTCAGTACGCGCTGGAACAAGGTCTTTTTACCGGCCTGGATCAGCGGTTTGTCATCGGCGTGGGACAACGGACTGATGCACAACGCCAACAGCGTGGCGCCGCTCAGCAGGAAACGACTCACGGACGAACGCATCACTTCTGCAACTCCTCGAACCGCTGCTTGGCTTCGGCGTTGTTCGGGTCCTGAGTCAGGATGGTTTCATACCAGTAGGCGGCAGTAGCGTTGTCCGCGACCGGGAAGCACTCACTGGCCTTCAGGTATTTGGGGTCGTACTCGCGGGCATAGGCGTTGGCGATCAGCGCGTCGCCGGCCTGGGCACGGTTGGCGTACAGACGCTGGGCGACGCCGCAGTGTTTGCCGGCCTTGGCCTCGTTGATGATCTCCAGCAACTTGGCGCTGTCCGGCGCAGCCTTGATGCAGGTCTGGACGAAGGTCAGCTCGGGCAGGCTGTTCATGCTCTCGAGGGTGCAGGCTTGTGCGTCGGCACCGGCCGGTGCGGCGGCAGCAACCGCCGGGACAGGCGCCGGAGTGCGTTTGTAAAACCAGAATCCGGCCGCTGCGGCCACCAGCAACAGCACGACGAGCGCGAGGCCGATGAGGCCTTTGTTGCTTTTCTTCACCGGAGGCGGAGGAGGGATGTAAGCGGGTTCGTTGGGCACCGATTCCAGTTCGATTTCTGGCTCGGCGGTGGGCAGGACCAGTTCCGGCAGCTCTGGAAATTCTGGTTCTGGCGCACTTGGCGCTGTCAGGTCTGCGCCGCCATAAGTTGAGCGTGTCTGGCCGCCCGCCGTGGATGGCAGCAGTCCGACACCTGGCCGGACCACGCCTTTGTCGGCATGCCCCTGGCCCTGTTCGCGTAGCTCAATCATGAATTGCGAGTTGGCGCCGCCTTCGAGCAGCGGGTCGACCACTTCCGGGCCGACCTGGGCTTCAAGGGCTTCACCACTGGGCGCGACGTTGAAGCGCGAGACCTTGAACCAGAACGGGTTGTTGCTCCAGGCCTTCTGGTCCTGGAGGTAGAAACCGTCCTGGTTACGCTGAATGGAGAACTCCAGCTTTTCTTCGCCACCCTGCCATTTCTTCACAGTGAGGCACGCCTGGCCAGGCACGTTGGGTTCTAAGGCGAGCAGGTCGACACGAATTGGCATTGCTTATCTCGCTGTGAAGGCTGTGAGCACATGGCCCAGCCGTTCATTCTGTTCAGGGGTGATTTCGCGACCGGCACCATGGCCGGCGTTGTCCTGCGTGATGTAGGCCAGGCCCGAGAGCCAGTCGCCCAGATACCGCTGCGCCTGGTTCGCCGGTTGCGGCGGCAGCACCGGCACTTGTCCCGGACCGATGTCGGTATAGAACGAGAACAACGGCGCCTTGGCACCAGCACGGCTGTTCGGGCGCTCGTTGACCGGTTTCTGGATGTAGCCGAACCAGGACACGAAATCGCGCAATACGCGTTGCACTTCCAGCACCTGGCGTTCGACCAGTTGATCGCGCCGCGCGCCGCTTTGCGCACGCTTGAGCACCGCGCGGCTCAGTTGGCCGGGCAAGTCCTGGCGGTAACCGGCGGTGATCAGTTCGTCGACGACTGCTTCGATCAACGCCTTTTCCAGCCCCAACAGGTTGAGCAGGCTCTGCCGGGTGGTCAGCTCGCGCAGGTGTGCAATCCAGGCCTTGAAAGCAGCCTTGGCAAAGCGGTGTTCGTTGCTTTGCAGTTCCGGCGCCGGGGTGCCGGTTTTGCTGCTGATTGGTGCTTCGTGACTCAAGTCGTCGCCGAAATCAAAATCGAAACCGGCATCGTTGCCGTACAGGCTCTGGCTCGGCGTCGGGGCGACCGGCTCATCGCTGGCGGCTGGCGCGTCATCGGTTTCGTACACGCCGCTGAGGTACAGGTCGCGTACCTCTTCGCTCGGCATGTCGAGCTGATCGATGAACTCACCGAGCACGGCCGGGCGACGGCCCAGGCCTGACAGAATCATCTGCGCCTGGGCTTTCTTGGCCGCTGCGGCGCCGTCACCGTCGGCGTGATACCAGGTGCTCAGGCCGTGAGTGGTCAGGCCTTCGAGGCATTCGTTCAGCTGCTCGCGGATGCGCTGCAGTTTGAATTCGATGTTGGCCACGCCCTTGAAACTACCGCTGAAGTGGCTGATGCCACCGTCATCGTTGCGCAGCATTTCCTGCCAGGCGTTGGCGGGATTATGAATGTGTTTGCACACCAAATCGTTGCTGGCAAAACTTGTACCCAGCGCATCGATGCGCTCCTGGTAGCTGGCGTTGATGCCGGTTTCGGCTCCGCTGGCGTCTTGCCCGATGAACGCCGCATCCATACGCGGTTTGCGTACCAGGAAGGTGTTCTGGAACGGCGTACCGGCCCAGTCGCTCATCCAGCTCAGGCTGCCGAAGCGCTCAAGCATGGTCAGCTTGACCATGCCATTCCAGCTCTCGTCATACTGATCAGGTGTCAGGCTCAGGGAGTTGGTGATGCGCAGGTCGAGCATGGTCAGCGCCCAGATCAGGCCGGTGTCGCGTTTGCTGCGAGCCGCCGCGTCGGCGCCTTGGGTCTTTTCGATCCAGCGGGTCAGCACTGGGCCGACGTCGTTGACGTCGCTCTGTTTGGTCGAGCCGGTGCAGACCACCAGCGCGTTCATTTCCTGGTTGTCGGTGTAGCGTTCAAACAGGTACGCGACCTTGCCGCGCAGGATCAATTGCGAGACGGAGTTGTCCTTAGTGGCGGATTCCGGGTCGTTGGAGTCAGCGATCTCGTGGAGCTTTTTGCGCCCGCGATAGCCGGGGAAGTCCAGCAAGTCGACCTGATTGACGATGTCATCGGCCGGGGCTTCGATCAGGAAGAAGGTCATCTCGGCGGTCAGTGCCGCGAGTTGCGCGACAGGAATGCCCTGACTGTTTTGCAGGCGTCCGTCGACCTGAGGCCGCACGTCGATCGGCAAGTCTCGCGGGCTGCCGAAGCGCTCGAGGATGTCGACGTTCATGATGCTGTCGCGCTGGCTGTAGGTGTCGTTTTCGAAACTCACCAAGGCCTTTAATGGCGCGAATACGGTCTCGGGCAGGCCCAGCTTGTGCAGCGCGCCGGCCAGTTGCTGGTACACGCGCGTCAGCTCGCTTTGCTCACCCCAAAGGATGGAAAACAGTTCGGCACGTTCCTGGAAATTTAGCCGTGGCGCCAGTTGCAAAGCCGTGGGCCAATACAGGTGCTCAAGCTTCTTCACCGAATTGCGGAAGTTGTCCCGCAGGTAGTCCCACAGCGACACCAGATCATCGGTGCTGACACCCGGTTGCATCGGCCCGGTTTCGCGACCTTCGAACGGTTTCAACACACGCTGGATGCGCTCTTCGTCGATCTCGTAGGAGATCCGCTCAAGGTCGAAATCCTTGAACCAGGAGTTGGCGAGAATCTTCGCCAGCTCGATTTCCTTGAACAACGTCAGCTCGACCGGGAACTGCGAGTCCTGGCTCGGCGTGGCGCGGCGGCTAAAGCGCGTTACCAGGCCGGTGGCCTCCTTGCCGCCACCCACCGGGTTGATGTGCTTGATGAAGTCCAGGCGCTGGCCACCGAAATCGGTTTCCAGTTTGCCATTCTGACCGGCCGCGAGCGCCGAAATCAGGTAGGACTTGCCGGCCTGAGACAAGCCGAAAAAGCCAATGGTCATCGGCGTGCAGGCCACGCGACCCAGGCTGTTAGCCAGGT
This sequence comes from Pseudomonas sp. LB3P25, assembly GCF_054897985.1. Classification (NCBI taxonomy): domain Bacteria; kingdom Pseudomonadati; phylum Pseudomonadota; class Gammaproteobacteria; order Pseudomonadales; family Pseudomonadaceae; genus Pseudomonas; species Pseudomonas sp. LB3P25. The sequence goes on along the minus strand of NZ_CM142711.1, from coordinate 7,018,746 downwards.
TGCGGGCACGGTGCAGGCGGATGTTCAGGTTGTCGGCTTCGCTGTCCAGGCGCGGGGCGTTACCGCGCGTCTGGCCAATCCATTCCAGCGCCTGACCGGCACCTTCATAAACAGCGGCCCAACTGGCAGAGAGCTGAGTTTGATCGGGGGTCAGATCATTCATTTGCGTTTCACACTTCCACTGTCGAGCCAGTACTTGGTCTCGCTCAGGCCGGCGTCGAGCATGGTGTTGAGTTCCAGCTCGAGGTCGCTGCGCGGGTTGAAGTTGACGTTGTTACTGTTGGATTCGATGTCGCGAACCGAGAGGCGGTCGCTGACCAGATCCTGCTTGCGCGTGTATTTGTCCGCCGGCTTGACCTCGAACCGCACCTTGAGCAACGGCGCGCTGCCGTTTTCACCGATCGCTCGGGAAAACTTCTCCCGACCGGCCTTGGTGAAACGCAAGGTATACAGCGGCGAGGCGGCCCAGCGGTCGGCGGCCAACTGACGGAAACCGAGGCGCAGGTCACCGCGCATTTCCAGCTGCGGTGTGTCGGCGTCATCGCCCACACCGATCTCCGGCAGTTTGATTTTGTAGTCTTCGGACTGAATGTCGCGGTACAGCACGTCGGCATCCTTGATCACGTTGTTCAGGTCGATGACGCCGATGTGTTTGACCGTCGAATACGGCTTGAGCGCCGAAGAGCGGAAGTAGAAGTTCGGCACGCTGTGGTTGGCGCACAACAGACAGAGCATCGCACCGACCGAAGCGGTACTTTTCGGGTCGTCGATCCGGCCATTCTTGTGGAACGGATACCAGCCGCCGGTGCGGTAATTCTGCAGCGCCAGAATGCGGCCCGGTGGCAGCGGCAGCACCTTGCGAATGAACGCCTGAATGCCGGGCAGTCGCGAAGGGCGGCCGGTCAGCAGCAAGACATCGCACGGGTAGTGCGCGACCACTTCACAGAGCGCGCCGAGGATCTTGGTGATGTTGATTTGATCGTTGAGAAACGCGGCGTGGAGCTTTTGCAGGTCGAAGCCGATCAGCGATTCGTACAAGTCGAAACCGCTCTGACCGCCGACATCGCGGCGCACGGCGGCGTTGACGTAGTCGAGTACGGTCTGACTGATCGCGTTGTCGCCCAGCAACTGGCGGTAACTTTGCGGGCTGACTTCCTGCGGGATTTGCGGGTCGTAATGCTCGTAAGCCTTGAGCAATGCCAGGCCTAATGGTGCGAAAACCTGCAGGTTCAGTTGCTGGCGCAGGATCATGTCCTGCGCGCTGACCGATTCATCGCCACACAACCGCGACATCAGTGAATTCGGGGCTTTGACGCCGGCGTTCTGCAAAGCCTTTTCGAAGCTCGGCAGGATGAAGTCCTGAATCACGTCCAGCAGGATATCGTCGCCAGCCACTTTGAAACCGTCACGGAAGCGCTGCTCGGGCACGATGTGCACGTTGCTGCCACTGCCGGTGTTGCCGGCGCGGTCGAGGCGATAGTCGGTGATCACCAAATCCGTGGTGCCACCGCCGATGTCGATGGTCGCCAAGGTGATGCGTTCGCGATCAGTCTTGTCGGGGCGGGCGATGGTGTCGAAAAACTCTTCCGGGTGACCGGCGAAGTTCTCATTGACCTCGGTGTACAGGTACACCAACTGTCCGCAGGAGGCTTCGTCCCATTCGACGCGGATGCTCGGGATCGGCGTGCGCGGGCTGACGGCCTGATCCTGATGCGGGTCTTCCTCGCCGGCGTGCCAGCCGAGGCTTTTCCACACCAGGCCGATGGCTTGCAGCATGCGTTCGTTGAGAATGCTGCGCTCGGCCTGGGGCATGCCCGGCGGCACGGTCAGGGTGATGCTGTTGAGCTGGCGCGGCACGCGGGTGTGACCCTGGCGCGAGCGTTGGGCCGGGCTGTTGATTTGCGACAGCGCCTGGGCCAGCACTTCGGCGAGCATGAAGGTCATCAGCGAGCTGCGCGAGTAACGCGGCATGAACACTGGCAAACGATCGTCTTCTTCGAGGCTGTAAAGCGCCTCGCCGGTTTCGTTGATCAGGTGCGAGAACGGCGCGGCGGTGGCGTACGGTTCGTTGTCGGTCTTGATGTACGAGCAGTTGAAACGCCAGCCGTGGCCGTAGGCGTTTTCGTCCCACAAGTAACGTTTCGGGCTGGACAGGCCAGTGGAGCCTTCGGTGCCGCGACGACGGCTGGCCAAGCGACCGGCCTCATTACCGACGCGGGCAATCGTCGCCCACTGGAATGCATCGTGCCGGCCGCTTTTGACCGAGCAGTGATCCTTGCCGAAATACGCCTGGGCGAACTCGACGCGGCTTTCGAACGGCAGGTTGTAGGTGTGCTCGGGGGTGATCAGGTCGCGCAGTTCCAGCACGTAATTCTGCTTCAGCCCGGAGCCGGCCTGACCGTGGTTCTCGATCAGAATGCCGCAGGTGCGCGAGTTGCCGACGTCCAGCACCAGGTCCACCGGAATCGGTTTGACCAGGCCATTGCTGTCGTTGGCGACCACTTTCAGTTCAGGGATTTCAACTTTCGGCCGGGCCGCTGATTGCGCCGCTGCGGAGGGCGTGCTCAACAGGCTCAGCAAGTTGAGGTAATGCGCCAGGTGATGGTTGGCGCGGATATCGATGTCGAGCTCTTCGCGCGAACGATGGGCGTTGCCCTCGTTGAACACTTCCAGCAGCCATTCGTTGACCCATGGCTGCGCCAGGAACCAACGGGTTTCTCTGGCCTTGGTCGCCAGTTTGAAGGACACGCCGGAACTGATGTCTTCTTCGTTCGGCGCCAGGTAAGCGGTGCCGTCACGCTTGGGCATGACACGGCTGTCGAAAGCCATCGTCAGGCGGTGGGTGTTGCCGTCGATGTCGGGCGTGGCCAGTTTCACCAGGCGCATGCGCGACCAGTTGCTCGGGCCTTCGTCGAAGCGGTGCGGCGGCATGAAACGGAAAAACGGGATCGGCAGCCAGACACCGTCCAGCAGATCCAGGCTGCTTTTCATGTCGACGCTGAACGCTGGTTTGGCCTTCTCGACCTTTTCCGGTTCGGGCTCGTAGAAGTAGAAGTCTTTCTCTTCGTTGTACATCAGGCGGCAGATCAGCCCGCTGATCATCGGTGCAAACTCGCCCGCCGGTTCCTTGCGGGGGTCCAGGCGCAGGGCGAAATCCATGAACTGAATGCCGGTATCGCTGACCAGCGTGACGGTGTCTTCGAATTGGGTGACTTCAGGCAACATGTCGGGTTATTCCGTGCTTATTCGCCCATTTGCCGCATGGACATGGGGAATTGATCTTTTCCGTAACCGCCGGTGCAGTCCGCGACCGTGGTCGCCCCTTTGCGGCAGTTGACCTTGGGCATGTCGTAAGTGCTGCCATCGCCACACACGGCCTGGCCCTGACTGTCGATAGCCAGGCTGCCGCCCTTCATGGTGGCGCTCACCGGCCCGCTGCATTTCGTGCCGTCGGCCTGATGTACGGTGACTTCGCCCTTACCGTCCTTGAGCTGGTATTCCAGACGCAGGGGTTTGCCGGTCCGGCGATCCTGAATACCAGCCCCGGCGCGGTACTGACCGTCGAGGAACTTGGCGGCACCGTCGGCGGCGCCTGGCGGGATGCTCAGGGGAGGGCCGGCTTTTGCGGCGGCGGATTTTTCTGCTTCGGGCGATGTGACAGCAGGCGGCGCGGTTTTGTTTTCGGGTGGCGCGGTTGGGGATTCGGCTGCCGGGTCTTTGGCCAGGTCTGCCGGTACGGCATCAGCCTCGTTACCCTCGATGGCCGGCGCTTCCACGCCATGCGTTCCGGTCACAGCGGTGCCGGTTCCCGTGGTGGAGCCTACAACGGTGCCCATCACAGGAAGGCCATTGAGCGTCGTGGCATTGCCGGTCAGTTGTGGTTCTTCCAGTTGCCTTTCAACAGGCACGACGCCCTCGGGGAGCAGATTGACCGCCACCAGTGGAATCGGCACGCAACCGCGCAAGCCGAGTAATAGCCACAAAAGCAGCAGCAAGAACGGCAGCAGCAACAGCCACCACCAGCGCCGCCACCACGGACGAGCAACCACCGGCACGACGGGCGCAACCACGGGCGCGGCTTCGACCACGGGTGGCAGCGTAAACGCGGGCGGAACTTGATAGAGGCAGTGCAAGGGATCGCGATTGCCGGTACCGGCATGCTCGAAACCCCAAAAGGTCAGCACCGGTTTGCCTTGCACCAGGTAGACGAAGTTTTCGTCGGGGAAATGAATCACACGCTTTAGCAGCTTGCCGAACACGGCTTTGTCGCCTTGCTGCTGTTCGGCTGGATCAGTGCCCAGGAAACGCTGGCTCAATTCGTCGAGCGCGGTCTTCAGCGCTTCAAGTTGGCGGCGGGCAGGGGCGCGTTCTTCTTCGGTCGCGCTGCTCCACGGGATCACATCGCCGTCGAGGCCGCTGTACCAGTCGATCTGGTTACCGAGCTCATCGCTTTGAGGGATGGCCAAGTGATCGACCATTTCGGGGTTCTTGCGGCGAATGGCTTCGCGCAATTGCAGGGCTGCCCGGTAGACCGGTTGACCTGTTTCGCCCAGGGCAGTGAATGACCCGCTCTTACCGCTGCGTAATAGTGCCCCGCGCATTCAAACTCCATATGTTCCGTTGCGCAAAAATGACAGACAAAGGTGTCTGTTCTTGCTCCTGCAATTAGCTGGCGACCTTAATGGCATAATGATGTCGCCGTCAATCAGCGGAGGTCCAAAACCGTATGAGACTAGCGTAAGTGTGCGGAGGTTGCATGAGGTCAATGTGAATTGACTTGGGAAGGCTCGAACGTGTGCTTTTTTAATCTTGCTGAATCGTTTCATCAAGGCTATAAAAACGACACAACTCCAAGAAAGGCTCCTGTCATGACTCGGCTCAAACTCATCATCGCTCTCGGCGCGCTGTCGGCTACCTCCCACGCCATGGCCTGGGATTACGTCCTGCTCGACACCGACAAAGCGGCCCAGAACTGGCAGATCACCAGTCAGCAGCTTGGCATCAAAACCGATAAACCCTTCTCGGTCACCCTGCGCACCTTGCACGGTGGACGGCAGGAGGGCGTCAGCATTGTCGACATCGATAACGGCACGATGAAACTCTCGGTGGTGCCGACCCGCGGGATGAACGTCCTGCAGGCGTCGGTCGGTGATGTGCGCATGGGTTGGGATTCGCCGGTCAAGGATGTGGTCAATCCGTCCTTCATCGAACTGAACGGCCGCGGAGGGCTGGGCTGGCTCGAGGGTTTTAACGAACTGGTCGTCCGCTGTGGCTACGAGTGGGTCGGCCACCCCGGCATGGACAACGGTGAACTGCTGACGCTCCACGGCCGCGCCGCCAACATCCCGGCCAGCAAAGTCACGTTGCACATCGATGAAAAGCCGCCTTACGCCATCAGCCTGCGCGGTGAACTGAAAGAGCAGGCGTTCAAGAAAGTCGACTTCTCTGTCGCGACCGAGCTGGTCACTGAACCCGGCAGCGTCGCTTTTGCCCTCAACGACACGCTGACCAACAACGGCGACTATCCGAAGGAATACCAGGCGCTGTACCACAGCAACTTCAGCACGCCTTTTCTGGAGCAGGGAGCGCGTTTCGTTGCGCCGGTGAAGCAGGTGTCGCCGTTCAATGACAAGGCCAAGGGCGATCTGCCGGACTGGCAAACCTACCGTGCGCCGACCAAGGACTACGACGAGACGGTTTACAACGTGGTGCCTTATGCCGACGCCAAGGGCGATACGCTGACCGTGCTGCATAACAAGGCAGGCAGCCTCGGGGTTTCGGTGGGTTTCAATACTCAACAGTTGCCGGTGTTTTCGCTGTGGAAAAACACGGATACGCAAGGGCAGGGATATGTGACCGGATTGGAGCCGGGGACGAGTTTTTCCTACAACCGTCGGTATCAGCGGCCGCTTGGTCTGGTGCCGATGATTGGGGTGAAGGAGCAGAAGCAGTTTCAGATCCGGTATAGCTTGCTGGTGGATAAAGGGGCTGTGGATAAGGCTTTGAAAACTGTGAGCGACATTCAGGGTGGTCGGGAGACTGAGGTGCGGCAGGCGCCGTTGGTGGATTTGAGCAAGGAGTAAACTCGCGTTAACTCCCTGTCCGTCGAGAGAGCGAGATGAGCAGTAATGCCTGCGATAGGTATTCACTGCTCGTTGAGGTGTCAAAAGGGAAGCCTCATTTTTGAAGCTTGTGCGGCATCAAACAAACGCCGGATGAAGTCGAAGTCGTTCCAGGTTTGATTGGTATAAAACCGGTATTCTTTGTCTTCGATATCATCGAAGTAATAGATAACGTACTCCGCATATTTTTCATCGGAGTTGAAGCTGTAACGCAGAGAAAGGGAAAAGCCTGTTTCTTTTAGTTTTACGAACGAGTTGTTGTCGTCATAACTCCAGGAAAATTCGCCTTGTTCCGTCTTCTCGGTCAACGCTCTTACAAAGTTCAGGAATCTAGGCGGTAACATATTGTCGCCTTCTGGCCGGGTTAAGCTTTTCAAAATTCTCTTTGACGTTTTCACGCTGAGGCAGGCCGATATTGCAATGCTTCCGCCAAGTGCTCGCGTGTAATTGCATTCACCTGTTCAAGATCTGCCAATGTACGGGCTACCTTGAGCAGACGGTGGGCCGACCGGAGTGATAAGGTCAAACGCTCGCAAGCAGTTTCCAGCCACGCTTCGTCAGTTGTGGATAACTTGCAGTGTCGACGCAGCCCTGGCAAATCAAGGAAGGCGTTGGCGCAACCTTGGCGTTTGTGTTGCCGCTCCCGGGCGTCGGCGACCAGCACCGCAGCAGTGGCTGTGTCATCACCGGGTTTGAGCGCAGGGTTCAACGCCGTGGCTTCCCGAGCGACGGTCAGGTGCAGGTCGATCCGATCCAGTAGAGGCCCCGACAATTTGTTGCGATAACGCTGGACCATGTCCGGTGTACAACTGCATTTGCCGCTGGGTTCGCCAAGATATCCACAGGGACACGGGTTCATTGCGGCCACCAATTGAAAGCGCGCCGGAAACCTCACGCGATCCTTGGCGCGGGAAATCACGATGTGACCGGACTCCAGCGGCTCCCTTAAAACCTCCAACACCTTGCGGTCGAATTCCGGGAGTTCATCGAGGAATAGAACGCCATGATGGGCTAGGGTGATTTCGCCGGGTTGTGGCTTCGAACCGCCGCCCACCAACGCCGGGCCGGAGGCCGAGTGATGGGGCTGGCGGAACGGTCGTTGCGGCCAGTGGCTCAAGGGCACGCAACTGGTGACGGATTGAATGGCAGCGACTTCCAGCGCTTCATTTTCGGCTAACGGGGGAAGCAGCCCCGGCAACCGACTCGCTAACAGCGTTTTTCCGGTCCCCGGCGGTCCGCTGAACAGCAGATTGTAGATGAATGCACCAAATGAAGAAAATGCGTTCCTACGCGCATTCCGCACGCCCAGCGGCACCTTACTCCCACGAGATTGCACACAGCGTCACGCCGCAACATGGCCCCGCGTCTGGGGGCGTCTACCGCTAGTCAACTTAATCGAAATAAGTGTTGCAATATCGCCAGAAGTGTGATTTATCACTTGACAAGATGGACTAGTAGTGCTACCATGTGTGCTTAGTTAGATAAATCCATCAAGTAACTTCCCCTAAAGTTTCCCGCCTGCCGACGACATAGTTAGGCCTAATCCTTGCCGAACTATGTTGTTAAGTACTTGTGGTCGGTCCAAGTGCAGAAGATCGACGTTGTTCCTTAGGAAGTGTCGCCATAATGGCTATAGGGCTAGGCATATCCCTATTGTCGTTAATGCCAGTCCTCGACCGTCAGGACGCAACAGAAGACGGTCACTGATTCAAGTTCCTGCAATGCAGGAAGTCTCCCGCACTACTCAGTGCAAACAACTGATAGCCGGTTCCCCCGAAACTCTCATACGGAGTTAGGGGTTTTCTTTGGCTTGTCGAAAACAACTACACACTCAGAGATACAACTAATGATAAAGCGTTATCCGCTTAAGCGGAAATACTGCCATCACTGCGGGGCTATGTATTATAGCCGAAGTCACCGCAGTCGCTGGTGTACTGGGACATGCCAAACTCGAAACTACCGTGCTGTCCTGAAGCAAACACAGGCTGAATTAGAGCTAGAGTTCAATGCACAAGGGACACACCAACAATCCAACCAACAAGAAGCGGCAGCATGACAAAACAACTTTATGTGGAGGTCGATAAATTCCACACCGGAATCATGGGTCTGACAGATCGTATAGGCGAGTCAAGCCGATATGAGTATGTGCCTGTTACTCAGGCTGAAGTCGATTTCATCAATCGTCTTGAGAATGAGGTATTTCCCTCGGGAACTATTGCAACACTTGGTGACCTGGAATTTTATCGGGCGGGGCAGCAGAAGGTTGCGAAGGCTAAGCAAGCTCATGCAGTAGCACAGGAGAATTTCGCTAAAGCCAAGGCAGCAATTAGCATGGCCAAGGCTGAACTGAAGTTGTTCATGAGCAATGCTGCTGCTGAGCGAGGCCTCACCGTTGCAGAATTGGAAGCCCTTCTAGATGACCGCCAGAAGCGCCTTACAGCCGCCAACGACGCAAGCAATAACAAACCATCCCCTGACGACGACAAGGCCCGCCAGAGTCTTATAGCGCAGATCAAAACACGTAAGAAATCCAATTAATCATAAGGTACAACAAGCATGACAACTACAGCTACACACGTGTACGGCACTAACGTTATCGAAATCGAAAAACACAGTGACACAGAACTACACAAACTAATTAAGCAGGGCGAAGTGCAATACTTCCGTAACTGCATGTCGCCAGCATATCCAGACTTGGGTGTGAACGTGTCTTGGGTAAGTGAGGAGCCGCTAACTCACGCTCTTAATGAACTAGCAAGCTGGTTTAAAGACGGGTACACCGTTGCAACTTCTCTTTGTCGTCCACTGTATCTTAGCGTGCAGCTCAAGAAACCGACGACTATTGTCGACGCCGATCTTCTTGAAGTTGCGGAGCAGGCGAAGGTTAAATATACGGCAGACCGTTACCAGCGTAACCAACTCGAAACTCGCCGACAAATGGACATTACAATTTCTCGACGAGCCCGTGAAGCGGCTGCGGCTAAAGCTAAAGCAGAGGCAGAACTTCAGGTAAGCGAAGAAGAGTTCGCACTTTCTAATTTGCTCGCCGCGTACTCGCCAAAGAAAGCCTCGACAGCTAAGTAACTTCTCCCGCACTATATCCGCCTTCCTTGAAACGCTATCCCCGATGGTCAAGCCGAAACGGCCCAACTGACTACGTCGGTTTTCTGCTGTCTGGTGAAAGGCGTTTGGTGGCGGCAGGTAGGCTGGGGATTGCATCCGTTTCAGGCTATCACCCGCGAGTTAGACGCCCCCAGCCGACTTTCATTTTGCAGAACTTCCATTTCTACGGAGTACCCACCATGAGGATTTCCCTCAACGATTCATCCACAGGGCGTCTGCTTGCCTTCATGCAGGCGCGTGGCATTACCAACCCAACACACGGTCTGAACGTGCTTATCGCCGAGGCCGCACAAAGATCCCTGATCCCAGTAAAAGTGGACAACGATGGCAACGACACCCCTAACCACAATCAAGCAGCTTGAAGTCCCCTGCGCCAACTGCGGAACATTGTTTAACCGCAGGCCCGGTGGCCGCTCAACGTGCAATAGCGCCTGCAAGTCGGCAGCACAGCGTAAGCAGAAGGCACCCAAGATCACCCGCCAGCAGCAGAAGGTGCAGCACCGTAGAGAGCGTCTGACTGAAAATGCGTTTGGTTTGTGGTTCATTGAGCAGGCCGAGCGGGCAGGCACTGTTCAGACTTATCAGGGCATCGATGCTGCGGGTCTTCATCAGTTGTTAGCCCTGCACAACTACCGTAAGAAGCGGTACGGCTGGGTTGAAGCAGGCCACGGCAAAGACGCGTATCACCTCTGTCATGTGCAAGGTCTCAAGGGGCGTGATGGTTCCACCGGCCTGACAACTTCGCTGAACCTGTTCGTTGGCCTCGATCATCTGAACCAGCGGCACGGCAACAAGCCCGTAAACGCTTGGGCGGGTGCATCGATTCCCAAGTCGGCACGGCAGCGGAAGTGGGACATCACCCCCGGCATGACGCTGGTCCAGAAGCTACAAAAGCTTGCCGATTTCCTTGGCCTTGAACTGGATACCTTCCTTGATGAACTGGACAAGATGCCCCAGCGGACTGCACGACTGCGGTTAGCCAGGTCGATACACAAGCGGCAGGGTGACGAACTGTACGAGCCGCTAGACCGTCGCTATACCTTGGCGGAACTTGAATCGAGAAAGATGCCGGAGTTGCAGGCACTGGAAGCCATTCAGGAAGGCTGGGAACAGGAAGGCGGGGAGCGGAGCAAGGATTTCCTTTTCAGCAACTGCCCACCCGATTCACAGTTGGGCGTAATGCACGATGAGTTGAAACGGTTCTCTGCGGATCTACCGGAAGGCAAACATCGGGATAACTGTCGCTCCATGTTGTCGCTGGTGCGAGTGATCGGAAGTTACCTTGCCCCGATCAAAGACGCACAAGGCAAGGCCAGAGGTCGCTTCGACTTCCCGAACGCTATTTGGACACCAGTACAGTACTTCTGCCCCCAGAACCCATGGAAAACGTCAGCCCGTATTCTGGATTCTGACCGACAAGCTTTGGTTACATCGATCATCGAAGCAGCCCACAACGCATTACAGGGCCTGACCATCGACGGCGAAGCATTGAAGGAACAACTTGAAGAGCGCCTGCATCTGCAAACACTAGTGCCGGTAGTGATGGCCCCCGACCAGATGGCTTGGGAAGCTTGTGGAGCGAACTGGATCACCTTCATCGACAACTTGTACAACTCGTTTGAGGGTACATGGCAGGCGCTGCTGGATCTGGGTATCTGCACTGAATCGCAAGTCTTTGCCGCTCAGGATTGCGTCCTGCGGAGTTTGCAAGTTGCTATAGAGCAGGGGCGTGAACAGTACCGTAACGACCGCATGTACACGGTGTTTGGCGTGCAATTCCAACGCTACCCGGCGTATCTGGAGTTCCCGCCAGTATCAGCGGAACCGGTGTCCCTAGCTGCGTAAATGCAGGGGCCTCATTTCTGGAAACGACACCCTACTACTCGGGTGGGCCAGCATCAGCCCCAAGATGCTCTACAAAGCTTATTTCCGCTTGGGGTTTGCCGGTACTACCTTGATATACTCAACCGGGGCTCCCCAATCTCCAAACATTCCCTTGCCTAGTAAGTACGATTTCCCGGCCTCCTGCTCGCCCAGTGCCTTGTAGATTGCCTGAAGCTGCTCTCTTGTACGGTCATCGAAGTTTTCGGGAAGCCATTTCCCGATGAGGGTTCTCATCACGGTGATAGTGCCGGGCTCTAACTTGTCGGCGGCAATCAGGTCATCTAAGTAGAGCGGCTTTGGTTTGTTGCCTCTCAGCAGCATCTTGAAGAACTCCATGGTGGTTGTCCCAATCCGAATAATCGCACCAGTGAGCATAGTCGAACGCGCCTTCAGAGTAGGTGGGTACATATCTAATAAGGTATCTATCCGTTATCTAACCCGCCTAGGCGTCGGCTACAGGGGCTAATACTTTTGTGGCACGTCAATCCCCCTGCTTGTGGCGCGTTTCCACTACAGGGCTAAGCCAGCCTCTCTATTCGTGCAGCTTCCATCGGACGCAGCAAAGTTGCTGGGTCATCACGCCGTAAATACGCGAAAACGTTTATTTTCTCAGGATTCCACCCAGCCCGGTTGATGGTCCAGTTTTGGACCATCGTCGCAGCAGACGTCCATCCAGTTTTGGATGCACCTCTAGAAGTAAGGTCGCCCCAGCAGCCGCACTCCTGTAAGTACCAACAAACGACCGTTAAACGATCACCGGAAAACTTGCCCAAAGAAGCATCATAAAAATAGGGTTTACAGGTATTGATGATCCCTTTACACTGATACCACCTTAAGTGATACCAGTGGAGTCGCCTGCCATGTCCCGTACCTTTCTATACTGCCGTGTCAGCACAGTCAGCCAGTTCACCGAGAACCAAGTGCAAGACGTGAAAAATGCTGGCTTCGATGTGCAGGCAAGCCGAATAGTCGAGGAAACAATCTCGGGCAGCATCACGGCAGAGAAACGGCCCGGCTTCCAGAAGCTGCTGGAGCGGATGGAGTCCGGTGACGTGCTGATCGTGACCAAGCTGGACAGGCTTGGCCGTAACGCGATGGATGTGCGTCTCACGGTTGAACACTTGGCGTCCGCTGGCATCCGAGTTCACTGTCTCGCTTTAGGCGGCGTGGACCTCACTAGTGCAGCAGGCAAGATGACCATGCAGGTGCTGGGGGCCGTGGCAGAATTTGAGCGTGACCTGCTGATCGAACGCACACAGTCAGGGTTGAAGCGTGCCAAGGCAGAAGGTAAGAGGTTGGGGCGTCCAGAAGCCACGGACACCACAGTAGCAGTGCAGCGGCTCAAGGCGAGGGATATGACACAGGCTCAGGTAGCGACTGACCTCAACATCGGCATTGCCACCGTCAAGCGACACTGGAACAAGGCCTGATCCTCTTCCAGCTAATACCGCAGCCCCGCCAAGTGCGGGGCTTTTCGTTGCTCGTGATATTCGCCGATTTCAGCCGCTGACAGTGAAGTGGCACGGGAATGGCGTTAAGTACCGACCCAGCCTGAGCGGGATTTCTGACGTTCTGCCGGATACCCCTTCTGATATTTTGTACGCGGAAGTACAGGCCATGTTCGACCTAGGGCAAGTGCCGGTTTGAAAATCTAGGGTGTAGCTGATTGGAGAAGTGGCCCCAGCCGGCGGTGAGATGAACTAGGCTTCCCGCAATATCACTCAAGGACGATAGCCATGTCAGATAGCCCAGAAAGCAAGATCGCCACGGCGGATGCCTTGACTCTGCTGCTTTCAAATCAGCACGCCATATGTGCGGCCATTGAAGAGGTGACCAGTTGGCTTTTGGAGAACGGGGTAGGGGATGTCGCCGCTAACGCACTGGCAGCCATGGAAACGCTGGATACGAACGCCCAAAGCATCACTGATACGATAATGCGGCTAAGGCAATCGTAAGTTGGACACGGAGTTCGGCGGGACGGTCTTGGTCGATCAGAGGGGAACCACCAAATCAGCGAAAGCTTGGTGGCTTGTCGCTACGCCTTAACGAGGCGGACTACGGTGGTGATGGCAAACATCCTCCCATTCGCCGAAACGGAACCGGCGATACTGACGGACAGGGATGGTTTTCTTGCCAGCGGTGTTGCGGTCGAAATCAAACATAGTGGTCATCTCTCTTTCATAGGATTAAAGGATTAATCGCACTATTCAAGAAACGACCACCGATCAATCACCAATTGACGCAGTGGCACCAATTGGCTTTAATGGCGTCCTTCTCTTGACCGTGCTAACGCATGTGAAAGAGGGTGCGAGTGGTCACGTATCGTTTTTGCGGACAGAAACGTGGCTACTCGTAGACATCTTTAACGGAACCGCCCCTTTGGGCGGTTTTGTGCGTCTGGTCGCATCATATAGACTTGCAGTTGTTGCTGCAAGCCCCTCAGGCGCGCTGTAAGCGTTAATTATCTTTTTGCCTCTAGGCAACACCCCTAAGACCCCTTCTCGCCCCTCAAACGCTTCGTGATGGCTTAAATAGGCCCTTATTGCCACCGTTAGTGATGCCGTTACGGTCACCGCTAAAATGGCCGTTCGCTTGAATAATGGGGGGTAGACTTACGTAAAACCCCAATATGTAGGGTTTCGTAGGGAGGCGACCACAAGATAATGCGTTTTGGGGGGTGCTGCAACGTACTACCTGTGGATAAACCTGTGCGTAAATTGTGTGTGAAAGGTGGAACGGTCGTATAGGCCGCGACCTAGCTGGAGCGGACCGTTTTCCACTGATTTTCACCGATTGAAAACGGTCCGCCGGGTTTTTAAGGGCGCGAGCCCTATCACAAGAACCCACTATATATAGAGGGTGACCAGCGCCGGGCGCGTGAAGGGGCAGGAATCAGCGTTTTTATTTTTGGTCATGGTTGCCGTAAGCGTATGTCAGGCGGCTTACTTCCTTGATCCTGTCCGCTTCGTAAAACTCACTCAACCTCCACTGCACACGCTGATGTTCAACCTTCAGGGCGGCAAGCTCCTTCGAACTATCGCGCCACATGACGATCATCCCGGCAAGGTTCTTGTGGGCTTGCCGAAGGTCACGCCGCGTAACGTCCAACTCAGAGCACAGCAAATCACACTGGTGTTTCAGCATTTCTTCGCGTGAGGGCAATCCCAGTTCAAACCCGCTGTCATCGATCAAATCGTCTTTCATCACGCACGCACCGAACACTGTTTGGATGTACAGTATAGGGCTGGGCGATGGCGTTCAATCTGTCTGCGATGGGTGGGCTGCTGGCTGTTACTTGGTGTTGCCGAACACCGAGCCAAACCATTGCCCATCGATACCGCCTTCGTAGTCGCGGTTGACATCCTCGGCAGTGATTTCGTCCTGTTCGATCTGCCTGTCATAGACGTCGTTGTCCAACGCTTGCACCGTCAAGATTCCATCCTTATAGAGGATGCCGAACAACATCTGATCGATCTCCTCGGTGACTTCATCGTCGGACTTGTCGAGCACCCAGCATCTGAAATTCTTTGGGCTGTGTCGCTTGAACAGAACGACAACCCGGAGCCGTTTCAACAGACTGTTAGCAGCCGCCCTGCCTTCGTAAGTCACGAGGTCTAGCTTCTGGAAAAAGTCTTCTTTGCTAATTACGTGGGTTGATGCGAGCTGCTGCCGAAGTTCATCGCGTTTTGTCGAGATATCTTCGTGTTCCTGCTCCAAATCGTGCAGAAGCTTTCCGCCTGCTTTCGACGGGAATGCGGTTTGCGCCTCGGTTGCTTGGTCCAGTTTCCTCATAACCCCTACCAGCCTACCTTCGGCAACCTCCAGATTCTTCCGGATCTCTGCACTTCTCCCGTGGACGAGCGACATACTGTCCACCTTCGCCAAGACTTCCTTGAATACCAATTCCGCATGTTCAATTCGGATGATGCCGTTCCTGCAGATGCCTTTTTTGGTGCCGAAGCACTGGAGGTAGACGTAGCCCTTAGGCGGCTTTCCCTTGTTAACCAGGTGCATTGCATCGCCACATACGCGGCATCTTGCTAGTCCCTGCCAACAGTTGAAATTCTTGGTTTGTTTGGTGGTTCCGCTGGTCTGGCGCTGACTACGTGCAGCTTTCGCCTGTAGGAAAATGTCTTCCTCGATAACAGGCGGGTAAAAGCCCGTAACAACCTCTCCGTCATTACACCGAACGCCGCCGATAATGTGCATCGGCTGGTACTCTCCCAGCAAAGAGCGGTTGTTCAGAATCTTCGATACCGAACTGGTGCCCCAAGCGCCACTCATATTCCGGCGCTTCTCACCTACGGTGCCAAACACCGGAATACCATCCTCGTTCAGCCGCTTCGATACGGCTGTCTGCCCGTATCCTCGGATGGTCATGTCGAAGATTTTGTGAACGACTTTCACTCGTTCATCATTTGGCTTATACGCTCCATTCTCTAATACCAGCCATGCGGGACAAGCATTGCCGAGCGGCACTTTCTTCTCTCGCGCGAGGTTTCGCTTGTTCTGCCACGCTGCCGAAACCCGCTTGCCTTTGGTGGCGCTTTCTTCGTGTGCTCGCATCATCACCGTGATGCTGATGATGAGCTCCATAGCGATGCTGGGGGAGTCCTCGGCATAAACCCTCTTGTCAGACAGGGTCACAATCCTGATGCCCTTGCGGAGTAAGTGGGTGAACTGACTCAGGGCAACCATAACCTTGTCTCTGCTCAAGCGGTCGAGCGATTCCACCAGTAGGTAACTACCTGCGAGGATCGTCCCACTATCCACGTGGGTCAGGAACCGGGCGAGCTCGCCTGAATCATCTATGTGCTCGCCCGTGTAGGCACTTCGTCCTGAATCGAAAAACCGATACTCACGTGTGTTGGCCAGCTCCAGCCCGTGTTCCTTACAGTAGTTTTCAGCCGCTTCCCGTTGCCTCCTTTGGCTATCGCCCTTAGCCTGCTCTGGGCTGCTGAACCGTATGTAGCTGTACGCTTTCGGCTTCATCGCGCCATGTCCTGATTCTGTTGGTGCATAAGGTTACAACAATAGCAGGTTATGTGCCCCAGCCGCCGCAATCAGCAATGCGCGCTTGGCCGAGATTTGCCCCTGTACTTCGTTCAAGTCGGGATACGGTTTGCTGGCGTAGAGCAAACCGTTGGAAACGTAGGGCTCGACTGGCGTATGTCCATTGAAGTGCGCAACGGCTTCCAACAGGTGATCCACGGCAAACACCTTTAGCCCCGATGCCAGACAGGCTTCCTCGGCATTCGCCCGTGGCACCATCAGCGAACGCCCGGCCTTGCGGGCGGCCAGCGCTGCCGGCAACACGCCTCTCACAGCACGTACCGCGCCTGACAACGCCAATTCTCCCAGGCATTCAATGTCATCCAGCGTCAACGTCGGCACCTGCACGCTGGCGGACAGAATCCCCAAGGCAATCGCCAGATCAAACCGTCCGCCATCCTTCGGTAAGTCCGCAGGCGCGAGATTAAGCGTGATGCGCCGCGCCGGGAATTGCAGCCCCGAATTGATGATCGCACTGCGTACCCGATCCTTGCTTTCCTTCACTGCCGCTTCGGGCAAGCCGACCATCGTCAATGAGGGCAGACCGTTGGCCAGATGGACTTCTACGGTGACGGCGGGCGCATCGACACCAATCTGGGCGCGGCTGTGGACGATGGAGAGGGACATGGTCGTTCCTTGAGCTTTACGGGAACCGCTTCCTGCGGTTTTTTTAAGGGTAGTTGGGGCGTTGTTTTTCGGCGTGGCGGATGAGGCGACAAACTTTCACTGGATGTTGCGGGTGTCTTTCTGGAGATGAAGCGTAAGCGAGTGTGGATTGCCGATGTAATCAGTCGAGGGATGATGTTTTTGTAGGACCCTGCCTAGATCAATGAAGGACGTCGGTGAAAGTGTTTGGGCGCTCTTGTCTGTCTGGCAGGCCTGCTTATGATCATCAATTGATCGCTGAATTCGGAGAGGAAAATGAACAGTAGTGGAATGCGGGCGGTTCATCCCGGCGAAATCCTCAAGGAGGATTTTCTAGAGCTGTTGGGCATTTCAGAATCAGCTTTCGCCCGCTCGTTGAACGAACCGTTAAAAGTGGTTAACGAAATCGTGATGCAGCAGCGTTGTGTCAGTGCTGATCTAGCGGGGAAGCTATCTGGCTACCTGAACACCACGCCCGAGTTCTGGCTGAACCTGCAGTCGACTTATGATCTGCGTAAAGCCGAAATCGAACGTGGTCGTGCTTTGGCCACCTAAAGCGATTGCAGCATCCGCGAAGCTCGCTTCCACCAAGGCGCATTGACTGTACGTTGTGGCTGTTCACCATCCGAAAGCATGTGTGGAACATCCTGCAACCGAATCCACGGCTGGTTATTCCAGTGCAGCAAACTCAACGACATCTCTGGCCAGTTCAGCAGGCTCAGGATCGGGCGTTCGGTTGACTTCGGTTGATCGGCGTCTCTTAGGGCTGGCACAACGTCGTGGGTCAGCCACTCGCGCAAGCCTCGGTATTCGGGGCAGTAGTGGTAGACCAGCAGGGCGTAGACGCCGGACTCGCTGATTAGCAGGGTGTTTTCGATGGTGCCGTGGATGACGACTCGCGCGGATTGATGTTGATCGGGATCGAGTTTTCGGACGGCGCGTTCGTCGAGGAAAAGGCGAAGCAGACGACCTAGGTCTCGGGCGCAGAACCAGGCTTGGTTTTCGAGGAGGAGGGCGTGGAGGTGGAGTCTGTGGCGGGTGAAAACGTGAGGAATCAGGTAGTTTTCGTCCATCGAGCAGTTCTCGGGATCAAATGAAGAAAACTGCCTCTGATCGTCGCCAAACGAAAAGGGTGGCAGCCATGCGCGGGTTGGCGAACCGGTGACGCCCGAGAACCGGCAGACCCGAAGGTCTCCCACGCATAGCCGCCATAATTCGAGATGGGAATAAATTCCTCGGTCGAATGTGGTCGCGGTGCGTCGGGGTCTTCCGGGTCGCCAAACCCAGAGCTGATTATTCAGCTGGGCATGAGCATAGAAACCGGAGGCATTACGGCGCAATCGGACGGCGGTGGTTTTGTTGTAGGAAGGTGCCGGGATTTTTGCGGGGCTGAAGATCAATTGATCTCAGCCTGCGGCAGTTCCTACAGATGAATCTGAAGGTCGTTCCGACCTTATTCGCGAGCAGGCTCGCTCCCACAGGGATTGGGTTCAAAGTGGGGTGTGCGGGTTACTCGGCAGGCGGATTCAGCTTCGCTTCCAGCTCCGCCACCTTCGCCTCAAGACTCTCCAACCGTGCCCGCGTTCGTGCCAGTACAACCATCTGGCTATCAAACTCTTCACGGCTCACCAGGTCCAGCTTGCTGAAGCCGCTCTGTAACAAGGCCTTGAACTGGCTTTCGATTTCGCTTTTCGGCAGTGGAGTGTCGCCGCTGAAGAGGCGGGAGGCGGTGCCGCTCAGGGCATCGAGGAAGTCTTTGGGCGCGAGCATGGGAAATATCCTGTCAACAATGGCGGGCAGTGTATCACGCAGTGTCTATAGTCAATCTCGCAGTCAGGGGTGCACGCTTTTCGCGCATGCGGACGGGCGGCCGCGCACTGTTGTTGTGCGTATCCGTCGGGCCATTTGCGCGAAGCAGCTTGCAGCAGCGACCAAAGGCTTGAAATCAGTGGGTTTTGGCGAGATGGCAAGCTTTCTGCTTAGTCAGTAGTGACCCATGCACTGATGCAGTCGCTGTGACGAATGCAGTGCGCCAAGCGGAACGGGGGAAGTGTTTCGTGCGGAGTGGTTAGCAGGCGTCGGACGGGCAGGTAAGGCCGACGATGCGTTACAAAGCCAGGCACTGCGCTTAGACTTGAGTCGGGTTTGTTTTCCTGGGGCAAGTCCACCAATTCGGGAGAGAGTTTTCATGAAGCTAGTCACTGCCATCATCAAGCCGTTCAAACTGGACGACGTACGCGAGTCGCTGTCCGAGATCGGCGTGCAGGGCATTACCGTTACTGAAGTCAAAGGCTTCGGTCGGCAGAAGGGTCACACCGAGCTGTATCGTGGCGCGGAATACGTGGTCGATTTCCTGCCAAAGGTGAAGATCGATGTCGCCATTGACGACAAGGATCTTGACCGGGTTATCGAGGCGATAACCAAGGCTGCCAACACCGGCAAGATCGGTGACGGCAAGATCTTCGTGGTCAATCTGGAACAGGCGATTCGCATCCGTACCGGCGAAACCGATACCGACGCAATCTAAGCCGCCACAAACCCAACGCCCCAGGAGAAAACAATATGACTCTGCGTAAATTCGCAGGGCTAGGAGCCCTGTTGTCCCTCGAACTGCCCAGCCTGGCCATGGCGGCAGACGAAGTGGCGGCCCCAGTCCTCAATTCCGGCGACACTGCCTGGATGATGACATCGACAGCCCTCGTGCTGTTCATGACCATTCCCGGCCTCGCGCTGTTCTACGGCGGCATGGTCCGCTCCAAAAACATTCTTTCCGTGATGATGCAGTGCTTCGCCATTACCGGTCTGATCAGCATCCTGTGGGTCATTTATGGCTACAGCATCGCGTTCGACACCACCGGCATGGAACAGGGCGTCATCAACTTCAACTCGTTCTTCGGTAGCATGGGCAAGGCATTCCTCGCCGGTGTCACGCCAGCGAGCCTGACCGGCCCTGCGGCGCTGTTCCCTGAAGCGGTGTTCGTCACCTTCCAGATGACGTTCGCCATCATTACCCCCGCGCTGATCGTCGGTGCCTTCGCCGAGCGGATGAAGTTCTCCGCCATGCTGATCTTCATGGGCGTCTGGTTCACCCTGGTTTATGCACCCATCGCGCACATGGTCTGGTCCGGTAACGGCGGCCTGTTGTGGGACTGGGGTGTGCTGGACTTCGCCGGTGGCACCGTGGTGCACATCAACGCCGGTGTGGCCGGTCTGATTGCCTGCCTGGTACTGGGCAAACGCAAAGGCTTCCCGACCACCCCGATGGCGCCGCACAACCTCGGTTACACCCTGATGGGCGCTGCCATGCTGTGGGTTGGCTGGTTCGGCTTCAACGCCGGTTCCGCTGCTGCGGCCAACGGCACTGCAGGCATGGCGATGCTGGTGACCCAGATCGCAACTGCCGCCGCTGCACTGGGCTGGATGTTCGCCGAGTGGATCACTCACGGCAAACCAAGTGCTCTGGGTATCGCTTCGGGTGTTGTGGCCGGTCTGGTTGCAATCACGCCAGCCGCTGGCACTGTAGGCCCGATGGGCGCTCTGGTCATTGGCCTGGCAGCCGGAGTGGTGTGCTTCTTCTGCGCCACCACCCTGAAACGCAAACTCGGCTATGACGACTCCCTGGATGCCTTCGGCGTGCACGGTATCGGCGGTATCCTCGGCGCGATCCTGACCGGTGTCTTCGCTGCACCGTCGTTGGGTGGCTTCGGCACCGTCACCGACATCGCCGCACAAGTCTGGATTCAGTGCAAAGGCGTGGGCTTCACGGTGATCTACACCGCGATCGTCACCTTCATCATCCTTAAGGTCCTGGACGCCGTCATGGGTCTGCGTATCACTGAGGAAGAAGAGGCGGTCGGCATCGATCTGGCACTCCACAACGAACGCGGCTACAACTTGTAAGTACGCGCACAAAAAAAATTGCCCGGCTTGCCGGGCATTTTTTTGTCTGGAGTTTGTCAGTGAAGGAACTGCTGAAAGGTTTTTTCGTACACGTTTAGTGGCGTTTACGACGGGCGTTTTTCTGCGGCCAATGGCTTACATGATAGAAGGAATATTAGGGCCTTTGTTTTTTCCCAGAGCGCGCTAGAATGCGCCCCGAACGTGCGGAGAACTGTATGTGGCAACAGACTCTGATTACCCTGCGGGCGAGGCCCCGGGGCTTTCATCTGGTAACGGACGAGTTACTCGCCGGCCTGCCTGAACTCAGGGCATGTCGGGTCGGTCTGTTGCATTTGTGGCTGCAGCATACCTCGGCGTCGTTGACCATCAACGAGAACGCCGATCCGGCGGTACGTCGCGACTTCGAACGATTTTTCAATCGTCTGATCCCACAAGGAACAGACGGCTATGAGCATAACGACGAAGGCCTGGACGACCTCCCGGCGCACTTCAAGGCCAGCGTGCTTGGCTGTCAGCTCAGTTTGCCGATTTCGGCAGGCCGACTGGCGTTGGGGACCTGGCAAGGCGTTTATCTGGGCGAGCACCGTGATTTTGGCGGTGCCCGTAAAGTCCTCGCCACCGTGCACGGTGAAGAGGCATAAACCGCTGGTTACCAGCGGTTGTAGAATTTTTTCCGGCGGCCTTCGACAGACGGCGAAGCTGGGCTATAACTAATCTGCTTTTCGCAAGTCATGAGGTAGAACATGAGCGACGATGATCTGGAAAACGACGACCTCGAAGTAGGCGACGACGACGAAACCGAAGAAGGTCTGGAAGCAGCGACGGACGACGTCGCTGAAGACGATGGCGGTGAAGCGCCCGTTCCGACCGCCAAAGGCAAAGCCAAGGCAGCGGTATCGGTCGATGAGCTGCCGAGCGTCGAAGCAAAAAACAAGGAGCGTGACGCTCTGGCGCGGGCCATGGAAGAGTTCCTGGCCAAGGGCGGCAAGGTGCAGGAAGTGGAGGCCAATGTGGTCGCCGATCCGCCCAAGAAGCCTGACAACAAGTACGGCAGCCGGCCTATCTGAGCCTGCTACTTGCTTGCTGAAAAAGCCCGCCGTCGCTGCGGGCTTTTTCATGGGTGAAACAAAGTCCAGAACGCTGTGGTGATCCCTGTGGGAGCGAGCCTGCTCGCGAAGAGGCCGTCACATTCAAAGTTGATGTCGGCTGGCCTACCGCTTTCGCGAGCAGGCTCGCTCCCACAGGTTCGGTGTGTGATTTCAGGGTTAGTGTTGGGCGTTCCAGAGGGCCAACAACGCGGGCAACTCGCTCAGGCTGCGAATCTCGGCATCCGGTGCCTTCTCGGCTTCCCACGCCTTGCCCGCCGGGTTAAACCAGATCGCCCGCAATCCCGCCTGCTGGGCGCCGGCAATGTCGTCACCCGGATGATCGCCGATATGCACGGCCGTCTCGGCCGTCGCACCACCACGCTGCAACGCCTCATGAAACAGTCGCGCATCCGGCTTGCCGATGCCGATGTCTTCGGCGCACAAGGCAAACTTGAAGTAATCCGCCAGCCCTAGCCGACGCACATCGGCGTTGCCATTGGTGACCACGCCGAGGGCGTAGTGATTGGCCAGAGTCTCCAGGGTCGGTTGCACCTCCGGGAAGATGTCCAGCTGATGCCGCGCATGTAGAAATACTTCAAAACTCTGATCGGCCAGGTCTGAGGCCTGACCATGGTCGTAACCGGCCTCTTCCAGTGCGTGGAACAAGACTCGGCGACGCAGGGCGCTGATGCGGTGTTTGAGGCCCGGCTCACTGCTCAGGATCCGTTCGCGAATCGCCCACAAATGCTCCACCGGCACGGCGCCCAGATTCGGTGCATGCTCGGTCAGCCATTCACGCAGTACGGCTTCGGCGCTGACGATCACCGGGGCGGTATCCCACAGGGTGTCGTCGAGGTCGAAGGTGATCAATTGAATTCTCATGACTCATCGCCTTTGATGCGTTTGGCCCTTGGATGGGCGCTGTCGTAAACCGTTGCCAGGTGCTGGAAGTCCAGGTGGGTGTAGATCTGGGTGGTCTTGATGTCCGAGTGGCCGAGCAGTTCCTGCACCGCTCGCAGGTCCTGGGAGGATTCCAGCAAATGGCTGGCGAAGGAGTGTCGCAGCATGTGCGGATGCAGGTTCTGCCCCAGTTCGCGCTCGCCAGCGGCTTTAACCCGCACCTGAATCGCCCGAGGGCCAAGACGCCGGCCTTGCTGGCTGACAAACACCGCGTCATCCGCAGGGTTGGTCATGGCCCGTAGCGGCAGCCACAGCTCCAGCGCTTCGCGGGCTTTTTTGCCGACCGGCAGCAGTCGGGTCTTGCTGCCCTTGCCGAGCACTTGAACCATGCCGTCGGCCAGGTCCAGCTGATCCAGATTGAGCCCGGTCAGTTCCGACAACCGCAAACCTGAGGAATAGAACAGCTCCAGAATCGCCTGATCCCGACGCGCCAGAAAATCATCCTCCACCGCGCCCTCAAGCAGTTGCAGTGCGCGGTCGGTGTCGAGGGTTTTTGGCAGCCGACGTTCGCCCTTCGGCGGCGCCAGGCCGTTGGCCGGGTCGTGGTCGCAGAGGCCTTCGCGGTTCAGATAGTGATAGAGCCCGCGCACCGCCGACAGCAGCCGCGCCAGGCTACGCGAAGATTGGCCCTGTGAGTGCAGGCGAGCGATCAGGCTACGCAGGCGCTGGATGTCCAGGGCCGCCCAACTGCTGATGTTCTGTTTGACACACCAGCCCAGCACTTTGTCGAGGTCGCGACGGTAGGCGTACAGCGTGTGAGGCGACACCTGCCGCTCACTGCGCAGGTGTTCGCAGTAAGCGTCCAGTTGCCGTTCCACGATCAGCGTACCGAGCGCAGGGAGGTGTTGACCCGTGGCAGCACGCGGCCCATGACTTCGGCGATGTAGCTCAAGAACAGCGTGCCCACCGAGCTCTTGTAGTGCTGCGGGTCGCGGCTGGCGATAGCCAGGACGCCGTAGATGCCTTGGTAGCTGATGGCGACAACGGCGGTGGAGCCGATCTGTTTGCGCTGTTCTTCGCCAAACAGGAAGTCCAGTTCGTGTTCACGCAGGCTGCCGCTGACGCTTTTGTCTTCCGAGAGCAAGCCGCCGATGGCCGTTTGCGCGTCGGCATGGGTCACCCAGCGGCCCACCGGCATCGGGTTGTCACCCAGCAGGATCAGGCTGACGAAGGGCACCTGGAAGTCCTGGCGCAGACTGTCTTCGACACTGATCACCACGTCTTCCAGGCTGGTGGCGTCCATCAGCGCGAGAATCAGGCGGCGGGTCTTGTCGAAAAGGCGGTCGTTGTCGCGGGCCACGTCCATCAAGTGCGAGAGGCGATGACGCAACTCGATATTGCGGTCGCGCAGGATGCTCATCTGGCGTTCGACCAGCGAAATGGTGTCGCCGCGCTGGTGCGGAATGCGCAAGGTTGCGAGCAGTTCTTCATGCTCGACGAAGAAATCCGGATGAGCCTCCAGGTACGCGGCAATCGCCGCCGCCTCAAGGCTTTCGGAAGGGGATTCGTCGGGCTGTAGGGCGGGAACCTGGGGCTTATCTTTCATGGATTCGACTCTCTCAAAGACGCACTTGTCCTTCATAAACGCGCACTGCCGGGCCGGTCATCATGACCGGTTGGCCTGGGCCTGCCCATTCAATGGACAGACGCCCGCCGGGCAGGTCGATCAATAGCGGCGAATCCATCCACCCCTGGCTGATCGCGGCCACTGCGGCAGCGCAAGCGCCGGTTCCGCACGCCTGGGTTTCCCCGGTCCCGCGTTCCCAGACGCGCAGCTGCGCGCGGTTGCGGTCGATGACCTGGAGAAAACCGACATTGACCCGTGCCGGGAAGCGCGGATGGTTTTCGATTTTCGGCCCCAGTTCATGCACCGGTGCATTGTTGATGTCGCTGACCCGCAGCACGGCATGGGGGTTGCCCATGGACACGGCGGCCAGGTCGACCAGGGTGCCGTCGACGTCAACCTGATAGCTCGTGGCCTGCTCCGGCGCTTCAAATGGAATCTCGGCCGGCACCAGGCGCGGTGCGCCCATGTTGACACCGATCTGCCCGTCGCTGCGGATATCCAGTTCGATAATGCCGCTTTTGGTCTCGACGCGGATCTGCCGCTTCGCGGTCAGGCGCTTGTCGAGCACGAAGCGTGCGAAACAGCGCGCACCGTTGCCGCACTGTTCCACTTCGGAGCCGTCGGCGTTGAAGATCCGGTAGCGGAAGTCCACGTCCGGGTTGCTGGGCGCTTCGACGATCAGCAACTGGTCGAAACCGATACCCGTATGCCGATCGCCCCATTGCTTGGCATGTTTGGGCAGGATGTGCGCATGCTGGCTGACCAGGTCGAGGACCATGAAGTCATTGCCCAGGCCGTGCATCTTGGTAAAACGCAGCAGCATGGTTTTACTCCGGCAGCAGGCTTTCGCCAGCAAACAACTCGGCTACCGTCTCACGGCGACGCACTTCAAATGCCTGATCACCGTCCACCAACACTTCAGCGGCACGGCCGCGGGTGTTGTAGTTGGAACTCATGACAAACCCGTAGGCACCGGCCGAATGCACGGCCAGCAGGTCGCCTTCTTCCAGGGCCAACTCACGGTCCTTGGCCAGGAAGTCGCCGGTCTCGCAGATTGGCCCGACGATGTCGTA
The DNA here is from genome assembly GCF_054897985.1 of Pseudomonas sp. LB3P25. Classification (NCBI taxonomy): domain Bacteria; kingdom Pseudomonadati; phylum Pseudomonadota; class Gammaproteobacteria; order Pseudomonadales; family Pseudomonadaceae; genus Pseudomonas; species Pseudomonas sp. LB3P25. The sequence continues at coordinate 6,993,332 of NZ_CM142711.1, read as the reverse complement.
AGCGCGGGCAGCGGTAGTGCGTGGGCGCACGGCGGTGACGTCCATCCAGGCTTGGTACAGCGCCGGGCGGATCAGGTCGTTCATGGCTGCGTCGACGATGGCGAAGTCTTTGTGTTCGGTGTGCTTGAGGTACTCGACCTGGGTCAGCAGCACGCCGGCGTTGGCGACGATGAAACGGCCCGGCTCGAACACCAGCGCCAGGTCTCGACCGTCGAGACGTTCGCGCACGGCTTTGATGTAGTCGGCAGCCAACGGCGGCTCTTCATCGCGATAACGCACGCCCAAACCACCACCGAGGTCGATGTGGCGAAGGTAAATGCCGCAATCGCCGAGGCGGTCGACCAGGCCCAGCAGGCGGTCGAGGGCGTCGATGAAGGGTGGCAGGGTGGTCAGTTGCGAACCGATGTGGCAATCGACACCGACCACTTCCAAGTTTGGCAGTTGGGCGGCACGGATGTACACGTCTTCGGCGTCGGCGATGGCGATGCCGAACTTGTTCTCTTTAAGACCGGTGGAAATGTACGGGTGGGTGCCGGCATCGACATCCGGGTTAACGCGCAACGAGATCGGCGCGCGAACGCCCAGCTCGGCGGCGACCACTTGCAGGCGTTCCAGCTCATCGGTGGATTCGACGTTGAAGCAGTGCACGCCGACTTCCAGGGCTCGACGCATGTCGTCACGGGTCTTGCCGACGCCGGAGAAGACGATCTTGTCGGCGCTGCCGCCAGCGGCCAGTACGCGTTCCAGCTCGCCACGGGAGACGATGTCGAAACCGGCGCCCAAACGCGCCAGGACATTCAGTACGCCCAGGTTGGAGTTGGCCTTGACCGCAAAGCAGACCAGGTGCGGCATGCCGGCCAGCGCATCGGCGTAAGCCAGGTACTGGGCTTCGATGTGCGCACGGGAGTAGACGTAGGTCGGTGTGCCAAAGCGTTCGGCGATGGCGGACAGGGCAACACCTTCCGCGAACAGCTCGCCGTCACGGTAGTTAAAAGCGTCCATGGCGTTCCCTTATTGGTAGACGTCGTGCTTGTGTGCTTTCGACGGAGACTTCTGCGACGACTTGGCCTGCTCGGCAGGGTCCTGGCTGTCATCGGGCAGGTACAGCGGGCCTTTTTGACCACAGGCCGAAACCAAGCAGGCAAAAGCGACGAGCGCAGCGAGGGAAGAGATCAGGCGCTTCATGGCGAAATCCTTGAAAATGCGTTAATTGCGCCGGAGTATACCGGCCACCCGGCAGCTTGCCTATGCGACGGGGCTCCCGTCTGGCGGGCCTTCGCCTGATGCCGGCCAGCCAGGTGCATTCCCTGTGGGGGCGGGCCTGTGGTGAGGGGATTTATCCCCGTTCGGCTGCGAAGCAGTCGCAAAACCGGTGAATGCGGTTTTTCTGATACGCCGTAGTCCCAGGTTTAGGGCCGCTTCGCGACCCAACGGGGCGGTGCGACGTTTCGCTAAATCCCCTCACAACAGGCTCGCTCCCACAGGTACAGCGCTTACCATATCGATATCGACGCTTGGTCGTTATCCTTTGCAATCACCGGGGCTCGCCCGTATCTTGCGGCGCTTGAGCGTGAGTAGACACTTTTTGAGGTTCCCGCAATGAGTTTGACTGAAGCCCGTTTCCACGATCTGGTCGATGCCACCCAGCAGACGCTGGAGGATATTTTTGACGAGTGTGACCTGGATATCGATCTGGAGAGCTCGGCCGGTGTGCTCACCGTCAAGTTCGAAAACGGCAGCCAGTTGATCTTCAGCCGTCAGGAGCCCTTGCGTCAGCTGTGGCTGGCAGCCGTGTCCGGTGGTTTCCACTTCGATTACGACGAAGAGAGCAAGCGCTGGATGTGTGACAAGAGCGACGAACAACTCGGCGAGATGCTCGAGCGCATCGTCAAGCAGCAGGCTGACGTTGAACTCGATTTCGAAGGTCTGTGAGATCGTGACCCCGCCTGCACCTGTTCGTCCGCCCAAACCGCTCTACAGCAATGTCAGCCCGGCGGTGGCTTCGCCGTGCAGCGGCGTGTGTCGGCTGGATGAGCAGAAGGTTTGCCTTGGGTGTTTTCGCCATGTCGAAGACATCCGCGAATGGCGCTCGGCCGATGACGATCGGCGTCGTGTCATCTGCGCCCAGGCAGTCCAGCGCAAGACCGCCACCTGAAGCTTGCGCGACCTGTACCTGTAGCAGCTGGCGAAGCCTGCGTTCGGCTGCGCAGCAGTCGTTAGATCAGGCGATAAGGTGTATCAGGAATACCGAGCACTCAGGTTTTACGACTGCTGCGCAGCCGAACGCAGGCTTCGCCAGCTGCTACAGGTGCGTGGTCGGCCTGACTTGTATATTTATTGAGCTGTGATAGTGTCGAGAAACGCCTCAACCCATCGAGGCTCGTGAAAACCCCGTCTTTTTCTGGCGGGGTTTTGCTTTTTCTGTGCAGAAGAAAGGAGTCTGCCTCTATCATGACCGCACCTTCCATCACCCTTACCCGTCTGGACGTTCAACGTCTGGAGCGCCTGATCGACAGCCTGGATGACACGCTGCCGGGCGTTATCGCACTGCAAACCGAACTGGATCGCGCCGATACCCTGGTCGGTCACGATGAAGTGCCCGCCGATGTCGTAACCATGAATTCCCGTGTGCATTGTCGCGAAGAAGGCAGTGGCAAGGACTATCACCTGACGCTGGTTTATCCGAAGGATGCCAACGCCGACGAAGGCAAGATTTCCATTCTGGCGCCGGTGGGCAGCGCACTGCTCGGCCTGAAGGTTGGTCAGCACATCGACTGGCCGGCTCCGGGCGGCAAGACACTGAAACTGACCCTGCTGGAAGTCGAATCGCAGCCGGCCGAGGGCGGCCACTTTCCGGAATAAACCCCTCAGACCTGCTCGAGCGCCTCGTTCAATGCGCGTTCCAGGTCAGCCTTGTAGCGCAAATACAAAATGCTTGAACTCTGACCATCACCGAGCAGGCCCGACAGATCCAGGTCGGTGATGTAACAGCGATAGCGTTCGGTCTCACGGCGCTGCTCGACGATTTCCCGGGCGACCACGCTGAACAGTTGGTCGCCATGTTCCAACTCTGAAAACTCCCGCTGATTGCAATACAACGTGACCTGCACCTGTCCCGGTGCGGCTTTGCCGACAATCGCCTGCACGTCGTAGAACGGTTTATTGACCGGGAATTGCGGCGCTGGCCGAGCTTCGACCCGACGCGCCCGTACTGGGCCGGAGGGCAGCAGTTGGTAATACAAGGTGTCCAGGCTCAGCGGCTGGGCGACGTCCATCGGCAGCAAGGCGTCGCGCCGGTACTGGATCGATTGCAGGAAACGTTGCAACGGCACCAGCAGGCTTTGCTCGTCGTGATAGGGCAAGCGCTGTTGCCACAGGGCATTGAATTCATCCAGTACGTACAGGTCGGCGTGGTATTCGTTGATCCGGTAGAACACCTGAATGCAATCGGGCTGACCCATCGGCAGGACCAGCGCCAGGTCGTGGTCTTCCAGTGCCATCGGGTCCAGGTGCAGCGGGCTGTAGCTTGCCAGCTCTTCGCCCAGGTAATCGACCAGCGCCGGCAGCGTGGCGAGGGCGACATGATTGACCTGGCCGGGCACCAGCTCCAGCACGTGGTAGTGCTGCTGGACCTGAATCAGGTAGCGATGATTGAGTTTGCTCAGCAGCAGGTTCTGCGCGGTGTCGAGGATCTCTTCGACTCGTCGGGCGATGAACTGTGCACGGTTGTGGCAGAAACAACGAACCCGCAACGTGGGTTGTTGTAGCCCGCTGGGCAGGTTATTGAGGTAATCGCTCACGCAGTCGAGCAGCGCGTGGGGGCCGTCGAAGCGGCTGACCAGCACTTCGTTCCAGCTATTGAGCGTGACCTGATCCAGGGTCAGCACCAGGTTTTCCCGGACGCCGGCATAGCTCAGGGAATCGGTGCGCTCGGTGGTCATCAGGATGTTCAGGTCGCGGTGGTGCTTGAGTGGATCGACGCCGACGTTCACCAGGATCAGCACTTCACTCGGCACACTGGCGCGCAGTAACGGTTCTTCGGCGACGGTCGTCAGCGGCAGGACGATGCTCTGTTGCAGGCTGCCGAGCAGGTTGAACAGTTCGAACTCGCTCAGGTCGCTGCTGCCGGGATGCAAGGCCAGGCGAGTGCTGCTGTCGATCACGCCATTGCGGTGACACCAGGTCAGCAGCTCCAGCAATTGGCGGCCGCGCTTGATCGGCGCGAAATGCTCCCATTCGAGAGCCGTCAGGCTGCCGTTGTACAAACCCCACTGAGTTTGACCCGATTCTTTTTTGTTCGGCGCGTGCACCAGCGTTAGGGTGTCTTCGGCCAGATCCGGGGCGATGCCAGGGTTGATGAACTCGACCTTTTCGGCCTTGCGCTCGAAGGCCGCGTACAGCCGTCGGCCCAGCACGTTGAGGTCGCGCTTGTTGATCAGGCTGACGGTCTGTTCGTTGCGGGCGAACTGGGTCAGGAAGCGGTAGCTGTAATTGAGCTCGTTGACCAAGGCTCTGCGTTCAGAGGTGACCTGACGGACTTTCCACTGGCTGCGGCTATCGAGCAGGGCCAGTTGACGATGATCCCATTGCCATTCGTGGGCCAGGCGTTCGAGCAACGAACGCTGCCAGCTCTGAGTGCGACTGTTGCTGCCGGTGAGTTTGCGATTGACCTTCAGGTACAACGCCCGGCGTACCAGCTCCAGCCGTTCCGGCTCGCCACGGGCGGTCAGGTATTCCTCGATGCGTCGGTAGACCACGACGTACGGGTCCAGCTCATCAAGGTCGAGTCGATTGGCAAACACCGCTTGCTTGAAGCGCAGGCTCAGGCAATGGACCCTGGGATGTTCGCTGGCATAAACCTCAGTCAGCAGCAGTTTGAGTACCGATTTGTACGGCGACTCGATGCCTTTGAACAACTGCCAGAGCCCGGCACCGATGAATTCGCCAGGCGGGATATAGGCCAGATGCCCCAGGTCCAGGGTTTCGTCGGCACGGATGAAGCGCTTGGACATCAGCGTGTGGGTGTAACGGTCGTAGCTCGCTTCTTCGTAGACCGGCACCAGCCACCAGATGGGCGTGCGTCCGGCCAGCCAGATCGCGGTGCGATAAAACTCGTCTAGCAGCAGGTAGTGCTGGGTGGTGCCGCAGTCTTCCGAACTCAATTGCGTATCACGTTCGCCGCGTACGAAGCGGGTCGGGTCGATCAGGAAAAAATGCGCCTCGGCGCCCTGGCTGGTAGCCCAGAGTTCGAGGAGCTGGCATTTTTTGCGCAGTTCAGTGAGCTCGCTTTCGCTCAAGTCCGGCCCGTGACAGACCCACACGTCCATGTCGCTCTGGTCGGCCTGGGCGAGGGTGCCTAGGCTGCCCATCAGGAACAGGCCGTGAATCGGTCGCGGCGGATTGCTGCCGTGGCGGGGCTTATAGGAAAACGAGCGGGTCAGGCGTTGGGCTTCGGCGAGGGCGTTGGCGTCGGGTTCGTAATTCGACAGCCCGGCCGGCGTGCTGCCCGAAACGTATCCCGGCAACAGCGGATGATTGACATGGAAAAACAGCGGCAACAGGGTCAGCACCGCTTGCTGGCGGGTCGATAACCCTTCCATGGCGCGGGCCATGCGGCCTTCGTTGAGCTTCAGAAACCGTGCGCGCAGTTGGTTGAGAACCTTGCGGTCGATTCCCTCGTCCAGATCGGGGCGGATTTCATGGGTGCGGGTCATGTCAGCTCAAACCGGCTCGCGGGGCTCAGACGTGGGTGTCTGCGGATGAGGGGCAGTTTAGCGCCTAGGCTCCAGGACTTTTAAGCTGATTTTGTTTTTCTGGCGTCAGATTTTTATCGCAGGGCGACGGCAGGTAACAGGGCAGGTACGAAATGTGCCCACGGAAATCCCGTAGCAGGGGTTTCCGTGGGCGCTGCGGTAATGCTCAGGCAGTTTCCCGAACGTTGAGAATGGTCAGAACGGTTTGCACATTTTGCGCGGCGTCACGACCCAGACTGGTCAGATAACCACCATCTGGCTGGGTGATCAGTTCTTTGTCGAACAGTCTTTGGGCGGCGGCAATGGCTTTCGGGGCAGCGGTCTGATGAATTTTCAAACCTTCCTGGGAACTGTCCAGGTTGAAGAGTGCGAGGATTTCCAGTTCGGCAACCAACTCAGGGGTAAGCGACATAAGGACTCCAGACTTTCTAGGAATTGGACGATAGCGCCCCTAAGGTGATCCCACTCGTGCGGCATGTCCAGTGCTCGCGACAGGGTTTTTTCGCCTCGGGATGCATTCCCCGGCAGCGGGGTGCGTACCAGTGTAGTCAGGGTCTGGGGGAAGGCGGGATTGATTGGTGACAATCTGTGTGGGAGCGGGCTTTTGTGGTTATGGAGATTGCCTGTGGTGAGGGGATTTTTGTGGCGAGGGGATTTATCCCCGTTCGGCTGCGCAGCAGCCGTAAACCCTGTGATCGCGGTTTATTTGAAACATCGCGATCACAGGTTTCAGGGCCGCTTCGCGACCCAACGGGGATAAATCCCCTCGCCACAGAAGCCAGCGCCCTTCAGGTCGGAGTTATTTCTTTTCGGGTGGCAACTCTGGCAGCGCACGCAACGCAGTTTCATACCATTCAGTGTTGAACGCGCGGTCTTCTTCGAGGATCGCGTCGATTTCCACCGCCAGAACGTGGGCCATCAGATTGAGGATTTCTTCACGTTCGTAACCCACCAATGTCAGCTTGTTGAAGGTGGCCTTGGCGGCTGGCGGGTTGTCGCTTTCGATCTGGTTTTCAATCGCTTCGATCAGGGTGTTTTCGGCGAACTCTTCTTCGTCGATGTCGATGTCTGTTGGCTCGCTCATGGCAGGCTCCTCAAGTTAAGGCGGCCAGTTTACCTGCATTCAGCGCTGTGATGCTGCTGGCAAGAAACGCCGCGGCGTTCTATAAAAGGCTCCTGCCAACCCCGCACGGCCTGGAGGCTATGTGATGCTCAAGCTTTATGGATTTTCCGTCAGCAACTACTACAACATGGTGAAGCTGGCGCTGCTGGAGAAGGGACTGCCGTTTGAAGAAGTACTGTTTTACCCAGGGCCGAGCCCTGAGGCATTAGCCATCAGCCCGCGTGGGAAGATTCCGGTGCTGGGTGTCGAACAGGGTTTCGTCAACGAAACCAGCGTGATTCTCGAGTACCTCGAACAAAGCCAGAAGGGCACGCCGTTGTTGTCGAGCGACCCCTTTGAGCGGTCGCAGGCCCTGGCACTGGCCAAGGAAATCGAGCTGTACATCGAATTGCCGGGACGCGCCTGCTACGCCGAAGCATTTTTCGGCATGACCGTGCCGGATGCGATCAAGGACAAGACCAAAGCCGAGTTGCTGCTGGGGTTTGCCTCACTGGGCAGACACGGCAAGTTCGCCCCTTACGTGGCAGGTGACAGCCTGAGCATTGCGGATTTGTATTTCCTCTACAGCGTGCCGCTGGCTTGTGCGGTAGCGCAGAAGCTGTTTGATCTGGATTTGCTGGCTGAGATGCCGGCGGCCAAGGCGCTGCTGGAGCGTCTGGGACAAAATCCGAATGTGCAGCGAATCGCAAAGGACAAGGAAGCGGCAATGCCAGCGTTTTTGGCGATGGTCGCGTCCAAGAAGTAGGTTTTTGTAGCGTCTTCAAGACCGCATTCGCGAGCAGGCTCGCTCCCACAGGGGAACGCATTCCAAATGTGGGAGCGAGCCTGCTCGCGAAGCTTTTGGCGGATTAACGGCTGGCGAGTAATGCCTGGCCGCGAGCCACGGCCTTCTTGACCTGTGCCGGCGCAGTCCCGCCGACATGGTCACGGGCATTCACCGAGCCTTCCAGCGTCAGCACGGCAAACACGTCCTGATCGATTTGGTCGCTGAACTTGCGCAGCTCTTCCAGGCTCATTTCCGCCAGGTCTTTACCGCTTTCCACGCCGTACTTCACGGCATGGCCAACGATTTCGTGGCAGTCACGGAACGGCAGGCCGCGGCGAACCAGGTAGTCGGCCAGGTCGGTGGCGGTGGAGAAACCGCGCAGGGCCGCTTCACGCATCATCGCGTGCTTGGGTTTGATCGCCGGGATCATGTCGGCAAAGGCCCGCAACGAGTCGCGCAACGTGTCGGCGGCGTCGAACAGGGGCTCTTTATCTTCCTGGTTGTCCTTGTTGTAGGCCAGTGGCTGGCCTTTCATCAGGGTCAGCAGGCCCATCAGCGCGCCGAATACGCGGCCGGTCTTGCCACGCACCAGCTCCGGCACGTCCGGGTTTTTCTTTTGCGGCATGATCGAGCTGCCGGTGCAGAAACGGTCCGGCAGATCGATGAACTGGAACTGCGCGCTGGTCCATAGCACCAGCTCTTCGGAGAAGCGCGACAAGTGCATCATCGCGATGCTCGCAGCCGAGCAGAACTCGATGGCGAAGTCACGATCGGACACGTTGTCCAGCGAGTTGCCGCCCACGGCGTCGAAGCCCAACAGTTGGGCGGTGAATTCGCGGTCGATCGGGTAGGTGGTACCGGCCAGTGCGGCGCTGCCCAGAGGCATTCGATTGGTACGCTTGCGGCAGTCGACCAGGCGCTCATAGTCGCGGCTGAGCATCTCGAACCAGGCCAGCATGTGGTGCCCGAAGGTCACCGGCTGCGCGGTTTGCAGGTGAGTGAAGCCCGGCATGATGCTGCCGGCTTCGCGCTCGGCCTGCTCCAGCAAGCCTTTTTGCAGGCGGGTGATTTCGCTCAGGATCAGGTCGATCTCGTCACGCAGCCACAGGCGGATATCGGTGGCGACCTGGTCGTTACGGCTGCGGCCGGTGTGCAGCTTCTTACCGGTCACGCCGATGCGGTCGGTCAGGCGCGCCTCGATGTTCATGTGCACGTCTTCGAGGTCGATGCGCCAGTCGAACTGGCCGGCCTCGATTTCACCCTGGATGGTCTTCAGGCCATCGGTGATGCTGTCGCGCTCGGCATCGGTCAGCACGCCGACCTTGGCCAGCATCGTGGCGTGGGCGATCGAGCCCATGATGTCGTGGCGATACAGGCGCTGGTCGAAAGTGACGGAGGCGGTGAAGCGGGCGACGAAGGCGTCGACGGGTTCACTGAAGCGGCCGCCCCAGGACTGATTGGTCTTGTCAGTGCTCATGAATTCGCTCGTGTCGGCTGAAGAAAGATGGCGTAGAAAGCTGTCGCGGATAATAACAGGGTTGCCAATCCTGTCGCTGGCACTGGTCGATAGGTTTTTTTCTCAGGCGGCGGTCCATACTCGAGTCAACGCCGAGGGGATTTGCGCAACGATATTTTTCAATTGAGCAATATCGTGCCGGCAACCGTCTACAGTTGGACAGTAGGATCAGCGCACTTCCAGACGCTGCAGCGGACTATAAGAAGAGGGGGTGTTCATATTGTGTATCAACAAACCCTACGGCGATGCCTCGCCAACGCGGGCCTGGGCCGCCAAACGCACGACTGATAAAAATTTAACCGTCGGTCGGGCGGCACTTTTTGGCCCGCGCGCTAGTCTTAGCGTGGATCGCGGTGACGGACGTCACTTCACCTGTCTACGCTATCCTTGTGCGAGACTCACGCAGGAATCCAGCGCAATATGAATGTCCTGATCGTTGATGACGAACCCCTGGCCCGCGAGCGCCTGAGCCGAATGGTTGGCGAACTTGAGGGATACAGCGTCCTGGAGCCTAGCGCCACAAACGGCGAAGAGGCGTTGGCACTGATCGACAGCCACAAACCGGATATCGTGCTGCTCGATATCGGCATGCCGGGCCTCGATGGCCTGCAAGTGGCGGCGCGATTGTGCGAACGCGAAACCCCGCCCGCCGTGGTGTTTTGCGCAGGGCCCGATGAATTTGCCGTGGAAGCCTTACAGGCCAGCGCCGTAGGCTATCTGGTGAAACCTGTGCGTACTGAACATTTGCATGAAGCGTTAAAGAAAGCCGAGCGGCCCAATCGCGTCCAGCTCGCGGCCCTGACCCGTCCCGCCGCCGAAAGTGGCAGCGGCCCCCGTAGCCACATCAGCGCCCGTACCCGTAAAGGCATCGAACTGATCCCGTTGGGTCAGGTGGTCTACTTCATTGCGGATCACAAATACGTGACCTTGCGCCACGAAGGCGGCGAAGTGCTGCTGGATGAGCCGCTCAAGGCCCTTGAAGATGAATTTGGCGACCGCTTCGTGCGCATCCACCGCAACGCGCTGGTCGCCCGCGAACGCATCGAACGCCTGCAGCGCACGCCTCTGGGGCATTTTCAACTGTTCCTCAAAGGCTTGAACGGCGACGCCTTGATCGTCAGCCGACGGCATGTGGCCGGCGTGCGCAAGATGATGCAACAGCTTTAATCCGCCATTTACGGGCGGGTTTCATCCCGATTGCTGGATGTCTGAGGCCAGGGAGGCCACGCGGTTTCTGATACAAGTCAAAGTGGATTTGGCTGAGCTGTTATTATCCGCCGTATCTATTCAGTACGGATTGATCCATGTCCTCTCGCGAAATCCGCATCGCCACCCGTAAAAGTGCACTCGCCCTGTGGCAGGCCGAATACGTCAAAGCCCGTCTGGAAGAGGCCCATCCGGGTCTGCTCGTGACGTTGGTGCCCATGGTCAGTCGCGGTGACAAATTGCTCGACTCGCCACTGTCGAAAATCGGCGGCAAGGGCCTGTTCGTCAAAGAACTGGAAACGGCGCTGCTGGAAAACGAAGCCGACATCGCTGTGCACTCGATGAAAGACGTGCCGATGGACTTCCCTGAAGGCCTCGGTCTGTTCTGCATCTGCGAGCGCGAAGACCCGCGCGATGCGTTCGTCTCCAACACCTACGCCAGCCTGGATGAATTGCCGCAAGGCAGCATCGTCGGCACCTCCAGTCTGCGCCGTCAGGCCCAGTTGCTGACTCGTCGCCCGGACCTGGAAATTCGCTTCCTGCGCGGCAACGTCAACACGCGCCTGGCCAAGCTCGATGCCGGCGAATACGACGCCATTATCCTCGCCGCCGCCGGCCTGATTCGACTCGGCTTTGAAGATCGCATCACCTCGGCTATCAGCGTCGACGACAGTCTGCCGGCCGGTGGCCAAGGCGCAGTGGGTATAGAATGCCGCAGCGTCGACAGCGAAATTCACGCGCTGTTGGCACCGCTGCACCATCAGGACACCGCCACCCGCGTGACCGCCGAACGTGCTCTCAACAAACATTTGAATGGCGGCTGCCAAGTGCCAATCGCCTGCTATGCCGTGCTTGAAGGCGAGCAGATCTGGTTGCGTGGTCTTGTCGGTGATCCGAACGGCGGTCTGCTGCTCAGCGCCGAGGCTCGTGCGCCACGCAGCGACGCCGAAGCCCTGGGCGTGCAAGTGGCTGAAGACCTGCTGAGTCAAGGCGCCAACGACATTCTGAAAGCGGTCTACGGCGAGGCAGGTCACGAGTGACGGGCTGGCGCCTGCTGCTGACGCGTCCCGCGGATGAGTCGGCGGGGCTGAGCAGTCTTTTGGCCGAAAAGGGGTTTTTCAGCAGCAGTTTGCCGCTTTTGGAGATAGAGCCGATTCCTGCCTCTGACACAATGCGCGAGGTGATTCAGGGGCTGGAACGCTATTGCGCGGTGATCGTGGTCAGCAAGCCGGCCGCCAGAATCGCTGTGGATCTGCTCGACCGGTATCGGCCGCAACCCCCTCGTTTGAAGTGGTTCAGCGTGGGCACAGCCACCGCGCAGATCCTCGAGGATCGCGGGTTGGACATCAGCTTTCCGGTGGATGGCGATGACAGCGAAGCCTTGCTTGAACTTCCTCAGTTGCGCGAGGCAATCGCGCGGCCCGGTCCGCGTGTGCTGATCATGCGCGGGGAGGGCGGGCGCGAGTTGCTGGCTGAGCGTTTGCGCGAGCTTGGTGCTAGTGTCGAGTATCTGGAGTTGTACCGCCGCGACCTGCCGCACTACCCGCCGGCAGCGTTGCCCGACCTGATCGAAGCGGAACGCTTGAACGGGCTGGTGGTCAGCAGTGGACAGGGTTTTGAGCACCTGCATCTATTGGCCGGCGATGCCTGGCCGCAATTGGCGCAGTTGCCGTTGTTTGTTCCAAGCCCCAGGGTCGCCGAGCTGGCACGTGCCGCCGGGGCCCAAACAGTTGTGGATTGTCGTGGCGCCAGTGCCGCGGCTTTGCTGACGGCGTTACGGGAGCATCCCGGACCCGTTCTCTAATGCAAAGGATGGATACGTGAGCGAAACAGCCTTGCCTAAAGATGACGTCCAGCCAGTGCTCGATGCACCGGTTGAAGCACCGGTTGAAGCCGGGCCACCTGCTGCAGTGCAGCGCCGAGGCAATGGGCTGGCAATCGTCGCGCTGCTGCTGGGCGCTGCCGGTGTCGCCGTGGGCGGTTGGGGAGTCTGGCAGGTGCGTTACCTGCAAGCCAATACTCAACTGCAGTTGAGTCAGGTCCAGGCATTGAACGACCAGGCGCAGGACCTGAAGCTCAATGAACAACGCCTGACTGCTCGCCTGGAACAAATGCCTGCCGCTGACGTGCTTGATGCGCGCAGTCGTTTGGTTACTCAACTTCAAGGCGATCAGCAACGCTTGAATCAGCGTCTGGAAACGGTTCTCGGCGCCAGCCGCAAGGATTGGCGTCTGGCCGAGGCCGAGCACCTGCTGCGTCTGGCCAGCCTGCGTCTTTCCGCGTTGCAGGACATCAGCAGTGCCCAGGCTTTGGTACAGGGCGCCGATGAAATTCTGCGCGAACAGAACGACCCGGGTTCTTTTGCCGCTCGCGAGCAAGTGGCCAAAACGCTGGTGGCATTGCGTGGCACCGAACAACCGGATCGCACCGGCCTGTTTCTGCGGCTGGGGGCGCTTCGCGATCAGGTGATCAGCCTCACAGAGCTGGCACCTGAGTACAAGGACCGTGGCGAATCCCTGTTGGGGCTCACCGCCGATGGCGACGGCGCCAGTCGCTGGGCGCAATGGTGGGATCAGATCTCGCGCTACATCCGCATCGACTTTAACGCCGACAAAAATGTGCGTCCGTTGCTGGCCGGGCAGAGCCTGAGCCAGGTGCGCCTGGCCCTGAGCCTGGCGCTGGAGCAGGCGCAATGGGCCGCGCTCAATGGCCAGGCCGCGGTTTATACCCAGGCGCTTACCGAAGCGCGGGACGTACTCAAGGGCAACTTCAACCCGGACAACCCTCAGAGCAAAGTGATGCTTGAGCAGGTTGGCGAGTTGAGCAAGCAGCCGGTCACCGTCGTCACGCCAGACCTGACCGGCACGCTGAGTGCGGTTCAGGGGTATCTGGAACGGCGTAATGTCAACGCCGAAGACTCGATCAAACCGATGGCCAAACCTGCCGCGGACACCGCTCAGGAGGCAACACCATGAAACGCCTCTATGTGATCGTGTTCCTGGTGATCGCCGCTGCCGCCGCGCTCGGGCTGGCGATTGCCGAGCATTCCGGTTACGTGCTGATCGCCTACAAAAGCTTCCGTTACGAATCGAGCCTGTGGGCAACCCTGGCGTTGGTCGCCGTGCTCTGGCTGGTGTTCTGGGGCATCAAGGCGTTGGTCGAATTGGTGACGACCTCCAGCGGCGTGGTCAATCCCTGGTCGCGGCGCAATCGCAGTCGCCGGGTGCAGGTGGCGATTGAACACGGTCAGCTGGATCTGGCCGAAGGTCGCTGGGCCAGTGCGCAGCGTCATCTGCACCGGGCAGCGGAAGCCGAGCGCCAGCCTTTGCTTTACTACCTCGGTGCTGCCCGGGCCGCGAACGAACAAGGTCAATACGAGGAAAGCGACAACCTGCTGGAACGCGCTCTTGAGCGACAACCCCAGGCAGAGCTGGCGATTGCCCTCAGCCACGCACAATTGCAGACCGACCGCGGCGATACCGAAGGCGCCCTGGTGACCCTGCAAGCCATGCACGAGCGTCATCCTCATAACGTCCAGACCTTGCGCCAGTTGCAGCGCTTGCACCAACAGAGGGGCGACTGGTCTGCCGTGATTCGCCTGCTGCCGGAGCTACGCAAGGACAAGGTCCTGCCACCGGCCGAGCTGGCCGAACTGGAACGCCGGGCCTGGGGTGAGAACCTGTCCCTGGCGGCGCATCAGGAAGAAGACGGGACGGTCGGCTTGCAAGCGCTCAATCGCGCCTGGCAGCAGTTGACCTCAGCTCAGCGTCAGGAGCCGCAACTGGTGCTCGCTTATGCCGAGCAACTTCGGCAACTGGGTGCTCAGGTCGAGGCCGAAGAGATCCTGCGAACGGCACTCAAGCGCAACTACGACAGTCATCTGGCGCGCCTCTACGGACTCGTTCGCGGCAGTGATCCGGCACGTCAACTGCACACCGCCGAGAGCTGGCTCAAGGACCATCCGGCCGACCCGAGCCTGTTGCTGACCCTGGGGCGCTTGTGTCTGCAAAGCAGCCTGTGGGGCAAGGCCCGGGACTATCTGGAAAGCAGCCTGCGCATGCAACGCAATCCGGAAGCCTGCGCGGAACTGGCGCGGCTGTTGGCGCAGCTGGGTGACACCGAGCGCAGCAATCAGTTGTTCCAGGAGGGCTTGGGCTTGTTGGACGAGCGCTTGCTGGCGGCACCGTTGCCGGTTCCGGCTCACGCCTGATTTCTGCCCCTGTAGAGCTGGCGCAGCCTGCGTTCGGCTGCGCAGCAGTCGCAAAACAGACACCACGGTTTGGTCAGGCGAGTCGCATAAACCTGGACGACTGCTGCGCAGCCGAACGCAGGCTGCGCCAGCTGCTACAAGGGGCGGGAATCGCTTCGAATCCGCCACTGTTTCAGCGTTGTAATCCTTCGCCGGCAAAGTCCTACAGAGGACTACACCTAATCCTCTCGTTCCTGTCGGGATTTCCCTACACTTCTGTTGAAGTGTCCCCGCTGGCCTGCCTTGAAAGGCTGGCGCGCTTTCCTCTACCGTAACCGCCTGTCTCTACTGTTACGGAAATGCCATGTCTTTGGCCTGCTCACGCTCCTTGTTTTTCATGGCTTTCATTGCAGGTGCCCTGGCCCTGGGCGTGTCCTATTACCTGGAATATGCGGTCGGCCTCAAGCCTTGCGGGTTGTGCCTGTTGCAGCGCTTTTGCCTCGCGTTACTCGTGGGTATCTGCCTGATGGCTTCAGTGCATGGGCCGGGCCGCTTTGGCTCTTTCCTGTATTGGATGCTCGGTCTGCTTTGCAGTCTGGCGGGTACGGTCACGGCGTGGCGGCAGGTGTTGCTGCAGAGCGATCCAACGCATCAGCTGTTGACGTGCTCGCCCAATCTGGCAGTTCAGTACGAGGACATGCCTTGGTTGTGTCAGGTCACGCAGATGTTTAAAGGGGAGGCGGAGTGCGCGGAGATTTCCTGGACACTGTTCGATCTGAGCATTCCTGAGTGGAGTCTGCTGCTCTTCATGGCGATGACGATTTTAGGTATTTATCAGTTGCTGCGCCTTGTCTGGAAAGCCTGTCAGCGACCGCTCAGCGGCGGTTCGTCGCACCGGGCGCTGGCGGGTGATTAAACACTTGTATGAACTTTATCTCCTGCGTACCTTGAAGCCATTGTCGCGCGGGCATAATCTGGCCCGCACGTGTCATTGGAATTATGTTGCTCGAATGACGCTCTGCCTGGCCGATGCTTGACCTTCAAGTGTGCGACGGGTGTAGGGCAGCATGACCCACAAGGGAAGAGAGATCACCATGCTCGAAAGTTGTCAGAATGCTCAAGAACGCTGGGGTGGAGTGCATCTGCTGATCGATCGCTGGTTGCAGGAGCGTCACGAACTGGTTCGGGCCTATGATGCTCTCGGCGCCAAGCCTGAGGCGCTGGGCGAAAACCGAAAGCCATTGCAGGAATTCTGCGGAGTGCTGGTCGATTACGTATCTGCCGGGCATTTCGAGATCTACGAACAGCTGACCGGCGAAGCCAAGGCGTTTGGTGACACTCGCGGGCTCGAGTTGGCCGAGACCATCTACCCTCGCATCGACGTTATCACCGAGAAGCTGCTCGCGTTCAACGACCTGTGTGATGCAGGTCAATGCGTGGCAGAGAAATTCAAAGAGCTGGGCGGTCTGTTGCACGAGCGCTTCGAACTGGAAGACTGCCTGATCGAAGTGCTGCACACCGCTCACAAGGAAGAGGACCCGGTTCAGGCCTGAACCCCCTTCCTGCAATACCTCATAAAACGGTGCGCTATGCGCGCCGTTTTTCGTTTCCGGTATTCAGCTTGTGGCACCGCGCAATTCGACTTCGAATACCAGCGGTGTGAACGGCGCAATCAGGTCGCCGGCACCCTCGGCGCCATAGGCTTCAGCCGATGGAATCACCAGGCGCCATTTTGCGCCGACCGGCATTTGCTGCAACGCGCTGCGCCATCCGCTGATCACACTGTCGAGACTGAACCACTGCGGCTGACTGTTCTGATCGAACACCGTGCCATCGGGAAGGCGACCGATATACAGCACCTGGACTTTGCCGTTGGGACCTGCTTTGGCGCCAGTGCCTGGCGCCAACTCCGTAAGCAATACTCCATCTGCCAGCTCACGAACGCCCGGTCTGGCTTTTTCCTCGGCGAGAAAAGCCTGCTCTTTTTCGAGGGCGACTTCGCTTTGCGGCAGGGGCGGTTGCAAGGCAACCTGGGCTTCGTGCTCGGCAAGAATCTGCTCGATCTGCTCATCTTTCAGCGCCAGGGGTTTGCCTTGATAGGCTTGTTGCAAACCTTCGATCAGCGCCTGAAGTTGCAGATCGGGAACCTCCTGGCGCAGGCGTTCGCCGAGGCTTGCGCCCAGGCTGTAAGAGAGATCATGAGTGTCATTTTCTTTGGTTTTTTCGGCGGCCTGAGCCACGGAAAAAAACACGCACAGTGATAAAAAAAGGTAGCGCGACATGGGCACTCTCCGACCTGAGATGCGGGGGATTATGCCAGTGTGAATGCGCTCTACGGTGAACTGGTTTTGCGCAAGCGAAGAAGAATTTCAATCCGTTGCAACACAGCGCTTTGGATACTGTCAACATGCCCTAGCGGCGGTAGCAGCAGAGGTCTAGTATGAGCCGCACCCACGTCAGCCAGGAGGTAAATCATGTCGGCCACCAAGAAGCCTGTAAATACTCCGTTGCACTTACTCCAACAACTCTCGGGCAGCTTGCTCGAGCATCTGGAAAACGCTTGTTCCCAAGCCTTGGCTGATGCTGAAAAACTGCTCGCCAAACTGGAAAAGCAGCGCGGAAAAGCGCAGGAAAAATTGCACAAGTCCCGTACCAAATTGCAGGACGCTGCGGCGGCCGGCAAGGCCAAGGCACAAGCCAAAGCCAAGGGCGCGGTGAAGGAGCTTGAGGACCTGCTCGATGCCCTCAAGGATCGTCAATCGGAAACTCGCAGCTACATTCTGCAACTCAAGCGCGATGCTCAAGAAAGCCTGAAATTGGCCCAGGGCGTCGGTCGTGTACAAGAGGCTGTCGTCAAGGCGTTGTCCCTGCGTTCAGCCAAGCCTGCTGCGGCTCCTGCCAAAAAAGCCGCTGCCAAACCGGCTGCTGCAAAAGCACCGACCAAGTCTGCTGCCAAACCAGTTGCCAAAGCACCGGTGAAAGCCGCAGCAAAACCAGCAGCCAAGCCAGCAGCAAAACCAGCAGCGAGAAAAGCAGTCGCTGCCAGCGCTGCGAAACCGGCTGCTAAAACGACGGCTGCCAAGCCTGCCGCAGCCAAATCTGGTGCTGCAAGAACTGCTGCTGCCAAACCCGCCGTGGCGAAAACTGCCGCTGCAAAACCGGCTGCAAAACCAGCTGTAAAAACGGCCGCTAAACCCGCAGCAAAACCAGCAGCCAAAACTGCAGCAGCGAAACCTGCTGCGAAGCCGGCCGCCAAATCTGTCGCGGCTAAAACCGCTGCAAAACCTGCTGCGAAAACTGCGGCCAAACCCGCTGTAAAAGCAGCGGCCAAGCCGGCCGCTAAACCAGCCGCTAAACCGGCAGCCAAACCTGCTGCGGCTAAACCTGCCGCTGCTGCCAAACCGGCCACCGCCAAACCCGCTGCCAAGCCAGCGGCGGCGAAGCCAGCTGCAAAACCAGCAGTGAAAAAACCTGTTGCCGCCAAGCCGGCCGCCGCGCCAGTTGCCAAGCCAGCCAACCCGGCTCCGGTAGCAACGTCTGCTTTAGCAGCAGCCACCTCGACAGCCACGCCAGCGCCAACGCCGGCCGCCGCATCGATCGCAGCAACCACCCCAACCAGCGCTTCCTAAGTGCCGGTTACCGCGACGCGCAGCTGATGCAGCGCGTCGCGGTGCAGGTGGGCGGCATTCGCCGTCACACCTTCCAGCCAGGCCGATAGCTCGGTCACCTCACACTGCGGCCAACTCTGTGCCGATCGCTCCAGCCGCAACAACAGATGTCGTTCGGCATCGAGCTCCACTGCCTTCACTTGTTCGCGCAACGTCGTCAGCTCGGCATCCTCAGTCGCGGCGGCTTTCCATTGCAGGCGCAAGGCTCGCAGCGGTCGCACGACATCCGCGTCCCAAGGTTCGGCCAGGCTGCGTAGCTGCTGCAGTCGTTGCGCGTTACAGGCCACTCCTCGCTGCTCCAGCCACAATCCACAGAGCAACAGGCACACATTGACGCCCGCCGACTGTAATCGCAGGCATGCGCGTTCAACCCCGGGACGGGCGTAAGTACTAAGGGAAAAGCTCCACAGGTCAGAGGACATAGTGCTACTCGCGCCAGTTGCGAGCGAAGCTGGTAGACTCCGCCGCCATTATGATTCGACTTCAGAACCTGACTTTACAGCGTGGCCCGCAACGTCTGCTAGAAGACGCCGAGCTGACCCTGCACGCCGGCCACAAAGCCGGCCTCATCGGTGCCAACGGCGCCGGCAAATCGAGCCTGTTCGCCTTGCTTCTGGGTGACCTGCACCCGGACTCGGGTGATTGCTTCCTGCCGGCGGACTGGCGCATCGCCCACATGCGCCAGGAGATCGACACCCTCGATCGCGTGGCGGTCGACTATGTGCTCGATGGCGACCTGCGCCTGCGCGAGGTGCAACGCGACCTTGCCGCCGCCGAAGCGGCCCATGACGGTACCGCTCAGGCCCGCCTGCACTCGGAACTCGACAGTGCCGACGGTTACACCGCCGACGCCCGAGCGCGCAAGTTGCTGGCAGGGCTTGGGTTCACCAACGAGCAAATGGATCGCCAGGTAGGAGATTTCTCTGGTGGTTGGCGGATGCGTCTGAACCTGGCGCAGGCTTTGATGTGCCCCTCGGACTTGTTGTTGCTCGACGAACCGACCAACCACTTGGACCTCGACGCCATCATCTGGCTCGAAGAATGGCTCAAAAGCTATCCCGGCACCCTGATGCTGATTTCCCACGACCGGGACTTCCTCGATGCCGTGGTCGATCACGTGGCCCACGTCGATCAGCGCAAGATCACCCTGTATCGCGGTGGTTATAGCGCCTTCGAACGCGCCCGTGCCGAACGTCTGGCCCAGCAACAGCAGGCCTACGAGAAGCAGCAAGCGCAACGTGCGCACATGGAAAGCTACATCGCCCGTTTCAAGGCCCAGGCCACCAAGGCCCGTCAGGCCCAGAGCCGGATCAAGGCGCTGGAGCGGATGGAAGAGCTGTCCGCCGCCCACGTCGATTCGCCGTTCGATTTCGTCTTCCGCGAATCAGTGAAAATCTCCAGCCCGTTGATTGACCTCTCCGACGCCCGACTGGGTTACGGCGAGCGGGCTGTGCTGGAGAAGGTCAAGCTGCAACTGACCCCCGGTGCGCGGATCGGTTTGCTCGGCCCGAACGGTGCCGGTAAATCGACCCTGATCAAAAACCTTGCCGGTGAACTCGAGCCGTTGTCCGGCCGACTGACCCGTGGCGAGAACACTGTCGTCGGCTACTTCGCTCAGCATCAACTGGACTCCCTCGACTCCAAGGCCAGCCCGTTGCTGCACATGCAGCGCCTGGCGCCGACCGAGCGCGAGCAGACCCTGCGCGACTTCCTCGGTGGTTTCGACTTCCGCGGCGCGCGTATCGATGAGCCGGTGCTGAATTTCTCCGGTGGCGAAAAGGCTCGTCTGGCGCTGGCATTGATCGCCTGGGGCCGGCCGAACTTGCTGCTGCTCGACGAACCGACCAACCACTTGGACCTGGAAATGCGCCTGGCGCTGACCATGGCTCTTCAGGAGTTCAGCGGCGCGGTACTGGTGGTCTCCCACGATCGTCATTTGCTCAAAAGCACCACCGACAATTTTTATCTGGTGGCGGACGGCAAGGTCGAGGAATTTGACGGCGACCTGGAAGACTACACCCGTTGGCTGGTGGACTACCGCCAGCGCAATGCGCCCGTCAGTAACACGCCGGTCAATCCAGACAAGACCGACAAGAAGGCCCAGCGTCAGGCCGCCGCTGCGTTGCGTCAACAGCTGGCGCCCCACAAGCGTGAGGCCGACAAACTCGAAGCCGAACTGGGCAAGCTGCACGAGAAACTGGCGAAGATCGATACCAGCCTCGGCGACAGCGATATTTACGAGCCGGCGCGCAAGAACGACTTGCGTGATCTGCTGGCCGAACAGGCCAAGCTGAAGGTCCGTGAAGCCGAGCTGGAAGAAGGCTGGATGGAAGCGCTGGAATTGCTTGAAAGCATGCAGGCGGAGCTGGAAGCGCTGTCCTGATGGAAGCGTTCAAGCTGCCATTGCCTGCTGTGTGGATCGAGCCGATCTGGCTCTTCGTGCAGATCCTGCTGATTCTGTTGGCGGGATATGTTGCCCAGCGCTGCGTCGCCAAGTGCCTGACTCGCCTGGGTGAGCGTTATCCGTTTCCGCCACAATTGCTGATGCCGCTGCGCGGTGGTCTGCGCTGGCTGATCATGGGCAGCGCGCTGATCTTCGTGCTGGAACGCCTCGGGGTGTCGGCGACGGTACTCTGGACCGCGTTGTCCGGGTTTGTCGCGGTAGCGGCAGTGGCGTTCTTCGCCATGTGGAGCGTACTCTCTAATCTGCTGTGCGCAATCCTGATCTTCACCGTCGGCCCGTTTCGCCTCGGCGACGTGGTCGAGTTGGTGGACACTACCGACAAGCCCGGCGTCAAAGGCCGGGTCGTTGCGATCAATCTGCTCTATACCACGCTGATCGAAGCCGAAGAACTCGGCACCGGCAGCGCCATGGTGCAAGTGCCCAACAGCCTGTTCTTCCAGCGCTCGGTGCGACGCTGGCGTGGCAGCGATGTATTCCCTTCCAGCGGTTTCGAAAAGTAAGCCTTCTGTTGCCTGACATATAGCTTTCGCGAGCAGGCTCGCGAAGGGGCCTTAATGCTGTAAACGCTGGTCGGCCGTCGCCCTGTCCCGCAAAAAATCGGTAGTCATCGGCCCAAAGCCGCATTAGCTTAGACGTCTGTCACGAGTCTGAGTCGAGGTGTGCGATGGAGCTTCAAACGTGGCTGGCGTTTTTTGCCGCCTGCTGGGTGATCAGTCTGTCTCCCGGTGCCGGCGCCATTGCGTCGATGTCCAGCGGTCTGCGATACGGTTTCTGGCGCGGTTATTGGAACGCCTTGGGCCTGCAGCTGGGCCTGGCGGTGCAGATTGCGATTGTTGGTGCCGGTGTTGGCGCGATTCTTACGGCGTCGGCCACGGCCTTCTATGCGATCAAATGGTTCGGTGTCGCCTATCTGGTTTACCTCGCGATCAAGCAATGGCGTGCGCTGCCCAGCGACATGAGCGATGACGCGGCCGTGCGTCAGATTGGCAAGCCGATGGCCTTGGTGTTCCGTGGTTTTCTGGTGAACATCAGCAACCCCAAGGCGCTGGTGTTCATGCTGGCTGTTTTGCCGCAGTTCATTGATCCGCATGCGCCGCTGCTGATCCAGTACCTGATCATTGGTGCGACCATGGTCTGCGTTGATCTGATCGTCATGGCCGGTTACACCGGGCTGGCGTCGAAGGTGCTGCGGATGTTGCGCACGCCCAAGCAGCAGAGACGCATGAACCGCACGTTTGCCGGGCTGTTCATTGGTGCGGCGGCATTCATGGCGACCCTTCGCAAAGTGGCTGTGTAAAATCGTCAGGCACAAAAAAGGCGACCTCTTCAGGTCGCCTTTTTTCATTTTGGCGAGGGTCCGGGATCAGCGCAGAATCACCGGCGCGGTATCCGGTGGCAGCTCATTGAGCTGTGCCGGTTGTCCTGACGGCTCATAACTTCCATCCCCGAGCTGTTCGCTCAATTGTCGGGCCACATCCTCGCCCAGAGACCGGGAAACTTCACGCACCACCCGCGGGCGGTTCAATGAAACGTGGATATCCCGGTCGTTCACCAGTTTGGTGTCCTGAGCCTCGCCCATGGCGGTAAAGGCCGACGTTATCTCGTAAGTCCTGGTGTTGATCAGGCTGAAGTCGGCCACCAAGGTCAGTGCCAGCACTGCCGAATAGCTGTCGGTATTGGCCAGCTCGTTCATGTCCTGGGTGAAGTCGATGTCCGACAGCGTGCCGAACAGCACGTAGTCCGCACCCTTGAAGTGGCCGGCCTTGATGCGCTTGATTACGTCATACACATCGCTTTTGGCGCTGGCGGTGTAGGGCGTGCCCTGAATCAGCTGGAACATCCCGGTCTTGAGCATCTGCCCTTTGATGTCACCACTGAAACGGCGGATTTCGGTCTGTTCCAAATAGCTGTTCTGCGTCGTGTACTCGTCATAACTGGACGAGCCACTGGCGCCGTAGTAGTCCTGCTGATGATTGTCCCTGGCCGAGATCACGTGGACGTATTGATCCACGCTGGCCTCGTAGGCAAGGTCGGTGACGGCGATTTTCGGGGCCGCCTGGACGCCAACGGCGCAGGCCAGGGCCATGATGCCAATCCATGCACGCATTGTTCAGCGCTCCGTGGTTTTGCGGATTTCTTTCTCGTCCATCCACTCGGCCAGCCCGCTTTCGACGTCGACCAACTGCAGGCTGAATTTGTAGAAGACGTCCTTGTAATCATTGCTGCGCTTGACGATTGAGCTGATCGAGCCTTCCAGACGATATCGGGCGGCGATCATGTTGCCGGTTTTGGCCACGGTGCTTTTCTTGTACAGGCCGCTCTGGTTTTGCAGCTTGAGCTGATCAACCTGGCTTTGCATATCGGTGTTGTCGCTGGCAAAACGCGCGGTGCCGGAGTGCATCAGCTGCGTTTTGATCGACGTGGTGATTTCGCGGGTGTCGATGTACTCGCTGGTCTTGTTCATCACGTCGTACACCTGAACCACCGGACGGCCTTTCAGAACCCCGGACTGCGCGAGGGAGCGGGTCATGCTCTCTGCAATCATCTGCAGGTCGGTCGAGCCGAATTCGTTGGTCACCAGTTCCACGGCTTTCGGGTCGCCGTAACTGATGTTGCCACTGCCCAGCACCGGCGAGCGGTTTTCGGCGCAGCCACCGATCAGCAGCGCAGCCAGGGCAAGGAGCGAAACGCGTACAAACATGGGCAAGGTCTCAAGTGGTCGGTTCACGGCGTATTGATCTCCAGGCGGAAATCCACGGCTTGGGGCACGGGAGCGATGGCCGGCAGGAAGCTGGTCTGCTCGGCATACAGGGTCAGGCTTTTCCAGGTGTCGGCTTCGGCCACGGGAAAGCCTTCCGGTCCCAGCCAAAGATAGCGGTAATACAGCGTTCGGTTGTGGGTGTCAGTGTTGCTCAACTGCGTGTTGATGGTCAGGAAACCGTTTTCCCTGGCCATGCGCATCGGGCCGATGGCCACGTTCTCGATCGGTCCGGTGGCCATGACTTTGCTGGCGGCACTGCCCGGTTCCGGCGGAGGTGGCGGGGTGGCGCAACCGGCCAACAGGGCCAGCGCGACAACGGCGAAGCATTTCAATCCCATGAAAATCTCCGTTCAGGGTTGGGCAGGGCTGATTGCAGCCTGCGGTGCGGGAAGGGTATCGAGCTGCAGGGTGACATCGGCGGCGAATCGGCGGTCACCCACCGCGCGCAGGCTGAAGGCTTGATGTGTCTGATCCAGCTTGAACCTGACCGGTGCAGCGTCCGGTGCGTTGGGCAGCGTCAGTTGGTGCTGGCCTTTCTTGAGCCGCAGGCGGGCGACCAGCGTCTTGTCCGGCAACGTACGCCAGCCGCGGGTATCGGCATCCTCGCGTTGAAGCTGCTGCAGGAGCGTTTCCTCAAGCTTTTCGGGTCTGTGCTTTTTCAGATAGGCCAGGTATTCGACATTGGACCGGGCACGATGGAGCGTGCGCTGGATAATACCCGGCATGTCATCACGCAAGGTGCGCCGCGACATATCACCAAAGCTGTTGAGCAATGTCAGCTTGTGTTTTTTGCTGTCCACCATGATGAAGTCCACCGGTGGCGTGGAGGTGTCGGGGACGAGGATCGGGAACGACATGTTGGTGATGTAGGTTTCACCTTCGACGTCCACCGAAATCGGCACGCGCACCGAACTGCGCGCCGGCGCCAGGCCGGTTTGCACGATCAGCAGAACGTCGACCTCGCCGGCCTTCAGCGGGGATTTGGCCAGGTTGCGCAAGGCTTGTTCGAGCAGCGGCGTATTGGGGCGCAGCTCGATGGCCTGGCGATAGCCCGGCGCGGCGAGGTCTTTCTCGTTCAACGATTCATAAATGAAGCCGGCGAGGTAATGGCTGAACGCACTCTGGTAGCTGTTCTTCAGCGCGATCACTTCGGGGGCGTCGAGGGTCGCTACCGGGTAGCCCTGAAGGTCCTGGAATTTCATCGCGGCCCCTTCTTCCTTCGCCTGGTTTTCCAGTTCCAGGTATTGCTTGTCACGTTTGTCGGCAATGGTTGCTTCGCGCTCGTGGGTTTTCTTGATCATGACGCGCGCCAGTTCCGTTTCAGAGCCGGAGAGCAGCATCAGGGCCATTTGCGTGGTTAGGGCGACTCTCTCGAAATCGTAGCCATCGTATAAGCGCACCTTGTCGTTGGCGCTGTAACTGTTGAACTCGGTGAATTTTTTGAAGGGGACGAACATGGGCGAATTGTCCCACCCTTCGATCAACCGGTCGGCGTAGTCCCAATGTTGATAACTGTCGGGGAAATTGCCGGTGAGGCGCAGCAATTCGCCTTTTTCGAAGTGGTAAAGCAAGTCGCCCGGGGGAATGGGATTGTTGCGGTCGAGTACGGCAACCGCACCGTCGAGCTGCCCGGCCTTGAAATACTCGAGTGTTTCGCCCAGCTCCGCGTTGTAGTCACGCAGGGTGGGACAGCCGCTCAGTAGCAAACAGGCACTGAGTACAAATATGAAGCGCAGGCGGGTGGCCATTTGCTGTGTGTCTTCCTTGAAAACAAGCCGCCATGAGGCGGCAAATTATAGACTTGGATGATGGCACTTTGTTCCTCTACCTCAGCGGCCGCCGCAGACAAAGCTTGAGTGAAAGTCATTGGAAGTGAACAATGTGTTACTTCGTATTTCCAATTGAGATTCATTCATGACTGCCCCGTCCCGTTTCCTGGCCTGGTTGGTATTGCCGCTGTTTGCCCTGTGCAGTTTCAACCTGCTGGCCGACACCGTGGAAGGCGCGCCACAAGCGCTGCATTTGCTCGATTACATCGGCGCGGATTACCCGGAAACGGTGCAAGCGGGCAAGGTCATTAATGAGTCCGAGTACCAAGAGCAGCTGGAATTTATCAAGGCGCTGCAAGGCTTGATCGCCGCGATGCCGGCCAAACCGGAAAAAGCCGGACTGGAGCAGGGCATCAGCTTGCTGCGCACCGCCATCGCTGCGCGTCGGGACGCAACGGACGTCGCCCGTCAGGCACGGCAACTCGGTGCGAAGCTGGCGGTGACCTATGAAGTCAGCCAGGCGCCGATCATTACGCCGGATCCGACCCGTGGTGCGCCGCTGTACGCTCAGCATTGTTCGGTTTGCCACGGCGACGCGGGTGCCGGGGATGGCCCGGCAGGTGTCGGTCTGATACCGCCACCGTCTAATCTGCGTGACACGGCGCGGCTGGATCACCTGAGCCTCTACGCGATCTACAACACCTTGGGCCTCGGCGTCGAAGGCACCGACATGCCCGCCTTCGCCGATCAGTTGGACGATCGTCAGCGTTGGGACCTGGCGACCTACATCGCCAACTTCAGCGCCGACCCGACAGCTGCAAAATCCGAAAAGACCTACAACATCGCCGACCTGGCCCGTCAGACTCCCGCAGAAGTGCAGGTCGCCGAGGGGCCGCAAGCGGCGGCGACCTTCCGTGCGCAGCGGGCGCAACCGCCGCAGGTCAAGCGTGGCCCGGCGCAGTTGCTCGACTACACCGCCGCAACGCTGGACAAGAGCCTCTTAGCCTACCGTGCCGGTGATCACGATCAGGCCTATGACCTGTCGGTGGCGGCTTATCTGGAAGGTTTCGAACTGGTCGAAAGTTCTTTGGATAACGTCGACGCCAATGTGCGTAAAGACACTGAAAAATCGCTGATGGCTTACCGTCAGTCGTTGCAGGACGGTTTGCCGGTGCCCCAGGTCCAGCAGCGTCTGGACGCGGCCAAGGCCAAGTTGAAGACGTCTGCCGGCCTGCTGGGCAGCGATGGATTGAGCTGGTCTCTGAGCTACATCTCCGGTTTGTTGATTCTGTTGCGCGAAGGCCTGGAAGCGATTCTGGTGCTGGCGGCGATCCTCGCGTTCCTGCGCAACACCGGCCAGCAATCGGCGGTGCGCAGCGTCAACGTCGGTTGGGGTCTGGCGCTGCTGGCTGGCATCGGGACTTGGGCGTTGGCGGCGTATGTGATCGATGTGAGCGGCTCGCAACGCGAATTGCTGGAAGGTGCGACGGCGTTGTTTGCCGCCGTCATGGTGCTTTGGCTCGGCGTGTGGATGCACGACCGTCGTCACGCGGCGGCCTGGCAGGATTACATCAAGAGCAGTCTGGTGGGCGGCGGTGGGCGTTTCGGGTTTGCGACGCTGGCGTTCTTCTCGGTGTATCGCGAGCTGTTTGAAGTGATTCTGTTCTACGAGACCTTGTGGCTGCAGGCAGGTCCAGCGGGCCATAACGCGGTACTGGCGGGTGGTGCGACGGCGTTGGTGTTGCTGGTCGGTCTGGCTTGGGTGATTCTGCGTGGCTCGGCGAAGCTGCCGCTGTCGCTGTTTTTCAGTATCAATGCCGGCCTGCTGTGCGCGTTGTCGGTGGTGTTTGCCGGGCATGGCGTGAAGGCGTTGCAGGAAGCCGGGATTTTCGGCACCCGGCCGGTGCCGTTCTTTGACTTCGACTGGCTGGGGATCCACGCTGATGCGTATTCGCTGAGTGCGCAGGCGGTGGCGATTATCGCGATCATCGTGCTGTATAGCCGTAGTCGGCTGGCTGAGAAGCGGCGGGTGCAGGTTTCTTAAAAGCATTTGCTGCGCTCACAATCGCGAGCAAGCTCGCTCCCACAGGATTGCGTATAACCTGTGGGAGCGAGCTTGCTCGCGATTTTTTTTGGAAGAGGACAACAAAATGCGTGTGTGGATCGATGCCGACGCCTGCCCGCGGGCGGCCAAGGATCTGGTGGTGAAGTTCGCCCTCAAGCGCCAGTTCGAAGTGGTGCTGGTGGCTGGTCAGCCGCAGATCAAGCCGGGCTTGGCCCTGGTGAAGCTGATCGTGGTGCCGAGTGGTCCGGATGCCGCCGACGACTACCTGGTGGAACATGCGGTGCCGGGTGAGCTGGTGATCTGCAGCGATGTGCCGCTGGCCGACCGTCTGGTGAAAAAGGGCGTTGCGGCGCTGGATCCACGGGGCAAAGAGTTCGATGCGCAGAACATGGGCGATCGGTTGGCGGTGCGTAACCTGTTCACCGATCTACGTGAGCAGGGGCAGATGAGCGGCGGGCCAGCGCCGTTTGGCGAGCGTGAGAAGCAGGCGTTTGCCAATGCGCTGGACCGGATACTCACGCGGCTTTCCCGCAAAGCCTGAACGAACACTGTTCCTGTGGCGAGGGAGCTTGCTCCCGCTGGGTTGCGAAGCAGCCCCAAAACCATCCACTACGGTTCTTCCTGGAAGACCGCGTCACCCGATGTCACGACTGCTGCGCAGCCGAGCGGGAGCAAGCTCCCTCGCCACAAAAGCCCTTTATCGAACAATGTCAGGCGTCGTTTTCGTGGGTCAGTTCCAGTACCCGGTCGACCAGTTTGTTGATGCCCGAAGCCGCTTCACTGATGCTCTGCGCCAGCATATAAGCCGGGGTGCACACCAGTTTGCGGGCCTTGTCTTCGACGATGTCGCTCACCGCGCAATCTTTGTGGGTGGCGCCCATCTTGTTCATGGCGGCTGCGGTATCGGCGTCGGTGCCGATGGTGCAGGTCACGCCCGGTCCATAGATCTTCGCCGCGAGCGCCGGCGAGATGCAGATCAGCCCGACCGGTTTGCCGGCCTCGGCAAAGGCTTCAGCCAACGCCAGGACTTCTGGTTGCACGGTGCAGCCGGCGCCTTCGACGGCGAAGTTCGACAGGTTCTTGGCCGCCCCGAAACCGCCCGGAACGATCAGCGCATCGAAGTCTTCAACGTCCGCTTCGCGGATATCCTTGATGTTACCTCGGGCTATCCGCGCCGATTCCACCAGTACGTTGCGTGACTCGGGCATTTCTTCGCCGGTCAAGTGATTGATCACGTGCAGCTGCGCGATGTTCGGTGCGAAACACTGCACCTCAGCACCCCGCTGGTCCAGACGCAGCAGGGTGATCACGCTTTCGTGGATCTCGGCGCCGTCGTACACGCCACAGCCGGATAGGATCACTGCAATTTTTTTGCTCATGGGCTTTTCTCCAGATTCATGGCGTTAAATGTCCACTAATTTGTCACTCGTTGCCATAGGGTTAATTCGCGGCTACACCTAGGATCTGTCCTCAAGATTCCGATCAGGGCGCGTCATGGACTTCATTCTGTATGCGGTGCCGTTTTTCTTTGTGCTGATTGCCGTCGAACTGCTGGCCGACCGTTGGCGCGGAGTGAGCAATTATCGCGTGGCGGACGCGATCAACAGCATGAGCACCGGCGTGCTGTCGACCACCACCGGCCTGTTGACCAAAGGCGTCGGGCTGGTGACGTATGCGTTTGCCGTTAAGCACCTGGCGCTTTTCGAACTCTCGGCCGACAACGTTTGGGTCTGGGTATTCGCCTTTGTCCTCTACGACTTCTGCTACTACTGGCTGCATCGCATGGGTCACGAACGCAACATCCTCTGGGCGGCGCATTCGGTGCATCACCAGAGCGAGGACTACAACCTGTCCACGGCGCTGCGCCAGACCAGTACCGGCTTCCTGCTGAGCTGGATCTTCTACCTGCCGATGGCCGTGCTCGGCGTGCCGCTGCTGGTGTTTGTCAGCGTCGCCTCGCTGAACTTGCTGTACCAATTCTGGGTGCATACCAAACACATTCCCAAGCTCGGCTGGTTCGAGTGGTTCTTCGTCACGCCGTCCAATCATCGGGCTCACCATGCACAGAACGCTCTCTACATGGATCGCAACTACGGCGGGGTGTTCATTATTTGGGACCGTCTATTCGGCTCGTTCCAGGAAGAAGACGACAACGAGCCGGTGATTTTCGGCGTGACCACGCCGCTGGCGAGCTGGAATCCGTTGTGGGCGAACGTGCAGTTCTACGCGCAGCTGTGGGATGACGCGCGGCGTGCGCAAAGCAAATGGGACAAGCTGCGCATCTGGTTCATGCGTACCGGGTGGCGGCCGGCGGACGTGGCGGCCAAGTACCCGATGAACAAGCCAGACCTGAGTCAGTTCCGTAAATTCGAGGTGCCGCTGGACGGGCGTCAGCAGTTGTATGTCGCGTTGCAGTTCTGCGTCTACATTGCGCTGGGCAGCTATTTGATGAACCTGGAGCAGCATTTACCGACAGCCGCGCTGGTGCTGGGCTGGAGTGCCGTAGCGTTGGGTTTGTTTACGTTGGGTGTGGCCCTGGAGAATCGCCCGTGGGCGCTGAAGCTGGAACTGCTGCGCCTGGCGTCGAATGTGCCGCTGGTGTGGCTGGCACCGATCGTTGGCCTGTGGCCGGCCAGCGCGGCAGGCTGGGTCGGCCTGCTGAGTTACAGCCTGCTCAGCGGTATCGGTCTCTACTGTTGCAGAAACCGTTTCACTCGACTGGCGTCTTAGTCTCGACAGATTTGGCCAGTTCGGCCTGCTCGTCGGCGTAGATCTTCTTCGCCAGACGGGCATTCTTGAGACGCCGGCGCAACCACAGGCAAAAGCCCAGTATCAGCAGGGCGCCGAGCACCCACAGCTCGTACTTTTTGACGCTGCCGAGCATGCCTTCGAGTACCGCACCGAAGTGATAGGCGGCGGCAGCCAGCGCCGCGGCCCAGATCGCGGCACCAATCCCGTTGAGCAGCAGATAACGTCCTGGCGGATAGCCCGACAGGCCGATCGCCACCGGCATCACCGTGCGCAGGCCATAGACAAATCGGAAGCTCAGCACCCAGATGTCCGGGTGCTTGCGGATATGTTCCAGCGCCCGATCACCCATCATTTGCCAGCGCGGTTTGCGTGCCAGCAACTTGCGGCCGTGCTTGCGCCCCAGGAAATACCACAGCTGATCACCGGCATAACTGCCGAGGAACGCCACGATCATGACCACTTTGAGGTCCATGTATCCGCGGAACGCGAGGAAGCCTGCGAGCACCAGAATGGTTTCGCCTTCGAAAAACGTGCCGAGAAAGAGGGCGAAGTAGCCGAATTCCTGAAGAAATTGTTGGAGCATTGTCTGGATGCTGGCGAAATGAACGCGCAGCCTAACCCTTCGGGAACATTCATGAAAGTGTCCAAATGTGTCTCGACGTGAACATTTCCTACAAGGACAATGGAATGCGACTACCTGTCACAGGGGTGCACACAACTGTAATACGTTGGTCATAATGGCCGCTTATAACTGTCACGCTCGCCCGCCAGCGCGGGCTCAGGAGTCTGCCGTGAGCTTTACCCCCGCCAACCGTTTGTTTCCTGCAACCCGCCTGCGTCGCAATCGCCGTGATGATTTTTCGCGTCGACTGGTCCGTGAAAACGTTCTGACCGTCGACGATCTGATCCTGCCGGTGTTTGTGCTGGACGGTGAAAACCGTCGCGAAGCGGTGGCCTCGATGCCGGGTGTCGAGCGCCTGACCATCGATCTCTTGCTTGAAGAAGCGGCCAAGTGGGTCGAGCTGGGGATTCCTGCATTGGCGTTGTTCCCGGTGACGCCGCCGGAGCTCAAATCTCTGGACGCCGCCGAAGCCTGGAACCCCAACGGCATTGCCCAGCGCGCCACCCGTGCTCTGCGCGATCGATTCCCGGAACTGGGGGTGATCACTGACGTCGCTCTGGACCCGTTCACCACCCATGGCCAGGACGGTATCCTCGACGAAGACGGCTACGTGCAGAACGACATCACCGTCGACGCACTGGTCAAGCAGGCGCTGTCCCACGCCGAAGCCGGCGCTCAGGTGGTGGCCCCGTCGGACATGATGGACGGTCGCATCCAGGCGATTCGCGAAGCGCTTGAACTGGCCGATCACGTCAACGTACGGATCATGGCCTACTCGGCGAAGTACGCCAGCGCCTATTACGGCCCGTTCCGCGATGCGGTCGGTTCGGCGCTGAACCTGGGCAAGGCCAACAAGGCCTCCTATCAGATGGACCCGGCCAACAGCAACGAAGCCCTGCATGAAGTGGCGGCCGACTTGTCAGAAGGCGCGGACATGGTCATGGTCAAGCCAGGCATGCCGTATCTGGACATCCTCTACCGGGTCAAAGAAGAATTTAAAGTGCCGACCTTTGTTTATCAGGTCAGCGGTGAATATGCCATGCACATGGCGGCGATCCAGAATGGCTGGTTGAGCGAAGGGGTTATCCTCGAATCCCTGACCGCTTTTAAACGTGCAGGCGCTGATGGCATCCTGACTTACTTTGCCGTCCGTGCTGCTCAATTGTTACGAGAGCAAAAATAGCCCTCCCAGGAACATTCGATGAATACCGAAGTACTCACTGAAGTTGCCGTAAAAGATGCTCAACCTGTGGTGGAGCAAATCGCCGAAACCCCACCGGAACTGGAGCCTGCTCCACCCGCGGTGGTGGCCGAGCCCGCAATAGCGGCGCCAGCGATTGCCATTCCCGGCCTGGATGACAGCAGCCTGTACATCCATCGCGAGCTCTCGCAACTGCAGTTCAACATCCGCGTGCTGGAGCAGGCGCTGGATGAGTCCTACCCATTGCTGGAGCGGCTGAAGTTTCTGCTGATCTTCTCCAGCAACCTGGACGAGTTCTTCGAAATTCGTGTGGCCGGCCTGAAGAAGCAGATCACCTTCGCCCGTGAACAGGCTGGCGCCGATGGCTTGCAACCGCACCAGGCCCTGGCCCGCATCAGCGAACTGGTGCATGGTCACGTCGACCGTCAGTACGCGATCCTCAACGACATTCTGTTGCCGGAACTGGAAAAGCATCAGGTCCGTTTCATCCGTCGGCGTCACTGGACCACCAAGATCAAAACCTGGGTGCGCCGCTATTTCCGCGACGAGATCGCGCCGATCATTACTCCGATTGGTCTCGACCCGACGCACCCGTTCCCGTTGCTGGTGAACAAGAGCCTGAACTTCATCGTCGAACTCGAAGGTATCGACGCCTTCGGGCGCGATTCCGGTCTGGCGATCATCCCGGCTCCACGTCTGCTGCCGCGCGTGATCAAGTTGCCGGAAGAAGTGGGCGGCTCGGGCGACAACTACGTGTTCCTGTCGTCGATGATCCACGCTCACGCCGATGACCTGTTCCAGGGCATGAAGGTCAAGGGCTGCTACCAGTTCCGTCTGACCCGAAACGCCGACCTTGCCGTCGACACCGAAGATGTAGAAGACCTGGCCCGCGCCCTGCGCGGCGAGTTGTTCTCCCGTCGCTACGGTGACGCGGTGCGTCTGGAAGTTGCCGATACGTGCCCGAAACACTTGTCCGACTACTTGCTCAAGCAGTTCAACCTGCACGAGACCGAGCTGTATCAGGTCAACGGTCCGGTCAACCTGACCCGCCTGTTCAGCATCACCGGTCTGGACAGCCAGCGAGCGCTGCAATACACGCCGTTCACCCCGCAGATCCCGAAACTGCTGCAAAACAGCGAGAACATTTTCAGTGTGATCAGCAAGCAGGACATCCTGTTGCTGCACCCGTTCGAGTCCTTCACCCCGGTGGTCGACCTGCTGCGCCAGGCGGCCAAGGACCCGCATGTATTGGCGGTCCGTCAGACCCTGTACCGCTCCGGCGCCAACTCGGAAATCGTCGATGCGCTGGTCGATGCGGCGCGTAACGGCAAGGAAGTCACTGCGGTGATCGAGTTGCGTGCGCGCTTCGACGAAGAGTCCAACCTGCAACTGGCCAGCCGTCTGCAAGCGGCCGGCGCGGTGGTGATTTACGGCGTGGTCGGCTTCAAGACCCACGCCAAGATGATGCTGATTTTGCGTCGCGAGGCCGGCGAGATTGTCCGTTACGCCCACTTGGGGACCGGCAACTACCACGCGGCCAACGCCCGTCTGTACACCGACTACAGCTTGCTGACGTCCGACGACGCCTTGTGCGAAGACGTCGGCAAACTGTTCAGCCAGCTGATCGGCATGGGTAAAACCTTGCGCATGAAGAAGCTGCTGCACGCGCCCTTCACGCTGAAAAAGGGCATGCTCGACATGATTGCCCGGGAGACCCAGTTCGCCCTCGACGGCAAACCGGCGCACATCATCGCCAAGTTCAACTCGCTGACCGATCCGAAGATCATCCGCGCGCTGTACAAGGCCAGTCAGTCCGGGGTGCGTATCGATCTGGTGGTGCGTGGCATGTGCTGCCTGCGTCCGGGCATCGCCGGGGTATCGCACAACATCCACGTGCGCTCGATCATCGGTCGCTTCCTGGAGCACACCCGGGTCTTCTACTTCCTCAATGGCGGCGAAGAGCAGATGTTCCTGTCCAGCGCCGACTGGATGGAGCGCAACCTCGACAAGCGCGTCGAGACTTGCTTCCCGGTCGAGGGTAAGAAGCTGATCATGCGGGTCAAGAAAGAGCTGGAGCTTTATCTCACCGATAACACTCACAGCTGGAGCCTGCAGGCGGACGGCCGTTACATCCGCAACACACCGACGGGTAACCAGAACCCGCGCAGCGCCCAGGCAACACTGCTGGAGCGTTTGGGTAGCCCGATTCTTGCGGTCCGATAACGCAAACATCGGCTAATAAAAAAATGGCGATCCCTGCGGATCGCCATTTTTGTTTGTGGCTACATAACTGTGGTGAGGGGATTCTGTGGTGAGGGGATTTATCCCCGTTGGGCTGCGAAGCAGCCCCAAAAACTGCCGCAGTGGTACATCAGGCAGACCGCATTCACGGACTTCACGACTGCTTCGCAGCCGAACGGGGATAAATCCCCTCACCACAGAGTTGGTGTTAGCGAACGTTGAGCACGAAGCCAACACGGGTCAGCCATTCCGCCTCCAGGCCGAAGTCAGCTTGGGTCAGCTGGTTTTCGTCCAGCCAGTTTTCCGGGAACAACACATCCAGGCTGTCGCCATTGGCCTGCAGCAAGACCTGAGGCATTTCCTGGGTGCCGCGGATGTGATGGAACAGAATCGCAAAGCGCAGCAGCACGCACAGGCGAATCAGCTTGATGCCTTCATCGCCGAACTCGGCAAACTTGTCCTTGGGGATATTGCGGCGGTGGCCACGCACCAGTAGCGCGAGCATCAGTTGGTCTTCGCGGGAGAACCCGGCCAGGTCCGAGTGCTCGATCAGGTAGGCGCCGT
The DNA here is from genome assembly GCF_054897985.1 of Pseudomonas sp. LB3P25. Lineage (NCBI taxonomy): Bacteria > Pseudomonadati > Pseudomonadota > Gammaproteobacteria > Pseudomonadales > Pseudomonadaceae > Pseudomonas > Pseudomonas sp. LB3P25. The sequence continues at coordinate 6,958,673 of NZ_CM142711.1, read as the reverse complement.
GCTTGTGGTAGTGATAGTGAGCGATGTCCAGGCCCACTTCATGGACCTTGGCGGCCCAGCCGAGCAATTCGCGCCAGACGCCGTCATCCAGATCCCAATCCTCAGCCACTTGATCGAAGGCATGCAACGCCTTGCGCTCAACCCGCGCCGCTTGTTCCAGATCGACGTGATAACGCTCCATCAACGAGCTGAGGGTGCGCTCACGGACGTCTTCATGATGATGACGGCCCAACAGGTCATAGAGCACGCCTTCGCGCAGGGCGCCTTCACAGTGATCCATGCGTTGCAGCTCGAGCGCGTCGAAGATCGCTTCGAGAATCGCCAGGCCGGCAGGGAAGATCGCTCGGCGGTCAGGCTTGATGCCTTCGAAGTCGATCTTCTCGACGTCGCCAAGTTTGATCAGCTTGCGCTTGAGCCAGGCTAGGCCTTCGGCGTTGACCTCGCCGGTGCCATGACCGCCGGCCTTCAGCGCCAGGCCGATGGCGCGGATGGTGCCCGAGGAGCCGATGGCTTCATCCCAGGTCAGCCGATGCAGGGCATGCTCGATGCTCATGATCTCCAGCCGCGCCGCGGTGTACGCCTGTGCGTAGCGAGCCGGGGTGATCTTGCCGTCCTTGAAATAGCGCTGGGTGAAACTGACGCAGCCCATTTGCAGGCTTTCGCGCAGCAGCGGTTCGAAGCGCTGGCCGATGATGAATTCGGTACTGCCGCCGCCGATGTCGGCCACCAGGCGCTTGCCCGGGGTGTCGGCGAGGGTGTGGGACACGCCGAGGTAGATCAGGCGTGCTTCTTCACGGCCGGAGATGACTTCCACCGGGTGGCCGAGGATTTCTTCAGCGCGGCGGATAAATTCGCCACGGTTACGGGCTTCACGCAGGGCGTTGGTGCCGACGATCCGCACGGCGCCAGGCGGCATACCGTTGATCAGTTGGGCAAAACGCTTCAGGCAATCGAGCCCGCGTTGCATGGATTCTTCACTGAGCTGTCGCTCATCGTCGATGCCGGCGGCCAGCTGAACCTTCTCCCCGAGACGTTCGAGAATACGGATTTCGCCGTTCTGGGCCTTGGCCACGACCATGTGAAAGCTGTTGGAGCCCAGGTCGATTGCGGCGATCAGGGACAGATTCTTGGCTTGGGATTGCGGCATGGTCAGGGGGTCTCGGTCGATAACCTCGACATCGTGCCACGATCAAACGCTCCCGCCAACGCGTAGCGTTCAATGCCTTGATCCTGCGCAGTTATGCTGGTGACCGCTGCGCGGTCATTCGCAAGCAGGCTCGCTCCCACAGGGTTGCGAGCCATCCTCAAGACCACGGCTGACGCAGAACCAATGTGGGAGCGAGCCTGCTCGCGAAGGCGGCCTTACAGGCGCTAAAGATCTTTCAGCTCACCGCCGCTTCAACCGTCCCGATAAAATTCGCCAACTCCGCCGTCTGCGGATTCGCGAACAGAATCTTCGGATCCCCGACCTCATGCACCTTGCCCTGATGCATGAACACCAACTTATCCCCAACCTCGCGCGCAAAGCGCATTTCATGGGTGACCATGATCAACGTCATCCCTTCCTTGGCCAGTTGCCGAACCACGCTCAACACTTCATTGACCAATTCCGGGTCCAGCGCCGAGGTAATCTCATCGCACAGCAAGACCTTCGGCGACATCGCCAGCGCCCGGGCAATCGCCACCCGCTGTTGCTGCCCGCCAGACAATCGATCCGGGAAGGCATCGAATTTCTCCCCCAGCCCGACCCGCTCCAACATCTCCCGCGCCAGTTCGGCCGCTTTGGCTTTCGGCACTTTCTGCACCACCTGCGGCGCGAGCATCACGTTTTCGCCGACCGTCAGGTGCGGAAACAGGTTGAACTGTTGAAACACCATTCCGACTTTTTGTCGCAAGCTGCGCAGATCGGCACGGGCGGCGTCGAGGTAGTCGCCGTCGACTTCAATCACGCCGTCGTTGATCGATTCCAGGCCGTTGAGGGTGCGCAGCAAGGTGGATTTTCCCGAGCCGCTGCGACCGATGATCGCCACCACCTGGCCTTCCTCGACGCTCAGGTCGATGCCTTTGAGCACATGGTGATCGCCGTAATATTTATGCAGAGCGGAAATTCTAAGCAGAGGCATGCAGTCTCCTTTCCAGATAGCGCGCACTGAGGGACAAGGGGTAGCAGAGCAGAAAGTAACCGAGGGCCACGAGGCCGTAGACCATGAACGGTTCGAAGGTCGCGTTGGCGAGCATGCCGCCGGTCTTGGTCAGTTCGGTGAAGCCGATGATCGAGGTGACGGCGGTGCCTTTGACCACCTGCACGGAGAAGCCCACCGTCGGTGCCACGGCGATGCGCAGCGCTTGCGGCAGGATCACGTAGCGCAGTTGCTCCAGAGGATTGAGCGCCAGGCTTGATGAAGCTTCCCACTGGCCGTTGGGGATCGACTCGACGCAACCGCGCCAGATCTCCGCCAGGTAGGCGCTGGTGAACAGCGTCAGGGCAATCGCCGCCGCCATCCACGGCGAGATCTCCACCCCGGCCAACGCCACGCCGAAGAACACCAGAAACAGCTGCATCAACAGCGGCGTGCCCTGGAACAGTTCGATATAGGTGCGTGCGAAGCTGCGGGGCAGGGATTTTTTCGAAATGCGCATGACCATGATCAGCAAGCCGATCAATCCACCGCCGATAAACGCCACCAGCGACAGCGCCAGTGTCCATTGCAGGCCCGTGAGCAGGTTGCGAACGACATCCCAGAACGTGAAATCGCTCATTGGCTGCTCCTGGCTATGTAGCGGCGACCGATCCAGTTCAGCAATTGGCGGATCATTAGCGCCATGCACAGGTAGACCAGCGTGGTCAGGGCGTAGGTTTCAAAGGCGCGGAAGTTGCGCGACTGAATGAAGTTGGCGGCGAAGCTCAGCTCTTCGGTGGCGATCTGCGAGCAGACCGCCGAACCCAGCATGACGATGATGATCTGGCTGCTCAGCGCCGGCCAGACCTTGCCCAGCGCTGGCAGCAGGACCACGTGGCGGAACGCTTCAAAACGGGTCATCGCCAACGCGGCGGCAGCTTCCAACTGTCCTCGGGGGATCGCTTGGATGCCGGCGCGGATGATCTCGGTGGAATAGGCGCCGAGGTTGATCACCATCGCCAGCACCGCTGCCTGCCATTCCGAAATCTGCACGCCCAGTGACGGCAGGCCGAAGAAGATGAAAAACAGCTGCACCAGAAACGGCGTGTTGCGGATCAACTCGACGTAGACCCCAAAAATGCCGGCGAACGGGCGGATGTTCCACGCCCGCACCAGCGCCCCGACGATGCCCAGACCCACCCCGAGCACCGCGCCGATGGCCGTCAGTTCAAGGGTGAACAACGCACCGCGCAGCAACAGGTCGGTGTTTTGCACCACCGGTATGAAATCGAACTGATAAGCCATGTTTAGGCTCCTTGTTTAAACGGCGTCGCGCGACGATCAGAGATCGGCCGGTAGCGGCTCTTTGAGCCAGGTCCGGGAGTTCTTCTCCAGCGCGCCGTCGGTCTTGGCGGTGGCGAGGATCTGGTTGACCTTGTCCAGCAGCGCCGGCTCGTTTTTGTTCACGCCGACGTAGACCGGCGAATCCTTGAGCTTCACTTTCAGCGCCGGCACACGTTTCGGGTTGCGCTCACTGATAGCCACCATCACCACGTTGCCGCTGGCGATCAGATCAACTTGCCCGGCGAGGTAAGCGGCGATGGTCGAGTTGTTGTCTTCGAAGCGCTTGATGGTCACACCTTCGGGCGCGACTTTGGTCAGCTCGATGTCTTCGATGGCGCCACGGGTGACGCTGATGGTTTTGCCCTTGAGGTCGTCCAGGCTTTTGATGTCGGCATCCGGCGGACCGAATACGGCGAGGTAGAACGGCGCGTAGGCACGGGAGAAGTCGATAACCTTCTCGCGCTCGGGGTTCTTGCCGAGGCTGGAGATCACCAGATCGACCTTGCCGGTGGTCAGGAACGGGATGCGGTTGGTGCTGTTGACCGGGGTCAGTTCGAGTTTGACCTTGAGTTGGTCGGCCAGCAGTTTTGCCGTATCGATGTCCAGGCCGCGCGGTTTCATGTCCGGGCCGACCGAGCCGAAGGGCGGGAAGTCCTGAGGCACGGCAACCTTGAGGATGCCGCGCTTGACCACATCCTCCAGACCGTCGGCGTGGGCGGGCGCCTGGCTCAGCATCAGGCTGGCAAACAAGGCTGCGAGGAGGGCGCTGTAACGCTGGGTCATGGCAAATCTCCGAATCGGCGAGGAATGAATTCTGCGGATCGACAGAGCATGGGCCATGCCAACATCGGTTTTTGGGGGCGCAAGGCCACGGTTTTGCTGGTGTCACTCGGTCTTACTGGTCTGAACAGTCGCGCGCGGTTTCGCACCCTGATAGCGCATCGCCGGAATTCGCCGAACCCCCATGGGGCACGACTTGCCGGGCGTCGCGAATAGCTTTACAACTAGCCGCTCATTAGCCCGGTTTCTCTGAAAAACCATGAACTCGATCTCCCGCGCCGTACCTGAAGTGGCGTTGCAAGCCATCCGCAAACTGATCACCGAGCAGGGTTTCGGGCCGGGGGATGCCTTGCCCTCGCAACGGGATTTGGCGGTGCAATTAGGGGTCAGCCGGGCGTCGCTGAGAGAGGCGTTGTCGTCGCTGAGTGCGCTGGGCGTGATCAGCATCCAGCCGGGTAAAGGCGTGTTCGTGCAGTCTCCGGTGGATTTGCCTCGGTCCGATGTGGCACTGAGTTGGCCGTTCGCGGCCCAGGCCTCGCCGCTGGATATTTTCCAGTTGCGTTATGCCCTGGAAGGCTTCGCCGCCGGTTTGGCGGCGGCGACCCTGAGTACTCACGAGCTCGATGCACTGGAAGATAACGTCGCCGCCATGCGCATCGAATTGAAGGCCGGCGACTTCGAGGCAGCGGCGCGACTGGATTTCGAGTTTCACCGACGCATCCTGCTGGCGAGTGGCAATCAGGCGATGCTGAGCATTCTGACGGCCAGCGCCGACATTTTTCTAGAGAGCCAAAAGCTACCGTTCATCCGGGCAGAGCGGGCCATGGAAACCTGGCAGGAACACCGCAAAATCCTCCGCGCACTGGCCCGGCGTGCGTCTGGCGCGGCGCAGAAGGCCATGCAGGAGCATGTGCGCAATGCAGCCCTGCGCACCGCAATTGCCTTCGTCGCTCCCGCCACCTCGTGACTTGGTCTATACCCAAACTCATGCGGCACCATAGCGAGACTCAATCATCTGCACCTTCCTGAACGAGGGAAGGGCGGCTATGATGGGCCACGTTTTTTTGCTTACAACCTGGAGACTTCCATGAGCAGCGATCTTATTAAACACGTCACCGACGCTAGCTTCGACGTCGACGTCCTCAAGGCCGAAGGCGCTGTACTGGTCGACTACTGGGCTGAATGGTGCGGCCCTTGCAAAATGATCGCTCCTGTTCTGGACGAAATTGCTGAAACCTACAAAGGCAAGCTGACCGTTGCCAAACTGAACATCGACGAAAACCAGGAAACCCCGGCCAAGCATGGCGTGCGGGGTATCCCGACTCTGATGTTGTTCAAGAACGGCAACGTTGAAGCGACCAAGGTCGGCGCACTGTCGAAGTCGCAACTGGCTGCTTTCCTCGACGCCAACATCTAAGCGTCGTTTAAAGTGTCATCAAAAAGGCCCCGCACATTGCGGGGCCTTTTCGTTATTGAGGGCTAGACGCTCTGAAACTCAGGTGGTACATTCGGCCCCGCACTGGTTTCTCCACTGCCCCCTGCTAGCCGTCGCCGACGCACTCCTTTTCGAATAAGTACGCGATCCTGTCGCCTTCTCTGCGGCGCGGCCTCATTAAGCCAAAAGCTTAATTTCCCCCCCTCCATAAATGATTACGTCATTCCTATATGAATCTGACTGAACTCAAGCAAAAGCCGATTACCGAACTGCTCGAATTGGCCGAACAGATGGGCATAGAAAATATGGCCCGTTCGCGCAAGCAGGACGTGATTTTCTCCCTGCTCAAAAAGCACGCTAAAAGCGGCGAGGAAATCTCCGGTGATGGCGTGCTGGAGATTCTCCAGGACGGCTTCGGCTTCCTTCGCTCCGCTGACGCTTCCTATCTCGCAGGCCCAGACGATATCTACGTCTCGCCAAGCCAGATCCGTCGCTTCAACTTGCGCACCGGTGACACCATCGTTGGCAAGATCCGTCCTCCAAAGGAAGGCGAGCGTTATTTCGCGCTGCTCAAGGTCGACACGATCAACTACGATCGTCCTGAGAACGCGAAAAACAAGATTCTCTTCGAGAACCTGACCCCGCTGTTCCCGACCGTGCGCATGAAGATGGAAGCCGGCAACGGTTCCACCGAAGACTTGACCGGTCGTGTCATCGACCTGTGCGCCCCGATCGGCAAAGGCCAGCGCGGTCTGATCGTTGCACCGCCGAAAGCCGGTAAAACCATCATGCTGCAGAACATCGCAGCCAACATCGCGCGTAACAATCCTGAAGTTCATCTGATCGTATTGCTGATCGACGAACGTCCGGAAGAAGTGACCGAAATGCAGCGCACCGTGCGCGGCGAAGTGGTTGCCTCGACGTTCGATGAGCCGCCAACCCGCCACGTGCAGGTTGCCGAAATGGTGATCGAGAAGGCCAAGCGCCTGGTCGAACACAAGAAGGACGTGGTGATCCTGCTCGACTCCATCACCCGTCTGGCTCGCGCCTACAACACCGTGATCCCGAGCTCCGGCAAAGTACTCACCGGTGGTGTCGATGCCCATGCCCTGGAGAAACCGAAACGTTTCTTCGGTGCTGCACGGAACATCGAAGAAGGCGGTTCGCTGACCATCATCGCCACCGCGCTGGTTGAAACCGGCTCGAAGATGGACGAAGTGATCTACGAAGAATTCAAAGGCACGGGCAACATGGAACTGCCGCTGGATCGTCGCATCGCCGAAAAACGCGTCTTCCCGGCCATCAACATCAACCGTTCCGGCACCCGCCGCGAAGAGTTGCTGACAGCCGACGACGAGTTGCAGCGCATGTGGATCCTTCGCAAGCTGCTGCACCCGATGGACGAAATCGCTGCCATCGAATTCCTGGTCGACAAGTTGAAAACGACCAAGACCAACGATGAGTTCTTCCTGTCGATGAAACGCAAGTAAGTCGATAAGGGCTGTGCCCTGTGTGGCTGTCTCATTAGTTCAAATTCGGATGCCGCAGGCTCATAGCCAAGGCGCTGCGACGAGTCATAGCCCGCTATGGCGAGGAGCAGCAACGCAGGATATGAGCTTGCGGCGCCGAAGTTGACTAACAGAGACAGCCATACAGGGCACTAGAGCCGGGGAAACCCGGCTTTTTGCTATCTGATTTTTGATGAACCGGCAGTTCGTGGTTCTGAATAGAGGGGTTCGGCGCTAAACTGCCACCCCCGAACGGCACGGCCAACACGAGGCTCACGCATGCAGTATCGCGACTTGCGCGACTTTATCAGCGGCCTGGAAAAACGCGGCGAACTCAAGCGCATCCAGGTTCCGGTGTCCCCAGTGCTCGAAATGACCGAGGTCTGCGACCGCACCCTGCGTGCCAAAGGTCCGGCCCTGCTTTTCGAAAAGCCCACGGGTTATGACATCCCGGTACTCGGCAACCTGTTCGGCACCCCTGAGCGCGTGGCGCTGGGCATGGGTGCGGAAGCGGTCAGCGAGTTGCGCGAGATCGGCAAGCTGCTGGCGTTCCTCAAGGAGCCCGAGCCGCCGAAGGGCCTGAAAGATGCGTGGTCCAAGCTGCCGATCTTCCGCAAGATCATCGCCATGGCACCGAAAGTGGTCAAAGACGCGGTGTGCCAGGAAGTGGTCATCGAAGGCGACGACGTCGACCTCGCAATGCTGCCGGTGCAGACCTGCTGGCCGGGCGACGTCGGTCCGCTGATCACCTGGGGGCTGACCGTCACCAAAGGCCCGAACAAGGATCGCCAGAACCTCGGCATCTACCGTCAGCAAGTGATTGGCCGCAACAAGGTCATCATGCGCTGGCTCAGCCATCGTGGCGGCGCGCTGGATTACCGCGAGTGGTGCGAGAAGCATCCTGGCCAGCCGTTCCCGGTGTCCGTGGCGCTGGGCGCTGACCCGGCGACCATTCTCGGCGCGGTGACTCCTGTGCCGGACAGCCTTTCCGAATATGCTTTCGCTGGCTTGTTGCGCGGCAACCGCACCGAGCTGGTGAAGTGCCGTGGCAACGACTTGCAGGTCCCGGCGACTGCCGAGATCATCCTTGAAGGCGTGATCCATCCGGGCGAGATGGCCGATGAAGGCCCGTACGGCGACCACACCGGCTACTACAACGAAGTCGACAGCTTCCCGGTGTTCACCGTCGAGCGCATCACCCACCGGATCAAACCGATTTATCACAGCACCTATACCGGCCGTCCGCCGGATGAGCCGGCGATTCTGGGTGTGGCGCTGAACGAAGTGTTTGTGCCGATCCTGCAGAAGCAGTTCCCGGAGATCACCGACTTCTACCTGCCGCCCGAAGGCTGCTCGTACCGCATGGCCATCGTGACCATGAAGAAGTCGTATCCCGGTCATGCCAAGCGGGTAATGCTCGGTGTCTGGTCGTTTTTGCGACAGTTCATGTACACCAAGTTCGTTATCGTCACTGACGACGACATCAACGCACGCGACTGGAACGACGTGATCTGGGCCATCACCACGCGCATGGACCCCAAGCGCGACACGGTGATGATCGACAACACGCCGATCGATTACCTGGACTTCGCCTCGCCGGTTTCCGGCCTGGGTTCGAAGATGGGGCTCGATGCCACGCATAAATGGCCGGGCGAAACCACTCGCGAGTGGGGCCGGGTGATCGTCAAGGACGAAGCCGTTACCCAGCGGATCGATGCCATCTGGAATCAGTTAGGAATAGATTGATGCGTGTAACCTTGCAGCCCTCCGGAGCAGTGCTACAGATTCTGCCCGGCGAGCGGATTCTCGATGGCGCGCGGCGTCTGGGCTATGAATGCCCGCAAAGCTGTCGAAACGGCAATTGCCATGTGTGCGCCGCACTACTGGTGGAAGGGCGGGTCGAACAGGAAGGCGGTGTGCGCGACCATGGCGAGTTCTACACTTGCATTGCAGAGCCGCTGGAAGACTGCATCGTGCTGTGGGATGGCGTGCTCGCGCTGGGAGAATTGCCGGTGCGCAGCTTGTCGTGTCAGGTCATTGAATGCAGGGACGTCGGCGGCGATACCTGGCGTGTGCGTCTGCGAGCACCGGCCGGCAAGCCGCCGCGTTATCACGCCGGTCAGTACTTGATGATCGAGCGCGAGAACGGCGAGAAATCCGCGTTCTCCCTGGCCTCGGCACCGCATGGCGGGCGTGATCTGGAAATCCATGTGCTGGCGCGCGAAAGCAGTGCGCTGAGCTTGATCGACCAGTTGCAACGCAACCCGATGGTGCGGATCGAAATGCCGTTCGGCGACACCCATCTGGCGGAACTGCCGGAAGGCCCGCTGGTGCTGATCGCTGCGGGCACCGGCATGGGCCAGATCCATAGCCTGATCGAACATTGCCGTGCTACGGGCTTCAAGCATCCGGTGCATCTGTATTGGGGCGTGCGTCGTCCTGACGATTTTTACGAGATCGAACATTGGGACGAGTGGCTCAAGCTGACCAATCTGTTCTTGCATAAAATCGTCAGCGATTCATGCAGCTGGCAGGGGCGCTGCGGCATGTTGCATGAAGCGGTGTGTGAGGATTTCCCGGATCTGAAATCCTTGCATGTCTACGCCAGCGGCTCTCCGGCCATGGTCTACGGCACACTGGATGCCTTGGTCGAAGCCGGGATGGACGCTCATCAGATGCGCGCGGATGTGTTTGCGTACGCGCCTCGATCTTGATCCTCTCTCAATCGTTATAACTCTCCATATAGCCGATCGGTATTTATAAAATTATATAAATACCGGTAGGTTATATGTCATTCAGGTAATTATTTAAAAACTGTGCCATGGCACTTAAATTGCCTCGAAACATATGTGCCTTATTGTTACAGCGGTGCGTTCTATTAAGTAATTCTTTACCCGCGGGGAGCTGAACGCTATTCGCCATGAGTGCCATTGAATCTGCTTTTTTGAATCTGGCTTACCCTCCGCGGCTCGATCTGGGGCCGCAGCTCACGCACGAACAATTACTCAGCTCGATGCAGTCGACGATGGCGCGCCACAAGGGCGGGCCGGTGTGGCTGTTTGCTTACGGCTCGCTGATCTGGCGTCCTGAATGCGCAGCGGTGGAGCGAGTGCGCGGTCGGGTGCATGGCTACCATCGTGGTTTGTATTTGTGGTCCCACGAACATCGCGGCACACCCGAAGTGCCTGGGCTGGTATTCGGTCTGGATCGCGGTGGTTCTTGCAGCGGCTTCGCCTATCGCTTGCCTGAAGAACAACTTGAAGCCTCTCTTTATGCACTTTGGCAGCGCGAGATGCCATTCCCGTCCTATCGCCCACATTGGCTCAACTGCCGTCTTGAAGACGGAAGTCAGGTTCAGGCATTAGGGTTTGTATTGGAGCGGCATCTGCCCAGCTACGCGGGCAACTTGCCGGATCACGTGCTGAGCCACGTGTTCGAAAACGCTTGCGGGCGTTACGGCACTACTCGCGATTATGTCGAGCAGACCGCACACGCCCTGCGTAGCCACGCCATGCCAGACCGGAATCTGGAAGCGCGGCTCAAGCGCTGCAAATCAAAGGCCGATCAGGCGATTGCTTCGCGACTCTGACTGGCGACTTGTTTGTGCCACAGCGTCGGGGCCAGAAAGGCCATCGACAGCAGGCAAGCGCCCACCAGCAGCACAAAACCGCCATCCCAACCGAAATGGTCCACGGTGTAGCCCATCGCGGCACTGGCCGCGACCGAACCGCCCAGGTAACCGAACAGGCCCGTGAAGCCCGCCGCAGTACCGGCGGCTTTCTTCGGCGCCAGTTCCAGCGCTTGCAGACCGATCAGCATCACCGGGCCGTAGATCAGGAAGCCGATCGAGAACAGCGCGATCATGTCCACTGTCGGGTTGCCGGCCGGGTTGAGCCAGTACACCAGGGTCGCAACAGTCACCAATGCCATGAACACCATGCCGGTCAGGCCACGGTTGCCTCGGAAGATCTTGTCCGACATCCAGCCGCACAACAGCGTGCCCGGGATCCCCGCCCATTCGTAGAAGAAGTAGGCCCACGAGGTTTTATCCACGTTGAAGCCCTTGGCTTCTTTCAAGTAGGTCGGGGCCCAGTCGAGTACGCCGTAGCGCAGCAGGTAGACGAAGACGTTGGCCATGGCGATGTACCAGAGCATTTTGTTGCGCAGCACGTACTTGACGAAGATTTCCTTGGCGCTGAATTCGTCTTCGTGGCTGGCGTCGTAGCCTTCCGGGTAGTCGTTCTTATACTTCTCGATGGGCGGCAGGCCAACTGACTGCGGGGTGTCGCGCATGGTCATGAAGGCGAATACCGCCACCGCCAGAGCCACCGCTGCCGGCACGTAGAACGCCGCGTGCCAGTCATTGAACAAGCCCATGCCGAGCAGGAACAGCGGGCCGATCAAGCCGCCGCCGACGTTGTGCGCCACGTTCCACACGGACACCACGCCACCGCGTTCCTTCTGCGACCACCAGTGCACCATGGTCCGGCCACTCGGTGGCCAGCCCATGCCCTGAGCCCAGCCGTTAATGAAGAGCAGGATGAACATCATGGTGACGCTGGACGTCGCCCAAGGTGCGAAACCGAAAATGAACATCACCCCGGCCGATACCAGCAGGCCGAAAGGCAGGAAGTAACGCGGGTTGGAGCGGTCGGACACCAGGCCCATGAGGAACTTCGACAGACCGTAGGCAATCGCGATCGCCGACATCGCCAAACCCAGCTGACCACGGGTGTAACCCTCGTCGATCAGGTACGGCATGGCTAGGGAGAAGTTCTTGCGCAGCAGGTAATAACCCGCGTAGCCAAAGAAAATCCCGGCGAAGATCTGCCAGCGAAGGCGTCGGTAGGTGCTGTCTATTTTTTCTTCAGGCAACGGAGCCTGATGTGCGGCAGGACGAAAGAAAGCAAACATTCAAGAGCTCCAGATTTCTTGTTTTGACTGCGGATGCGAATGTTACAGTTTCGTTACCGAAAATAGCACCGGTTCGCATCGGCCAAATAGGGGAAATGCAGGAGATTGCATGTTCTTTTATGAACATGTCGCTCAGGTGTAAATGTAGGGCGTTGTGGGAAACGTTACTTGCAGGTCTACATGCCGCATTTCGGTACAGGGTAGGACGAGGCTTTGGGAAATGTCCTTCGTTTGAATGGGAAGTAAGCGGTCTGAACAACTTCATTTGAAGTCCAGACCGCTTTATTGGGCTCAGCGAACCTGAACCACCACTTTCCCAACCGCTTTGCGCTGGCCAAGATCATTGATCGCCTGCGCTGCATTGCTCAGTGGATACACCTGCGACACCAACGGCTTCAACTTGCCTTCGGCAAACCAGCCAAACAATTGCTGGAAGTTCGCCGCGTTGTCTTGAGGCTGGCGCTGGGCAAACGAGCCCCAGAACACGCCGACCACCGCCGCACCTTTGAGCAGCGCGAGGTTGACCGGCAATTCAGGGATGCGACCGCTGGCAAAGCCCACCACCAGCAGGCGGCCGTTCCAAGCGATGGCACGGATGGCCTGATCGAACAGGTCGCCGCCCACCGGATCGTAGATCACGTCGGCGCCCTGGCCATCGGTCAGACGCTTGATTTCGTCCTTGAGGCTGGTTTCGCTGTAGTTGATCAGCTCATCGGCGCCGGCAGCCTTGGCTACGGCGAGTTTTTCGGCGCTGCTGGCGGCGGCGATCACGCGGGCGCCCATGGCTTTGCCGATTTCCACGGCGGCCAGGCCGACACCGCCGGAAGCGCCGAGTACCAGCAAGGTTTCACCCGGTTGCAGGTTGCCCCGTTGCTTGAGCGCGTGCATCGAAGTGCCGTAGGTCATGCTGAACGCGGCGGCGGTGTTGAAGTCCATCGATGGCGGGATTGGCAGCACGTTGTAGCCCGGCACGGCCACCTGTTCGGCGAAACTGCCCCAACCGGTCAGCGCCATGACCCGATCGCCGACCTTGAGGTGGCTGACCTTTTCTCCTACTTCGCTGACCACGCCAGCCGCTTCGCCGCCCGGGGAAAACGGGAAGGGTGGTTTGAACTGATATTTGCCCTCGATGATCAGCGTGTCCGGGAAATTCACCCCGGCGGCGTGCACGTCCAGCAGGATTTCATTCTTCTTCGCGACAGGACTGGCGACGTCTTCCAGCACCAGCGATTCGGCAGGGCCGAAGGCTTTGCACAGCACGGCTTTCATCAGGGCTATTCCTTTGGGAGTGATGGCCGATAAGTGTAGGTGTGTGAGTCGATGGGTCAACGAGCATGCCCGGCCCTGATAGTCAGCCATAAGCTTGTGCTTGAGCGGCGGGTCGTTATGCTAGACCGCAAACCGGATAAGGAGCGAATTGTGAAAGCGTGGATCATGTTGTTGCTGGCCCTGTCTCTGCCTGTGGCAGCGATGGCCGAAGAAGCCAAAGAAGGTGCAGCTCCGAAGGTCAATTACATCACCTTGAGCCCGCCGTTCGTGGGCAACTACGGGCTGGACGGTACGCCCAAGCTCAAGGTCTACAAGGCCGATGTGGCGTTGCGAGTGACCGGGGAAGAAGCGACCAAACTGGTCAAAGCCAACGAACCGTTGATTCGTAATCAACTGGTGGCGTTGTTTGCCCAGCAGACTACCGAAGCGATGAACAACGTCGAGGCCAAGGAAAAGTTGCGTCAGGAGGCCCTGAAGCAGACCCAGCAAATCATGAACGACGAAACCGGCAAACCGGTGGTTGAGGATCTGTTGTTCAACAACCTCATTATCCAATAAGTCCTTCGCTGTCCGGGCGGGCCTCTTCGCGAGCAGGCTCGCTCCCACAATGGATCTGCATTCACTGAAGATCCCCTGTGGGAGCGAGCCTGCTCGCGAAAGCATTCTTGCAGTCACTGCATGGCTTAAGCCCGTAATGCAATCACCGCCGCCCATTGCTCCGCGGTCACCGGCATCACCGACAGTCGCGATCCCTTCTGCACCAGCGGCATCTCGGCCAGCGCGGTCTGCTGCTTTAGATAATCCAGCTTCAGCACCTTGGGAAACGTCTCGACATGCGCGACATCGATCGCGCTCCAGGCGTTTTTCTCGGGTGACGATTTCGGATCGAAGTAAACGCTCTCCGGATCCAGCGCCGTCGGGTCCGGATACGCGGCTTCGACAATCTTTCCGATCCCGGCGATCCCCGGTTCGGGGCAGCTGGAGTGATAGAAGAAAAACTCGTCGCCCACGGCCATGGCCCGCAGAAAATTACGTGCCTGGTAGTTGCGAACCCCGTCCCAGCGCGCTTTGCCAAGCGTCTCCAGACCCTTGATCGAGAGCTCGTCGGGCTCGGATTTCATCAGCCAATAAGCCATGGTTTTTGCTCCTTGCGAAGTGGGTGGGCAAGTTGTCGGGGAATTTTATGACAAACCGACGGTCGGTTGACGCCAGCGTTTGCGTGTCGGTTCACGTTGTCGCAAAATGCCGGCCTTCTAAGCTTGACGCTGCTGCACGGCCTACACCTACAACGGAAACCGCTGCTGTCATCGTGTTGATGTGCCTTTGGGGGGCAATCGATGAAACGCAAACCGGATTTACTATGGATTTTGGTTATTTTGTTCGGCCTCGGCGTCGTGACCACTGGCTATGCCCAAAGCCTGTGGAGCAACAAGACTGACGCTCCGATCGAAATCGCGCAGCAACAGCAACCGTCGGCCTTCAAACGCTGAACCTGTCTTCGGACGCCGCTGATTCCAGTGGCGTCTAGCCTGCGAAATACCGCGCCTTGTCTGTCACCGTTCCCTGTAACGGCACATCCCAGCTCGCTTGAGCCAATCGTTCGACCTTCTGACATTCATGGGCCAGCCCCAATAGCGTCGGCTTGCGCCAGTTTTTACGTCGTGCCAGGTACGCCAGGCTTCGATCATAGAAACCACCGCCCATGCCCAGGCGTCCGCCGACATCGTCAAACCCCACCAATGGCAACAACACCAGATCAAGTGCCCAGACTTTGCGTTGCCGGGCGAGGTTGTGCCGGGGTTCGAGAATACGAAAGCGGTTGGGTTTCAGTTTTTCACCGGGGCGAATTCGCTGGAACACCATTTTGGTTCGTGGCCAGGCGCTGAGCACCGGCAGATAAGTCGCCTTGCCTCGACGCTGAGCGGCACGCAGCAAAACACGCGGGTCGATTTCACCGTCGGTGGGCAGATACAGAGAGATATGTTTTGCGCGGCGAAACAGCGGCTGCTGGGCCAATTGCTTGTACAGCCCGCGAGCAGCCTGGCGCTGCTGACTGGGAGTCAGTGCGCGGCGGGCCTTGCGCAGCATGCGTCGAAGTTGCGGGCGGGGCAGCAGCGCAGGTTCGGTCATGGATTCGGGCTTCAGAAGGGCAAGTACATAAAGCGTACCCGTAAAAAAGCCGATGCCGGTATTTAAACCGGCATCGGACTGGAATCAGGCTCCCCGGATGTACCGCTGTCGACTTAGCCCTTGAACCCGAAAGTTCAAGGTGGAAGATGCAGTA
Source organism: Pseudomonas sp. LB3P25 (assembly GCF_054897985.1). Lineage (NCBI taxonomy): Bacteria > Pseudomonadati > Pseudomonadota > Gammaproteobacteria > Pseudomonadales > Pseudomonadaceae > Pseudomonas > Pseudomonas sp. LB3P25. Next base: position 6,943,019 of record NZ_CM142711.1, on the reverse strand, counting down.
GGCTTTAAGGCTTTCCGTCTAGCGGACATGCACACCAGCCCAACGTGCAACCTCCAGGGTATAGCAAATCGGCTCAGGGACATCGCCAACTGGCAAGCACCCCAGGGAGTGATGCGAGTATACCCCAAGCGGTTTCGCGTTTCAGCCCTTGGTGACGTCCGGATCGGTTGCGAGCACCAGATCGACGCGGTCCAGCAGGTCGCGAACCTGCTCACGGGTCGAGCCGCCGGCCTGTACATCCGGGCGTTCTTCCTTGTGCAGGAGATCGTGGGTGATGTTCAGCGCGGCCATCACGGCGATGCGATCGGCGCCGATGACTTTGCCGCTGCTGCGGATTTCGCGCATCTTGCCGTCCAGGTAACGGGCGGCGCTCACCAGGTTGCTGCGCTCTTCCTGGGGGCAGATGATCGAATATTCTTTATCGAGGATCTGCACGGTAACGCTATTGCTTGAACTCATGAGTCTTGCTCCAGGGCCTTGAGGCGCGAAATCATTGATTCGACCTTGCGCCGGGCGATTTCGTTCTTTTCAATGAGGTGAGCGCGTTCCTCGCGCCAGGTCTTTTCCTGAGCTAATAGGAGTCCGTTTTGACTCTTTAGTTGCTCGACTCGGTCAATTAGCAACTCGAGTCTCGCCATCAGCGCTTGCAGGTCTGTGTCTTCCATTGTGTCCACTGAGATTGTGTCTAGTGTGTGGTAGCTGGCGGACAGCCTTTAATAGTCTTGGCGAGTCTGTCGATGTAGGATACAAGGCCTTCATTCTAGACATAGCGCCGTCTGGCGCCTAGCTGCCCATGCCCATTCAGAATTCCCCGTACCAAGCCTTCGCCACCCTGCTGACTTCCAGCGGTCATAACGTCTCGCCTGCCGAACTGCATGGCCTGCTGCTCGGCCGCAGTTGCGCCGGTGCCGGCTTCGATGCCGAAGGCTGGCTGGTTGATGCCGCCGAGCTACTCGAAAACGAGCCGCAGGATAATGTCCGCAACGCCTTGATCGGCTTGCAAGAGATGGTCAAAGGCGAGCTCACTGGCGACGACGTGACTGTCGTTCTGCTGCTGCCGACCGATGACGAGCCATTGGCCGACCGCGCCGCCGCACTGGGCCAATGGTGCCAGGGCTTCCTCAGCGGTTTCGGCCTGAACTGCCGTGACAGCAGCATGCTGAGCACCGAGGCCACCGAAGTGTTGCAGGATCTGGCGGCCATTTCTCAGGTGCAAGACGCCCTGGAGGAGTCCGAAGACGGCGAAAGCGACTACATGGAAGTCATGGAATACCTACGGGTTGCGCCGCTGCTGCTGTTCTCCGAAACCAAAAAAGCGGATGTACCGCCAGCCGCCAAACCGTCGTTGCATTAATCGCGTGCCAGGGAAAGCCATCTGCCCATGATTCATATCCCGAAATCGGAATACAGCCGTCGCCGCAAGGCCCTGATGGCGCAGATGGAACCCAACAGCATCGCCATTCTGCCCGCCGCCGCCGTTGCGATCCGCAACCGCGACGTCGAGCACGTCTACCGTCAGGACAGCGACTTCCAGTACCTCAGCGGTTTCCCCGAGCCTCAGGCAGTCATCGTTTTGATGCCTGGGCGTTTACATGGCGAATACATACTGTTCTGCCGTGAACGCAACGCCGAGCGAGAATTGTGGGACGGCTTGCGCGCCGGGCAGGAAGGCGCGATCCGTGACTTTGGCGCCGACGACGCCTTCCCCATCACCGACATCGACGACATCCTGCCGGGCCTGATCGAAGGTCGCGACCGGGTGTATTCGGCCATGGGCAGCAACCCCGAATTCGACCGGCACCTGATGGACTGGATCAATGTGATCCGCTCTAAAGCGCACCTCGGCGCCCAGCCACCGAACGAATTCGTTGCCCTGGATCATCTGCTTCACGACATGCGCCTGTATAAATCGGCGGCAGAAGTGAAGGTGATGCGTGAGGCCGCGCGGATTTCCGCTCAGGCACACATCCGCGCGATGCAGGCCAGTCGTGTGGGGTTGCATGAGTTCAGCCTCGAAGCCGAACTCGACTACGAGTTCCGCAAGGGCGGGGCGAAAATGCCGGCCTACGGCTCGATCGTCGCCGCTGGGCGCAACAGCTGCATCCTGCATTACCAGCAGAATGATGCGGTGCTCAAGGACGGCGACCTGGTGTTGATCGATGCCGGGTGCGAAATCGACTGCTACGCCAGCGACATCACCCGCACCTGGCCGGTCAACGGCAAGTATTCAGCGGAACAGAAGGCGATCTACGAGTTGGTGCTGGCGTCGCAAGAAGCTGCGTTTGCGGAAATCGCCCCGGACAAACACTGGAATCAGGCCCACGAAGCCACGGTCCGGGTGATTACCGCCGGTCTGGTGAAGTTGGGCCTGTTGCAGGGCGACGTCGACGAGTTGATAACCAGCGAAGCCTATAAAGCGTTTTACATGCACCGCGCCGGCCACTGGCTGGGCATGGATGTGCATGATGTCGGCGAATACAAGGTCGGCGGCGAATGGCGCGTGCTGGAAGTCGGCATGGCGCTGACCGTGGAACCGGGCATCTACATTGCCCCGGGCAACCAGAACGTGGCGAAGAAATGGCGCGGCATTGGCGTACGAATCGAGGACGACGTAGTGGTCACCAAAACCGGCTGTGAAATCCTGACCAAAGGCGTGCCGAAAACGGTCGCCGAGATCGAGGCCTTGATGGCCGCCGCGCGGACACAAGCGGCATGAGTCGAGTCAATCTGGCAATTATTGGGGGTGGACTGGTCGGTGCCAGCCTGGCGTTGGCACTGCAGGCCGGAGCCAAGGCTCGCGGCTGGAAGATCGTGCTGATCGAGCCCTTTGCCCCTGGCGACACCTATCAACCGAGCTATGACGCCCGTTCTTCGGCGTTGTCCTACGGTGCCAAGCAGATTTATCAACGGCTGGGCGTGTGGCAGGAAATCTCCCGTCGCGCCGAGCCGATCAAGCAGATTCATGTCTCCGACCGTGGGCGTTTTTCCACGGCACGGCTATCGGCGATGGAAGAGGGCGTTCCAGCGCTGGGTTATGTGGTGGAAAACGCCTGGCTCGGCCAATGCCTCTGGCAGGGTTTGGACAAAGACGTCATCAGCTGGCGCTGCCCGGCAGAAGTCACGCGCATGGAACCGCTGATCGATGGCTATCGGCTGACCCTCAACGATGAAACTACCCTGGAATGCGACCTTGCGGTGCTGGCTGATGGCGGCCGTTCCGGCTTGCGCGAGCAACTGGGGATCGGCATCAAAAAGCGTCCGTACAACCAGAGCGCGTTGATTGCCAACATCACACCGAGTGAAGCGCACAACGGCATGGCCTTCGAGCGTTTCACCGATGACGGGCCGATGGCCTTGTTGCCGCTGCCGGAAAACCGCTGCGCGCTGGTCTGGACCCGATTGGGGATGGATGCGCAACGGTTGGCGGCCCTCGATGAAAAGAGCTTCCTCAGCGAGTTGCAAGGCGTGTTCGGTTATCGCCTCGGCACTTTGAAGCAGGTTGGCGCGCGGCATTTGTACCCGCTGACATTGATCGAGGCCGAAGAGCAGGTGCGTCCGCATCTGGCGATTCTCGGCAATGCTGCCCACAGTTTGCACCCGATTGCAGGGCAAGGTTTCAACCTGTCTTTGCGTGATGCTCAAGCGCTGGCCGACGCGTTGTTGGCCAGCGAAACATCTCCCGGCGACTTTGCGACCTTACAGGCTTACCGCGAGCGTCAGCGTCTGGATCAGAACCTGACCGTGGGCTTCTCCGATCAGGTCACCCGTTTGTTCGGCAGCACTCAACCGCTGGTTTCCCTGGGCCGCAACATCGGTCTGCTCGGTCTCGATCTGCTGCCGCCGGCCAAACGCTGGTTCGCGCGGCAGGCCATGGGTTTGGGCACGCGTCCCGATGCTTAAGTGGCGGTCGGAAAATCCCTTTATATGCGGCTCAAGCCGCAAGCGAGACAGGCTTAAAGCATGGAAATGCGCGCAGATCTGCTGATTGTCGGAGCCGGAATGGTCGGCAGCGCCCTGGCGCTGGCGTTGCAGGACAGCGGGCTGGAAGTCCTGCTGCTGGACGGCAGCCCCCTGAGCGTCAAACCCTTCGATGGGCAGGCGCCGTTCGAACCGCGAGTGAGCGCCTTATCGGCTGCCAGCCAGCGGATTCTCGAACGCTTGGGCGTCTGGGATGGCATCGCCAATCGGCGCAGCAGCCCTTACACCGACATGCATGTTTGGGATGGCAGCGGCACCGGGCAGATCCATTTTTCGGCGACCAGTGTGCATGCCGACGTGCTGGGGCATATCGTCGAGAACCGCGTGGTTCAGGATGCCTTGCTCGACCGCCTGCACGACTGTGATCTCGGAATGTTGGCCAATGCGCGCCTGGAGCAAATGCGTCGCTCCGGCGACGACTGGCTGCTGACCCTGGCCGATGGCCGCACCTTGCGTGCACCTTTGGTGATCGCCGCGGATGGCGCTAATTCCGCCGTTCGGCGTCTGACCGGCATGGCGACGCGCGAGTGGGACTATATGCACCATGCGATTGTCACCAGCGTGCGCAGCTCCAAACCTCATCAACTGACCGCGTGGCAACGTTTCACCGACAACGGTCCGCTGGCGTTTCTGCCGCTGGAGCGTGACGGTCAGCAGGATTGGTGTTCGATCGTCTGGTCGACCACGCCGAGCGAGGCCGAACGCCTGATGGCGCTGGGCGACGAAGGTTTCTGCAAAGAGCTGGAACGGGCCTTCGAAGGCCGACTCGGCACGGTGCTCAACGCCGACCCGCGTCTGTGCGTACCGCTACGGCAGCGTCATGCCAAGCGTTATGTAGCTGAAGGTTTGGCGTTGATCGGTGATGCGGCGCACACCATTCACCCGCTGGCCGGGCAGGGCGTGAACCTTGGTTTCCTGGACGCCGCCGTGCTGGCCGAAGTGCTGTTGCAAGCGGCCACGCGTGGCGAGCGTTTGGCGGATGTGAAAGTGCTCAGCCGTTACGAGCGACGGCGCATGCCTCACAACCTGGCGTTGATGGCGGCGATGGAAGGCTTCGAGCGTCTGTTCCAGGCCGATCCGTTGCCGGTGCGCTGGTTGCGCAATGCCGGGTTGAAGATGGTCGACCAGATGCCCGAAGCCAAGGCGCTGTTTGTGCGTGAAGCGCTTGGGTTGATCGGGGATCTGCCGGCACTCGCCAAGGCCTGAATCTTCACTGCGTCTGATGGCCCCTTCGCGAGCAGGCTCGCTCCCACATTTTGAAATGCATTCCAAAGGTGGGAGCGAGCCTGCTCGCGAAGGCGGCGGTACATCGAACATCAATCTCAGTCTATGCAACATCTCGTAACGCCTCCGCGAACTGTTCGATTGAGAAGCTAAATGTGAGTCCATATCATTTGTCTTCAATTTTTCAATCGAGAGATCGCTCCCATGCCGGTACCGAAGCGTCTACTGACCGCACTCGCCCTGATCCTGATTGGCAGCACTGCTGCCCAGGCCGCTGATGAGGTGGTGGTTTACTCCTCGCGTATCGACGAGCTGATCAAACCGGTCTTCGATGCCTACACCGCGAAAACCGGCGTGCAGGTGAAGTTCATCACCGACAAGGAAGCGCCGCTAATGCAGCGGATCAAGGCCGAGGGCGAGAACGCCACCGCTGACCTTCTGCTGACTGTCGACGCCGGTAACCTCTGGCAGGCTGAGCAAATGGGCATCCTGCAACCGTTCACTTCCAAAGTGATCGACGCCAACATCCCGCTGCAATACCGCTCATCCGCCCATGTCTGGACCGGGCTGAGCCTGCGGGCGCGGACCATCGCTTACTCCACCGATCGGGTGAAACCCGGTGAGTTGACCACTTACGAAGGTCTGGCTGACAAGAACTGGGAAGGCCGTCTGTGTCTGCGCACAGCGAAAAAGGTCTACAACCAGTCCCTCACCGCCACCATGATCGAAGTCCATGGCGCCGACAAAACCGAGAAGATTCTCAAGGGCTGGGTGAATAACCTGTCCACCGATGTGTTCTCGGATGACATCGCGGTGCTGGAGGCCATCAACGCGGGTCAATGCGACGTCGGTATCGTCAACACGTACTACTACGGTCGTCTACACAAGCAGAAGCCTGACCTGGCGGTGAAGCTGTTCTGGCCGAACCAGGGCGACCGTGGCGTGCACGTGAATCTGTCGGGCATCGGCCTGACCAAACACGCCCCGCACCCGGAAGCGGCCAAGGCCTTGGTGGAATGGATGACCACGCCTGAAGCGCAGAAGATCTTTGCTGACGTGAACCAGGAATTCCCGGCCAACCCTGCGGTTCAGCCTTCTGCAGAAGTGGCGAGCTGGGGCAAGTTTGTGGCTGATACTTTGCCTGTGGAAATTGCCGGCAAGCGTCAGGCTGAAGCGATTCGGATGATGGATCGGGCGGGTTGGAACTGAGTCAGTCGTTATTATGTCGCTGATTCAAGATCGACCCCTCACCCCAGCCCTCTCCCCAGAGGGGAGAGGGGGAAAGGGAGCCGATCTTTATGCTTTTCAAATCCTGAATTCGACTCTGGAATTTCAGGTCGCAGAATTTCCAACAAACAACTCGATCAGTCCCCTCGCCCCTCTGGGGCGGTCCGACGTTTCGGGAGGGTTAGAGGAGCCGATCTTGAACCAGACACCAAACTCCCCGTCTCAGAGACCTTAACGTGGCCCACCCCGCCCAACGCCGCTGGTATCCCCTGGTCTTCGCCATCGCTGCGCTGGTCCTGCTGCCCCTCAGCGTTTTGCTGTTGTCCTGGCAAACCATCGATCATCAGATCTGGTCCCACCTCTGGGATACCCAGATGCCGCGTCTGCTGGGCAATACCCTGACCCTGGTGCTCGGCGTCGGTATCGGCGTGACGCTCTTGGGTGTGAGCCTGGCCTGGCTCACCAGCCTCTGCGAATTCCCCGGTCGGCGTTGGCTGGACTGGGCGCTCATGCTGCCATTCGCCATTCCTGCCTACGTGCTGGCATTCGTCTTCGTCGGCCTGTTGGATTTCGCCGGCCCCGTGCAAACCCTGTTGCGCGAATGGTTCGGCACGGGTTTGAGGTTGCCGCGCGTGCGCTCCACTGGCGGCGTGATTCTGGTCCTGGTGCTGGTCTTCTATCCCTACGTTTACCTGTTGGCGCGAACCGCGTTCCTGGCGCAGGGCAAAGGCCTGATGGAAGCGGCGCGAGTCCTGGGGCAATCCCCGTGGCAAGCGTTCTGGCGAGTCGCGCTGCCCATGGCGCGCCCGGCCATCGGCGCTGGCGTGGCGCTGGCGCTGATGGAAACCCTGGCGGATTTCGGCGCGGTGTCGGTGTTCAACTTCGACACGTTCACAACCGCCATCTACAAGACCTGGTACGGATTTTTCAGCCTCTCCACTGCCGCGCAACTGGCCAGCCTGTTGCTGCTGGTGGTGATGGTCGTGCTGTACGGCGAGCGTCGTGCTCGCGGGGCCAACCGGGCGAGCAACGAACGACCGCGGGTCAAGGCGCTGTATCACCTGCGCGGTTTCAAAGCGCTGGCGGCCATGAGTTGGTGCGGTTTGGTATTCGCTTGCGCTTTCGTCATTCCGATGCTGCAGCTGATGGTGTGGTTCTGGCAGCGCGGGCGTTTCGATCTGGATGAGCGTTACGCGGGGCTGATCGTCCATACCTTGTACCTGGGCGGCATGGCGGCGTTGATCACCGTCGGTGTTGCTTTAGTGTTGGCGTTTGCCCGACGCCTGGCGCCGACCCGAGCGATCCGCTCCGGCATCAGCCTGGCCAACCTCGGCTACGCCTTGCCGGGTTCAGTGCTGGCGGTGTCGATCATGCTGGCGTTCAGTTACCTGGACCGCCAACTGGTGATCCCGTTGTCGGGTTGGCTGGGCGGCGCCGGCAAACCATTGCTGCTGGGCAGCCTGTCGGCGTTGTTGCTGGCCTATCTGGTGCGTTTCATCGCGGTGGCTTATGGGCCGCTTGAAAGCTGTCTGGCGCGAATACGGCCATCTTTGCCCGAAGCGGCACGTAGCCTTGGCGTCAGTGGGCCACGACTGTTTTTCAAAGTGTATCTGCCGTTATTGCTGCCCGGCACGTTGAGCGCCGCATTGCTGGTGTTCGTCGATGTGCTCAAGGAAATGCCCGCGACCCTTCTGATGCGCCCGTTTGGCTGGGATACGTTGGCGGTGCGCATCTTCGAAATGACCAGCGAAGGCGAGTGGGCGAGGGCATCGTTGCCGGCCCTGACGCTGGTTTTGGTCGGGCTGTTACCGGTCATCGGATTGATTCGACGTTCAGCGCATCGAAACGCCTAGGTGCCAGTCCTACACCTTGAGGCTACAATGCGCGGCATTCGGTGCGGTCCGTCCTACAGACCTGGTAGCTGAAATCGGCTGAAAGCCTTCTATTTCAAGGCTTTCACCCCGTTCAGCACCTGCCCGCACCTTCGCCACGCCCGGAAGGAGAAACCCATGGGACAGCGTACGCCTCTGTATGACCTTCATCTCGCCCTCGGCGCGAAGATGGTCGATTTTGGCGGTTGGGATATGCCTCTGCATTACGGCTCGCAGGTCGAGGAACACCATCAGGTGCGCCGTGATTGCGGGGTTTTCGATGTATCCCACATGACCGTGATCGATGTCAGCGGCCCTCAGGCCAAGGCCTGGCTCCAGCATTTGCTGGCCAATGACGTCGAACGTCTGCACAGCCCTGGCCGTGCCTTGTACAGCACCATGCTCAACGAGCGCGGCGGCATCGTCGACGACATGATCGTCTACCGTCTCGAGGACGGTTATCGGCTGGTGGTTAACGCCTCTACCCGTAATCAGGACCTCGCCTGGATGCAGGCTCACCTCGATGGTTTCAAGGTGCGGCTCAACGAGCGCTCAGAGCTGGCGATGCTGGCCATTCAAGGTCCCCAGGCCCGGCACAAAATCTCCGAACTGGTGACCCAGTCCCGCGGCAACCTGATTCAGATGCTCAAGCCCTTCGAAGGCCAGGCCGATGGTGACTGGTTCATCGCGCGCACGGGTTACACCGGCGAAGATGGCCTGGAAATCGTGCTGCCGGCCAATCAAGCGCCAGGGTTCTTCAACGATCTGGTGGGCGCAGGCATCTCGCCGATCGGCCTTGGGGCGCGCGATACTCTGCGGGTCGAAGCCGGCATGAACCTCTACGGTCAGGACATTCACCAAGACGTTTCACCGCTGGCCTCCAACATGGCCTGGAGCATTGCCTGGGAACCGGCCACTCGCCAGTTCATTGGTCGCAGCGCGCTTGAAGCCGAAAGGGCGGGTGGCGTGCAGTACAAACTGGTCGGTCTGGTCCTTGAGGAGCGTGGGGTTTTGCGTGCTCATCAAGTGGTCCGCATCGCCAATGTTGGCGAAGGGGAGATCACCAGTGGTAGTTTCTCTCCTACGCTTAGCAAGTCGATAGCACTGGCGCGCGTGCCGATGGCGACAGCCGACCGCGCAGAAGTGGAAATCCGTGGCAAGTGGTACCCGGTCCGAGTGGTCAAACCGACCTTCGTACGCCATGGCAAAACCTTGATCTAACTTTTTTTGGCGGACTACGACCGCTGACATTTTTCTTGAGGACACAGAACATGAGCGATATTCCTGCCGACCTGCGTTTTGCCGAAAGTCACGAGTGGGCCCGTCTAGAGCATGATGGCGGCGTGAAAGTGGGTATTTCAGACCATGCTCAGGAAGCCTTGGGTGACGTAGTGTTCGTCGAGTTGCCGGAAATCGGCAAAGTGTTCGCTGCCGGTGAGGCTGCGGGTGTCGTTGAGTCGGTCAAGGCCGCGTCGGATATCTACTCGCCAGTTTCCGGCACAGTCATTGCCGTTAACGAAGAATTGGCCAACAGCCCGGAACTGCTCAACGGCGCGCCTTATGACAGCTGGATCTTCAAACTCGAGCCAAGCGATACCTCTGAGCTGGACAAGCTGCTCGACGCGATGGCCTACAAGGCCGCCATCGGCGAGTAATCCTTGCCCTGCGAAATCCATGTGGGAGCGAGCCTGCTCGCGAAAGCGGTGTGTCAGCAAACATTAATGCCAACTGACACTCCACTTCGCGAGCAGGCTCACTCCAACAGGTTCTATGGTTTTAGTACGGACTTCACCGCTGCCACCGAACGCTCGACATCCGCTTTGCTCATGGCCGTAAACATCGGCAGTGAAACGATCAGTCGACCGACCCGTTCGGCCACCGGAAACATCCCTTCCTTGAACCCGCGCTCGCGGTAAAGGCTCAGCAGGTGAATCGGCGGGTAGTGATAGCCGATGCCGATACCCAATGCCTGCATCTGCTCCATGAAGGTAGCCCGTGCCGGTTGGCCATCCCTGCGCTCAGGCAACACCAGCTGAAACAAATGCCAGTTGCTGTTCTCGAAATCCGCCGGGGGCAATTGAGCCCCATACAACGCTTCGAAATCCTCGCCAAAACAAGCGAAATAGTGCCTGGCCAGTTCACGGCGATGAGCAGTGATTGCTTCGATGTGAGCAAATTGCCCAAGGCCGATTGCCGCCGCAACGTCGGTCATGTTGAACTTACCGCCCAGCACATCAACGTCCAGTCCATCGAAGCCGCTACGGGTGACGCCCTGTAAACGGTACTTTTGCGCCAGTCGCACTTCCTCGGCATTGTTCAATACCAGGCAACCGCCCTCTGACGAGGTGACGTTTTTGTTCGCCTGGAAACTGAAGGACACGAAATCGCCGGTCGAGCCAATGCGCTGGCCGTTCCAGCTCGAACCCAAGGCTTGCGCGGCGTCTTCGACAATCCGTAATCCGTGTTTTTTGGCGATCGCATACAACCGGCTCATGTCCACCGGCAAACCGGCGAGGTACACCGGAATGATCGCTTTGGTGCGCGGGGTGATTGCCGCTTCCAGCTGATCCAGGTCGATGTTGCGGGTGATCGGGTCAATGTCGGCAAACACCGGCGTAGCGCCGACTTCCAGAATGACGTTGGCGGTGGCCACCCAGGAAATCGGTGTGGTGATCACTTCATCGCCCGGCCCGATACCGGCAATGCGTAAGGCGATTTCCATGGTGCAGGTGCCGGAGTTGAAGGTGAGCACCGGGCGCCCGCCAAAATACTCGGAGAGTTGCGCTTCAAAGGCCTGGACCTTGGGGCCGCTGGTAATCCAGCCCGAGCGCAATACGTCACCCACAGCGGCAATCGTGGCTTCGTCGATGGTGGGTTTGGAGAACGGCAGGAAAGGCAGTTGGCTCATAAATACAGTCACCTGATCAGCGGACATTGGGCAGATGCCGAGCATGATGATCCGCAATGGTCGTTGGCGCCAATCCATCCGCTCGGGTATCGACTGCTATGCTGGTTTGACCGTGTTGCATCGACGTTGAGCGCCAGTCAAGAGAGAGCCCGTCATGTCCCAGTTGCCGTCCTTGAGCCAGTTACGCGACCCCAATGCCTTCCTTCGCCGCCACCTCGGGCCCGATGCCGCCGAGCAACAGGCGATGCTCGACAGCCTCGGCCTCGGCAGCCGCGTCGAACTGATCGAGCAGACGGTGCCGCCGGGAATCCGCCTGAACAGGCCGCTCGACCTGCCCCCCGCCCTCGACGAAGAAGCTGCACTGGCCAAACTGCGTGGTTACGCCGAGCAAAACCAGGTCTGGACCAGCCTGATCGGCATGGGCTACCACGGCACCCTCACGCCGACCGTCATTGTGCGCAACGTGCTGGAAAATCCCGGTTGGTACACCGCGTACACGCCGTATCAACCGGAGATCGCCCAAGGCCGGCTCGAAGCGCTGCTGAACTTCCAGCAATTGACCATCGACCTCACTGGCCTGGAACTGGCCAACGCCTCGCTGCTGGACGAAGCCACGGCGGCGGCGGAAGCCATGGCACTGGCCAAGCGTGTCGCCAAGTCCAGAAGCAATTTGTTCTTCGTCGACCAAAACTGCCATCCGCAGACCATTTCCGTGGTGCAGACCCGAGCCGAAGGGTTCGGCTTCGAGCTGATCATCGACACTGTGGATAACTTGAAACAGCACCAGGTGTTCGGCGCGCTCCTGCAATATCCCGACACCCACGGCGAGATCCGCGATCTTCGTCCATTGATCGATCATCTGCATGCGCAGCAAGCCTTGGCGTGTGTCGCAACCGATCTGTTGAGTCTGTTGTTACTGACGCCGCCGGGGGAGTTGGGTGCCGACGTGGTGTTCGGTTCATCCCAGCGTTTCGGCGTGCCCATGGGGTATGGTGGCCCTCACGCAGCGTTTTTTGCCAGTCGCGATGAGTACAAACGGGCGATTCCCGGGCGGATCATCGGCGTGTCGAAAGATGCTCGCGGCAATGTCGCCCTGCGCATGGCCCTGCAAACCCGCGAGCAACATATCCGCCGGGAAAAGGCTAACTCGAACATATGCACCGCTCAGGTACTGCTGGCCAACATTGCCAGTTTCTATGCGGTCTACCACGGTCCGGAAGGGCTCAAACGCATTGCCCAACGCGTCCATCGGCTGACTTGCATCCTCGCCGCCGGCCTGGAGCGCCATGGCATCACCCGCCTCAACACACACTTTTTCGACACGCTGACACTGGAGGTCGGTGGCACACAGACCGCAATCATCGAAAGTGCACAGGCGGCGCAGATCAATCTGCGCATCCTCGGGCGCGGGCAGTTGGGGCTGAGCCTCGACGAAACCTCTGACGAATCCACCGTCGCGAAGTTGTTTGATGTGTTCCTCGGTGCCGATCATGGGCTCAACGTCGACGAACTGGACGCTGAAACCCTTGCTTGCGGCATTCCCGCAGGTCTGCTGCGTACCTCGCCTTATTTGCGTCACCCGGTGTTCAGCGCCCATCACAGCGAAACCGAGATGCTGCGCTACCTCAAGCAACTGGAGAACAAGGACCTGGCGCTCAATCAATCGATGATCCCGCTGGGCTCTTGCACCATGAAACTCAATGCCACCAGCGAGATGATCCCGATCACGTGGCCGCAGTTCGCCAACTTGCACCCGTTTGTGCCGGAAGAGCAGGCGGTCGGTTATTCGCTGATGATCGAAGAACTGGAGCGCTGGCTCTGCGCGATTACCGGTTTTGATGCGATCTGCATGCAACCCAACTCCGGCGCCCAAGGCGAGTACGCCGGGTTGCTGGCGATTCGTAAATATCACGAGAGTCGTCATGAGGGCGCGCGGGATATTTGCCTGATCCCGTCCTCGGCCCACGGCACCAACCCGGCTTCGGCGCAAATGGCCGGCATGCGGGTGGTGATCGTCGAGTGCGACGAGGCGGGCAACGTTGATCTGGATGACCTCAAAGGCAAGGCCGCAGAGGCCGGAGACAAACTCGCCTGCCTGATGGCGACGTATCCTTCGACCCATGGGGTATACGAGGAAGGCATCAGCGAAATCTGCGAAGTTATCCACAGCCACGGCGGCCAGGTGTACATGGATGGCGCCAACCTCAACGCCCAGGTCGGACTGGCGCGCCCGGCGGACATTGGCGCCGACGTGTCCCACATGAACCTGCACAAGACTTTCTGCATTCCACATGGTGGCGGCGGGCCGGGCATGGGGCCGATTGGTGTGCGGGCACATCTGGCGCCGTTCGTTGCCAACCATCCGGTGGTGCCGATCGACGGACCGCTGGCGCAGAACGGCGCAGTCAGTGCGGCGCCCTGGGGCAGCGCGAGCATTCTGCCGATCAGCTGGATGTACATCGCGATGATGGGGCCGCAATTGGCGGATGCCAGTGAGGTGGCGATCCTCGCCGCGAATTACCTGGCGCAGCATCTGTCCGGGGCGTTTCCGGTGCTTTACACCGGGCGCAACGAGCGGGTGGCTCACGAGTGCATTCTTGATCTGCGGCCACTCAAGGCGCTGACCGGGATCAGCGAGGAGGACGTCGCCAAGCGGCTGATGGACTATGGCTTCCATGCGCCGACCATGTCGTTCCCGGTGCCGGGAACGTTGATGGTCGAACCGACCGAAAGTGAATCGAAGGCGGAGCTGGACCGGTTTATCGGGGCGATGCTGAGTATCCGCGCGGAAATCACCGAGGTGCAGAACGGCAACTGGCCGGCCGATGACAACCCGCTGAAACGTTCGCCGCATACCTTGGCGGATATCACCGGGGTCTGGGAGCGGCCCTACAGCATCGAGCAGGCGGTGACGCCGGATGCTCACACCAAGGCGCATAAGTATTGGCCGGTGGTGAACCGGGTGGATAACGTTTACGGCGACCGCAATCTGTTCTGTGCGTGTGTCCCGGTAGACGATTACCGCTGAAATACCAGGCGTCGCATAACCAATGTGGGAGCGAGCCTGTGTGGCGAGGGGATTTATCCCCGTTCGACTGCGAAGCAGTCGTAAACGCGGTTTAACTTTGAAATGCCGGGGCTGCTCCGCAGCCCAACGGGGATAAATCCCCTCGCCACATGGCTCGCTCCCACAGGGTTTCGTGTTGTACAAAAAAATGCCGCTCCTGGGAGCGGCATTTTTGTTCAGCTGAAAAGCTTACTCGGAAGCGACGGCATTCTTCGCCAGGATCGCGTTCGCCAGTTCCATGTCCGTGGCCTGCAGGCCAGGGTTGTCGGCGCGGACTTTCTGCATTGCGGCCTCCAGGTATGGGCCGCGAATGCCGCCGTCACTGGCGACAAAGCTGCCAGCATCGTCCTGAGCGGCAATGATCAGCTTGTGATCCTTGAAGGTCAGGTAGGTCGAACCGGTAGTCGCACCGGATGAGATGACGTTACGCCAAAAGCTATCGGCCATCGCCGAACCGACAGGAAGGGACAACAAGGCGATGGTAGCGACAGCAAGTTTGAGACGCATATTGGGTGACTCCACTGGGTTAACTACGGCGTTGGATTGCCAATCCCCCAATCGAGTTCCATGGCGGCCGCGCCTACTTTTGCTCGCTCTGCGGCGTTACTCGCAGCACCTCCTCGATCGTCGTTAAACCTGCTGCCACTTTCTGCGCCCCCGACAAGCGCAAACTGCGCATGCCTTCCTTGAACGCCTGACGCCGCACAGCCAGCAAATCGGTGTCGGGGCTGATCAGCGCCTTGACGCCGTCCGTCAGCTGCATGATTTCGTAGACCCCGGCGCGGCCGCGGTAACCGGTATCGCGACATTCCAGACAACCGATGGCGCGATGTGAGTTGTTCGGCAGCGATGCCTGCCAGGGCCGGGTCAAGGTTTGCCAGTCTTCCTCACCCAGCGTCAGCGGCGCCTTGCAATGCGGGCACAAGGTGCGGACCAGGCGCTGGGCCATGACGCCGAGCACCGTGGCTTTGATCAGGTAATGCGGCACGCCCAATTCCAGCAAGCGGCTGATCGCGCTAGGCGCATCGTTGGTGTGCAGCGTCGACAGCACCAAGTGGCCCGTGAGCGCAGCCTGGATCGCCATTTCAGCGGTTTCCAGATCTCGAATCTCACCGATCATGATGATGTCCGGATCCTGCCGCATCAGTGCGCGCACACCGGCGGCGAAGGTCAGGTCGATGTTGTGCTGGACCTGCATCTGATTGAACGCCGGCTCGACCATTTCGATCGGGTCTTCGATGGTGCAGAGGTTGACCTCCGGTGTCGCCAGTTTCTTCAGGGTGGTGTACAGCGTGGTGGTCTTGCCGGAACCGGTCGGGCCAGTGACCAGAATGATGCCGTTGGGCTGGCTCGTCATATCCTGCCAGCGGCGCAAGTCTTCGGCGGAGAAGCCCAGCTGATCAAAGTCCTTGAGCAGTACCTCCGGGTCGAAGATCCGCATGACCATTTTTTCACCGAATGCGGTAGGCAATGTCGACAGCCGCAGCTCGACTTCGCCACCGTCCGGGGTTTTGGTTTTCACCCGGCCGTCCTGGGGTTTGCGTTTTTCCGCGACGTTCATCCGCCCGAGGCTTTTCAGGCGGCTGACGATCGCCATGGTCACTTGCGGCGGGAATTGATAGACGTTGTGCAGCACGCCGTCGATGCGAAAGCGCACCGTGCCTTGTTCGCGCCGGGGTTCGATGTGGATGTCACTGGCGCGCTGCTGGAACGCGTACTGGAACAACCAGTCGACGATGTTGACGATGTGCGCGTCGTTGGCGTCCGGTTCCTGATCGCTGGCGCCGAGGTTGAGCAACTGTTCGAAGTTGCCCATTGTGTTTATCTGCTGATCGGCATTGGTCGCGCCGCTGACCGATTTGGCCAGGCGGAAGAACTCCACGCTGAAGCGCTGGATGTCCACCGGGTTGGCGACCACGCGCTTGATCGGCAGCTTCAGCACATGGGTCAGGTCGGCTTCCCAGCCGTTGACGTAGGGCTGGGCGCTGGCCACGGTGACTGCGTCGCGGTCGATAGACACCGCAAGAATCTTGTGGCGCTGGGCGAAGGCGTAGGACATCAGCGGCGTAATCGCCGCCACGTTGATTTTCAGCGGATCGATACGCAGATAAGGCTGGCCGGCCTGCTGCGACAGCCAAAGCGTCAGGCTTTCCAGGTCAAGGTGCTTGCCGGGACGGCTGAGGTCGTCCAGGTGTTGGCTGGCGATGAATTCCAGTGGGTGCATCTGGCCATGGGTGGCGTGACGGCGTCGAGCATTGAGCGCGTGTTCGGCCGAGTCCTGGCTGATAAAGCCTTGGGCGACCAGTTCTCGCAGCAAATCATTGAGATCCAGCCAGCGGTCCTGAATGGCAAGTTGAACGGACATGCGGGCTCCTCATGAACAACAGTTCGCAAAGGATAGTCGCGGACCGGCAGACCGTTGGGCCACTACCCGACGAAGCCGTGTCGAGTTTTTTCAGCCCGCCGCCTGAGCCGGTTCATTCCATGCAGAATCAGCCGCTTGCAGCTCTACCGAAAAAACACTGATCAGGTTACGTAATTTTTCCGCGATCACTTGGGCGCGGTGCCAGCTCAGACCGTCCATCACGATGTCGATCGACAGCAGATCGTCCATCCGCTGCACGTTGACCTGTTGCGGCGTCAGAAACTGCAAGGCGAACAGGTTGAGCGCCCGGCACAGCAGATCCGGTTCGGCCTCGGCCAGCAATTGATAGTGAACAAGGCAGTGGGCGTTGCTGACATTCCAGACATCAGCGCGGGTGTGCGGGGTGTTGACGGCTTCTAAATGCGGCATGGTCGGTCTCCAAAATCACTGGAGGAATTTTTACATTCGGTACCGGGCATTTCTTATCTATGATGGGGCTTATTGGCGATTGTTTGAATTGCTTGATTCGGTAAGTTATCAATCAAAGGTTTTTTTATGCATAACGAGCTGGATGGCTACGATCGCAAGATTCTCGCGTTGCTGCAAGAGGACGCTTCGCTCTCCAGCGCGCAGATCGCCGAACAGGTGGGGCTGTCGCAGTCGCCGTGCTGGCGGCGGATTCAGCGGATGAAGGAAGAGGGGATCATTCGCGGGCAGGTGACCTTACTCGATCGGAAGAAAATCGGGCTTAACACGCAGATCTTCGCTGAAATCAAACTCAACGCTCACGGGCGTTCGAACTTCACCGAGTTCACCGAGGCGATTCGCGGTTTTCCCGAAGTGCTGGAGTGTTATGTGCTGATGGGGTCGGTGGATTTCTTGCTGCGGATCGTCACGGCGGACATCGAGGCGTATGAGCGCTTCTTCTTCGAGAAGCTGTCGATGGTGCCGGGGATTCAGGAGGTGAATTCGATTGTGGCGTTGTCGGAGATAAAGTCCACGACGAGTTTGCCGGTCTGAGTTTTTCGGTGACCGGGCTGGCCTCTTCGCGAGCAGGCTCGCTCCCACAGGGGGATGTGTGTCTGGCACAGATCCAGTGTGGGAGCGAGCCTGCTCGCGATGACTGTGTTACATGCGCAGAAGCATTTTCCAGGCACGATTCTGATACACCGCAATCGCCTGCTGCTTGCGTGCATCCAGCGATTCATCGCTGATCGGCTCGTTGGCCAGTTGAGCCAATTGTTTCAGCTCGCCGTACAGGCGATCCATTTCCGGGATGTCCAGTACGCTGCGGGCGTGGTGCAGCCAGGCCTGGATGCGCTCGATGCGCGGCAGTTGTTCGGCCAGGTCTTCCGGCTGTTGCTGATAACGCTGCAGTTGCAGGGAAGTCGCTTCTTCACCCAGCAAACGCGGCAGCCAGCTACCCAATTGGGCAGCGCCCTGACGATTGCCACGGACATTGCGATCGGCCGCCCAGGTGCGGGCCAGCAACCAGCGCGAAGTGTTCAGCGAGAACAGGCCCCAACGCGGATCTTCCAGTTCTTCGAGGAACTGCTCCGGCGCGGCTTTGCGCACATCTTCGTCGTCGACACCGGCTTGTACCAGCGGACGCCAGTCTTCCAGCAAGGCATCCAGCGCGACGCGCAGATCGTGCGTCGACTGACGTGGCGCAGCTTGGCCCAGGCTGCTCAGCAGCGCGCGCAATTCAGCCAGGTTTTCGACCCAGTCCAGCAACAGGCGCCAGTGGCCATTGAAGCGATACTGCTCGGCCAGACGCTGGCTGCTGCTCAGCAAGTGCCAGCTCAGCGCGGCGAAAGCGTCGTCCAGCGGTGTTTCGGCGGTGATCTGCGGCGCCGGCAAGCTCAACGAGTAGCTGTTGGCGTCGTACAAGCGATAACCGCGTTCGGCCTTGCTGATGTCACACGGCATCAGGGCCAGGGTCGCGGCCAATTCGGCGGCCAGTTCCAGCAGGGCAGCCGGCTCGCCTTCGCGCAGTTCCAGTTCCAGCTCGCAGATTTCTTCTTTCTGCTTGCCGACCACCACGTGGCCGAGGTCCAGCGCGGCTTCGATGACCACTTTGGTCTTGCCACGGCCCCAGGCGATTTCAGCGCGTTCGCGGACGAAATCGGTGGTGAAGATCGCCTTCAGGGTTTTCTTGTCCAGTTCGGCGAGTTCTTCGGGCCAGCATTCGCCGTCGAGTTTCTTCACGTCGAGCTTGGCTTTGGGCAGGTTCCAGTCGTATTCATTACGCTCGGACAGACCGGCGACACTCTGGCCGCGGGTCTTGAGGGTCTGAATCACTTCTTCGCCATCGCGGCGCAGGCGCAGGGCAACCTTGGCGCGGGCCAGGTCGCGCTCAGGCGTGTCGAAGTACTGGTTCATCAACTCACGGCGTTCCCAGCCACTTTTGTTGCGTTTTTTCAGGAGCGGGTGCTCGCGCAGGGCAGCGAGGGTTTCGCGGCTGACGCGGAGTTTGATTTCGGTTTCTTTCTGCATGGCCGGAAAATCCAGGATCGGGAGCGCAGCCGGGGGAATGTGTGGCTGCCAAGGTCGTGCAGTGTACAGCACTGACCAAACCTACGCGCCGCGGCGGTTTATTCCTGTCGCCGGATGGTTCTATGATGGAGTTCAAATCGGGAGTTGGAGTCAGCGATGCCTTTGCCGTCCATGAAAGATCAATTCGCTGCGCTGATCGCCGCACCGTCCGTCAGCTGTACGCAGGCCAGCCTCGATCAAACCAACCGTCCGGTGATTGATTTGCTGGCGACGTGGCTCGGCGATCTGGGTTTTACCTGCGACATCCAGCAGGTCAGCCCCGGCAAATTCAATCTGCTGGCCAGTTTCGGTTCCGGCCCCGGCGGCCTGGTGCTGGCCGGTCACAGTGACACCGTGCCGTTCGATGGCGCGCTATGGCAGACCGATCCGCTGAAGCTGACCGAAGTCGACGGCCGCTGGGTCGGGCTGGGCAGTTGCGACATGAAGGGCTTTTTCGCGCTGGCCATCGAAGCCGTCATCCCTCTGCTCGATCAGCCGTTCAAGCAGCCGCTACTGATCCTCGCCACCTGCGATGAAGAAAGCTCGATGTCCGGTGCCCGCGCCTTGGCCGAAGCCGGGCGGCCACTGGGTCGTGCGGCAGTAATCGGCGAGCCGACCGGGCTGAAGCCTATCCGTATGCACAAAGGCATCATGATGGAGCGCATCGACATCCTCGGTCAGAGCGGCCACTCCTCGGATCCACGCCTCGGCCACAGTGCACTCGAAGCCATGCACGACGCCATCGGTGAACTGCGCGGTTTGCGCCTGTTGTGGCAGCGTGAGTTCCGTAATCCACAGTTCAGCGTGCCGACGCCGACCCTGAATTTCGGCTGCATCCATGGCGGCGATAACCCCAACCGTATTTGCGGCCAGTGTTCGCTGGAGTTTGATCTGCGCCCGTTGCCGGGCATGGACCCCAATGCCCTGCGCGCGGAGATTCTGCAGAAGCTCAAGCCCATTGCGGAGTGGCATCAGGTGAAGATCGACTACGCGCCGCTGTTCCCCGAAGTGCCACCCTTCGAGGAGGCGGAGGACGCTGAATTGGTCCGGGTCGCCGAAAAGCTCACCGGCCATCGCGCCGAAGCAGTGGCGTTCGGCACCGAAGCGCCTTATCTTCAGCGTCTTGGCTGCGAAACCCTGGTGCTCGGCCCTGGCGACATCGCCTGTGCGCACCAACCGGGGGAATACCTCGAAATGTCACGTTTGCAGCCTACGGTGCATCTATTACGTCAACTGATTGAACATTACTGCCTGACACCGGCCAAAACGCCAATGCCAGTCGGTTGAGCACAATTCATGTGGGAGTGAGCCTGCTCGCGAAAGCAGAGAGTCAGTCGCAACTGACGTGTCTGACACGCCGCCTTCGCGAGCAGGCTCGCTCCCACAAGGTCTGTGCATTGACTGGCAAGCCTTGTAAATTGCCAGTGTCCCAACCCGTATTCATGAGGAGAGCGCGCGTGTCGCCAAGCCTGTTCCGACGATAACCATCAGCCCGCTGTGCGTTTTTCTGTTTCGCCCATTTTTTGGCTGCTATTTATTACAGGCCCAGGTTCATGCCCGAATACGTTAATTGGCTTCGTCACGCTTCGCCTTACATCAACGCCCACCGCGATTGCACCTTCGTCGTCATGCTGCCCGGCGACGGCGTGGAGCATCCGAACTTCGGCAATATCGTCCACGACCTGGTGCTGTTGCACAGCCTGGGCGTGCGACTGGTGCTGGTTCACGGTTCCCGTCCGCAAATTGAAACCCGCCTGGCTGCGCGCGGCCTGACCCCGCATTATCACCACGGGATGCGCATCACCGATGCCGCAACGCTGGAGTGCGTGATCGATGCGGTGGGCCAGCTGCGTATCGCCATCGAAGCGCGGTTGTCCATGGACATGGCTTCGTCGCCGATGCAGGGCTCGCGTCTGCGAGTAGCCAGCGGCAACCTGGTGACGGCGCGCCCGATCGGCGTGCTCGAAGGCGTCGACTATCACCACACCGGCGAAGTGCGTCGGGTCGACCGCAAGGGCATCAATCGCCTGCTGGATGAGCGTTCCATCGTGGTGTTGTCGCCACTGGGTTACTCGCCGACCGGTGAGATCTTCAACCTCGCCTGCGAAGACGTTGCCACCCGCGCGGCCATTGATCTGGGGGCGGACAAGCTGCTGTTGTTCGGCGCCGACCTGGGTCTGATCGATGAAAACGGTCGTCTGGTTCGTGAGTTGCGTCCGCAACAAGTGCCGGCGCATCTGCAGCGCTTGGGCAGCAACTATCAAGCTGAGCTGTTGGATGCGGCCGCTGAGGCCTGCCGCGGCGGCGTGGCTCGCAGTCATATCGTCAGCTACGCCGAAGACGGCGCGCTGCTGACCGAACTGTTCACCCGCGACGGTGGCGGTACGCTGGTTGCCCAGGAGCAATTCGAGATTGTGCGCGAGGCGGCGATCGAAGACGTCGGTGGTTTGCTGGACTTGATCAGCCCGCTGGAAGAGCAGGGCATTCTGGTGCGCCGTTCCCGCGAGGTGCTGGAGCGTGAGATCGAGCAGTTCAGTGTGGTCGAGCGCGAAGGCATGATCATCGCGTGTGCGGCGCTGTATCAGATTGCTGATTCGGATGCGGGGGAATTGGCGTGTCTGGCGGTGAACCCGGAATACCGCCATGGCGGTCGTGGTGACGAGCTGCTGGAGCGCATCGAAACCCGTGCCCGGGCGCAGGGGTTGAAAACCTTGTTCGTACTGACGACCCGGACCGCTCACTGGTTTCGCGAGCGTGGATTTGTGCCGAGCAGCGTAGAACGTCTGCCATCGGCGCGGGCGTCGCTGTACAACTATCAGCGTAATTCGAAGATCTTCGAAAAAGCCTTGTAAACGCAAGCTTTTGTGGCGAGGGAGCTTGCTCCCGCTGGGTTGCGAAGCGGCCCCAAAACCGGTCAATGCGGTGTGCCTGACAGAACCGTATCGCTGATACAGGGAGTCCTTCGGCCTCCAGCGGGAGCAAGCTCCCTCGCCACAGGTTTCAGCGTGTTATTCGGTGACAAACTTCGCACTGACATACGGCGAATAATCCGGCAGCACCGTCTCGACCTTCCCTTGTTCCTTCAAGAACTTCGCCGTTTCGCCAATGGCCTTGGCCGTGCCGCCGTCCAGCAGCGCGGTGGTCTGTTGTGCTTTAGCATCCGGGAAGGTTGAACCGGCCAGCAACTCCGGTACATCGGCGGCGTTGGCACCGGTCAGTTTGGCGATTTTTTGCACTGGTACCGAGCCAGCGGTCCAGCTGTCCTTATGTGCGGCATAGTCGGCGAACGAGTCCAGCGTGACCTTGGCGAATTTGGCCACGACCTCTGGGTGTTTCTCGGCGTAATCCTTGCGCGCAACCCAGACTTCGAAGGTCGGTGCACCCCATTGGCCAACCTGCGCGGCGTCGGTCAAAGTCTTGCCGGTCTTGCGAATTTCCCCCAGCGCGGGTGACCAGACAAACGCACCGTCGATGTCACCACGCTTCCACGCCGCCGCGATTTCCGCCGGTTGCAAATTCACCACTTTGACTTTCGAGGCGTCCAGGCCCCAGTGCTTCAGCGCACCCAGCAAACTGTAGTGGGAGGTTGAAACGAAGGGTGTGGCGATGGTCTTGCCGATCAGATCTTCCGGTTTATCAATGCCGCTGCCGTTGCGTACCACGAGGGCTTCAGCGGCGTTGATTTGGGCAGAAACAATGAACGCAACGATCGGCAGATTGCGCGAAGCAGCCGCCGCCAGCGGACTTGAGCCGAGGTTGCCGATCTGCACGTCGCCGGAAGCAATGGCTGTAACCACTTCCGGGCCGCTATTGAAACGACGCCAATCAATTTTTTGGCCTATGGTCTTCTCGTACAGTCCATCTGCCTGGGGGACTTTGCTGGGGTCGATGCCGGTTTGATAACCGACCGTGAGGTTCGCCGCGTGAGCGTTCGAAGAAACTACTAGCAATACACAAACTGTAACAATTAAGCTGGATAGTGCGCGTTTGGTCGTCATGGCGCTGCCTTTCGATAGGAATTGATTACGAGTTGCGTCAAAGCTAATCGATCTAAAAAATGGCTAACAAATACCATTTAGGAATTAGCTTATGAGCCGGTGCAGCGCTCCGGTTCAATGGGGAAGTGCAGAGCTAAATTCCTAAACGGTATGAAAAAGAATTGGGTGATTCTTTTTGGGCTTATGGCCCGGCAGGAGCGAATTGACTGGGGATTAGACTATGGTCGTAGACACACATAGTTACGATTGACTTGTGAGTCACGGTCTGGCGCTAATCGCGCATCTTAGGATCCCGGGCATACGACCCAGGGCCAGGAACACAAGAATTAGAAACGAGAGGAGTGAAACAATGAACAAGTCCACCTTGGCTCTGGCCGTGGCCGTCGGGGTTTTGGCGCAGCAGGCAGGCGCCGCGGGTTTCCTGGAAGACAGCAAGGCTTCCGTCAGCTCTCGCACCATGTATTACGACGCTGATATGCGTGAAGGTGCCAGCACTCCTGCTAACAGACAGCGAGAAACTGCTGAGGGGCTCAAGTTCGATTACCTGTCCGGTTTCACCCAAGGTACCGTTGGTTTTGGTATCGACGCCCAGGCGCTCGTGGGTATCCATCTGGATGGTGGCAAGGGTCACCACCCGAGCGGTAACAGCAACTCATTCTTCCCCAGCGATTCCGATGGTTCGGCGGCGAATGAGTGGAGCCGTTTAGATGGCAACGTCAAGGCGCGCTTCTCGAAGACCGAGGCCCACTTAGGTGGCGCTCTGGCACCTAACTTGCCGATCCTGATCGCGAACGACAGCCGTGTGCTGCCGCAGACCTTTGACGGTGGCACCATCACCTCGAAGGAAATTGACAATGTGACCTTCAACTTGGGTCAACTGGAGCACGCGTCGGGTCGCGCCTCCTCCAACAGAACTGGCCTGGCGGTGGCTGGCGGTACTCAGGACAGCAACCAGTTCCGTTACGCCGGTGCTGACTGGAAGGTCACCAAAGACCTCATGCTGCAGTACTACTATGCGAACCTGGAAGACTACTACAAGCAGAACTTCCTCGGCCTGGTGCACGTTTACCCGATCGCCCCTAACCAGTCCTTCAAGACCGACATTCGCTATTTCGATAGCCGCTCTGACGGTAAGAACGGCGATGTGGGCTACCGCTTCAACAACAACAACGGCTTTGCCAAGACCCCGGGCGAGGTTGATAACAAGACCTGGAGCGCCATGTTCACCTACACCCTGGGTGGTAGCGCGTTCCTGCTCGGGCATCAGCGTGTCAACGATGACGGCGGCTTCGTTTTCTTGAACCAGGGCAGCCTTATCGATGGCAACGGTCGTCAAGAAGGTGCCGGTGGCTCCAGCTTCTACTCGTTTACCGACGCCACGGTTGGCAGCTTTATCCGTGCCGGTGAAAACACCACGTTCGGTCAGTACTCCTATGACTTCGCCTCACTGGGCGTGCCAGGTTTGAAAGCTTCGATTGCTTACTTGAATGGCCAAGACATCAAGGCTACCAACGGTATTGGTAAAGACCTGAGTGAGCACGAGACCGACGCGCGTATTGACTACGTGATTCAAACGGGCGCACTTAAAGGGTTTGGTACAACACTGCGTCACGGTACCTACCGTGGCAACACCAGCACCCTTGATCAAGACCAGACCCGTCTGATCTTCAACTACACCTACAGCTTCTTGTAACAGCCGTCAGAAAAAGCCTCGCCCGCCGGCGAGGCTTTTTTTTGTGTGTTTTTCAATATTCCAAACAGAGCTTATGTAGTAATTTTTTATTCTTTTTAGCTTTTAAGCCAAACGCCTAAAGTGGGTGGCTTATGAGCCGATACCTTGTGTCCCGACTCAGAGTAATAGCGCGAAGCTATATTCCTGAATGGCATTAAAAAAGATGGAATAAATCTTTTAGGTTTAATATGCGGGCCCAAATCACCGTGGGTAGACCACGACCGTAGATGCGCATGGTTACGTTGACATGCGCTCTGGCGCTAACCGCGCATTTCAGGATCCAGGGCGTTCGACCCAGGACCACAAAATTAGAAACGATAGGAGCGAAACAAATGAACAAGTCCACCTTGGCCCTGGCTGTGGCCGTAGGGGTTTTGGCGCAGCAGGCAGGCGCCGCCGGTTTCATCGAAGACAGCAAGGCTACTTTGGGGCTGCGTAACTTCTACATCAACAACGATAACCGTGACTCCGACGCGGGTACCGCCAGGGCCAAGGCCGCCGGCGTTCAAAGCAAGGCTGAAGAATGGGGTCAAGGCTTCGACCTGCGCTTCATCTCCGGTTACACCCAAGGCACTGTGGGCTTCGGTATTGATGCTATCGGTCTGCTGGGTGTGCGTCTGGATTCGGGCGGCGGCACTAACGGCGCCACGTCGACTTCTTACGGCGGTACGGTTTTCCCAAGCAAGTCCAACGGCGAAGCGGTTGATAACTTCTCCAGCCTGGGCCTGACTGCCAAAGCCAAGATCTCCCAGACCGAACTGAAGTTGGGCACTCTGCAGCCAAAATTGCCGGTTATCGTGAGCAACGATGGCCGTCTGCTGCCGCAAACCTTTCAAGGTGGTCAGATCACCACGAACGAGATCAAAGACCTGACACTGGTCGGTGGTCAGATCGAGCACGCCAAGGGTCGTAACTCCAGCAACAACGAAGAGTTGTCGATTGCTGGTGCGAACGCTCACACCGCTGCTGGTCGTGACAGCAACAAGTTCATCTACGGTGGTGGCGATTACAAAATCACCAAAGACCTGACTGCCCAGTACTACTACGGCAACCTGGACGATTTCTACAAGCAACACTTCCTGGGTCTGGTTCACAACTGGTCGATCGGTCCGGGCGTACTGAAGTCTGACTTGCGTTACTTCAACAGCCGCGACGATGGCGCCAACGGTCATGATTCCGCCTATTTCACCACGGGTGACTACGGTACCGGCATCACCAAAGGCAAAGTCGATAACAACCTGTATAGCGGCCTGTTCCTGTACTCGGTTGCCGGTCACACCTTTGGTGGCGGTTACCAGGTCAGCAACGGTAACAGCGACTTCCCTTACCTGAACCAGGGTGACGGCGCGTCGGCTTACCTCACTACCGACATGCAGATCTCCAAGTTCGCCCGCGCAGGCGAACGTACCTGGAACGCTCGCTACTCGTATGACTTCGCCAAGCTTGGCTTGCCAGGCGCTACTGCCGGCATCGTTTACGTGCGGGGCGATAACATCGACACCACCGGCAAAGTGGGGGTTGCTCAGGCTAACGTCAACGCAACCGGCCGTTCCGAGTGGGAGCGCGACCTGACCCTGGCCTATGTAGTCCAGAGCGGCGCACTGAAAAACCTGGGCGTCATGTGGAAAAACGCCATGTGGCGCAACGACATCCCAGGCCAACGCGACCAGGACGAAAACCGTCTGATCGTCAGCTACTCGATCCCGCTGTTGTAATAGCGTGTGGGAGCGAGCCTGCTCGCGAAAACGGTGTGTCATTCAGCAAATTTGTGACTGACACGGCGCCTTCGCGAGCAGGCTCGCTCCCACAGTGGCTAATCGATGTAAAAAAAAGCCCCGCCCGGCATCACGCCGGGCGGGGCTTTTGCGTTTTCAAGTCAGGCTCACCCCCGTAAACCCTCCTCGACATTTCCCTCTTTGTGCAGCAACTCAAGGCCTTCTCGAACCTTGTGGGCGATAGTCGTCCCGATCGTCGCCGGGGTCCAGTGAACACATTTTTAATATTCATTTAAGTTCTAAACAAATCGATATTTATTCTTTTTAATGAATAAAAAATGCAGGCACAGTTGACCTCAACAAGCACTCACCAGGAGCAGCACCATGAGCCTCAGACTGGGCGATATCGCCCCCGACTTTGAACAGGATTCCAGCGCCGGCACCCTCCGTTTCCACGAATGGCTGGGCGATAGCTGGGGCGTGCTGTTTTCCCACCCGGCGGACTTTACCCCGGTGTGCACCACCGAGTTGGGCTTCACTGCCAAGCTCAAGGACGAATTTGCCCAGCGCGGTGTGAAAGCCATTGCCCTGTCCGTGGACCCGGTGGACTCGCACCACAAGTGGATCGAAGACATCAACGAAACCCAGAACACCCTCGTCAACTTCCCGATCCTTGCCGACGCCGACCGCAAGGTCTCGGACCTCTACGACCTGATCCACCCCAACGCCAACGACACCCTGACCGTGCGTTCGCTGTTCGTGATCGACCCGAACAAAAAGGTTCGGCTGACCATCACCTACCCGGCGAGCACTGGCCGTAACTTCCATGAAATTCTGCGGGTGATCGACTCGCTGCAACTCACCGACAACTACAAGGTGGCCACCCCGGCCAACTGGCAGGACGGTGATGAAGTGGTGATCGTGCCGTCGCTCAAGGATGAAGACGAAATCCAGAAGCGCTTTCCCAAGGGCTATCGCGCGGTGAAGCCGTACCTGCGTCTGACGCCACAGCCGAACAAGTAAGCCTTCGTTCTTCGCGGTGCCGCTGATGCCGCTTTCGCGAGCAGGCTCGCTCCCACAGGAGTTCGCCCGTCCATGTGGGAGCGAGCCTGCTCGCGAAGGCGGCCCATCAGCCGCTACAGGTTCAGAGTAAACAGCATCCACAAAGCAGGGGATTTCGGGCCGTTTCTACGGCCCATTTTTTTGCCTGGACTAAGCTGTTTCGCATAGATCTACAAGGCATAACCAAATGAATAAATATGATTTATGGATATAACAATCACCTGTTAAGGTCACTTCCACCTAAGCGAGATCGCAAACCGCGAATCGCTAACACCGTTCAAGGAATCGTCTGAATGCTGGTCGTCTCACTCGGTGGCAGTCCCAGCCAACGCTCCCGTTCCGGGGTGCTGCTGGAGCGCTCCCAACGCTGGTTGCAGGAGCAAGGCGTGGAAGTGGTGAGTTACCAGGTCCGGGACTTCCCGGCCGAAGACTTGCTGCATGCACGCTTCGACAGCCCGAAGGTGATCGACCTGCTGCAGCAGATTGAAAACGCCGATGGCCTGCTGATCGCTACACCGGTCTACAAAGCGTCGTTCTCCGGCGCATTGAAAACCGTGTTGGACCTGCTGCCCGAACGCGCCCTGGCCCACAAGGTGGTTTTGCCAATGGCTACCGGCGGCAGCATCGCCCACATGCTGGCGGTGGATTACGCGCTCAAGCCGGTGCTCTCGGCGTTGAAAGCCCAGGAAATGCTTCACGGGATTTTCGCCGTAGACAGCCAGATCGCTTACGGCGAAGGCAGCGCCCAGGCGCAGTTGGCACCCGAACTGGAAGAACGACTGAATGAATCACTGGAGCTGTTTTTCAGCGCCATGGCGAGGCGGCCCAAGCCGATCGATCCGAACCTGTTGAATGAACGTTTGTTGAGTGCTCGCTGGAGCATTTAAGCCAGCACTTAAGCCAAGCCTGAATTTGATCCACTCACCTTACTCAGCCGCTAACGGCCAAGCAGGTGCAGCCAAAACCCAACTGCAAAAAAGGAGAGCGCTATGCGCACTGTCATTTTGCGTCGTGGTCTGGTCGCTCTGTTTGCTGCGGCTGTGTCCTTCGGCGTTATTTCTCAAGCACAAGCCGAGACGTTGCGAATCGGCTATCAAAAATACGGCACCCTGGTGCTGCTCAAAGCCAAAGGCACACTCGAAAAACGCCTCGCCGCCCAAGGCGTGGACGTGCAATGGACCGAATTCCCCGGCGGCCCGCAACTGCTCGAAGGCCTGAACGTCGGCTCCATCGACTTCGGCGTTACAGGTGAAACGCCACCCGTATTCGCTCAAGCAGCCGGCGCCGATTTGCTCTATGTCGCCTACGAACCACCCGCGCCGCACAGCGAAGCGATCCTGGTACCGAAGGACTCGGCGATCAAATCGGTGCAGGACCTCAAGGGCAAGAAAGTCGTCCTGAACAAAGGCTCCAACGTTCACTACCTGCTGGTCCGCGCACTGGAAGACGCCGGCCTCAAATACACCGACATCCAGACCGTATTCCTGCCGCCGGCCGATGCCCGCGCTGCGTTCGAACGTGGCAGCGTCGATGCCTGGGTGATCTGGGACCCGTACCAGGCCGCTGCCGAACAACAGTTGCAAGCACGCACCCTGCGTGATGGCCAAGGCATCGTCGACAACCATCAGTTCTACCTCGCGACCAAGCCCTATGCGCAGAAAAATCCGGAGGTGATCAAGACCCTGGTGGAAGAAGTGCGCGCGGTCGGCGAATGGTCCAAGGCCAATCCCGAAGACGTGACTCAACAAGTCTCGCCGCTGCTCGGCCTGCCGGCCGACATCACCCTGACCTCGGTGAAACGCCAGGGTTACGGCGCGCTGTTCCTCACGCCTGAAGTGGTCGCCGCCCAACAGAAAATCGCCGACAGCTTCTACCAGCTCAAGCTGATTCCAAAGCCGCTGAGCATCAAAGACGTGATCTGGACGCCACCGGCGGCCGTTGCCAAAGCGCAGTAATTCGATTCCTAAGGAGACCACTCCATGAGCCTCAATATCTTCTGGTTCCTGCCTACCCACGGCGACGGCCATTACCTTGGCACCGCCGAAGGCGCTCGTGCCGTCGACCACGGTTATCTGCAACAAGTCGCGCAAGCGGCGGATCGTCTGGGCTTCGGCGGGGTGCTGATTCCTACCGGACGCTCCTGCGAAGATTCGTGGCTGGTGGCCGCGTCGCTGATCCCGGTGACCCAGCGTTTGAAATTCCTCGTCGCCCTGCGCCCCGGGATCATTTCCCCGACGGTGGCAGCGCGTCAGGCCGCGACGCTGGATCGTCTGTCCGGCGGTCGTGCGTTGTTCAACCTGGTAACCGGTGGCGATCCGGAAGAATTGGCCGGCGACGGTTTGTTCCTGACCCACGAAGAACGCTATCAAGCTTCGGTGGAATTCGCCCGCATCTGGCGCCGCGTGCTGGAAGGCGAAACCGTCGATTACGACGGTCAGCACATCAGCGTGAAGGGCGCGAAGTTGCTCTACCCGCCGATCCAGCAACCGCGTCCGCCACTGTACTTCGGCGGTTCTTCGGAAGCGGCGCAAGACCTCGCGGCAGAGCAGGTCGAAATGGTTCTGACCTGGGGCGAACCACCGGCCGCTGTTGCCGAGAAGATTGAACAAGTACGAGCCAAAGCCGCAAAGCTCGGTCGCACCGTGCGCTTCGGCATTCGCTTGCATGTGATCGTTCGTGAAACCAATGCCGAAGCCTGGCAAGCGGCGGATCGGCTGATCTCTCATCTGGACGACGACACCATCGCTCGCGCCCAGGCTTCTCTGGCGCGCTTCGACTCGGTCGGTCAGCAACGCATGGCCGCGCTGCATGGCGGCAGCCGTGACCACCTGGAAGTCAGCCCCAACCTGTGGGCCGGTGTCGGACTGGTGCGCGGCGGGGCCGGTACAGCATTAGTGGGCGATGGTCCGACCGTGGCCGCCCGCGTGAAGGAATACGCGGACCTGGGCATCGACACGTTCATCTTCTCCGGTTACCCACACCTGGAGGAGTCTTACCGCGTCGCCGAGTTGCTGTTCCCGCACCTCGATATCGAGCGTCCGGAGTTGCCGAAAAGCGCCGGTTACGTCAGCCCGTTTGGTGAGATGGTCGCCAACGACATCCTCCCCAAAGCCGCGTCGCAGAGCTGAGGCGCGCCATGAAGAAACTTATCCATAGCCTCGCGCCTTGGGCGTTGCCGGTGTTGCTGCTGGCGGTGTGGCAGTTGTCGGTGTCGGCGGGCTGGTTGTCGACACGGATTCTGCCGGCGCCGATCGCGGTCATCGAAGCCGGCATCAGCCTGGTGCGCAGCGGCGAAATCTGGACGCACCTGGCGATCAGCGGCTGGCGCGCGGCGCTGGGCTTCGCCATCGGCGGCAGCATCGGTCTGACCCTCGGTTTCATCACCGGCCTGTCGAAATGGGGCGAGCGCCTGCTCGACAGTTCGGTGCAGATGATCCGCAACGTGCCGCACCTGGCGCTGATTCCACTGGTGATCCTGTGGTTCGGCATCGATGAGTCAGCGAAGATTTTCCTGGTGGCGTTGGGCACGTTGTTCCCGATCTACCTCAACACGTATCACGGCATCCGCAACGTCGATCCGGCGCTGGTGGAAATGTCCCGCAGTTATGGCTTGTCCGGTTTCAGCCTGTTCCGTCAGGTGATTCTGCCGGGCGCGCTGCCGTCGATTCTGGTCGGCGTGCGCTTTGCGCTGGGCTTCATGTGGCTGACGTTGATTGTCGCGGAAACCATTTCCGCCAGTTCCGGCATCGGCTACCTGGCAATGAATGCCCGGGAGTTCTTGCAGACCGACGTGGTGGTGCTGGCGATTCTTTTGTACGCGGTGCTCGGCAAACTCGCCGACCTCGCGGCGCGTGGACTTGAACGCGTGTGGTTGCGCTGGCACCCGGCCTATCAGGTTGTCAAAGGAGGTGCGGCATGACGGCTCAACAACCTCCACGACTGCTGCGCGGGATTCCGCTGGCAGTGCGCAAGTTGCAAAAAACCTTCGGCTCGCGGCAAGTGCTGCGAGAGATCGACCTGCACATCCCGGCCGGTCAGTTTGTCGCCGTGGTCGGTCGTAGCGGTTGCGGCAAAAGTACCTTGCTGCGCTTGCTCGCCGGTCTCGACAAACCCACGGGCGGTGAATTGCTCGCGGGTTCCGCGCCGCTCAGTGATGCGCGGGAAGACACTCGATTGATGTTCCAGGAAGCGCGATTGCTGCCGTGGAAAAAGGTCATCGACAACGTCGGTCTCGGGCTCAATGGCAACTGGCGGCCACAAGCGCTGGAAGCCTTGGAGTCGGTGGGCCTGGCGGATCGCGCCAATGAATGGCCGGCCGCCTTGTCTGGTGGCCAGAAGCAACGTGTGGCCCTGGCCCGCGCGCTGATCCATCAACCGCGTTTGCTGTTGCTGGACGAACCGCTGGGCGCGCTGGACGCACTGACCCGAATTGAAATGCAGCAGCTGATCGAGCGGCTCTGGCAGAAGCACGGTTTCACCGTGTTGCTGGTCACCCACGACGTCAGTGAAGCGGTGGCGATTGCCGATCGGGTGATCCTGATCGAAGAGGGCGAAGTCGGACTCGACCTGCACGTCGAGTTGCCGCGCCCTCGGGTTCGCGGCTCTCATCGGCTGGCGGCGCTGGAAACCGAAGTCCTCAATCGCGTGCTGGCGTTGCCCGGCGAACCGCCGGCACCGGAACCTGTTTCACCATTGCCCACGCAATTGCGTTGGGCTCAATAACTCAAG
Source organism: Pseudomonas sp. LB3P25 (assembly GCF_054897985.1). NCBI lineage: Bacteria > Pseudomonadati > Pseudomonadota > Gammaproteobacteria > Pseudomonadales > Pseudomonadaceae > Pseudomonas > Pseudomonas sp. LB3P25. The sequence continues at coordinate 6,910,609 of NZ_CM142711.1, read as the reverse complement.
CCTTATCCAACGACAGGAATCAACATCATGACGATCAAAGCCATCAACGTTCGTAACCAGTTCAAAGGCTCCATCAAGGAAATCGTACTCGGCGACGTACTGTCCGAAATCGACGTACAGACCGCCTCCGGCATCGTCACCTCGGTGATCACCACTCGCTCGGTGAAAGAGCTGGAACTGGTGGTCGGCAGCGAAGTGATCGCGTTTGTGAAATCCACCGAGGTGTCGATCGCCAAGTTGTAAACGCGTGCGCAAACAACAACCCCGAAGGGTTTAAGCCCTTCGGGGTTTTTTATGTGCGCCCAGCATGGGCGCAATCTTGTGGGTGAAAGTCCCGCCGTAAGCTGACCACAGCGAACGAAGTGAAGCGCAACTGCATGAGGGCGACCGAGTGTGGGGAGGAAGCGTGGATCGAAGCCATGAGCCGATGTACAAGAACCGGATAGAAGGCGAAGCCGATCAGGGCGAGCGGGCATAAAACCGCGAAGCTCTTGTGGTCAAGGATCAGGTTGCGTAAATCCGGCGGTTGTGTGGTGAAGGATTGCGTTCTTACCTGGGGAGATCTCGCCTTGTGCCTGAAAGGGCGACGGTGCAAGCCGGAGCGAGAAGTCAGCAGAGGCCGTAGTAGTCTTTTTTTTTTTTTTGACGAAGGGCCGAACGAGAGAAAGCGTTATAGGCCATGTTGATGCGAACGACCGGAAGTCAGATGCCTGCCAAACGCGGGGCGGATGTGAGGACGCGAGCGGTGAAACCGTGAGAAGCCCCATCAGCGACGAGGTCAATCGCCCGCAAGATGAATCCGACAACGCAGGGCAAGGGCTGCTGGATCGGGCCTTTGCGAGAGAAAACCTGAAGCGGGCATGGAAGCGGGTCAAGGCCAACAAGGGAGCAGCGGGCGTCGATGGTCTGGATATTGAACAGACCGCCGAACATCTACTGAGCCAGTGGGCGGCGATTCGCGAACAGCTTCTTTCAGGCGTCTACCGGCCCAGCCCGGTACGACGTGTGGTCATCCCCAAACCTGACGGCGGTCAGCGCGAGTTGGGAATTCCAACGGTCACCGATCGCTTGATCCAACAAGCGTTGCTGCAAGTCTTGCAACCAGAACTCGATCCGACTTTCAGTGAACACAGCTACGGCTTTCGCCCGGGACGTTGCGCGCAGGATGCTGTTTTGGCGGCTCAGCGCCATGTGTCTTCAGGGCGAAGAGTGGTGGTGGATGTTGATCTGGAGAAGTTCTTCGACCGGGTCGATCACGATATTTTGATTGATCGTTTACGCAAGCGGATTGCGGATCGGGCGGTTATCCGGCTGATTCGGGCGTATCTGGATGCGGGAACGCAGATCAATGGCGTAGTCGAGAAAAGCCGCTGCGGGGCGCCGCAAGGCGGCCCGCTGTCGCCGTTGCTGGCGAACGTGCTGCTGGACGAAGTGGATCGGGAACTTGAACGTCGAGGTCATTGCTTCGTGCGCTATGCCGACGATGCGAATGTGTATGTTCGCAGCAAGAAGGCCGGGCAGCGAGTGATGGCCTTGCTCAAGCGTCTGTATGAAAAGCTGCACTTGAGCGTCAACGAGAGCAAGAGTGCGGTGGCGAGTGTATTTGGTCGCAAGTTTCTGGGGTACGCGTTCTGGGCTTCTCCACAAGGCGTCAAAAGGACAGTAGCGGTCAAAGCGCGTCAGCGCTTCAAACAGTGCATCCGCTGGTTTACCCGGCGCTCAGGTGGCCGCAGCTTGCAACAAGTTGTCGACCGATTAAGGCCCTACATGCTTGGCTGGAAGGGATATTTCGGCTTGTCGCAAACTCCCAGAATCTGGCGAGAGTTAGATGAATGGATACGACACCGACTACGAGCAATCCAGCTCAAGCAATGGCGGCGTAGTTCAACGATCTATCGAGAGCTGCGCAGGTTGGGTGCAAGTGAGGCTACTGCTCGCAAAGTGGCGGGAAGCTCTCGCTGCTGGTGGCGCAATAGCGCTCTTGAACTCAACCGAGTGCTCGATATAGCGTGGTTCGACAGAACGGGTTTACCGCGTCTCTCCTGACCTCAATCTCTCGAACCGCCCGGTGCGGACCCGCATGCCGGGTGGTGTGGCAGGGGAACGGCCTATGAAGGCCGTCCCCTATGCCGATGGCCTGTTGTGACGGCATTGAGTACGGTGTAGTGGGCATGGCTTTGCGGGAGAAGCTCCATGCGTCCGTTTCTGGAGAAATAAGGGGGTTAGACATTGATGGTCAGGCTTTGTGATTACATTCAGGATGCACCCTGTTCACCGCTTGCCGAATGGGCTGAACTGACACCTTGGGCGTTAGTGGTCGATGCACCGGGGCGTGTGCATCACCTGCTCTCGCAGTTGCCGCAGGACGACTATGACATCGTCGACGATATCGCCATTCATCGCACCACGCAGGTGGAGGTGGGCGCTGTACTGAAAGGTCCCTTAATCATCGGCCCCGGTTGTTTCATTGCAACCGGCGCCTATCTGCGCGGCGGTTGTTGGCTGGGTGAAAACTGCATCATCGGTCCCGGTGCGGAACTCAAGTCTTCGTTCGTCTTCAGCGGTACCAAACTCGCCCACTTCAACTTCGTCGGTGACTCGGTGTTGGGCGCCGGGGTCAATCTGGAAGCCGGCAGTATCATCGCCAACTACCGCAATGAGCGCGCTGACAAAGGCGTTAACGTGAGGGTGAACGATGTTCTTCAGTCGACGGGGTGTGACAAATTCGGGGCCCTGCTGGGTGACGGATCACGCCTTGGTGCCAACGCCGTGGTGGCGCCAGGGGGATTGCTGCTGCCGGGAACAGTGATCCGGCGTTTGTCCCTCTACGATTGCGAAATTTGATAGTGCGTCAGACTGCAAGCGCACGTTTGGGCAAGTACGGCGGCAAGTACAAACCGATATACGCATCAAACACCCGCATGCCTTCTTCGGCCATGCGTGGGGTGATCTGTCCGTGTTGTTGCACCGAGCGCGCATAGACGCGGTCGCCGAGCTCCATGGCCAGGGCAAACACGTCGACGTCGGTCGGTAGCGTCGGCAACTCGAAGTGGTGATCGAAGAGTTTGTGCATCAGGTCGCCGAGTTCGATGTCGTGCTGACGGTCGGCCTGGGTGACTTCGGTCAACCCGTGCTGGGCAAGAATGAGCTGGCGGGCGGCGGCGTCTTCGCTGTAGATCGCGAGCATGCGTTGTTCCACCAGTCGCGACAGATCGCGCCAGCCGTTGAGGGCGTCGTGGTCGATGGGCGCTTGCAGGCAGGCACGGAACGCAGCGTGGACGTCGGCCGTCAGGGCTTCGAGCAGCGCCGGGACGCTGGCAAAGAAGTGGTAGACGGAGGAGGGCGGGATCTCTGCGCGTTCGGCGACGCTGTAGATCGACAGGCTGGCCACGCCCTCGGCAGCCAGCAGCGTGCGGGCGGCATCGAGTATCGAGTCGATCCGGGCCTGGCTGCGTGCGCGGGGTTTGCGTGGGGTGGCGAGTCGGGTCATTGAAGTCTCCTGCGGGGCAGCGGGCATTGTACGCAGATCCATATAGCGACGATTACCCCTGTGGCGAGGGGATTTATCCCCGTTCGGCTGCGAAGCAGTCGCAAAACCTCTGTACGCGATATCCCTGACACACTGCAACTGCAGACTTTGGGGCCGCTTCGCGACCCAACGGGGATAAATCCCCTCGCCACAAAGTTAGTGTTCGGACATAAAAACGCCGCAAGCTGTGAGGCCGGCGGCGTTGTTTTTACTGCAACCGCTTACACGGTATGCAGGTACCAGTTGTACTCGAGGTCGGAGATGGAGTGTTCGAACTCTTCCAGCTCGCTCTCTTTACACGCGACGAAGATATCGATGTATTTCGGATCGATGTACTTGGCCATGACTTCGCTGTCGTCCAGCTCGCGCAATGCATCGCGCAGGTTGTTCGGCAGGCTTTGCTCGTTCTGCTCGTAGGAGTTGCCTTCCACGGGTGCGCCCGGCTCGATCTTGTTGGTCAGGCCGTGGTGCACGCCTGCCAGGACCGAAGCCATCAGCAGGTACGGGTTGGCGTCCGCGCCGGCAACGCGGTGTTCCAGACGGACCGCGTCGGCGGAACCGGTTGGCACACGCACCGCAACAGTACGGTTGTCCAGACCCCAGCACGGGGCATTCGGCACGTAGAACTGTGCGCCGAAACGACGGTAGGAGTTGACGTTCGGGCAGAGGAAAGCCATCTGCGCCGGTAGGGTCTCGAGCACACCGCCGATCGCGTGACGCAGTGCGGCGTTCTGCTCGGGATCCTCACTGGCAAAAATGTTTTTGCCATCTTTATCAAGAATCGAGATATGGACGTGCAGACCGTTGCCCGCCTGGCCCGGGTAAGGCTTGGCCATGAAGGTGGTGTCCATTTCATGGTCGTAGGCGATGTTTTTGATCAGACGCTTGAGCAGGACCGCGTAGTCGCAGGCCTTGATCGGGTCGGCCACGTGGTGCAGGTTGACTTCGAACTGCGCCGGGGCACTTTCCTTGACGATTGCGTCGGCAGGGATGCCTTGCTCTTTCGCGCCTTCCAGAATGTCCTGGAGGCAGTCGACGTATTCGTCGAGGTCGTCGATCAGGTAAACCTGAGTCGAATGCGGGCGCTTGCCGGATATTGGTGAGCGAGGCGGTTGTGGGCGACCGTTCACGTTCTCCTGGTCGATCAGGTAGAACTCCAGTTCGAACGCGGCGCAGATGGTCAGACCCATCTCGTCGAACTTGGCAACAACTTGACGCAGAACTTCACGGGGATCCGCGAAGAAAGGTTCACCTTCGAGTTCGTGCATGGTCATTAACAGTTGCGCGGTAGGGCGCTTCTGCCAAGGCTCGTTGCACAGGGTGTCAGGGATTGGATAGCAGATTCGGTCAGCATCGCCGATGTCCAGGCCCAGACCGGTACTTTCGACCGTCGAGCCATTGATATCCAGAGCAAATAGAGAGGCCGGCAGGTTGATGCCTTTCTCGTAAACCTTGTGGAGGCTGGTGCGTTCAATGCGCTTGCCGCGCACCACACCATTCATATCCGCAATCAGAAGGTCAACGTACAGAACCTCAGGATGTTCCTTAAGGAACGCGTTCGCTTCGTTAAGCTGAACGGCACGCGGGGGTACCGACATGATGCAACACCTTTGTTGTTAAAAATATCAATCATTGATCTCTTCGGATTCCAGTCAACCCGAACGGCATGCCGAAGTCAAGCGAGGCCTTTTTTGCCCTAAAAAAGCGCCCGCGGGGCTTTTTTGAGGCACTTTAGGGCGTTTTTATGCCTTTGAGCGCTTTAGCGCCTGCGGGCTTGAGCGGGCCGTGTTGTATTTTTTACGGGGGTGTTGTGTAAAAAAATGAACAAGGCTAAGCTCGATTCAAACCCATAACACCAATAATACCGGGGTGCTTCATGTCTCGCCTGCCGTTAATCGGCGTCACCGCCTGCTCTAAGCAGATCGGTCTGCATGCTTATCACATCAGTGGCGACAAGTACGTCCGCGCCGTGGCTTCAGCGGCCAAGGGCCTGCCGGTGATTCTTCCGTCCCTGGCGGATCTGCTATCCCCGTCCGATATTCTGGACGGTCTGGATGGCATTCTCTTTACGGGCTCTCCTTCCAATATAGAACCGTTTCACTATAGCGGCCCCGCCAGTGCGCCGGGCACTGCTCATGATTCTGCACGCGATGCCACCACCCTCCCGTTGATCCGCGCCGCAGTCGAGGCCGGTATTCCCGTGCTCGGTATTTGCCGCGGCTTTCAGGAAATGAACGTGGCGTTCGGCGGCAGCCTGCATCAAAAAGTCCACGAAGCCGGTCCATTCATGGATCACCGTGAGGACGATAGCCTACCGCTTGAAGGACAGTATGCGCCAAGTCACCCGGTGCACATTCAACCGGGTGGTGTGCTCGCAGGTCTGGGCCTGGCGAGCGAGATACACGTCAATTCGATTCATGGTCAGGGCGTTGAACGTCTGGCGCCGGGCCTTTGCGTCGAGGCCTTGGCTCCTGACGGGTTGATCGAGGCCGTCTCGATCCCGCAGGGCAAGGGTTTTGCTTTGGGAGTGCAATGGCATCCCGAATGGCAGGTAAGCTCAAACCCGGATTACCTTGCGATCTTCCAGGCATTTGGCGATGCCTGCCGCAAGCGCGCATTACAACGCGACGCCGATGCGTCAAACAACGCCTGACTTATTAAGAGTCAGGAAACCAAGCCTAAGAGGCATTTATGAGTAACAACCTCGACCAGCTCACCGATTGGTTGAAAGACCACAAGATCACAGAAGTCGAATGCATGGTTGGCGACTTGACCGGTATCACCCGGGGCAAGATCTCGCCGACCAACAAGTTCATTGCCGAAAAAGGCATGCGTCTGCCCGAGAGCGTTCTGTTGCAAACCGTGACCGGCGACTATGTCGAAGACGACATCTATTACGAACTGCTCGACCCGGCCGACATCGACATGATCTGCCGCCCCGACCAGAACGCGGTGTTCCTTGTGCCTTGGGCCATCGAGCCCACCGCCCAGGTGATCCACGACACCTACGACAAGCAAGGCAACCCGATCGAGCTGTCGCCGCGCAACGTGCTCAAGAAGGTTCTGAAACTCTATTCCGACAGGGGTTGGCAGCCGATCGTGGCGCCAGAAATGGAGTTCTACCTGACCAAGCGCTGCGAAGACCCGGACTTCCCGTTGCAACCGCCGATTGGCCGTTCCGGTCGCCCGGAAACCGGTCGCCAGTCCTTCTCGATTGAAGCGGCAAACGAATTCGATCCGCTGTTCGAAGACGTCTACGACTGGTGCGAATTGCAGGAGCTGGACCTCGACACGCTGATCCACGAGGACGGCACGGCGCAGATGGAAATCAACTTCCGTCACGGCGATGCCCTGTCCCTGGCCGACCAGATCCTGGTGTTCAAGCGCACCATGCGCGAAGCCGCGCTCAAGCACAACGTGGCGGCCACCTTCATGGCCAAACCCATGACTGGCGAGCCGGGCAGTGCGATGCACTTGCACCAGAGCATCATCGACATCGAGACCGGCAAGAACGTCTTCTCCAACGAAGACGGGAGCATGAGCCAGCTGTTCCTGCACCACATCGGTGGTTTGCAGAAACTGATCCCCGAACTGTTGCCGCTGTTCGCCCCGAACGTGAACTCGTTCCGCCGCTTCCTGCCGGACACCTCGGCACCGGTGAACGTGGAGTGGGGCGAAGAGAACCGCACCGTGGGTCTGCGGGTTCCAGATGCCGGGCCGCAAAACCGTCGGGTGGAAAACCGCCTGCCGGGCGCCGACGCCAACCCGTACCTGGCGATCGCTGCGAGCCTGCTCTGCGGTTACATCGGCATGGTCGAAGGCCTGAACCCGAGTGCGCCGGTGGTGGGCCGTGGCTATGAACGCCGCAACCTGCGCCTGCCACTGACCATCGAAGACGCGCTGGAACGCATGGAACACAGCGCGACTATCGAGAAATACCTGGGCAAAAAATTCATCACTGGCTACGTCGCGGTCAAGCGGGCCGAGCATGAAAACTTCAAGCGCGTGATCAGTTCGTGGGAGCGGGAATTCCTGCTCTTCGCCGTCTGATGCGCCGGGCGCCGCAAGAGGGCGCCTTCACTGAAATCTTAGGAGAATTCGCATGACCAGCAACAACCCGCAAACCCGTGAATGGCAAACCCTGAGTAACGATCACCACCTGGCCCCGTTCAGCGACTTCAAGCAGCTGAAAGAGAAAGGCCCACGGATCATCACCAACGCCAAGGGCGTTTACCTCTGGGACAGCGAAGGCAACAAGATCCTCGACGGCATGGCCGGTCTGTGGTGCGTAGCCATCGGCTACGGTCGCGATGAACTGGCCGATGCCGCCAGTAAACAAATGCGCGAACTGCCTTACTACAACCTGTTCTTCCAGACGGCTCACCCGCCGGTGCTGGAACTGGCCAAGGCCATCTCCGACATCGCGCCTGAAGGCATGAACCACGTGTTTTTCACCGGTTCCGGTTCCGAAGGCAACGACACCATGCTGCGTATGGTTCGTCACTACTGGGCGATCAAGGGCCAGCCGAAGAAGAAAGTCATCATCAGCCGCAAGAACGGCTATCACGGTTCCACCGTGGCCGGCGCGAGCCTGGGTGGTATGACGTACATGCACGAACAAGGCGACTTGCCGATCCCGGGCATCGTCCACATCGCGCAGCCGTACTGGTTCGGTGAAGGCGGCGAGATGACACCGGAGGAGTTCGGTATCTGGGCGGCCAATCAGCTGGAAGAGAAGATTCTGGAAGTCGGCGTGGACAACGTCGGTGCCTTTATCGCCGAGCCGATCCAGGGTGCCGGCGGCGTGATCATTGCGCCAGACACCTACTGGCCGCGCATCAAGGAAATCCTCGCCAAGTACGACATCCTGTTCGTGGCTGACGAAGTGATCTGTGGTTTCGGCCGTACCGGTGAGTGGTTCGGTAGCGATTTCTACGACCTCAAACCCGACATGATGACCATCGCCAAAGGCCTGACGTCCGGCTACATCCCTATGGGTGGCCTGATTGTGCGTGACGAAGTGGTGGCGGTGCTCAATGAAGGCGGCGATTTCAACCACGGTTTCACCTATTCCGGGCACCCGGTGGCTGCTGCGGTGGCATTGGAGAACATCCGCATCCTGCGCGAAGAAAAAATTATCGAGCGCGTTCGTGCAGAAACGGCACCTTATTTGCAAAAGCGTCTACGGGAACTGAACGATCACCCGTTGGTGGGGGAAGTGCGTGGGGTGGGGCTGCTGGGGGCGATCGAACTGGTGCAGGACAAGGCCACTCGCAAGCGTTACGAAGGCAAGGGCGTTGGCATGATCTGCCGCACGTTCTGCTTCGACAACGGCCTGATCATGCGCGCCGTCGGTGACACCATGATCATCGCTCCGCCACTGGTGATTACACCGGCTGAAATCGATGAGTTGGTGACCAAGGCACGCAAGTGTCTGGACCTGACCCTGAGTGCATTACAGGGCTAAGTGCTAGGCTCTGAGCGGAGTGTGATGTTCGCATTTCGCTCAGCGCAAACAAAGGATGGGTCTTTCCTTGAAAGCCTGCCTTGGATGTTGCCAGACTACCGGTTGTTTCAGATGCCCAGGAAAGGCCGCTGAACACGTGGTTAAAAAGAAAAATTGGAGCATTACCCATGAAGGCATTAGGTATGAAGATAGCTGGCAAGACCCTCCTCGCCATGTCCCTGATGGGCATGATGGCGGGCGCAGTTCAGGCGGACGACAAGGTTCTGCACGTGTACAACTGGTCCGATTACATCGCACCGGACACCATCGCGAACTTCGAGAAAGAGTCCGGGATCAAGGTGGTGTACGACGTTTTTGACAGCAACGAAACTCTGGAAGCGAAGTTGCTGGCAGGCAAGTCCGGCTACGACATCGTCGTACCGTCGAACAACTTCCTGGCCAAGCAGATCAAGGCCGGCGTTTACCAGAAGCTGGACAAGTCCAAGCTGCCTAACTGGAAAAACCTGAACCCTGACCTGCTCAAAGCGGTATCGGTGAGCGACCCGGGCAACGAACACGCCTTCCCTTACATGTGGGGTTCGATCGGTATCGGCTTCAACGCCGAGAAGGTCAAGGCTGCACTGGGCGCCGATGCACCGACCAACTCCTGGGACCTGATCTTCAAGCCTGAAAATGCCGCCAAACTGAAGTCGTGCGGTATCAGCCTGCTGGATTCGCCAACCGAGATGATTCCGGCGGCGTTGCATTACCTGGGCCTGCCAACCGACAGCCAGAAGAAAGAAGACATCGACAAGGCCGAAGCCCTGCTGCTGAAAGTCCGTCCTTCGATCGCCTACTTCCACTCGTCCAAGTACATCTCCGACCTGGCGAACGGCAACATCTGCGTCGCCGTGGGTTATTCGGGCGACATCTACCAGGCCAAGTCCCGTGCGGCAGAAGCCGGTGACAAGGTGAAAGTCAGCTACAACATTCCGAAAGAAGGTGCAGGCAGCTTCTACGACATGGTCGCCATCCCTAAAGATGCCGAAAACGTCGAAGGCGCCTACAAGTTCATGACCTACTTGCAGAAGCCGGAAGTCATGGCTGCAATCACCAACGCCGTGCGCTTCCCGAACGGTAACGCGGCAGCCACCGCACTGGTCGATAAAGACATCACCGCCGACCCAGGCATCTACCCGCCAGCGGACGTGCTGGCCAAGCTGTACGCGATTGCCGACTTGCCGGCCGCCACCCAGCGGATCCTGACTCGCAGTTGGACCAAGATCAAATCCGGTAAGTAAGTAAAACCCTGTAGCGGCTGCCGCAGGCTGCGTCCAACTGCGAAGCAGTTGTGCTGTTGAAAACGCGGGAAGGTCCTTCGGACCTTAACGCAGCCTTCGGCAGCTGCTACAGGTATCTGCATAAAAGTTTTGCTGGAACGGTTTTTCGAGGGTAAGTTGCGCGCCGGTTTTGTTGCCAGGCCGCCATGGCTGTCATGTAACGCGGGGCAACTTGGGCCCAACTAATTTTAGAGGACCTCCACGTGCCAATTTTTTCTTTGTTGCGCAATGCGCTGCTCATCGGTGCCGGGCTGACGCTTGCCGTTAGTGTCCAGGCCGCTGGGACTGTGCATATTTATAACTGGTCGGACTACATCGGCTCGACCACCTTGGCAGATTTCCAGAAAGAGTCCGGCATCAAACCGGTTTATGACGTCTTTGACTCCAACGAAACCCTGGAAGGCAAGTTGCTGGCCGGGCGTACCGGTTATGACGTGGTTGTTCCGTCGAACCACTTCCTTGGCAAGCAGATCAAGGCGGGCGCTTTCCAGAAGCTCGACAAGTCCAAGCTCACCAACTACGCCAACCTCGACCCGGTGCTGCTCAAGCGCCTGGAGCAAAACGATCCGGGTAACTTGTACGCCGTGCCGTATCTGTGGGGCACTAACGGCATCGGTTACAACGTCGACAAGGTCAAGGCTGTGCTGGGCCTCGACAAGATCGATTCCTGGGATGTGGTGTTCGAGCCGGAAAACATCAAAAAACTGCACAGCTGCGGTGTGGCGTTCCTCGACTCCGCCGATGAAATGATGCCCACAGTCCTCAACTACATGGGCCTGAACGCCAACAGTACCAACCCCGAAGACTACAAAAAGGCCGAAGCCAAGTTGCTGGCGGTGCGGCCTTACGTGACCTATTTCCATTCGTCCAAATACATCGCGGACCTGGCCAACGGCGATATCTGCGTGGCGATCGGTTTTTCCGGCGACATGTTCCAGGCCAAGGCCCGCGCGGCTGAAGCCGGCAAAGGCATGAACATCGCCTACTCGATTCCGAAAGAGGGCGGCGCGCTCTGGTTTGACATGCTGGCGATCCCCAAGGATGCGGCCAACGTCAAGGAAGCCCACGCCTTCATCAACTATTTGCTGAAACCTGAGGTGATCGCCCAAGTCAGTGATTACGTGGGTTACGCCAACCCTAACCCAGGGTCGGACACACTGATGGAACAGTCCATTCGCACCGACAAATCGGTTTATCCACCGCAAGCAGTGCTCGACAAGACTTACGTGTCTATCGAGTTACCACCAAACATTCAACGTTTGATGACCCGCAGCTGGACCAAGGTCAAATCGGGTAAATAGCTGCAAGGCTCAAACTATCCAAGGTTCGCCCACCTCGGGCGAACTGCAAATTTTGTTGGGAGTTTCGTAAATGGCAGTTGCCTCCGGCGCCTATAAGAAAGCCCTCGAGGGCGACCAGTCACCTAAACAGGTGCTGGTCAAAATCGACCGGGTCACGAAGAAGTTCGACGAGACGATTGCCGTGGACGATGTGTCCCTGGAAATCAAGAAAGGCGAGATTTTCGCCCTGCTCGGCGGCTCGGGATCGGGCAAATCCACATTGCTGCGTATGCTCGCAGGCTTCGAACGGCCCACGGAGGGGCGCATTTACCTCGATGGCGTAGACATCACCGAAATGCCGCCGTACGAGCGACCGATCAACATGATGTTCCAGTCCTACGCCTTGTTCCCGCACATGACCGTGGCGCAGAACATCGCCTTCGGCCTCAAGCAGGACAAGATTCCCGCCGCTGAAGTCGATGCCCGTGTCGCGGACATGCTCAAGCTGGTTCAGATGACGCAATACGCCAAGCGCAAGCCGCATCAGTTGTCCGGTGGTCAGCGTCAGCGTGTGGCCCTGGCGCGTTCGTTGGCCAAGCGACCGAAGCTGTTGCTGCTCGACGAACCGATGGGTGCTCTGGACAAGAAGCTGCGTTCGCAAATGCAGCTTGAGCTTGTCGAGATCATCGAGCGAGTCGGCGTAACCTGCGTCATGGTGACCCACGACCAGGAAGAGGCCATGACCATGGCCGAGCGCATCGCGATCATGCACTTGGGCTGGATCGCCCAGATCGGCAGCCCGATCGACATCTACGAAACCCCGACCAGCCGTCTGGTCTGCGAGTTCATCGGCAACGTCAACATCTTCGACGGTGAAGTGATCGACGACGCTGAAGGTCACGCGACCATCACCTGCAAGGACCTGGACCGCCAGATTTACGTGGGCCACGGCATCAGCACCTCGGTGCAGGACAAATCCGTGACTTACGCGATCCGTCCGGAAAAGTTGCTGGTAACGCCGACCATGCCGACCTGCGAGTACAACTGGTCCAGCGGCAAGGTGCACGACATCGCCTACCTCGGTGGCCATTCGGTGTTCTACGTCGAACTGCCGAGCGGCAAAATCGTCCAGTCTTTCGTCGCCAACGCCGAGCGCCGCGGTCAGCGCCCAACCTGGGGTGACCAGGTTTACGTGTATTGGGAAGACGACAGCGGCGTGGTACTTCGCTCATGAACATGCGCAAACTCAAACGCCGCCTCAATCGAATAATTCCCGGTGGCCGTCAGATGGTCATCGGGGTTCCGTTCATTTGGCTGTTCATGTTCTTCATGTTGCCGTTCTTCATCGTTCTGAAGATCAGCTTCGCCGAAGCCGACGTGGCCATTCCGCCGTACACCGAGATCTACAGCTACCTCGACCAAAAAGTGCAGTTGCTGCTTAACCTGAGTAACTACGCGATGCTGGCCGGCGACGAGTTGTACATCGCCGCCTACCTCGGCTCGTTGAAGATGGCGCTGATCAGCACCGTCCTCTGTTTGCTGATCGGCTACCCGATGGCTTACGCCATTGCCAGTGCCCGTAAAGAGCTGCAAACGGTGCTGGTGCTGCTGATCATGATGCCGACCTGGACCGCGATCCTGATCCGCGTTTATGCGTGGATGGGCATCCTCAGCAACAACGGTCTGTTGAACGGCTTTTTGATGAGCATGGGCTGGATCAGCGAGCCGCTGCAGATCCTCAACACCAACCTCGCCGTGTACATCGGCGTGGTGTATTCGTACCTGCCGTTCATGATCCTGCCGCTCTATGCCAACCTGGTGAAGCACGATGCCAGTTTGCTGGAAGCCGCATCCGACCTGGGTTCGAGCACCTTCAACAGCTTCTGGAAGATCACCATTCCACTGTCCAAGAACGGCATCGTCGCGGGCTGCATGCTGGTGTTCATTCCGGTGGTGGGCGAGTTCGTGATCCCGGAACTGCTCGGCGGTCCGGAAACCCTGATGATCGGTAAAGTGCTCTGGCAAGAGTTCTTCAACAACCGTGACTGGCCGGTGGCGTCCGCCCTGGCGGTGGTGATGCTGGCGATCCTGATTGTGCCGATCATCCTGTTCAACCGTAGCCAGGCCAAAGAAATGGAGGGCAAAGAATGAAACGCTTCCGTTTCTCAAGCTTCATGCTGATAGCAGGTTTGCTGTTCATCTACGCGCCGATGCTGATCCTGGTGATCTACTCGTTCAACGCCTCGAAACTGGTAACGGTGTGGGGCGGCTGGTCGATCAAGTGGTACGTCGGTTTGATGGACAACACTCAGCTGATGGGCTCGGTGGTGCGCTCGCTGGAAATCGCCTGCTACACGGCGGTGGCGGCGGTGGCACTGGGTACATTGGCCGCGTTCGTCCTGACCCGTATCACCCGCTTCAAAGGTCGCACGCTGTTCGGTGGCCTGGTCACCGCGCCGCTGGTGATGCCCGAAGTGATCACCGGTCTGTCGCTGTTGCTGCTGTTCGTGGCCATGGCGCAGATGATCGGTTGGCCGCAGGAGCGTGGCATTGTCACCATCTGGATTGCCCACACTACGTTCTGTGCGGCGTATGTGGCGGTGGTGGTGTCGGCGCGTTTGCGTGAGCTGGACTTGTCCATCGAAGAGGCGGCCATGGACCTTGGTGCGCGGCCGTGGAAGGTGTTCTTCCTGATCACCATCCCGATGATCGCGCCATCGCTGGGCGCAGGCGGCATGATGTCTTTCGCCCTGTCTCTGGATGACCTGGTGTTGGCAAGCTTCGTATCGGGCCCGGGTTCCACGACCCTGCCGATGGAAGTGTTCTCGGCGGTGCGTCTGGGCGTGAAGCCCGAGATCAATGCCGTGGCCAGCCTGATTTTGCTGGCGGTATCGCTGATGACGTTCCTGGTCTGGTTCTTCAGCCGTCGTGCCGAAGAAAGTCGCAAACGTGCGATTCAGCAGGCGATCGAAGAAGGTGCTGCCGACTCCTGGAAACAACCGGACGTGCGTCGCGCCCAGGCGCCGGAAGCGGCTTGAGCCTGATGTCGGATTGACCACAACGCTGTGGCCAACCCGAATCCAATGTGGGAGCGAGCCTGCTCGCGAAAGCGGTCTATCAGTCAACATCTGTGTCGACTGACATGGCCACTTCGCGAGCAGGCTCGCTCCCACATTTTGTTTAGGCGACCCAAGGGGATTTGCGGATGATCTCGACGAAGTTCATCGGTTTGAAGCCCGGCTCACTGTCGACCAGAACATCCGCGTTTACGGTGCCGAAAGTGGTGTCCGGCTTGTGTTTGAAGCCATTGGCGAACGCACACAGAATGCACTCCTTGAACCCTTCGCCACGCGGGTGGGCATGCACCACTTCTTCGCGTTGCGCGCTGGGGAACGCCGCGTAATCAATGCCCAACACATCCATCTCAACGCCGGCAGTGACCAGTGCTACGTTAGGCCGCAGGTGTTGCGGCACCCCCGGCGTAGTATGAAGAGCAATCGACAACCAGACCTGCTCGATATCGTCGTCGGACAAACCATAGGGCTTGAGGAACGCTTTGGCAGCGTTGGCGCTATCGACTTCGAAGCGTTCATCGTCAGTGCGATGACCTTCCACGAGACCCAAGTCATGGAACATTGCGCCGACGTACAACAGTTCGGGGTTGTAGGCCAGTTGCTTGCGTTCACCGCTCAAGGCACCGAACAGGAACACCCGACGCGAGTGGTGATACAGCAGGTCTGATTCGACGTCGCGGATGTATTCCGTGGTGGCCTTGGCCAACGCGCTGTCGGGGATTTTGATACCGGCAATGATGCTGCTCATGGTGCTTTCCTCATGGGGAACGCCGTGGCGGCGCTGATAGGTTCAGTCTGTTCGCGCACCCGAAACCGGACAATCGATCCATGGCTGCGATCCCGGCCAATGAACATGCATATCGCGCCAGCCTCGCTTGTTGCCCGAGGATTGGCTAAGTTTGAATCCGGGACACACGCACGCCCTGTAGCAGCTGTCGAGCCTGCGAGGCTGCGTTCGGCTGCGAAGCAGTCGTGAAATCAGGCACTGCGGTCTTTCAGGTGAATCGCGTGCGCAGGGTTTACGACTGCTGCGCAGCCGAACGCAGCCGAACGCAGCCTCGCAGGCTCGGCAGCTGCTACAGATCGTGTGATGGCCGACTTTCATTTCAATACCTGGAAGGCGAATCTTGCCATGAGTAAAACCGTTGCCATCGTGGTGTTCTCAGGCGTTCAGTCTCTGGACGTCACCGGTCCCATGGATGTGTTTTCAGAAGCCAATCGTTTCCTTGAGTCGCCAGATCACTATCGACTGGAGGTGATCGGTGTCGAGCGCGGGGTGATGCCGTGCTCCAACGGTTTGTCACTCAATGCCCATCGACATTTCAGTGAAGCGCTTGAGGCCTATGACTTGCTGCTGGTGGCCGGTGGGCCGCAGTTGCCGTTCATGGATTTCGGTGCGGCATTCGATGCCTGGCTGCGTGATGCCTGCGCACTGGCGCAACGCTTTGGCTCGATCTGCAACGGCGCGTTCATGCTCGCCCGGGCCGGGTTGCTGGACGGGCGAACGGTGACCACCCACTGGGGCGACGCCGCGGCGCTGGCGCAGTTGTGCCCGTCGACTCAGGTCGAGGCGGATCGCCTTTACGTGGAGGACGGCGAGCTCTACACCTCGGCAGGTGTCACGGCGGGGATTGATCTGTCGCTGTACTTGCTGGCCAGGGATCACGGGCCGGAAGTAGCGCTGAGTGTGGCAAAGCGACTGGTGGTGTTCACTCAGCGCTCCGGCGGGCAGTCACAGTTCAGCCCATTCCTCACGCCACACGCCGAACCCACTTCGGCGGTGGCGCAGGCGCAGCTCTATGTGTTGGCCAACCTGACGGGCGATCTGACGATTGCCGACCTGGCCAACGCCGCCAACATGAGTGCACGCAACTTTTCCCGGGTGTTTACCAAAGAGGCGAAAATCACCCCGGCGGAGTTCGTCGAGCGGGCCAGAGTGGACGCGGCGCGGGTGCTGCTTGAAAGCACCCATTCGCCGCTTAAAACCGTGGCCTATCAGTGCGGGTTTCGCGATGCCCAGCACATGCGCAGTGTGTTCAACCGCCGGCTGGGGGTGACGCCGCAGCAGTTCAGGCTGAACTTTGCGGCGATGGTTTGAGCAGACATTGTTGTTGCCTTTCAGGGCCTCTTCGCGAGCAGGCTCGCTCCCACAGTTGACCGAGTTGTCCAGGTAGACATGGTTCAATGTGGGAGCGAGCCTGCTCGCGAAGACGGCCGCCCAGGCAACAAAAATCTATTGCGCCGCACGCGCCGGCAATAGCTTCAACGTACTGCGCGTGTTGGCCGTGACTTCTTCGTCGTTTAAATGCGCCTGGTAGTAGATCCCTTCGATATACGCCTCAGCCTGGTCGTCATAGTGGCTGTCGAACGGCACGCCACTTTGGCCGATCGGATTGACGGTCAGGCTGTGGGTGGGGTCGGCGAAGTCGTTCAGGCGGCGGGTCGACGGACCGTACGTCACTGGCCAAGGCGCCGGGCCGATCCTGGCCGAGAGGTTGTTCGGTACTTCGTGAGTGCCGGGTGCCGCGAAGGGGCCGACATTGAAGATCCGGTCCAGCGGCTTTTGTTGCCCCAGCGGATGGCCATGGGTCAGCGTGTGCGCCTTGCCCCACTGCCATTGCGCGAAATCGGTGCCGAGGGTGGTCTTGAGATGAGCGATGCTCGCTTGCCACGCAACCTTGACCGTATCGGCGCGGGTTTCCTTGCCGAGGGTGTTGCGGTTGTCCCACCATGGCGAGTCGGGGGTCGCGGCCAGTCGCGGTAAGGCGGAATCGATGACTCGGGTCGATAGCAATGTCTCGAAGAAGTCATTGCCCAATTCATCGTGCATCGTCGCGTCAGCCAGGTTGAACAGGAACTGGTTGAACAGCGTGGCGCTGGTGGAGTCGAGCGGGTAGTCGCCTTTCCATTGGGCCAATTGCTCAACCAGTTTGAGTTCGGCGGGATCGCTCACCGCTTCACGCAATACCGGCAGCAGCGGCGCCAGCAAGCGCGGGCCGTAGGCGGTGGTAGTGCCCAGTTGCAGCTTCTGGCTGGCGTCCAGATCCCACTTGATGGTTTTGTCGCTGAGCTGGCGATTGAGCTGCTGACCTCGATCAGCCAGGTTGTAGTAACCGGGAATCTCCATGCCGGTCGGCGACACCGGCTGGAAGTTGGCCGAGACGATGTAACCGCGTGCCGGGTTCTCTTCCTGTGGGTTGGCGCTGAACGGGTAGAAACCTTCCTTGTCCGCGTCGGCGGTGCTGCCGTCGAGGATGAACCCCGGGCGCACACCCGCCGGACGTTTTGGCAGCTGCGCCGCTGCCCACCAGCCGATGTCGCCCTTGGCGTTGGCCCAGACGATGTTCAGGCCCGGCGCCTGAACCTTTGCGGCGGCACCGCGCGCCTTGGCCAGGGTGTCGGCGCGGTTGAGCTGGTAGAAGCCCTCAAGGATCGGATTCTGGCTTTCGAGAAAACCCCACCACATGGCGATCGGCGTTTTGCCGACGCCACTCCCCAGCGCATCGTTGACGATCGGACCGTGGGGCGACTGGCGCAGCACCAGGGTTACCGGCGCCTGGCCCTTGACCGCGATCTGCTGTTCGCTGGTCACCATGTCCACCCACTTGCCGCGATACCAGACCTGATTGGGGTTGTCCGGGTTGACCTTTTCGGCGATCAGATCGAGGTCGTCGTTCTGGAACATGGTGATGCTCCAGCCGAAGTCGCGGTTCATCCCGAGGGAGGCGAACGGCATCAATGCCTGATAGTGGCCGTAGAGCTCGAAGCCCGGCGCCGAGAGCTGCGCTTCATACCACACCGACGGTGCGGAAAAACGGATATGCGGGTCGCCGGCCAACAGCGGTTTACCACTTTTGGTCCGACTGCCGGAGACGGCCCAGGCGTTGCTGCCCTCGAACTGCGGCAAGCCATTGTCGGCCAGTGCCTGTTCGCTGAGGCGGGCGAGGGCGTTGAGGTCTTTCCAGTCGGTACTGGCGAGGGGCAGTGTGTTGCCGTTGAGCACACCTTTGGGCTGCCAGTCGAGATCGAAGACAGTCAGGTAGTTGGCGCCGAGCTGATCGCGCACGTAGGTCAGCAACGGTTCGGTGCGAAACGCTGCGGCAAAACTGTAGGCCATGTAACCGGCGATGCTGATGGTGTCCTGGGCAGTGAATGGGCGCTTGGGAATGCCCAGTACATCAAACTCCGCAGGTTTTGGATGGCTGTCCTGATACTGGTTGATGCCATCCAGATAGGCTTGCATGGCGATAAAGGCCGGCGACTGTTTGTCCATATTCGCCAGGTAGGTGTCGGCGCGTTCGCGAATGCGCAGGCTGCGCATCAGCTTATCGGTGTCGAGCAGTTTTGGGCCGAGTACCTCGGCCAGCTCGCCGCGGGCGAGGCGGCGCAGGGCTTCCATCTGAAACAGCCGATCCTGGGCGTGCACGTACCCGAGGGCGCGGTACAGGTCGGTTTCGTTCTCGGCGCGGATGTGCGGGATGCCGCGCTCGTCGTAGCGCACGGTGACCGAACCTTGCAGGTGTTGAAGCTCCACCATGCCCTGACGTGTCGGCTGCTTGCTGTAAACGTACCAGCCGCCACCTGCGGCGAGCGCGACAATCAGCAGGGCGAGAACGGTCAAGCTACGTTTCATGGTGATTCCTTGTTGTTATGAGTGGCAGCAGTTCCCTGGCGGCACTGTTTAACACGGCTTGGCGATAGGGCCATCGCACTTAGGAGGGATTCACGTCTCCTGTCAGCTTTACTTCACTGCGTCGACGGGCCACGGGCAGTAACAACCCACGGCCAGTGTGTGCGTGGCATTCACCGGGCGGCCTTCGTTCAACGCTTGCAGAATCGGTTCGATAAAGCTGTTACTCGAATTGCAGGTCAGGCCTTCGCTGTACGGGCCGAAATACGCCAGTTTGCCGCTGCGATCCCAGATCGCCACGGCCGGGCTCGCGGGGATCTGTTCGGAGCCTGGCAGGACGACGATGCTTTTCAGGCGGCTTAAGGTGCTCGGCAACTGACCGTGACTGCCAGGCTTTTGTACCGCATAAAACTCCACGCCTTGCGGTGCATAGTGCTCAACCAGTTCGCTCAGGTGTTGTTGGTTACCGACATTGCACGGGCAGGCCGGGTCCCAGAAGTGCACGAGGCGGATGGCGCCGGGGCCGGCGAGGTTATCGGGCAGGCGCAACGGGTCGCCGGAGAACACCGCGGTGTGCCCGCTGAACGTTCGCAGGTAGCGGCCCTGAAACCAGTCGTAGGCAACCCACAGCGCGCCGGCACACACGAGGGCGAGCAGGCTGGCAAGCAGTGTGGCGCGGTAGGGCGAGCGCATGGATTTCAATCCTCGAAGGTGCGCTAGCTTGCCATGCTTGCCGCGACAGATGAATATCGCAGGCCTATAAAGTCCGTTTGCGTTCTGGAATTGCTCATGTCTGCCACTTTCGACCCCGATCACCTGCGTGCCAGCCTGCGGCCACTGGCCGACAGGCAGCCGCTGTCGGTAGAAGCGCTGGCTTACCAGCGTTTCTACGGGCTGGATTTTGCGGGGCGTGACCTGCGCAGTGGCCTTGGGCGTTTCGACGTCGATGGTTATGAAGTGGTCAGCCAGGTCTGGTGGCCCGAGCGGGCGAAGGCGACGCTGTTTTTGTTCCACGGTTTTTACGATCACACCGGGCTTTACCGGCATGTGATCGAATGGGCGCTGGATCAGGATTTCGCGGTGATTGCCTGCGACCTGCCGGGGCATGGGCTGTCCAGCGGCGAACGGGCCAGCATCAAGGATTTCGCCGAGTATCAGGACACGCTGCAAAAATTATTCGCCGAGGCGCAATCCCTCGATCTGCCGCAGCCGTGGCACCTGTGCGGGCAAAGCACGGGTGGCGCGATCGTGATTGATCATGTCCTCAATCAAGGCGCCAGCAGCCCGGCCCAGGGCCAGGTCATCCTGCTGTCGCCGCTGGTAAGGCCGCGGGCCTGGGGTTGGTCACAGCTCAGCTATTACCTGCTCAAGCCTTTCGTCAAAGCCATCGCCCGGCGCTTCAGCGAGAACTCCAACGACCCGGATTTTTTGCCCTTCCTGCAAGCCGATCCGTTGCAGCCGCTCCGCTTGCCAACCGCCTGGGTCGGTGCGCTGGCACGCTGGATCAAACGTATCGAAGCCGCACCGGACAGCACGCGGCGACCGCTGATTGTGCAGGGGCAGGCGGACATGACCGTGGATTGGGAGCATAACCTTGAAGTATTGCAGGGCAAGTTCGATCGGCCGCAGGTGTTGATGTTGCCTGAGGCGCGGCATCACCTGGCGAATGAGACGCTGGCGTTGCGGCGGGAGTATTTCGGGTTTTTGAGCAAGCGGATTAAAGGCCGGAATCTTTAGTGGCAGTTCGGGCCTCTTCGTCGGAACGCCGCCCGGAGCCGGCTCGCTCCCACATTGGAATGCATTCTCCTGTGGGAGCGAGCCTGCTCGCGAAGGCGGTCTTTCAGGCGCCGAATATTACTGGCGAAGCGTTGAAGTGTCCTGCCCCACCGCCAACCCCGCGCGAATCGCCGCCAGGGCTGCCTGATAGTAAGCCTTGCCTTCGGCAGACTCGGCAAACGTGGCGAACTCTTCCAGTTCGTTATCCGACAGGTCGCGATAGACATACAACAGCGTGTTGTTCAGGTCGTTGCCGATCTGGTCCATCAAGCGCTGACGCTGACCGTTCAACATGCCTTGAGCCTGACCACCGCCGAGCAGGCCGGGGATCATCGAACTGAGGCTGTCAGCCGCGACGCCGGCAATCGCCAGACTGACTTCAGCGCCAGCCTCGCGAGCGGGCAGGGCCTGGGCCAGATGGCCGATGATCAGCATGCGGCTGTCGCTGGCCTGGATCTTGGGTAAACCCTTGGCGTTTTTTGCCAGCTGATCGCGACGGGTCGCGAGCAATTCGGCGGCAACGATTTTTTTGCCCAGAGGGGACTGAAAGAAACTCAGCGCGGGTTTCGGATCGGCCAGGGTCTTGCGCAATTGCGCTTCGGCGCGCTGGTCCACGGCCTGGGGGGCAAAGCGCTGATTGCTGTTATTCACCAGCGCCTGGAACACTGCCGGCGGCAGGCTGTTCTGGTACCGCTGCTGAGCGGCGGAGAGAGCGTCGTTGAAATGCGCACGTTGTTCTGGCCAACCGGCGACCTTGTACAACTGGTCGTGGCCGTCTGCCCAAGCGGGCAATACACAGAACATCAACAGTGAAAAAAGCAAACGGCGCATAGGGACTCCTGTCAGCAGGCGACTATTCTCCGTGGGGCATTCGTACTTGTCGAGAATTCGTATCAACCCGCTGCGCGGCTCTGTCGGATTTTCAGGCACAGGAATACTATGCGCGGCATGCAAATACCCTCTGATCACCCGCTGCTGTTACGTATCGTCGATGACCTGGCTGAACACGGCTGGTCGCAGCAGAACGTTTTCCTTCCTCTGGGTCTGACCCAGGAACTGGCGGCTGAGTGCCGTAAACGTGCTGCCGAGGGTGAATTGGCCCCGGCCGCTGTGGGGCGCGGGTCGACATCCGAGATTCGCGAGGGGATTCGCGGCGACCATATCCAGTGGATCGAGCACGGCCAGGCGTTGGCGTGCGACAGCTATCTGGATTTGATGGACAGCCTGCGCGAGGCGATGAATCGCGGTTTGTTTCTGGGCCTGGACGATTTCGAAAGCCATTTCGCGCTGTACCCGCCCGGTGCGTTCTACCTCAAGCATGTCGATCGTTTCCGCGACGACGACCGGCGCATGGTGTCGGCGGTGGTCTATCTCAATGACGGCTGGTTGCCCAAGCACGGCGGCCAGTTGCGTATGTACCTGGGTGAAGGTGTCGAGCACGATGTAGTGCCTACCGGCGGATGCCTGGTGGTGTTTCTGTCGGGTGAAGTGCCCCACGAAGTCCTGCCCGCGACCCGAGATCGCCTGTCGTTGACCGGCTGGTTCCGGCGGCGTGGCAACGAGCCGTTCTGATCATGCAAAAAATTCTGGTAAGCCGCTGTCTGCTGGGCCACCGGGTACGTTACGACGGCGGGGCCAGTGGGCCTTTCGATCAGCTTCAGCAGTGGCTTGATGAAGGTCGGGTGGTGCCGTTGTGTCCGGAGGTTGCTGGTGGCTTGCCGACGCCACGGGCGGCGGCAGAGATTCCGGGCGGGCAGGGTAGTGAAGTGCTTGATGGCCACGCCTCAGTGATCACCACCGAGGGCGAGGACGTCAGCGCCGAGTTTCTCTCGGGGGCTTATCAGGCGTTGGAGTTGGTGCAAAAGCACGGCATCCGCATTGCCGTACTCAAGGCCAACAGCCCGTCTTGCGGGAATCTGTTGACGTATGACGGGACGTTTAGTGGTGTGAAGGTGAGTGGCGAGGGTGTTACTGCGGCGTTGCTCAAGCGTCACGGTGTGCAGGTTTTCAGTGAGCTCGAGTTGGTTGAAGCTGCGGTGGCTTTGAATAATCTGAACTGATTCAAGAGCCACCCCTCACCCCAGCCCTCTCCCCAATGGGGAGAGGGGGAAAGGGAGCTGATCTTCAAGCTTTTCAAACCTGAGTTCCATTCGACTTTTCAGGTCGATGGATAGCGCCAGACACCTCGGACAGTCCCCTCGCCCCTCTGGGGAGAGGGTTAGGGTGAGGGGCTGGATCTAAAGAGCGACAAACTTCTTAAGGCTTGGGCGCCACACTCGTATCCGCCCCCAGCCACTTCTGCGACAAGGCCTCCAATCGTCCATCCGCCTTGATCCGCTGCAGCGCGTTTTCCAGGCTGGCATGAAACGCCGGGTTACCCTTCTGAAACGGAATCGCCAGGCTAACCGGCGAGCTGTCTTTTGGCTTTTCTTCAGTCAGCGATTGCACCAGCAGCATCGAGCGCGGTTGCTCTTCCTTCTGCGCGATCAATTGCGCGTTGGTGTGAATGTAAGGTTCGCTGAAGTCGAAACGATCCTTGAGGTCCGGGGTCACTGCTATGTGGTTGATGGCGACGTCGTACTTGCCGGTTTCAACGCCTTGCAACAGATCACTGGAATCGGTCACGACGAAGTCGGCCCGTACGTCCAGTTCGTCGGCCAGCAGTTGCCCCAATTCGACTTCGAAGCCCGTAAGTTTGCCGTCCTCCTTGAAATTGAAGGGCGGTGTATTAGCCTCAAGGGCAATACGCAATTCACCACGGTCGTTTACATCGTCAATCATTTCGGCATGAGCCAAAGGGCTCAGAAGGGGTAGCAGGCAGATCAGGCCAGGCAGAAAACGCATGGTCACTCCTTTGAATTCATTATCGCGACGCTCTGTTCAGGCTCGCTTTGCTATGGTTGTCGAGAGCCTTCGACAACGAATGGCCGTGAAGTTGTCATGGTCACGCGGATTTTACGAAAAAACTGGAGAAGAGAATGAAAACGTTTATGTCACGAGCAGCATTCGCTGGCCTGTTGCTGAGTGCTTCGATGCTGGCAACGGCTGCTACCCCGGCCCCCAAGGGTGCAGAAGTGTCCATCGTTTCTCCTGCGGACGGTGCCACGGTTCCGCAAACCTTCATCGTCAAGTTCGCCGTCGAGAACATCGCGTTGGCGCCAGCGGGTAATGTCACCAAAAACACCGGTCATCACCATTTGCTGATCGATGTCGACAAGCTTCCTGCCGCCGGCGCTCCCATTCCGCAAGATGCCAACCACATGCACTTCGGCAAGGCGCAGACCCAGGCTGAAGTTAAACTGACGCCAGGCAAGCACACCTTGCAGCTCGAGCTGGGCGATAGCACTCACCTGCCGTTCGATCCGCCCATCGTGTCGAAGAAGATCACCGTGAATGTGAAGTAACGTTTCCACAGGCATGAAAAAGCAGCCGTAAAAAAGGGAGCTCCGAGGAGCTCCCTTTTTTGTCGCTCAAAACGCGATCAGAACAACACGCGGCAACGAATGGTGCCGTTGATGTGCTGCAGCTTCTCTTGTGCCATTTCCGAGTACTCGGCGTCGACGTCGATCACGACGTAGCCGACTTTCTCGTTGGTCTGCAGGAACTGACCGGAAATGTTGATACCGTTTTCGGCGAAGACCTTGTTGATCTCGCTCATCACACCCGGAATGTTCTCGTGGATGTGCAGCAGACGGTGCTTGCCAGGGTGAGCCGGCAGAGCCACTTCCGGGAAGTTCACCGACGATACCGACGTACCATTGTCGCTGTACTTGACCAGCTTCTCTGCCACTTCCAGACCGATGTTGGCTTGGGCTTCAGCGGTGGAACCGCCGATGTGCGGGGTCAGGATCACGTTGTCCAGGCCACGCAGCGGGCTTTCGAACTCTTCTTCGTTGGAGCGCGGCTCCACCGGGAATACGTCGATGGCCGCACCGATCAGGTGCTTGTCCTTGATCGCGTCCGCCAGGGCTTGCAGTTCGACCACGGTGCCGCGAGCGGCGTTGATCAGAATGCCGCCCTTCTTGATCGCACGGATTTCTTTCTCGCCGATCATCCACTGGGTCGCAGCGGTTTCTGGTACGTGCAGGGTGACGATGTCGGACATGCCCAGCAGCTCGGGCAGGCTGGCAACTTGCGTTGCGTTGCCCAGTGGCAGCTTGGTCACGGTGTCGTAGAAGTACACCTGCATGCCCAGGCCTTCAGCCAGGACCGACAATTGAGTACCGATCGAGCCGTAACCCACGATACCCAGCTTCTTGCCGCGGATTTCGAAGGAGTTGGCCGCGCTCTTGATCCAGCCGCCACGGTGGCAGGAGGCGTTCTTCTCAGGGATGCCGCGCAACAACAGGATCGCTTCGGCCAGCACCAGCTCGGCTACCGAGCGAGTGTTGGAGTACGGTGCGTTGAACACCGCGATGCCGCGTTCGCGAGCCGCGTTGAGGTCGACCTGGTTGGTGCCGATGCAGAAACAGCCGACAGCCACCAGTTTCTTCGCCTGATCGAAGATCTCTTCGGTCAGTTGAGTGCGGGAGCGAATGCCGATGAAGTGAGC
This sequence comes from Pseudomonas sp. LB3P25, assembly GCF_054897985.1. Classification (NCBI taxonomy): domain Bacteria; kingdom Pseudomonadati; phylum Pseudomonadota; class Gammaproteobacteria; order Pseudomonadales; family Pseudomonadaceae; genus Pseudomonas; species Pseudomonas sp. LB3P25. The sequence goes on along the minus strand of NZ_CM142711.1, from coordinate 6,884,982 downwards.
ATCAGCGATCTTTTCCTTCAGCTGGGCTTCCGGCAGAGAACCTGTGAGGTACTCGATGCTGGTGTAGCCCGCCGACTTGAGGACGTCGACAGCCGATTGGTGGACGCCTTCGAGAAGAAGGAACTTGATCTTGCTCTTATCGAGAGAAGTCTTGCTCATCTGCGTAAACCTGTATCCCGGAGAAAAATGGCAGGAAATGGTCAACAGATGCTGACCCGGACGGCAAGAAAGCCGTCGCCGCAGAACAGCCGTTGGGCACTATCCTGCGGGGTCGTTATGCTAGCATATGCACCCCGCTAAACACTCATTCCTGCGACGTGAAGCGTTCTCAGGATGACCATGAATTGTTCGAGAGTTCTGTCGATGACCAATCCTGCCCTGATTGAAGAGCTGAAGACCCTGGTTGAGCCTGGCAAGGTGCTGACCGATGCCGACTCCCTGAATGCTTACGGTAAGGATTGGACCAAGCATTTTGCCCCGGCCCCGACCGCCATCGTGTTCCCCAAGACCACTGAGCAGGTTCAGGCCATTGTCCGTTGGGCCAATGAGCACAAGGTTGCGCTGGTGCCGTCCGGCGGTCGCACCGGGCTGTCCGCCGCTGCCGTGGCCGCCAATGGCGAAGTCGTTGTGTCCTTCGACTACATGAACCAGATCCTCGACGTGAACATGACCGATCGCACTGCGGTCTGCCAGCCGGGCGTGGTCACCGAGCACCTGCAGAACGTCGCCGAAGAAAAAGGCCTGTACTACCCGGTGGATTTCGCCTCGGCAGGTTCGAGCCAGATTGGCGGCAATATCGGCACCAATGCCGGCGGAATCAAGGTGATTCGCTACGGCATGACCCGTAACTGGGTCGCGGGCATGAAAGTCGTGACCGGCAAGGGCGATCTGTTGGAACTGAACAAAGACCTGATCAAGAACGCCACCGGTTACGACTTGCGTCAGCTGTTTATTGGCGCTGAAGGCACCCTGGGTTTTGTGGTCGAAGCCACCATGCGTCTGGACCGTGCCCCGAAAAACCTCACCGCCATGGTTCTTGGCACTGCCGATTTCGACTCGATCATGCCGGTGTTGCACGCGTTCCAGAGCAAACTCGACCTGACTGCGTTCGAATTCTTCTCCGACAAAGCCCTGGCCAAGGTCATGGCCCGTGGCGATGTCCCGGCGCCATTCGAAACCGATTGCCCGTTCTACGCGCTGCTGGAATTCGAAGCGACCACCGAAGAGGTGGCCAACCACGCCCTGGAAACCTTCGAGCACTGCGTCGAGCAGGGCTGGGTGCTGGACGGCGTGATGAGCCAGAGCGAAACCCAGCTGCAAAACCTTTGGAAGCTGCGCGAATACATCTCCGAGACCATTTCCCACTGGACGCCGTACAAGAACGACATTTCGGTCACTGTGTCGAAAGTCCCGGCCTTCCTGAAGGAAATCGATGCGATCGTCGGCGAACACTACCCGGATTTCGAAATCGTCTGGTTCGGCCACATCGGCGACGGCAACCTGCACTTGAACATCCTCAAGCCGGAAAACCTGAGCAAGGATGAGTTCTTCGCCAAGTGCGCGACCGTCAACAAGTGGGTGTTCGAAACCGTCGAGAAGTACAACGGCTCGATTTCCGCCGAACACGGCGTGGGCATGACCAAGCGGGACTACTTGACCTATAGCCGCTCGCCGGTTGAGATCGAGTACATGAAAGCCGTCAAAGCGGTATTCGACCCGAACGGCATCATGAACCCGGGCAAAATTTTCGCTGTTTGACTTTTGAATTTAAGAGCTACGAAACAGGAGTCGGTAATGAGCTATCAGCACCAGTATGTCGACGGTACGCGTATTCACTTCCCGCTGGGGAAAGTGGTGTGCATCGGCCGTAACTACGCGGAACACGCCAAGGAACTGGACAACCCGGTGCCTACAGAACCGCTGCTGTTCATTAAGCCGGGCAGTTGCGTCGTGCCGCTGGAAGATGGTTTCAGCATTCCGACCGAACGTGGTTCGGTGCATTACGAAGCGGAAATCGCGGTGTTGATCGGTAAACCTTTGTCGACCAAACCGAGCCGTGAAGAAGTGCTCGATGCTATCTCCGGCTTCGCTCCGGCCCTGGACCTGACCCTGCGCGACAAGCAGGCCGAGCTTAAATCCAAGGGCCTGCCGTGGGAAATCGCCAAGTCCTTCGACGGTGCAGCGGTGATTGCGCCGTTCGTGTCCGGCAGCACCTTCGCTGACCTGACCGACATCGGCATCCGCCTGACCATCAACGGCGAAGTGCGCCAGGATGGCAACAGCAGCGCAATGCTCAACCCGATCGTGCCGATGATCCAGCACATGGCCGGATGCTTCTCGCTGCAGGCCGGTGACGTGATCCTGACGGGTACGCCAGTGGGTGTTGGTCCGCTGAATGTCGGTGACGAACTGGTGCTGGAATTGCCAGGCGCCAGCCGCTTCACCAGCAGCGTGCGCTAACCGAAACACCGCAAAACCCTGTGGGAGCGAGCCTGCTCGCGAAGAGGGTGTGTCAGTTAACATCTATGTTGTCTGACACTCCGCTTTCGCGAGCAGGCTCGCTCCCACATTTGGTTTCTGTGATGGGCAATGGAAGGGCAATCCCGCCATTTCCCGTTTTTTTCACATCTTGTCCGGATAATTCCGGGACTTGCGGCGTCTGAGCCGGTCCCAATTGTGCTATTACCCCTAGCCTGAATTTCTGGAACGCATCCCTCGATGGTCACCCAACCACTGCCCAAGCTTAAAACTGCCCGCCGCTCGCGCTTTGTCATACGTTGGTATTTCTGGCTTTTGCTGGTGGCCGCCGCTGCATATGGCCTTGCCTTTGCGATGCATTGGGATGATCGCGGTATGCTCTGGCTGCGTGAACGTTTTGAAAGCCCCGCCGAGCGTCAGGCCAGTATCTGGCTGCCGGACTACCGGGCGGTGATCGACGGCAAATTGCTGCCGGGCATGGAAAAGGACGAGGCCTCGGACCTAGCCTACGACCCACAGACCAAAACCCTGTTCTCGGTCATGGGCAAGAACCCGTTCCTCGTCGAGCTGACCTTGCAAGGCGACGTGCTGCGCAAAATGCCGCTGGTGGGCTGGAGCAACCCGGAAGGCGTGACCGTGATGGGTAATGGCCTGCTGGCCATCGTCGATGAGCGCGAACACATGCTCTCCATCGTCAAGGTCGATGCCGCTACCCGCGAGCTGAACATCGCCAACTTCCCGAAATACGACCTCGGCCCTTCGAAAGACCAGAACAAGGCCTTCGAAGCCGTCGTCTATGACGCGCGCAATCAGCAAATCCTGCTGGGAGAGGAACGCCCGCCGGCGCTGTTCAGCTGGAAAAGCGACGGCAGCCAGATCCTCAAGGGCGACAAGCAAAAGCTCGCCAATGATGAACTGGACATCCGTAACCTCTCGGCGCTGGCCATCGACCCGCGCACGGGCCATACCCTGGTGCTGTCCGCCGATTCCCACCTGTTGCTGGAACTGGACGAGAAGGGCGAGCAGGTCAGCTTCATGACCTTGCTGGGCGGCTTCAATGGTTTGAAGAAGACCATTCCTCGCGCCGAAGGCGTGACGATGGACGAGGCGGGTACGCTGTACATGGTGAGTGAACCAAACCTGTTCTACCGCTTCGAAAAACAACGCTGACCCTGTAGGAGCTGCCGCAGGCTGCGATCTTTTGATCTTCGGCGGATTCACTATCGCTAGCAGATCAAGATCAAAAGATCGCAGCCTGCGGCAGCTCCTACACTGATCGCATCCGCCAGTTGTGGTTCGCGGCCACTGGCCATTAAGCTTGAATTCATACAGGCGTGATATTTCATCCGCCTGTTTTTGTTTCCGAGCCCGCCTGAATGCGTCGACCTGCCCGCCCCAAGCTTCTGCTTTTGATCCTGTCGGTGATTGCCCTGATCACTCTGATTGCGGTCGGCCAATACCAGCGCCTGTTCGAGCGCGCCTGGTTCAACCTGCACACCCTTTGGCAGCCAGTGAACGGGCAGTCCATCTCTTTGGATCAGTACCAGATAGCGGTCGAGGCGCGAGTCATTGATGGGCTGGCCGACGATGTGTCGGCGCTGACCTTCGATCCGGTGCGTAAAAGCCTGTTCACCGTCACCAACAAAAACACCGAGCTGATCGAGCTGTCGCTGGACGGCCAGATTATTCGACGCATTGCGCTGGTCGGGTTTGGCGATCCGGAAGCCGTGGAGTTCATCAGTGCCGACACTTACGTGATCACTGACGAGCATCAGCAGCGGCTGATCAAGATTCATCTGGAGAAAGACACAACGTTCCTCGACGCAGCAGATGCGGAGCAGATGACCCTTGGCGTGCACATGAGTGGCAACAAGGGTTTCGAAGGCCTGGCTTACGACTCGGTGGGCAAACGGTTGTTTGTCGCCAAGGAGCGCGACCCGATGCTGATCTACGAAGTGCAGGGCTTTCCGCATTACAACCCGGAAAAATCCTACGCGGTGCACGTAGTGAACAATCCCAAGCGCGATGCCGGGATGTTCGTGACGGACCTGTCGAGCCTGCAATACGACGAGCGCAGCGGCCATCTGCTGGCGTTGTCGGATGAGTCGCGGCTGATTCTGGAACTGGATGTGGATGGGCGACCGCTGAGTACCCTATCACTGAGCAAGGGGCGTCAGGGGTTGCAGAAGACAGTGCCGCAAGCGGAAGGGATCGCCATGGATGACGACGGCACGATGTACCTGGTGAGCGAGCCGAACCTGTTTTACGTCTTCAAAAAACCAGCACAACCCTAACCAACACCACAAAACAACTGTGGGAGCGAGCCTGCTCGCGAAGAGGCCCTGTCAGCCGATGGAAATGTCGGCTGACAGACCGCCTTCGCGAGCAGGCTCGCTCCCACAGGGTTTTGTGTTTGTCTTACTGGGTGCGCAGGGTTTTCACACCTTCGCTGGTGCCCAGCAGCAGCAAATCCGCCGGACGTGCCGCGAACAAACCGTTGGTGACCACGCCGACGATGGCGTTGATCTGCGTCTCCAGCTCCACCGGGTTGGTGATCTGCATGTTGAACACGTCGAGGATGATGTTGCCGTTGTCGGTCAACACGCCTTCACGGTAAACCGGGTCGCCGCCCAGCTTCACCAGCTCGCGGGCCACGTGGCTGCGGGCCATCGGGATGACTTCGACCGGCAGCGGGAACGCACCGAGCACCGGCACCAGTTTGCTGGCGTCGGCGATGCAGATGAAGGTCTTGGCCACGGCCGCCACAATCTTCTCGCGGGTCAGGGCTGCGCCGCCGCCCTTGATCAGGTTCAGGTGCTCGTCGCTTTCATCGGCACCATCGACATAGAACTCCAGGTCGCTAACGGTATTCAACTCATACACCGGAATGCCGTGGCCCTTGAGGCGGGCAGCGGTGGCTTCGGAACTGGCGACCGCGCCGTCGAAGGCGCCTTTGTGCTGGGCCAGTGCGTCGATGAAACAGTTGGCGGTGGAGCCGGTGCCGACCCCGACGATGCTCTTGTCGTCGAGTTTCGGGAGGATGAAGTCGACGGCGGCCTGAGCCACTGCCTGTTTGAGTTGATCCTGGGTCATGCGGGCTCCGAAGCGGGCAAGGGAAGAACGGAAAGGCCGGCATTATAGCTCCATGCCGGGCTAAAACCTCCTGTGGCGAGGGGATTTATCCCCGTTGGAGTGCGAAGCACTCCCCAGCATTCCTTTGGGCTCTACCGTATTCTCTGGTCTTGCGACGGCTGCGCCGCCGAACGGGGATAAATCCCCTCGCCACAATGTATATCCTCTTCCTGAATCGGGCTAAAACCTCTTGATTCGTGTGGTCGCCCGCCCGAAAGCCGGGTTAGACTCGTTGACCCTGCCCAACCCGCTCAGTGATGCTTTCCGATGCTCGAACAGTACGTCAAAAAGATCCTCACCTCGCGCGTTTATGACGTTGCCGTAGAAACCCCATTGCAGACTGCCCGCCAGCTCTCCGAGCGGCTGGGCAACAGTATTTTGCTCAAGCGCGAAGATTTGCAGCCGGTGTTCTCGTTCAAGATTCGCGGCGCCTACAACAAGCTGACTCAACTGAGCGATGAAGAGCGCGCTCGCGGCGTGGTCACCGCTTCGGCGGGTAATCACGCGCAGGGCCTGGCCCTGGCGGCGAAAGTGTTGGGCGTGAAAGCGACCATCGTGATGCCCAAGACCACCCCGGAAATCAAAGTCGAAGGTGTGCGTTCACGCGGCGGCAAAGTGGTGCTGCACGGGGATTCGTTCCCCGAAGCCCTGGCCTACTCGCTGAAACTGGTCGACGAAAAGGGCTACGTCTACATCCACCCTTACGACGATCCCCATACCATTGCCGGGCAGGGCACGGTGGCGATGGAGATTCTGCGCCAGCACCCTGGCCGTCTCGACGCGATCTTCGTCCCGGTGGGCGGTGGCGGATTGATCGCCGGGATCGCGGCGTACGTGAAGTACCTGCGGCCTGAAATCAAAATCATCGGCGTCGAGCCAGACGATTCCAACTGCCTGCAAGCCGCCATGGCTGCTGGCGAACGCGTGATCCTGCCGACCGTGGGCCTCTTCGCCGACGGCGTCGCTGTGGCGCAGATTGGCCAGCACACCTTCGAGATCTGCAAAGACTATGTCGATGAAGTGATCACCGTCAGCACCGATGAAATCTGTGCGGCGATCAAGGACATCTACGACGATACCCGCTCGATCACTGAACCTGCCGGCGCCTTGGGCGTGGCCGGGATCAAGAAGTACGTCGAGCAACGCGGTGTCACCGGGCACACCTTTGTGGCCATCGACTCTGGCGCCAACGTCAACTTCGACCGTCTGCGCCACGTTGCCGAGCGCGCTGAACTGGGTGAGGGCCGCGAAGCGATTATCGCCGTGACGATTCCCGAGAAGCCGGGCAGCTTCAAGGCGTTCTGCGAAGCCATCGGCAAGCGTCAGATCACCGAATTCAACTACCGCTACAACACCGGCAGCGAGGCGCACATCTTTGTTGGCGTGCAGACGCACCCGGAAAATGATCCGCGCAGTGCGCTGCTTGCCAGCCTGACCGAGCAGGGTTTTCCGGTACTCGATCTGACCGACAACGAGTTGGCCAAATTGCACATCCGTCACATGGTCGGTGGGCGTGCTGTTCATGTGGTCGATGAAGTGGTGCTGCGCTTTGAGTTCCCGGAGCGTCCGGGCGCGCTGTTCAACTTCCTCAACAAGCTCGGCGGGCGCTGGAACATCTCGATGTTCCACTACCGCAACCATGGCGCGGCGGATGGTCGCGTGGTCGCGGGCCTGCAAGTGCCTCACGAGGAACGTCACCTGGTGCCCGCAGCGCTGGAAGAAATCGGCTACCCGTACTGGGACGAAAGCGACAACCCGGCCTATCTGCTGTTTCTCGGCTGAGCGGCTACGCTGATGGGCAAGCCATAAGGAAATCGAACAATGGAAACGTTAACCGCCCTGAAGGTCGCTCATATGGTGGCGACGGTGTTGCTGCTGGTCAGCGCACTGGGTCTGGCGATTTGGGTCTGGCATACGCGCCGTAACGGAGACGCGACGGCTCACGCGCGCACGTTGCAACGGCCGCGCGTATTTATCTGGTTGGTGATGGGGCTGGCGCTGCTGAGCATGCCGTTTACCGGCTGGTGGATGGTGCATCTGGTGGGCTGGCCGTTGGGGCAGACCTGGTTGCTGGCGTCCAGCGTGCTTTACACCGTCGCGGCGTTGGGCTGGTTCTGGTTGTTGGTGCGGCTTAACAAGTTGCGCACTGTTCCGGGAGGCAACGGCAAGTTCACCTTCGCCCTCGCACTGTTCAGTTTTGTTTGTTTTATCGCGATTGCGGGGTTGATGGGCGCCAAACCGGTTTAATGCTTTAGACCGAGTCGACCCAATCGCGAGCAGGCTCGCTCCCACATTGGATTTGTGATCGACGCAAATCCCTGTGGGAGCGAGCCTGCTCGCGATGGCGATGTCAGTCGCGCAACGAAATCACCGGCCAGCCACGTTTCTCAGCCTCGGCGCGCAAGTTATGGTCTGGATCGACAGCGATCGGATGCGTCACCTGTTCCAGCAGCGGAAAATCATTCATCGAGTCGCTGTAGAAATAGCTGTCCTCCAACGAATACCCGGTTTCTTCCAGCCAACGATTCAACCGCGTCACCTTACCTTCCCGGAAGCACGGGACGTCGGTGCTGCGCCCGGTATAGCGGCCATCAACCATCTCGCATTCAGTGGCGATCAGGGTTTCGACGCCCAGACGCTGGGCAATCGGCCCGGTAACAAAACGGTTGGTCGCGGTGATGATCACCAACTTGTCACCCGCCTCGCGGTGCTTGGCCAGCAGTTCAAGACCCTTGGGCAACACAATCGGCTCAATGCAATCGCGCATGTAATCCAGATGCCATTGATCCAGTGTGGCCATTTCAGTGCGGCCGAGCACTTCCAGGCAGAAGTTCAGGTAGGCATCGTTATCTAGCTTGCCGGCCAGGTAATCCTGATAGAACTCATCGTTGCGTGCCTTGTAGGCGACGGCGTCGAGGAAGCCGCGTTCGCACAGGTAATCGCCCCAGGCGTGGTCACTGTCACCGCCCAAGAGCGTGTTGTCCAAGTCGAATAAAGCCAGCCGCATTGCAGTTACTCGCTGAAAAGTCTGTAGAAAGGCGTCCAGAATACGGACTTTTCACAAGAGTGCACATAAGGTAGACCGGCTCGTTGCTGCTATCACAACCTTTGTGGAACAATGCGGCGACATGCGTTTGCGAGGTTGTTGCCGTGATCGACCCCGATGGTTTCCGCCCCAATGTCGGGATCATTCTCACGAATGATGCCGGACAGGTGCTATGGGCTCGCCGTATCAATCAAGATGCCTGGCAGTTTCCACAGGGCGGGATCAACCCCCAGGAGACGCCGGAAGACGCCTTGTACCGCGAGTTGAACGAAGAAGTGGGCCTTGAGCGTGAAGATGTTGAAATTCTCGCCTGCACCCGGGGCTGGTTGCGCTATCGTTTGCCGCAACGTCTGGTCCGCACGCACAGCCAACCGCTGTGCATCGGCCAGAAACAGAAATGGTTTCTCCTGCGCCTGGTCTCCAACGAGCAGCGGGTGCGGATGGATTTGACCGGTAAACCGGAATTCGATGGCTGGCGCTGGGTCAGCTATTGGTATCCGTTGGGCCAGGTGGTGACATTCAAGCGCGAAGTGTATCGACGCGCTCTCAAAGAGCTTGCCCCGCGCCTTTTATCGCGCGACTGACGACGGAGTTCGACCCCGAGCCATGCTCAATACGCTGCGCAAGATCGTCCAGGAAGTTAACTCCGCCAAGGATCTCAAGGCGGCGTTGGGGATTATTGTGTTGCGCGTCAAAGAGGCCATGGGCAGCCAGGTCTGCTCGGTCTACCTGCTTGACCCTGAGACCAACCGCTTCGTGCTGATGGCCACCGAGGGCTTGAACAAGCGCTCGATCGGCAAAGTCAGCATGGCACCCAACGAAGGTCTGGTCGGCCTGGTCGGCACGCGTGAAGAACCCCTGAACCTCGAAAACGCCGCGGATCACCCGCGCTACCGCTACTTCGCCGAGACCGGTGAAGAGCGCTACGCCTCGTTCCTCGGGGCGCCGATCATTCACCACCGCCGCGTCGTCGGCGTGCTGGTCATTCAGCAAAAGGAACGTCGCCAGTTCGATGAAGGTGAAGAAGCCTTCCTCGTGACCATGAGCGCGCAGCTCGCCGGCGTTATCGCCCACGCCGAAGCCACCGGTTCGATCCGTGGCCTGGGCCGTCAGGGCAAGGGCATTCAGGAAGCCAAGTTCATCGGCGTACCGGGTTCGCCGGGTGCGGCCGTCGGTACGGCGGTGGTCATGCTGCCGCCGGCCGATCTGGATGTGGTGCCCGACAAAACCATCACCGACATCGACGCCGAACTCGGGTTGTTCAAGACCGCCATCGAAGGCGTGCGTGCCGACATGCGCGCCTTGTCCGCCAAACTGGCGAACCAGTTGCGCCCGGAAGAGCGCGCGCTGTTCGATGTTTACCTGATGATGCTCGACGATGCGTCGCTGGGCAGCGAAATCACCACCGTGATCAAGACCGGCCAGTGGGCCCAGGGCGCGTTGCGTCAGGTGGTCACCGAACACGTCAACCGTTTCGAATTGATGGACGACGCCTACCTGCGTGAGCGCGCCTCGGACGTTAAAGACCTTGGTCGTCGCTTGCTGGCCTACTTGCAGGAAGAGCGTCAGCAGACCCTGGTTTATCCCGACAACACCATTCTGATCAGCGAAGAACTGACGCCGGCGATGCTTGGCGAGGTGCCGGAAGGCAAGCTGGTCGGTCTGGTGTCGGTACTCGGTTCCGGCAACTCCCACGTGGCGATCCTGGCGCGAGCCATGGGTATCCCGACGGTGATGGGCCTGGTCGATCTGCCGTATTCCAAGGTCGACGGCATCCAGATGATCGTCGACGGCTACCACGGCGAGGTCTACACCAACCCCAGCGAAGTGCTGCGCAAGCAATTCGCCGAAGTGGTCGAGGAAGAGAAGCAACTGGCCCTCGGGCTGGATGCGTTGCGGGACTTGCCGTGCGTGACCCTCGATGGCCACCGCATGCCGTTGTGGGTCAACACCGGTCTGCTGGCGGATGTGGCTCGGGCACAAAAGCGTGGCGCTGAAGGCGTCGGTCTGTATCGCACCGAAGTGCCGTTCATGATCAACCAGCGCTTCCCGAGTGAAAAAGAGCAGCTGGCGATCTATCGCGAGCAACTCGCCGCGTTCCACCCGCAACCCGTGACCATGCGCAGCCTGGACATCGGCGGCGACAAGTCACTGTCGTACTTCCCGATCAAGGAAGACAACCCGTTCCTCGGCTGGCGCGGCATTCGCGTCACGCTCGACCACCCGGAAATATTCCTGGTCCAGACCCGCGCCATGCTCAAGGCCAGCGAAGGCTTGAACAACCTGCGGATTCTGCTGCCGATGATCTCCGGCACCCACGAGCTGGAAGAAGCTTTGCACCTGATTCACCGGGCCTGGGGCGAAGTCCGCGACGAAGGCTGCGACGTGCCTATGCCGCCGATCGGCGTGATGATCGAAATTCCGGCGGCTGTTTATCAGACCAAGGAACTGGCGCGGCAAGTGGACTTCCTGTCGGTCGGCTCCAACGACCTGACCCAGTACCTGCTGGCCGTGGATCGAAACAACCCGCGGGTAGCCGACCTCTACGACTACCTGCACCCAGCGGTGCTGCAAGCCCTTCAGAGCGTGGTGCGTGACGCTCATGCCGAAGGCAAGCCAGTGAGCATCTGCGGTGAGATGGCCGGCGATCCGGCGGCGGCGGTGCTGTTGATGGCGATGGGCTTCGACAGCCTGTCGATGAACGCCACCAACCTGCCCAAAGTGAAGTGGATGCTGCGTCAGATCAACCTGAGCAAGGCCAAGGAATTGCTCGCCGAACTGATGACCATCGACAACCCGCAAGTTATCCACAGCTCGCTGCAACTGGCGCTGAAGAACCTTGGGTTGGCGCGGATGATTAATCCGGCTTCGGCTAAAACCCTCTAGATCTGCGGTGGATTCAGAAGCCACCCCTCACCCCAACCCTCTCCCCAGAGGGGAGAGGGGGGAAAGGGAGCTGATCTTCATGCTTTTCAAAGCCTGAGTTCGACTCGATATTTCAGGTCGATGGATAGCGCAAGACACCTCGATCAGTTCCCTCTACCCCTTGGGGAGAGGGTTAGGGTGAGGGGTGGCCCCAACTGACACCCCACAAAACTAAACCCGCACCTCAACCTCCCCCAAATGCCCCCCATACGGCCCAAAACTCCGTTCAACCATCCACCGCGTCCCATCCGCCTGAACAATCAACGCCGTACTCGCCCGCGTCCCATAAGTCGGGCTGGCAATAAACACACTGGACAACAACGTCTCGGTAGCCAACCCGACTCCGGTATCCGGCAGTTCGGCAAACGGCGCCGTCTGCGGATCATTCAGCAACGCCAATAAAGCCTGGGGTTGCGGATCGTCCAGCACTTCCTCCAGCGCTGCCCGCGCCTTGAGCAGTTTCGGCCATGGCGTATCCAGCCCGGCGTTCGACAACCCATAAACACCAGGCTGCAACATCACCGCCTCAGTCTCCCGAGCATTGAAGTGCCACAGTTCGTTGGCATTGCCGACCAGCAGGTTAAATCCGGCATATTCCAGCGAACGTCCGATAACGTCCGCCAAGTAGTCATCTATCGACATTTCACCGATCAGAAATCGCGCCACCAGTTCACCTCGCGACTTGCGTGCGGGCGGCTGGTGCGGATCGCGGATATTGGTCAGCGCGGCGAAGCGTCCATGGGCGCCAACCCCGAGCCAGGTGCCTCTGGCCTCCAGGTCGCGACCGGCATGCACGTGCGGTGCTTCGGGCCATTGCGCCAGCGGCAGGCTGGGCCGGGCATAGAATTCGTCGCGGTTGGCCGCCACGATCAGCGGCTGGGCGTGACCCGGTCGCCAAGCGAAAACAATCAGGCACATAAGGTAGTCCTTGTGTGTTTTCTGCCCACTCTACTCAGTCGTCGCCTGTCGATCCATCACCATCCACAGTGGAGCCTTGGGCCCTGCATCCGTTACCATGCCGCCACTTATTTGGGGATGCGGCCATGGAATTTCTGCTCTATCTGGCGCTGGGCGCCTGTGCAGGCGTGCTGGCCGGGCTGTTCGGGGTCGGCGGCGGGATCATTATCGTTCCGGTGCTGGTCTACAGTTTCAAGCTGCAAGGGTTCGATCCGTCGATCCTCACGCACCTGGCGGTCGGCACTTCCCTGGCGACGATTATCTTCACCTCGTTCAATGCGATTCGCGAACATCACCGTCGCGGTGCCGTGCGTTGGCCGATTTTTGCGTGGATGACCCTCGGTATTCTCATCGGCGCCGGTTTCGGGGCGCTGACGGCGGAGGCGATTTCCGGGCCCAACCTGCAGAAAATCATTGGCGTCTTCGCGTTGGTCATCGCCGCGCAACTGGCACTGGATTTCAAACCCAAGGCCAGTCGAACGGTGCCAGGTAAAGTCGGCTTGACCGTGGCCGGTAGTGTGATTGGCTGGGCCTCGGCAATTTTCGGGATTGGCGGCGGCTCGCTGACAGTGCCGTTCCTGACCTGGCGCAGCGTGCCGATGCAGCAAGCGGTGGCGACTTCATCCGCCTGCGGTCTGCCGATTGCCTTGTCCAGTGCATTATTTTTCATGATTCTGGGCTGGCACGATCCATTGCTGCCGGCCCATAGTCTCGGTTTTGTTTATTTGCCGGCGCTGCTGGGGATCGCCCTGACCAGCATGTTCTTCGCCCGTCTCGGCGCACGACTGGCCCACAGCCTGTCGCCGAAGTTGCTGAAAAGACTGTTCGCCGCTTTGTTGTTCTGCGTGGGCCTGAATTTCCTGCTCTGACGCAGCGCAATCCTGACTTAATCCTGGCGTGACAGCGTCGCCCGGGAATTTTGAAAGTTTCAACTCTAACGAGGAGTCGCAATGCTGCCTTACCCGCAGATCGACCCGGTGGCATTGGCCATCGGTCCGCTGAAAATCCACTGGTACGGCTTGATGTACCTGATCGGCATCGGTGGCGCCTGGCTGCTGGCGTCGCGCCGGTTGAACCGCTTCGACCCGACCTGGAGTAAAGAGAAACTCTCCGACATGGTGTTCTGGATGTCGATGGGGGTCATTGTCGGCGGCCGGTTGGGCTATGTGCTGTTCTACGATCTGAGTGCTTATCTCGCCAACCCGATGTTGATCTTTGAAGTGTGGAAGGGCGGCATGTCGTTCCACGGCGGGTTCATCGGCGTGATGTTGGCCGCGTTGTGGTTCGGTAAAAAGAACGACAAGTCGTTCTTCCAGCTGATGGACTTCGTCGCGCCGATGGTGCCGATCGGTCTGGGCGCCGGACGTATTGGCAACTTCATCAACGCCGAATTGTGGGGCAAGGCAACCGATGTGCCGTGGGCGATGGTCTTCCCGACCGATCCGGCGCAACTGGCGCGTCACCCGTCGCAGCTGTACCAGTTCGCGCTCGAAGGCGTGGCGCTGTTCGCCATTCTCTGGTTGTTCTCGCGCAAGCCGCGGCCGACCATGGCAGTGTCCGGGATGTTCGCGTTGTTCTATGGCATCTTCCGTTTCATCGTCGAATTCGTCCGGGTGCCGGACGCGCAACTGGGCTATCTGGCCTGGAACTGGCTGACCATGGGTCAGGTGCTTTGCGTACCGATGATCGTCGGCGGTCTGTTCCTGATCTGGCTGGCGTATCACCGTGCACCGGCGGCTCCAGCGGCGGCCGTATAAATTCGAACCCCGGGGCTTTGGTCCCGGGTTCAAGGACACAGGTAACTCATGAAGCAATATCTCGAACTGGTCGCCCACGTCATCAAGAACGGCACCAAACAGGCCAACCGCACTGGCGTGAACACCATCAGCTTCCCTGGCGCGATGTTGCGTTATGACCTGAAGGAAGGTTTCCCGGCGATCACCACCCGCAAGATGGCCTTCAAATCGGCCATCGGCGAGATGTGTGGTTTTCTGCGCGGGGTGAACAACGCCGCCGAATTCCGTGCGCTGGGCTGCAAGGTCTGGGATCAGAACGCCAACGAAAACGCCCAGTGGCTGGCCAACCCGTTTCGTCAGGGCGAGGACGACCTCGGCGAGATCTATGGCGTGCAATGGCGCAAATGGCCGGCGTACAAGCAGATTCCGGTCAGCAATCAGGCCGCCATCGAACAGACCCTGAGTCAGGGCTACCGCCAAATCGCCGAAGGCGAAGAAGACGGTCAAGCCTACGTGGTGCTGTACAAGGCGATCGACCAGATCCGCCAGTGCGTCGACACCATCATCAAAGACCCGGGCAGCCGCCGCATCCTGTTCCACGGCTGGAACGTCGCCCAGCTCGACGAAATGGCACTGCCGCCGTGCCATCTGCTGTACCAGTTCCACCCGAATGTCGAGACGAAGGAAATCTCCCTGACCCTCTACATCCGTTCGAACGACCTGGGCCTGGGCACGCCGTTCAACCTCACCGAAGGCGCCGCGCTGCTGAGCCTGATCGGTCGCCTGACCGGCTACACGCCGCGCTGGTTCACCTATTTCATCGGTGATGCGCACGTCTACGAAAACCATTTGGACATGCTGAATGAACAGCTCACGCGCGAGCCGTTCCCGATGCCGAAACTGGTGATTAGTGACCGTGTGCCGGAGTTTGCCAAGACGGGTGTGTATCAGCCGGAGTGGCTGGAGTTGATCGAGCCGAGCGATTTCTCGCTTGAGGGTTACGAACACCACGCGCCAATGACCGCGCCGATGGCGGTTTAAGCCTTAGCGCACAACCCTGTGGGAGCGAGCCTGCTCGCGAAAGCGGTGGGTCAGTCGACATCAATGTTGAGTGACTAGCCGCATTCGCGAGCAGGCTCGCTCCCACATTTGGTTTTGTGGTGTTTTCAGTGGCCGTGGCTTCGGCCGACATGGGAATGCTCAACCTCCGTTGCCACAACCCCGCCACTGACCTCTAACCGCTGCAAAATCCCGCACTGATCAATATCCGGCCCTTCGCTGCAACGTTGGCGCAGGTCGAGCAGTTGTGCCTGCAACGCCATCAACCCATCGATCCGCGCTTTGACGTGATGAATGTGTTCGTCAATCAGCGCATTCACGCTTTCGCACTGATCCTGTGGACTGTCGCGCAGGGCCAGCAGGCTGCGGATTTCCTCAAGCGTCATGTCGAGGGTTCGGCAATTGCGGATGAAGGTCAGGCGTTCGGCGTGGGCCTGGGTGTAGACGCGGTAGTTGCCGTCGCTGCGGGCCGGCTCCGGCAGCAGGTTTTCGCGCTCGTAGTAACGAATGGTTTCTACGGCGCAGTCGGTGAGTTTTGCCAGTTCTCCGATCTTCATGACGGCAATCTCCAAGTGGGTGCTTGACCCTATAGTGGCTACAGGGTCTTTACTTGGCAACAGGCACCTTTCTGGACGCGACCCAATGAGCGATTCCCTTCACACGCACAAACCCGAGGCTGATCACGATCACGATCACGATCACGATCACGATCACAGCCACAAGCTGCAGCCTGTACAGAAACATGAGCATGGCAGTCACGGGGATTCCTGCTGTTCGTCCAAAGTGGCGGCACCGTCGCTGATCAAACTCAGCGAAACGCCGACTGCCGGTGCGCGACTGAGCAGTTTCCGCATCGACGCCATGGATTGCCCGACCGAGCAAACGCTGATCGAGAACAAACTCGGCAAACTCGTGGGCGTGCAGCAACTGGAATTCAACCTGATCAACCGCGTGCTGGGCGTCACCCACGACTTGCCGAGCACCGCGCCGATCATCGACGCGATCAAGTCCCTCGGCATGCAGGCCGAGCCCCTGGAGCAGGGCGTCGAAGCGCCCGCTCCGGCGCCTGAAAAAAAGCCGTGGTGGCCATTGGCGCTGTCTGGCGTTGGTGCGCTGGCCGCCGAAGTGATCCACTTCACCAACGCTGCGCCGAACTGGGTTGTAGCGGTCATTGCGCTGATTTCGATCCTCAGCGGCGGCCTCGGCACTTATAAAAAGGGCTGGATTGCCCTGAAAAACCTCAACCTGAACATCAACGCGCTGATGAGCATCGCGGTGACCGGTGCAATTTTGATTGGCCAGTGGCCGGAAGCGGCGATGGTGATGTTCCTGTTCACCGTGGCCGAGTTGATCGAAGCCAAGTCACTGGACCGGGCGCGCAACGCCATCGGCGGCCTGATGCAGATGACCCCCGAACAAGCCACGGTGCAGCAGGCCGACGGCAGTTGGATTGAGCGGGACGTCAAAACCATCGAGCTGGGCGCGCGGGTACGGGTGCGTCCCGGTGAACGGATTGGTCTGGACGGTGAAGTGGTGGCGGGCAGTTCAACCATCGATCAGGCGCCGATCACCGGTGAAAGCCTGCCGGTTGAGAAAACGCTCGGCGACAAAGTGTTCGCCGGCACCATCAATCAGGCCGGTTCCCTGGAATACTCGGTAACCGCAGCGGCCAACAACTCGACCCTGTCGCGGATCATCCACGCCGTGGAGCAGGCACAGGGCGCGCGGGCGCCGACCCAGCGTTTCGTCGACAGCTTCTCGAAAATCTATACGCCAGCGGTGTTTATCCTGGCGCTCGCCGTTGCAGTGATTCCGCCGCTGTTCATGGGCGCCGTATGGTTTGACTGGATCTACCGGGCGCTGGTGTTGCTGGTGGTCGCTTGCCCATGCGCTTTGGTGATTTCCACCCCGGTGACCATCGTCAGCGGCCTCGCAGCGGCGGCGCGCAAAGGGATTCTGGTGAAGGGCGGCGTCTATCTGGAAGGCGGTTACAAGCTCGACTATCTGGCCTTGGACAAGACCGGCACGATCACACACGGCAAACCGGTGCAGACGGATTACTTGTCTCTTGATCCAACTGCCGACGAATCGGCCCCAGGCATTGCGGCGGCGCTTGCCGGTCGCTCCGATCACCCAGTGTCCTTGGCCATTGCCAACGCGGCTGTGGATAAACAACTCGCACCACTGACTGTGGATAACTTCGAAGCGCTGGCCGGTCGCGGTGTACGCGGCGAAATTAACGGTCAGGTTTACCACTTGGGTAACCACCGCTTAGTGGAAGAACTGAACCTGTGCTCGCCTGCGCTGGAGGAAAAGCTGTTTGCCCTGGAGAAACAGGGCAAGTCCGTGGTGCTGCTGCTCGACAAATCCGGCCCGCTGGCACTGTTCGCCGTGGCGGATACGGTGAAAGAGTCCAGCCGCGAGGCGATCCTGCAATTGCACGACCTGGGCATCAAAACCCTGATGCTGACCGGCGACAACGTCCACACGGCACAGGCGATTGCCGCGCAAGTCGGCATCGACGAGGCCAAGGGCGATCTGCTGCCGACCGACAAGCTGCAAGCCATCGACGCCCTTTATGCACAGGGCCATATCGTCGGCATGGTCGGCGATGGCATCAACGATGCTCCGGCGCTGGCGCGAGCCGAAATTGGTTTTGCCATGGCGGCGGCCGGCACGGACACCGCCATCGAAACCGCCGATGTCGCCTTGATGGACGACGATCTACGCAAGATCCCAACCTTCATCCGGCTGTCACGGCAAACCTCAAGCATCCTCAAACAGAACATCGCCCTGGCATTGGTCATCAAAGCGATCTTTCTTGGGGTAACCTTCGCCGGGATCGCCACCATGTGGATGGCGGTGTTCGCCGACATGGGCGTGAGCCTGTTGGTGGTGTTCAACGGTTTGCGCCTGTTGCGCAAATAGACGATGAGGGAAGGGTGTGCTGAGTGCCGAGCTGAAGGCGTTTTACATGGTTGCCCGCCTGGGCAGCATTACCCTGGCAGCGAAAAAGCTCGGCCTGAGCCAACCCACAGTGACGACCCAGATTCGGCATCTGGAGAGTCAGTACTCAGTTGAGCTGTTCTACCGTGGCGGCCGCCGCCTCAGCGTCAGCGATGAAGGCGCGCGGCTGTTGCCGATGGTCAAGGCGTTGTTGCAGCAGGAAGCCGACATCGAGTTTTTTCTGCGTAACAGCGGTCAGGTCCAGGGCACGTTGCGCATCGCGGCCACGGCGCCTTACTACATCCTCGATCTGGTGAAGACCTTCCGCGAACGCTTGCCGCAGGTGGAAGTGTCAGTGGAGATCGGCAACTCCCAGCAGGTGCTTGAAGCGCTGGAGGATTACCGGGTGGACGTCGCGGCGTCGTCGCAGTTGCTCGACGATGCACGGCTGATTCGCCGGGTGCTCGGCAGCGATCCGCTGGTGCTGGCGGTGCATCGCAATCATCCGCTGGCGGTCCACGACCATGTACCGCTCAGTGCGTTGGCCGGGCATACGTTATTGATGCGCGAGTCGGGCTCGACCACTCGACGTCTGACCGAGGAATTGCTGGCCAGCGCCGGGGTGAGTTTCGGGCCTCTGTTGGAAATTGGCAGCCGTGAGTCGATCCGTGAGGCAGTGTTGCGCAATATCGGCATCAGCATCATTGCCCGGCAGGAAGTGCCGCATGATCCGCAATTGCGCGTGCTGACCATCGAGAATGCGCCGCAGATTCCCGAGTATTTGTACTGCCTCAAGGAGCGAAAAGGCGCGCGACTGCCGGCGGCGTTTCTGGGGTTGGCGCAGGAAATGGCTCCCGCATAGATCCCTGTGGTGAGGGGATTTATCCCCGTTCGGCTGCGCAGCAGTCGCAGATTTCAGGGCCGCTTCGCTGCCCAACGGGGATAAATCCCCTCGCCACGACAGGCAACCAAAATCCCTGAATACCACTATCAGCCGTTTTTGCCTCACTGCCACATGACGTACGCATTACATCCCTAGGATGGCTCTCATCTGCTTGATGAGGCCTGTCCATGAACCACTCGATCGCAACTGCCCTGACCAACCCCGGCACGCCGATGAAAGTGCGTGGCGTGCAGAAGCGCTTCGGCGCCTTCACCGCGCTGGATAACGTTTCCCTCGACGTGGCGGCCGGCGAGCTGGTGTGTCTGCTCGGTCCATCGGGCTGCGGCAAAACCACCTTGCTGCGCTGCATCGCCGGTCTGGAGAAGCAGGACAGCGGCGAGTTGTACCTCGGCGCTCGCGACGTTTCCCACCTGGCCCCTCAGGCTCGGGACTACGGCATTCTGTTTCAGTCCTACGCGCTGTTCCCCAATCTCACCGTTGAAGCGAACATTGCCTACGGCCTCGCTGGCAGTGGTCGCGATGAAGTGCGCCGGCGCGTCGGTCAGATGCTGGAGCTGGTCGGCCTGATCGGCAGTGAGAAAAAGTACCCCGGTCAATTGTCCGGCGGCCAACAGCAGCGCGTCGCACTGGCTCGGGCCCTGGCGCCGGCACCATCGTTGCTGCTGCTGGACGAACCGATGTCGGCCCTCGACGCCCGGGTCCGCGAGCATCTGTGCACCGAACTGCGCCAACTGCAGCGCAACCTCGGCATCACCACCCTGATGGTCACCCACAATCAGGACGAGGCCATGCTGATGGCTGACCGTATTGCCGTGATGAACAACGGCAAGGTCGAGCAGTACGCCACGCCGCAGGAAATCTACGACCGCCCGGCCACACCGTTTGTGGCGGAGTTCGTCGGTCAGGGCAACTGGCTGCCGTTCCGCCGTAGCAGCGACAGCCACGCCCAGGTCGGCGGGATGAACATGCGTCTGGCCGACGGCAGCGCCAAAACCGCGTCCGGACGTTTGTTCTGTCGCCCGGAAGCGATCAACGTCAACCCGCCCGTGCATGAAGAAAACCTGTTCCCGGCCAAGGTTCGTGAGATCACCTTCCTCGGCAACCGCTGCCGCATGAGCTTCGAACTCGATCAATTGCCAGGGCATGCGCTGCTCGCGGAACTGGCGCCGGAAGCCATGCCGCGTCTCGGCGCGCAGCAGATCATGGTCGCCTTGCCACCGCGTAGTCTGCAGGTGTTTGCCTGATGAGCGCGAACCTCGCGCTGCCGATACCGCACAAGCAGGTTCGGCAGACCTCTCGTGCCGAAATCGGCGACCGGGTGTTCGTGGCCGGCGGCAAGGTCCTGTTGTTGGTGTTGCTCGGCGTCGCGGTACTGATGCCGTTGCTGGCGATCTTCTGGCGCGGGTTCAGCGCTGAAGCCGGGCAGGGCGGCGGTCTGGTGGCCGCCCGTGAATTGGTGACCAGTGCGAATTTCCACTGGTTGCTCGGCAACAGTTTGAAAGTGTCCCTCAGCGTCGCGGCGATTGTCGTACCGCTGGCTTACCTGTTTGCCTACGCGCTGCAACGCACGTTGATTCCCGGCAAAGGCATCTGGCGCGGCATGTCGCTGTTGCCACTGATGGCGCCGTCGATGTTGCCGGGCATTGCGCTGGTTTATCTGTTCGGCAACCAGGGCATGCTGCGCGGTTTGCTCTCGGACAATATCTACGGCTTCTGGGGCATAGTTCTGGGCGAGGCCATCTACACCTTCCCACACGCGTTGATGATTCTGCTGTCGGCGTTGTCCCTGGCGGATGCGCGACTGTTCGATGCCGCCTCCAGCATGGGCGCCAGCCCAGCGAAAGCTTTCCGTAGCATCACCTGGCCGGCGACTCGTCAGGCTGTGTTCGCGGCGTTCTGTCTGGTGTTCACCCTGACCATCACTGACTTCGGTGTGCCCGTGGTGGTCGGTGGCGATTATCAGGTACTGGCGCTGGAAGCCTACAAAGCCGTGGTCGGCCAGCAACAATTTGGTCGCGGTGCGTTGATCGGCATGGTCCTGCTGTTGCCGGCGCTGTTCAGTTTCGGTGTCGACGCCTGGCTGCGTCGGCGTCACGGCGATTCCATGAGCGGTCGGGCACAGGTCTTTCAACCGGCGCCGTCGAAACGGCGGGATGGTTGCTACCTGGCCATCGTGCTGCTGATTTGCGCGGTGTTGCTGCTGGTGTTTGGCATGGCGGTGTACTCGTCGCTGGTGAAGTTCTGGCCGTACAACCTGTCGCTCTCGCTCAACCATTACCAGTTCAACGACACGGCGGGCGGCGGCTGGCTGGCCTACGGCAACAGCGTGAAAATGGCGCTGTGTACGGCATTGATCGGCAGTGTGCTGATCTTCACCGGCGCTTACCTGATGGAAAAAACCAAAGGCCAGCGCGGACTGAATCTGACACTGCGCATGCTCAGTTTCGTACCGATGGCGGTGCCGGGTCTGGTGCTGGGGTTGGGTTACGTCTTCTTCTTCAACCTTACCGGCAACCCGCTGCATGTACTCTACGGGACCATGACCCTGCTGGTGGTTTGCACCATTGCTCACTATTTGACCACTGCGCAAATGACCGCCACCACCGCGCTGCGCCAGCTCGATGCCGAGTTCGAAGCCGCCGCGCTGTCGCTCAAGGCGCCGCTGTATCGGCACTACCTGCGCGTCACCGTGCCGATCTGCCTGCCGGCGCTGCTGGACATCGTGCGCTACCTGTTCGTCTCGGCCATGACCACCGTGTCGGCAGCGATCTTCCTCTACAGCCCCGACACCCTCCTCGCGGCGGTGGCGGTGCTGAACATGGACGATGCCGGCAACGTCGGCGGCGCGGCAGCGATGTCGACTCTGATTCTGTTCACCTCGGCGGGCGTGTCCCTGCTGCTGGCCTGGGCGTCGCGCGGTTTGCTGCGTCGCTCCCAGGCCTGGCGGCAGACCGCGCCTGGTCATTGATTCAACCCCTCAACTCAAAACAGGAAAAGACCATGTTCAAGCCTATGGCCCTCGCCGCTGCTGCCCTCACCGCTTTCAGCCTGAACGCTTACGCTGCGAAAACAGAGTTGACGGTGTACACCGCCCTCGAAGCCGAACAATTGAAGACCTATAAAGAAGCCTTCGAAAAGTCCAACCCGGATGTCGAGATCAAGTGGGTGCGCGACTCCACCGGCATCATCACCGCCAAACTGCTGGCCGAAAAAGCCCGCCCGCAGGCTGATGCAGTCTGGGGCCTGGCGGCCTCGAGCCTGGCGATTCTCGATCAGCAAGGCATGCTGCAAAGCTACGCGCCGAAGGACCTGGGCAAGATCGGCGGCAACTACCGCGACGCCGCCAACCCGCCAGCCTGGGTCGGCATGGACGTCTGGGCCGCGACCATTTGCTTCAACACCGTCGAAGCTGAAAAGCAGGGCCTGACCAAACCGGTGAGCTGGCAGGACCTGACCAAGCCTGAGTACAAAGGCAAGATCGTGATGCCGAACCCGGCTTCGTCCGGCACCGGTTTCCTCGACGTCAGCGCCTGGCTGCAAACTTTCGGCGAGAAGCAGGGCTGGCAGTACATGGACGACCTGCACCAGAACATCGGCCAGTACGTTCACTCCGGTTCCAAGCCTTGCAAACTGGCGGCGGCGGGTGAATTTCCGATCGGTATTTCCTTTGAATACCCAGCCGTTCAGTTGAAGCGCCAAGGCGCGCCGCTGGACATCATCTTGCCAAAAGAAGGCCTGGGCTGGGAGATCGAAGCCACCGCTGTGATCAAGGGCACACCGCATGAAGAGGCGGCGAAAAAACTGGCTGACTTCTCCGCCAGCCCGGCAGCGATGGAGCTTTATAAAGAGAACTTCGCCGTCCTCGCGCAACCGGGTATCGCCAAGCCGCAGACCGAATTGCCGGCGGATTATGAGCAGCGTTTGATCAAGAACGACTTCGCCTGGGCGTCGAAGAATCGCGATGAAATCCTGACCGAGTGGCGCAAGCGCTATGACGGCAAGTCCGAGAAAGTGGTTGCCAAGTAACTTCTTCGTAGGCTGACAGGGCCCCATCGCGAGCAGGCTCGCTCCCACAGTAGATCTCCAGTGGATGGAGATTTGGGGTTATCCCCGATCAAGTGTGGGAGCGAGCCTGCTCGCGATAGCGGTCTCGAATTCAGAGCAAAAACTCAATGACACAACACAACGACATGCTGATCGTCGGCGCGGGCATCCTCGGCCTGTCCCACGCCTACGCCGCCGCCAAGCGCGGTTTGAAAGTCACTGTTTTCGAGCGCAGCGAAACGCCCTTAGGCGCATCGGTACGCAACTTCGGTCAGGCCCTGGTTACCGGCCAACCGCCGGGCCCGATGCTCGAGCTGGCCAAAGCCAGCCGCGAGATCTGGGGCCAATGGGCGCAACTGGCCGGCTTGGAACTCAAGCGCAACGGCTCGTACCTGTTCGCCCGCAGCGAAGCGGAAGAACACCTGCTGGAAGCCTTCTGCGCCGGTCGCGCCGTGGAACACGGTTACCGTGTCGACCTGCTGCGCGGCGCGGCGTTGCGTGATTTGTATGGCGGCCAGTTCAACCATCACCGCGCCGCGTTGCACGGGATGGACGATCAGCAACTGTATTCCCGTGAAGCCATTCCAGCGCTGATCGACTACCTGCACCGCGAACTCGGCGTCGCGTTTCACTTCTCCACCCTGGTGCGTGACATCGAGCCGGGGCGTTTGCACAGCACCGCCGGATGCTTCAGCGCCGAACAGATCATCGTCTGTTCCGGTCACGATTATCAGACGCTGCTGGCCGAGCCGATCGCCGAACTCAACCCGCAAATCTGCCGCCTGCAAATGCTTCGCGCTCGACCGCAAATCAACCTCAATTTGCAACACGCGTTGCTCACCGGTTTGAGCTGTGTGCACTACGGCGCCTTCGCCGATCTGCCGGAGGCGGCGGCGGTGCAAGCGCAAATCCTGCGAGAGGAACCGCATCTGCATGAAAACGGCATTCACCTGCTGATCAGCCCGACACCTCACGGTGAGTTGATCATCGGCGACTCCCACCATTACGGCGGCGACCCATCGCCATTCAACGCCGAGCAGGTGGACAACTGGATGATTGAGCTCGCGGAACACACCCTGGGTTGCAAGGTGCAAGTCGTGGAACGCTGGCAGGGTGTCTATGGTTCTCGTGGATCGGGGCCGTTCTCGTTCCTGCATCCGATGCCGGGAGTGAGCGTGGCACTGATGCACACCGGTGTCGGCATGAGCGTCGGGCCGGCGATGGCCGAACGTAACGTCGCAACTCTGTTGGGAGAGCGTTGATGGACCGCAATGCGCAAGTGATTGCCGAGGTGTTCGCACTGTACGAACGCTTTGGCGACAGCGATTACATCGGCGAGCCGGTGTCGCAGATCGAGCACATGTCACAGGCGGCCGAACTGGCCATGGCCGAGGGTTTCGATGACGAAGTGGTGCTGGCGGCGTTCTTCCACGACATCGGCCATATCTGCGTTGAGAGTGCCGAGAACATGGGCGGCTTCGGCGTGGTCAGTCACGAGCGGTTGGGCGCGGATTATTTACGCCGCGCAGGTTTCAGCGAGCGCATGGCGCGGCTTGTGGAATACCACGTTCAGGCTAAGCGTTATCTGACGCTCAAAGAGCCTGGGTATTACGAGAGGTTGAGCGAAGCCAGTCGTCGGACGCTGGAGTATCAGGGTGGGGTGATGACCGCAGCCGAGGCTGCAGCCTTCGAGCAGGACCCGTTGTGTGCGGTGAGTTTGCGGATGCGCCAGTGGGATGAGCAGGCCAAGGACATGGGCGTGCCGGTGATTGATCTTCAGGTTTTGAAGCTTAAAGCGGGAGTGCTGTTGTCTGGCGTGAACCGGGGGTGATTTGTCCGGCGTGATATCGACCCCTCACCCCAGCCCTCTCCCCACGGGGGAGAGGGGGAAAGGGAGCAGATCTCTGTAGGTTTCGAAAATGTCATCTCACTCGATATTGCATCGCACTTTTCAAGCCTGAGCTCGCCTCGGTGTTTCAGGTCGACGGATAGCGCAAGTCACCTCGGTCAGCCCCCTCTCCCTCCGGGAGAGGGTTGGGGTGAGGGGTGGTTCTAAAGCACAATCACTTTCTCAGCCAACCCCTCAACCTGCTCCTGCCTTTCCGCCTGATTCAACTTCGGATGTGGATTAAGCGACGACCACTGCGGATGCGCCCGCGCCTTGTTCAGTGCCTCGGGCAGTTTGCCTTCGCGCCAGGATTTGTCCTGGGGCGTGGCCACTTGAATGCTGTCCATCGCCGCATGCCCACGCGCATTGAGCGCTTGCAGCAGTTGCCGCTGACGCAACGCCAATAGCCTCAGCACGCTGTCATCGACGGTCAGCTCTCGCTGGCCTTTGATCTTGCCCAGCAAGCGGCTGCCGTAACTGCGGGCGGTTTGCAGGGCGCCGCCGGCAATTGCGCCGGCGAGTGCCGCTGCGCCAAGGGTCAGCCCGCCCACCAACAAGTCGACCCCGGCCCCGGCTGCCGCGCCGGCCGCGATACCGCCACCGACCCGCACGCCGAGCTGTTTCAGGGTTTCCGGGTTGAACAGGTCGTCACCCCAGCGGCCATCGAGCAGTGGCAGATCACTGGCCGCCGCGTCCTGTGGACGGAAGGCGTAGAGCTTGAGCAGGGCTTCGACGCAGCGTTGTTCCCGCTGTCGAACCGCTTTGCGCAGTTCGTTGATGGCCTGCTGTTCTTGCTCGGCTTCGCTGACCACGCTGCGTCGGCAGGCGGCACAGTCGATCAATAATTCGGCAATCAGCCGCGCCGCACTCTGTTGTCGGGCCTGGCGTTGGGCTTGCTGATCGGCGATCAGGCGTTCCAGTTGCGGGCGGGCGTTTTCCAGCAGCAGCGCGAGGCTTTCATACAGTCGACGTTCGCCGTCCTCCGGCGGTGCGACGCTGTCGAAACGCACCAAGGCGTGCAACCCCAGACGTGCCAACGCCTCGCGCCAATCCGGCTCGCGGTGGTTGGCGCTGCTGACGAAATTCAGCACCGGCAGCAGCGGTTTTCCGCAGCTGGCCAACACTTCCAGTTCGTCACGGTACTTGGCCAGCACCGGTTCCCGGGCGTCGATCACGTAGAGGCCGGCGTCGCAGGTCAGCAGTTGCCGCAGCACCTTGGCTTCCTGTTCGAAACGCTGCCGGGCTTCGCTGCCTTCAAGGAATCGCGCCAGTCGTGCCGGGCCATCGAGGCGTTCGCCGGGGCGTTCCAGACGTTCGAGGTAGTCGAGCAGGGCGATGGCGTCTTCCAGGCCCGGCGTGTCGAAGAGATCGAGCAACGGCTCGCCGTCCACCGACAATCGCGCGCCTTCGACGTGTCGTGTGGTGCTGGGGCGATGAGACACTTCACCGAAACCGACATCGCGGGTCAGGGTGCGCAGCAATGAGGTTTTGCCGACGTTGGTGTGGCCGACTACCGCGAGCTTCAAGGGCGCTTTCCATGGATTAGTCATGGCCGGTCTCCAGCCAGTTCAGCGGCGCGCAATCGGCGAACGGCAGGTCCAGCTGTTGCAGCGCCACGTGCCAGTCGCCCAGCCTTTCGGCATCCAGCGCTTCGCCCGGCGGCGCTTGCAGCAACCAGACGCGGGTGGCGCTGGCGCTACGAGACAGTTCGGCGATCAGTGCCAGACTGCCGCGGTCCGGCGAACGTCGCGGATCACAGGCGATGGCCAGGCGGGCCGGGGGGAAGCGGCTCAGTTGTTCGAGGAGTTTGTGCCGCGATTCGCGACTGTCGAGGATGCCGGCGTTGCTCACGGTTTTCGGCAGTGGCGGCGGCCAGGGGCGTTGATCGTCCAGCTCGATGGCCACCAACAGTGCGCCATTGCTTGGCAGATCGCTGACACCGTTTTCGATACGGTGCAGTTGCTTTGGCGCCGCGTCGCTGATGCCAAGGCGTTCACTGGTGGGCATCAGCCGTTCACGCAGTTGGGCGTAACCGGGCAGGTTCAAATCCAGACGCAATGCCGCTTGCCCGGTTTTCCAGCGCCACAGGCAGAACAGCGCCAGCAACGCTCGTGGCATAACACCGTAGACCACTAGCACACCGACCAGCCATGTTGCCCAGGCCTGACGGGCGCTTTCGATGTTCAATGCGGCATCGCCGCTGGCGCGGATCATTTCCACGGTCGGAACGTTGAAACCCAGCAGGGCCGGCAGGGCGCCAAGGGCCTGAGTCATGGCGACGAAGGTGTCGCCGCCGAGGAGCGTGGTTTCCCAGACGAAGCCGTAACGCCGGGTCGCCATCAGCATCAACAGCATCACCAGCGCGCTGAGCATCGCCAGCAACCACAAGCCGTTGACCAGTACGCCGACTGCCCAGCGATTGAGTTTCTGTCGTTGCAGCAATAGCAGCAGGGCCGGGGCCATTTGCGCGGCTTTGGCATCGCGAGCGAGTTTTTCGCTGAGCCATAACCACAAGCGGCCGAGGGTGGCGCCGTGTTCGCCAGCGAAGATCAGGCCCAACGCCCAGCTCAGCAGCAAAATCAGGTTCAGCCCAAGCAAACTGCCTAGGGCCCAAAACACATTCACCGGGGTTTGTCCGTCGCCCAGTGCGGTAAACGCAAGGCCGGCGCCACTGGCGACGGCGAGAACAGCCAGCACCAACAGAGCCAGCCGAGCTCCTTGCAGCCAATGTTTGAGGGCACTGACCAGCCCATCGCGCTCGGCCAGCCACAGGGCGCGGCGCTGAATACGTGTCGGCAGATCGCCACCCGCGCTGCGGGCCAGTCGGTTGGCTTCCAGATCATCCAGGGGACCGGCGTGTTCTTCACGCAGGCGCACCGTCTCGGTCAGCCAGAGGTTTTGCAGTGGAGTCAGTTCAGTCACGCGGCATCCCGTCGCTCAATTGAACGGTGAGCATAACCGCTGTGGCGCTTATCGGGGTACGGGAGGCTCTGGTATCCTCGCCGGCATGACTAAATCACTCCCTCTCAGCCTGATTGCAGCCCTCGGTGAAAACCGTGTGATCGGCGTCGACAACAGCATGCCCTGGCACTTGCCGGGGGACTTCAAATACTTCAAGGCCACTACCCTCGGCAAGCCGATCATCATGGGTCGCAAGACTTGGGATTCCCTCGGTCGTCCGTTGCCGGGCCGGTTGAACATCGTGGTCAGCCGTCAGGCGGATCTGCAACTCGAAGGCGCGGAGGTTTATCCGTCGCTTGAAGCGGCGGTGGTTCGGGCGCAGGAATGGGCGAACGCGCAGGGCGTCGATGAGGTGATGCTGATTGGCGGGGCGCAGTTGTATGCGCAAGGGTTGGCGCAGGCTGATCGGTTGTATTTGACCCGCGTGGCGCTGAGCCCGGAAGGGGATGCGTGGTTTCCGGAGTTTGATTTGAAGGAGTGGACGTTGGTGTCGAACACCGAGAATCCGGCCGAAGGTGATAAGCCGGCTTACAACTTTGAGGTGTGGGAAAAGGCCTAGAAGCTTCGCGAGCAGGCTCGCTCCCACAGTGGTTTTGAGGTGAGGCTCACATTGTGTGAACACCGCCGAACCCTGTGGGAGCGAGCCTGCTCGCGAAAGCGGTCTAACTGACGCTACTTACGCGTGAGCCAACTCACCATGCTCATCCGCATCCAGCAGCTCTTTATCCGTCTGCTGCATGATCTGGCTGGTGATCGCACCCGCCGTAATCGAACCGCTGACGTTCAACGCCGTACGGCCCATGTCGATCAGCGGCTCAACCGAAATCAGCAACGCCACCAGTGACACCGGCAAGCCCATCGCTGGCAGCACGATCAACGCGGCAAACGTCGCACCACCGCCCACGCCGGCCACACCCGCCGAACTCAGTGTCACAATCGCCACCAGCGTCGCGATCCACAGCGGGTCCAGCGGGTTGATGCCCATGGTTGGCGCGACCATCACCGCCAACATCGCCGGGTACAGACCGGCACAGCCATTCTGGCCTATGGTCGCGCCGAACGACGCGGCGAAACTGGCGATGGATTGTGGAATACCCAAACGGCTGGTCTGGGCTTCGATGCTCAGTGGAATGGTCGCGGCGCTGGAGCGGCTGGTGAAGGCAAATGTCAGCACCGGCCAGATCTTGCGGAAGAAGCGCAGCGGGTTGATCCCGGCGGCCGACACCAGCAAGCCATGGACCACAAACATCAGGCCCAGCCCGATGTAGGAAACCACCACGAAACTGCCGAGCTTGATGATGTCTTGCAGGTTGGAGCCCGCGACCACTTTGGTCATCAACGCCAATACGCCGTACGGGGTCAGCTTCATCACCAGACGCACCAGACGCATCACCCAGGCTTGCAGGGTGTCGATGGCGTTGATCACTTTCTGACCTTTCTCGACGTCATCTTTCAGCAGTTGCAGGGCCGCGACCCCAAGGAACGCAGCAAAAATCACCACGCTGATGATCGAGGTCGGCTTCGCGCGAGCGAGGTCGGCGAAGGGGTTTTGCGGAATGAACGACAGCAACAGCTGCGGCACATTCAGGTCAGCGACCTTGCCTGCGTAGTCGGTCTGGATGGTTTGCAGACGGGCCATTTCCTGAGTGCCGGCCACCAGGCCTTCGGCGGTCAGGCCGAAGAGGTTGGTCAGGCCGATGCCGATCAGCGCCGCGATGGCGGTGGTGAACAACAGCGTGCCGATGGTCAGGAAGCTGATCTTGCCCAGCGACGAGGCGTTGTGCAGACGGGCCACGGCGCTGAGGATCGAGGCGAACACCAGCGGGATCACGATCATTTGCAGCAACTGCACGTAACCGTTGCCCACCAGATCGAACCAGCCGATCGAGGCTTTCAGTACCGGGTTGCCGGCACCGTAAACGGTGTGCAGAGCCACACCGAACACCACGCCCAGCACCAACGCGAGCAGGACTTTTTTGGCCAGGCTCCACGTGGTGTGACGGGTTTGCGCCAAGCCAAAGAGCAGGGCGAGGAACACCAGCAGATTGAGGATCAGCGGCAGATTCATTGGAACTCCGATTGAGACTTGTGCCGGCTACCTTCCGGGGCAGCCGCGAACCGGCAAGCCTAACAGTTTGATATCTAATGAATTAATATCAAAAACATCTGGATACTGTCGTTTTTGGAATAAGCGAGTGTCGCTGACAGAGATGCAGCTGGCGCAATAGGGACGCAGGCGGTCGCGGGCAGACGAGGGCTGTCATATTAATTTGATAGCGTCGATCTCTTTGAATCAGGGTCTTTTAATAAGGGAAGCATGCCGATGAAGCTCGCACCGAAATTTCTGGCCGCAGCACTCTGCTTGGGCCTCGCCAGCCAGGTATTCGCCACGGATTTAAAGCATTGGCCGGCCGATCAGGCCAAGGCGCTGGATGCAATGATTGCCGCCAACGCCAATAAAGGTAACTACGCGGTGTTCGACATGGACAACACCAGTTACCGCTACGACCTCGAAGAGTCGTTGCTGCCATTCATGGAAAACAAGGGCCTGATCACCCGCGAGAAACTCGACCCCTCCCTGAAACTGATGCCGTTCAAAGACACCGCCGACCACAAGGAAAGCTTGTTCAGCTACTACTATCGCCTCTGCGAAGTTGACGACATGGTTTGTTATCCATGGGTCGCGCAAGTGTTCTCCGGCTTCACCCTCCAGGAACTCAAAGGCTACGTCGATGAGATGATGGCTTCCGGTAAACCGGTGCCGGCGACTTATTACGAAGGCGACGTGGTCAAGAACCTCGACGTCAACCCGCCGAAAATCTTCACCGGCCAGAAAGAGCTGTACAACAAGCTGATGGAGAACGGCATCGAGGTCTACGTGATGACCGCCGCCTCCGAAGAATTGGTGCGCATGGTCGCCGCCGATCCGAAGTACGGCTACAACGTCAAACCGCAGAACGTAATCGGCGTGACCACGCTGCTCAAGGACCGCAAGACCGGCGAGCTGACTACGGCGCGCAAGCAGATCACCGCCGGCAAGTATGACGAGAAGGCTAACCTCGGCCTTGAATTGACCCCCTACCTGTGGACTCCGGCGACCTGGATGGCCGGCAAGCACGCGGCGATCCTGACCTACATCGATGAGTGGAAAAAACCGGTACTGGTGGGCGGCGATACGCCGACCAGCGACGGTTACATGCTGTTCCACGATGTCGACGTGGCCAAGGGCGGCATCCATTTGTGGGTCAACCGCAAAGACAAATACATGACCCAGATTAACGGCATGATGGCCAAGCACGCCGCGGCTCAGGCCAAGGAAGGGCTTGAGGTTACGGCGGACAAGAACTGGGTGATTGTGAAGCCGGAAGAGATTCAGTAAATGCCACGATAATCGCACCCGCACAGTGTGTGGGCGCGACCGGCCCCGCAAATGCGGGGCTTTTTTTTGTTCGGAATAACGACGCGCAGTGGCTGTCTGCTGCCTATATTCATTGGTTAATCATTGGGTGATACGGCGCTGGGCAGTTGGCTCGGGCAACGACCGAAGGAACGGGGGCATGCGACGATTACATCGGGTCTTTATGGCGTGGATGATCGCCACGCTGAGCGGATACGGCTGGCTTTGCACGAGTGCGGCGGCTGAGTTGATGCCGCGAAATGATCAAGTCATTTCACCAGACGTGCCTCAAGGGGCCTCGACCCTGAACTTGAGTAAGCTGGTGGGCAAATTAAAAGCCTCGCGCAGCACGTCGGTCAGTATTGTGCAACTGGGCGACTCTCACACGGCTGCCGATTTGTTCACAGGCGAAATGCGCCGACTGTTCCAGAAACAATACGGCGCCGGCGGCATTGGCTTCATCGCGGCGATGCCTGTACCAGGCACTCGTTACGATCAGGTTGTTCTGTCGACGGTAGATGGGCAATGGCGTCTGGTTTCCAGTCGCAATCAGTACAGCGGCGAGTTTCCATTGGGGGGCTATCTGTCGCTGCCCATGAGCCCGGGCGCAGGGGTGCATATCGAATCACGAGCATCGAATGACGGCATATATCGAATATCGGCGCTGTACCGTGCGCTCTTCAATAGCCGCCTGACCGCCAGTGCTGGAGGGGAATCTGCCAGTGTCGAGCTGTTGCCAACATCTGGACAGTGGCGTTTCAGCCCGGCTATCCAACCCGTAAGCCTGCCGGTGGATCTGGTGATAGCCTCGAATCAGACCGTAGAACTGGGAGGCTGGAACATCGAGTCTTTGACAGAGATTGGAGTGACGTACTCTGCATTGGGTGTTAATGGTGCGATGTTGAAGATTCTCGATAGGTGGCAAGACGGCTGGCAAAGCACCCTGCAAGCCTTGCGCCCTGACTTGCTGGTACTCGCGTATGGGGGTAATGAAGCATTTGACGACGATCTGGATCTGACACTTTATGAGGCTGACCTGAGCGAGAAGCTTGTCCTGTTGCGACGCACCTTGCCTGATATCGTGATCTTGCTGGTCGGGCCAGCAGACTCGATAAAACAACGGTCCGCCGACTCATGCGCCGGGCGCCAACCGGCAAAACTGGCTCAGATCATTCAAATTCAAAGGCAAGCAGCACTGAAGGCCGCAGCCTTGTTCTGGGACTGGCAAGCTTACATGGGCGGCGCCTGTTCAATTGAGCGCTGGCAGGCAGCGCATTTGGCTCAAAATGATCTGATTCACCTGAATGGTGACGGTTATAAAAAAAGCGCCGGCGAACTTTATGATTATCTGCAAGCCCGGCTGGTGGGGCCGTAAAGCGAGATCTCATCATCGGCCCATAAAAAAGCCCCGCACTTGGCGTAATGCTGTTCACTTAAGCGGAGCAGCCTTACGGTCCACTGGAAACCGGGTCTTTGAGATCTTCACCGTCCTTGGCCTCGAAGGCCTGGGGCGGTGGTCCAGAAACAATCCTCCGATACCTGCCCTCAACTCTGCCAATCGTCTCCCGGTCGCTGAAACCGGGTTAGCCGCTGCCATGACGATCAGTTGGACTGCGATGTACTGGCAGGCCGGTTTGAAACGGATGTCCGATGGCGCTCGACCAAACGCCACCGCCGCCTGACTGGCTTCCCGACGAATTACGTTGTAAGCCAGCAAGAGTCCCCATACCTCCTGATAGACCAGATCGACTTTTTTGCTGCGCAAGGTCACTGCGTTCTGTTGCATCGAGCTCTTGATGTCCCTGAAGCCCAATTCAATTTCCCAGCGCTCCTGATAAAGCCTGGCAACCGCCTTGGTGTTGTAGGTATCGGCCGGCAACGACGTCATGACGGTTTTTAGCTTGCCTTGAATTTCATAGCTGACTTCGCGGGCTTCCCAGTGCGTTGGAAGAGTCGGAATGCGCTTTCTAGCCTGCGGCGAGACTTTCATGCGCACCAAACGGTCGTGCTGGCCGTAACGGGCCACTTCCTCACAGACCATGCCTTTTTTGGCCGGGATCAACCAATGACGGTTGATCCCGGCTTTGCTCAGGCTCGACAGCATTTCAGCCCCCCAGAACCCTTTATCGAACAGCGTCACCGAGTGGTTGGGGATCTGTTGCAGGAACTCATCGGCCAAGCGCATTTCACTGCGCCGGTAGGGACTCAATTGCGCATCCAGAATCAAGTGCGAGCGTACATTCATCAACGCCACAAGACGCATCATGGGAAACGGTGTCTGGCGGTCGGTCGAAGTATTTCCCGAGCCGAAGTGATCCCGAAGCTCGGGCGTATCCGCAGTGCGCAAGAGCGCACCGTCTACCGCGAACACCTGCAGATCGTGCCAGGCGTCACCGCTATAGCGCTCTGCACCCCATTGGGTACCCGTCTTGCGGAACAACCACTCAACAGGATCGGCGCCGAGCCGCTTTCGAGCTTCGGTTACACCGCTACGGGCCAACAGGTGGTCGGAGGCCAGGCCTTGGGCGCAAATGTTCAAGCGTCTGGCCACCTCGTGAACGGGTTCGTCACGAAACAGCGCCATGCCGAGCACCAGCCAAAGCACCTGGTCAGCAGGCAAGCGACGTCGGCGAATGGTGGCCTGACTGGAAAGATCCAGCGCAGAGGCTACCCACTCAATGGGGATGTTTTGGGTAAAGGTGCTCAGGTCGCAGAAGTTGAAAAGGTCGCCGAGGTCGAGCAGGTCCTGTTGAACAGACATAAAAAATCCGATGCCAGAGGTCTGGCATCGGATTTTCGGATAAGCCCAGCTAGGACTCAAATGCTTAAGTGAACAGCATTACGCACTTGGCGGGGCATTCTTATAGCGGTGATCGACGTTTACAGACCGTCGAGCATTGCCTTGTTACGCACAGCACCCTTGTCGGCGCTGGTCGCCAGCAGGGCGTAGGCTTTCAGCGCGGTGGTCACCTTGCGTGGACGTTTTTCCACAGGCTTCCAGCCTTTCTGGTCCTGCTCGGCACGACGACCGGCCATTTCTTCGTCGCTGATCAACAGGTTGATCGAGCGGTTCGGAATGTCGATCAGCACTTTGTCGCCATCCTGCACCAGACCAATCGCGCCGCCCGCCGCCGCTTCTGGCGAAGCGTGGCCGATGGACAGGCCCGAGGTGCCGCCGGAGAAACGGCCATCGGTGAGCAGGGCGCACGCTTTGCCCAGGCCTTTGGATTTCAGGTATGACGTCGGGTACAGCATTTCCTGCATGCCCGGGCCGCCTTTCGGGCCTTCGTAACGAATGATCACGATGTCGCCGGCCTTTACTTCGTCAGCGAGGATGCCGCGTACGGCGCTGTCCTGGCTTTCGAAGATCTTCGCGTTGCCTTCGAAGACGTGGATCGACTCATCGACGCCGGCGGTTTTCACCACGCAGCCGTCCAGTGCGATGTTGCCGTACAGAACGGCCAGGCCGCCTTCTTTCGAATAAGCGTGTTCAACACTGCGGATGCAGCCGTTTTCACGGTCGTCGTCCAGGGTTTCCCAACGGGTCGACTGGCTGAACGCGGTTTGCGTCGGAATGCCCGCAGGGCCGGCCTTGAAGAAGTGATGCACCGCTTCGTCGTTGGTCTGGGTGATGTCCCACTTGGCGATGCCTTCGGCCAGGGTTTTGCTGTGCACGGTCGGCAGGTCGGTGTGCAGCAGACCGCCACGGGACAGCGAGCCGAGGATGCTGAAGATCCCGCCGGCGCGGTGCACGTCTTCCATGTGGTACTTCTGGATGTTCGGCGCAACTTTGCACAGTTGCGGCACGTGACGGGAGAGACGGTCGATGTCGCGCAGGTCGAAATCGATCTCGGCTTCCTGGGCCGCGGCCAGCAAGTGCAGGATGGTGTTGGTGGAACCGCCCATGGCGATGTCCAGCGTCATGGCGTTTTCGAACGCCTTGAAGTTGGCGATGTTACGCGGCAATACCGACTCGTCGTTCTCGCCGTAGTAACGCTTGCACAGCTCGACGATGGTGCGACCAGCCTGCAGGAATAGCTGCTCGCGGTCGCTGTGGGTGGCCAGAGTCGAACCGTTGCCCGGCAATGCCAGACCGAGGGCTTCGACCAGGCAGTTCATCGAGTTGGCGGTGAACATACCGGAGCACGAACCGCACGTCGGGCAGGCGCTGCGCTCGTACTCAGCGACTTTCTCGTCAGAAGCGCTGGAGTCGGCGGCGATCACCATGGCGTCGACGAGGTCGAGACCGTGGCTGGCCAGTTTGGTCTTGCCGGCTTCCATCGGGCCACCGGAGACGAAGATCACCGGAATGTTCAGGCGCAGGGCGGCCATCAGCATGCCTGGGGTGATCTTGTCGCAGTTGGAGATGCAAACGATGGCGTCGGCGCAGTGGGCGTTGACCATGTATTCGACGGAGTCGGCGATGATCTCGCGGCTCGGCAGCGAATACAGCATGCCGTCGTGGCCCATGGCGATGCCGTCATCCACGGCAATGGTGTTGAATTCTTTGGCTACACCGCCGGCGCGTTCGATTTCGCGGGCGACCAGTTGGCCCAGGTCCTTGAGGTGGACGTGGCCCGGTACGAACTGGGTGAAGGAGTTGGCAATGGCGATGATCGGCTTTTTGAAGTCGTCATCTTTCATCCCCGTAGCGCGCCACAGCGCGCGGGCGCCGGCCATGTTGCGGCCGTGGGTGGATGTTTTCGAGCGGTAATCAGGCATGAAGCACTCCGGGCGGCTAATCAGGTATCAAAAGGGAAGTGAGCTTCTATTGACGTCTGGAACACTCAGAAATGGCCGCGTGTCCGGAAGTTGCCGATAACTTTGCGGGATCGCCGCGCGCTTCAGCTTGAGCTCATAAACCCGCCGGGGGATGACTGGCGATGAATGTCGCGATTCTACACGGCTGGCGTCAGGAGGGAATGCCGGGAAGTGTTGATCCGGTACTGACACAACGTACGGGGTGACGATCGGCAGGTATCAGCCCACCTTCAGCGCCAGTTGCCGCCGTGTGATCAGTTCATTCAAGCCTAGACCCGCGGCACTCAAGGCCAGGAAACACAAGGCAAGCGCTGTGGTCAGGTCGTCGTTCGCGAGATTGATCACCACGCTGATCACGCCACCGAACATGAAAATCAGCACGCCGCCGACCGAGGTAGACGTTCCGGCGTTCTGTGGGTAGAGACTCATGGCTTTGGAATTGGCGATAGGTCTGGCAATGGTGGTGCCTGCTGTACACATCAGCATGGGTGCCAGAATCGCGGTCGCAGAGAGGCCGAACTGATTCGCCAACCACAGCATGATCAACCCTGACAACGCGATCAGACCCAGACCGATAGCTATCTGCGTGTTGGCTTGCAGGTGCCGATGCAGGGCGCTGGCGACAATCCCGCCGAGCACATAGGCCACGCCATACAGCAATAACGCCCAGGCAAATTCGTACGACGAAAACGCCAGACGTTCCATGAAAATAATCGGTGAAATGACGATGAACGAAAAATGGCAGGCAAAGGCCAACGCTGAAATTAGCCAGTAACCCATGAAGCGTATATCCGAACATACCCGCCAATAGGCACTGAAAAATCGTCCGTGCGACGCCGGATGACGGTGCGGGTTTTCCTTGAGCAGAAAGCAGGCTTTAAGCCAGACAATGACGGCCAGCGTTATAAACACATAAAAGCTGCCCTGCCAGTCTAGCTGCGATTGCAACCAGGCCCCCAGCAGGGGCGAAATCGATATGAACACCCCGCCGCCCGTCACCATCCAGATTCTGATCAGTTCCTGTTCCTTGCCTACGAACAAGTCCTGAACCAGTGCCTGTGACAGCACGAATGATCCACAACCAACCGCCTGGATCACGCGGAAGAACAGAAACCAGCCGTATTCGCTAGAAGCCAGGCAACCCGTCGCACCGACCACCGCGATTGCGATACCTGCCAGCAGCAGCTTCTTGCGCCCCCACAAGTCTGATAACGGTCCGACCAGCACCACGGACAATGCCAGACCCATGGCGAACACGCTGACGGACAGGGCAATCTCGGACGGTGAGGTCTGAAAGTAATCAGCAAGATTGGGAAAGGACGGGAGCACCACATCGAGGGGGAAGACGCCGAGCAGCGTCATGGTCATCAACAAAATGACCGTAGCCCAGCGGTGTTTGACACTGACTGCGGATTTTCCTTTATACATCGACAAGCCCTGCCTGTGTGAAGAGCTGCTGGTTAAAAGGCAGGTCGAAAAAACCTGCCTTTTTCATCGCCTGTAGCGTCGCGCCTGCACCCGACCGGGCGCGCTGAAGGCAGGCTTGCGGGCCTGTCAGGGCACAGAGGATTTGCGCGACGGAGTTCTCGCGCAGGCCCACGCTGTTCAGGCTTTCCTTCAGCCATCGCTCATCGACCTCAAAGAAAACCAGGATGATGTCCACGAGCAGTTTCGCGGCGAACGTGCGTTGGTTACTGTTCAGGGTCAGCCACAGATAATGGAACACTTCGCAAAAGTAGCGACTGTGTCGGGCCTCGTCGGTGAGGTGGTCCTTGAGCATTTCCTGGACGCTGGAGACCAGCACGTTGCGGCAAACCTCGAGCAGTTCCCTGGCGATGATGGTCTCGGACACGAAGCCAACGAGAAACCAGGCCAGTGCCTTATGCCTGTCAGGCGCGTCGTCCATCACGGCATTCAATCGGGTAATGCGGTGCGGCATCACTGGGCGTTGGGTCATGCCGTAGAGGTCGGCTATCTGCTCGGCGAGACTATTGGAGAACAGGGCGTGATAACCCTCATCGGTATAAAGCTGGAGGGCGGCCGTTTTCATTCGTCGGGGGATGGACGCACCGAGTTCATCGTGGACGATGGTTTCCACGGAGCGGTTGACGATCCGATGTTCGAGCCGGGTGGTGTAGTCGAGGAAATACACCAGATGGTTGGCCGATAATCGATGGGTGATCGCGCTGCCGGCTGCTTCGATGGCGGGGTGAGTCAGGTAGGGCAGGAAGGCCGGTGGGAACCAGTGTCGTGTTTCCAGTTGCCGTTCCAGATCAGGTGGCAATAGATAGGTGTGCTCGCTGGTGCGTACCGATGCTCGGGTGTTCCAGTCGCCGAGGGTGAAACGCTGTGCCCAGGCGTCGGGCAGTGACTGGTCGTTTGGGCGGGGCTCGGTCATTGTTGTGAGCCTCGGCTGTTCAGCAGTGCTTTCAATTCCTTGCACATCACTTGCCCGTCACTCTGGCCGCAGCCCACAAAAAACAACGGCTGTTCGGCGCTGTCCTCGATCCCCAGCAACGTTTCGACCTGATCGTCCGCCAACGCACCGGTCAGCCAGGTGCTTAACCCAAGTGCGGTGGCCACCAGTTGAAAGGTCTGGGAAATATGACCTGCTTCCACGTAGGCCATTCGGTAGGCCCGCGAGTGTTCATATTTCCACCACAGTTTGTCGAAGCGAGCGGTGATGAACAGGCCGACTGGCAGGTTGTTGATGAAATGCTGGCCACACAACAATTGGCCCAAGGGCAAGTCAGGTACCGGATTGACGAAGCTCAACGCATGTTCGTCGGGGTGGTAGGCATAGAGCCCGGGATTCAGGCCGCAGACGTTTTGAACATGAAGAAAACCTTCGCAGGCATTCAACCCGCCACCGGATGGGCTGCTTCGCCGGGCGCCGAGACCTTCAGCGATGGTTTCGTCGATGTCGTTGTCGCGCTCACGCAGATAGCCAAGGGACAAATACAGAAGGGTGCTCACATCCTCGAGAGAAACCCCTTCACCCGTGAAGGAGCGACAGGTCTTTCGGTCGATCAACGTCTTTGCAAGTGCGTTTTGTGGCAGACAGGAAGGTTGAGGCAGGGCTATCCGTTCGCTTGTCGGGTGCTCTGTGCGTCTGGCCTCCGGGGCAGGGGTGGCCAGTACTTCTGCGCAATGGTCCAGATAGTGTCTCGACCATTCATTAATATCTTGGGGGACATATTCACAAGGGATGTTCTTGGTGCCGATATGAAATATTTTCGACAGTTCATCCCAGCCCCATTCAAGGGTGTCTTGTATTGAAGTTGTGAGTATTCCAGCGTTCAGAAATTGTGTGTCTATTACATTGTTGTTATCAAACTTTTCAGGGTTGTCGATAAGGTGTGCGAGACGGGTTGAATATTCAAGATTCAATTCAAACTGTTTGTGGTTTTTGTAATCCCAGACTATTTGCCCGGGCGGACGAGGAAGTAAGAATATATAAGGGTTTATCTGCATGATCGGCGACTCACTCTGGTCTTTGCCATAGAAAACGCTGGGTAGCCGGCACTCCCCAGCGTTTCATTCATTTAACGGGCTTTTGGAGCAACCAGAAAAGACAGGTTGGCGATTTTGTTTGCTTCCAGAGTAATTGCTTTCATGTTTTGAACTCCTTGTAATTGATAGTGAGTGTCACTCCTTTGTGACAACTTAATCATAGTTTGTAATGAGTTCTTATCAAGGGGAGATTTGGTAGGAATGTTCCAGTAATTTTGTCGGATCGATCTTGGGGTTGAATGAATATTGTAAGTTCTGTCCGCTAAAATAAAAGACAGCGCGAAACGTCCTGCAAGTCAGTAAGACTGCGGGAGTAGGAAGTTGGAGAGTTCAATAACAGAAAATAGAACGGGGAGCCGATTGGCCCCCCGTCAAACCGGCGAAATCAGCTGTTTGGCAGCAGACGGCAGGTGATGCTCTTGATGTAGCGGGTTTCGGCGATGGCCGGGTGAACCGGGTGATCCGGGCCCTGACCGCCGCGCTCCAGCATCTGGATATTGCGGTCCAGGTGGCGGGCGCTGGTCAGCAGGATGTTCTGCAGATCGTCTTCGGGCAAGTGCATCGAGCACGAAGCGCTGACCAGGATGCCATCCTTGCTGAGCAGGCGCATGGCTTGCTCGTTCAGGCGACGGTAGGCGCCTTCACCGTTTTTCATGTCTTTCTTGCGTTTGATGAATGCCGGAGGGTCGGCAACGATCACATCGAAGCGCTCTTCGCTGGCTTTCAGTTCTTTCAAGGCTTCGAACACGTCGCCTTCAATGCAGGTCATTTTGTCGGCGAAACCGTTCAGTGCGGCGTTACGCTCGACGCCGTCGAGGGCGAAGGCCGAAGCGTCGACGCAGAACACTTCACTGGCGCCGAACGCGGCCGCTTGCACGCCCCAGCCGCCGATGTAGCTGTACAGGTCGAGAACGCGCTTGCCTTTGGCATAAGGTGCCAGGCGTGCGCGGTTCATGCGGTGGTCGTAGAACCAGCCGGTTTTCTGTCCCTGGATGACAGGCGCTTCGAATTTCACGCCGTTCTCTTCCAGCGCAACCCACTCCGGCACCAGGCCGAACACGGTTTCGACGTAGCGATTGAGGCCTTCGGCGTCACGGGCAGCGGAGTCGTTCTTGAACAGAATGCCGCTAGGCTTGAGCACTTGGGTCAGCGCTGCGATCACGTCTTCTTTATGGGCTTCCATGGTTGCCGAAGCGATCTGTACCACCAGGATGTCGCCGAAACGGTCGACTACCAGACCTGGCAGCAGGTCGGAATCGCCGTAGACCAGGCGATAGAACGGCTTGTCGAACAGGCGATCACGCAGGGACAGCGCGACGTTCAGGCGATGTACCAGCAGCGACTTGTCCAGCGGCAACTTGATGTCGCGCGACAAGAGGCGGGCGCAGATCAGGTTGTTCGGGCTCATGGCAACGATGCCCAGCGGCTTGCCGCTGGCCGCTTCGAGGATCGCCTGGTCGCCGGCCTTGAAGCCGTGCAAAGGAGTAGCGGCTACATCGATTTCGTTGCTATAGACCCACAAGTGGCCGTTTCGCAGGCGACGGTCGGCGTTGGCTTTGAGGCGCAGGCTAGGCAGGGACATGACGTCGCTCCGGAAAAAAGAGCGGGAGTATAGCGTGTTGAGTGTTGCGGCGGGCTGGGCGGGCGATGAAACGCTGATGACGCTTTCGTCGGAACGCCGCCCGGAGCCGGCTCGCTCCCACGGGGTTAGCGCATGACCTGTGCGAGCCTGCTCGCGAAGGCGATTTTGAATGCAGCGCCAACAATGAAACTTTCGCTGATGTGCCGGCCGGTGTGTCGGATCCAACTTTATAAGGGTTAGAATCGCCGCCTGACCCAGAGTGTGTACTTATGTCCCCAGAGCTGACTTCCGAACAGATTCAACAGTCCCTGCAAGGCATCAGCGTGCCGGCCCAGCCGCAAATCATGGTGGATTTGCAGATGGAACAGTACATGCCCGATCCGGATCTGGAGGTGATCGCGAAGCTGATCTCCCAGGACCCGGGCCTCTCTGGCGCCTTGTTGAAAATCGTCAACTCGCCGTATTACGGCTTGAGCAACAAGATCGCCTCGATTCAGCGCGCGGTGAATCTGCTGGGCAGCCGCTCGATCATCAACCTGATCAACGCGCAGTCGATCAAGGGCGAGATGAACGACGACACCATCGTCACCTTGAATCGTTTCTGGGATACCGCTCAGGATGTGGCGATGACCTGCCTGACCCTGGCCAAGCGCATCGGCGCCCAGGCCGGCGATGAAGCGTACGCCCTGGGTCTGTTCCATGACTGCGGCGTGCCGCTGATGCTCCAGCGCTTCCCCAACTACATGACCGTTCTGGAAGAGGCCTACTCCAGTGCCAGCGCCGAATGCCGGGTGGTGGATACCGAGAATCGGGTGTTCAATACCAACCACGCGGTGGTGGGTTATTACACCGCCAAATCCTGGCGCCTGCCGGAGCATGTGACCGCCGCCATCGCCAATCACCACAATGCGTTGGCGATCTTCAGCGATGAGTCGTCGCGCAACAGTCAGCTGAAAAACCTGCTGGCGATCCTGAAGATGGCCGAGCACATTTGTGCGTCCTACCGGGTGCTGGGCAACCAGACCGAGGATCATGAGTGGAACAGCATCGGGCCTTTGGTTCTCGATTATGTCGGCCTCTCAGACTACGACTTCGAGACCCTCAAACAAACGATTCGCGACCTTGGCGCTCACCGCTGAACGTTGCACAGCCTGATTCGAGAGCACCATGCCGGAACTGCCTGAAGTCGAAACCACCCGCCGCGGAATTGCGCCGCACCTGGAAGGCCAGCGCGTCAGCCGGGTGATCGTGCGTGAGCGCCGCTTGCGCTGGCCAATTCCCGAAGACCTGGATGTGCGGCTGTCTGGCCAACGCATCGTGCTGGTGGAGCGACGCGCGAAGTACCTGCTGATCAATGCCGAAGTTGGCACGCTGATCAGCCATTTGGGGATGTCGGGGAATCTGCGTCTGGTGGAGGTCGGCACACCGGTGGCCAAGCATGAGCATGTGGACATCGAACTGGAATCCGGCCTGGCCTTGCGTTATACCGACCCGCGACGGTTTGGCGCGATGCTCTGGAGCCTCGACCCGCTCAACCACGAATTGTTGATTCGCCTGGGGCCGGAGCCGTTGACCGACCTGTTCGACGGTGA
Organism: Pseudomonas sp. LB3P25; assembly: GCF_054897985.1. Classification (NCBI taxonomy): domain Bacteria; kingdom Pseudomonadati; phylum Pseudomonadota; class Gammaproteobacteria; order Pseudomonadales; family Pseudomonadaceae; genus Pseudomonas; species Pseudomonas sp. LB3P25. Next base: position 6,842,061 of record NZ_CM142711.1, on the reverse strand, counting down.
GCGCTTGTTCCAGCAGTCCCGCGGGCGATCCATGGCGGTCAAACCGTTCATCATGGACAACGCGGTGGTGGTCGGCGTGGGCAATATCTACGCCACCGAAGCGTTATTCGCCGCCGGTATCGACCCGCGTCGTGAAGCCAAGAGCATCTCTCGGGCGCGTTATCTGAAACTGGCAATCGAGATCAAACGCATCCTGGCGGCCGCTATCGAACGCGGCGGCACCACGCTACGGGACTTTATCGGCGGTGACGGTCAGCCGGGTTATTTCCAGCAGGAGCTGTTCGTGTACGGCCGTGGCGGTGCGCACTGCAAGGTCTGTGGCACGGAGCTACGGGAAGTGAAGCTCGGGCAGCGCGCCAGCGTCTTTTGCCCGCGCTGTCAGAGTTGATACCTCATACGGTCTATAGTCAGTGCTCACTGCCTAGCCGAAGGACCGTGTCATGAACCTGTTTCGAACCCTTGTCGTCGTGTTGCTGCTGAGTGTCGGCGCGCCAGTGCTGGCGGCAAACACCGGCAGCGGCGACCCGCGCTACACCATCCAGAACCCGCCGGCGTACGCCATGATCGGCGATTTGCTGATTGCCCGACCTTTGTTGGTTGCGGCAACAGTGATCGGCGCCGGGGTGTTTGTGGTGTCGTTGCCGTTTACCGCGTTGGGCGGCGGCGTTGGCGATGCAGGGCAGGCGTTGGTGGTCGACCCGGCGAAAGCGGCGTTCGTACGGTGTCTGGGGTGTGTCGGGGAAGGGTTTGAGCAACGGGAGTGAATTCAGTTACATCTTCGGTGTGGCTGATGGCCCTTTCGCGAGCAAACTCGCTCCCACAGTGGATATGTGTTGTTAATCAAATGGTGTGGGCGCAGGAATTCCAATGTGGGAGCGAGCCTGCTCGTGAAGGCGTCCGGACAGGCAGCGGAATACTCAAGCCTTACCGGTAATCTTCAGGTACTTCTCCATTAGCTGTTCTTCAGTCTCCGGGTGCGCCTCGTCCAGCGGAATGCAATCCACCGGGCACACTTGCTGGCACTGAGGTTCGTCGTAGTGGCCGACGCACTGGGTGCACAGGTTCGGGTCGATCACGTAGATCTCTTCGCCCTGGGAGATGGCGGCGTTCGGACACTCGGGTTCGCAGACGTCGCAGTTGATGCAATCGTCGGTAATGATCAGGGACATGCTAACTCCAGCCAGGGCGGAAGGCCCGGGCGCAATAAACCAATGCGCACAATTGTGCCGCATTGGCGCCCGCAGTGCACGCGGGCGCGATCAAGGGAAAAGATCGCAGCCTGCGCAGCCCCTACTTTTTAAAGCGTTCGGTCAGGGCGTCCGCCACCACAGGGTGGACAAACTTGGTGATATCGCCGCCCAAGGCTGCAATTTCACGCACCAGCGTCGAGGAAATGTACGAATAACGCTCGGACGGGGTAAGAAACAGACTTTCCACATCCGGCGCCAGCTGACGGTTCATGTTGGCCAGCTGGAACTCGTATTCGAAGTCCGACACCGCACGCAAACCACGCAGGAACACATTGGCGTTCTTCTCTTTGGCAAAGTGTGCCAGCAGCGTCGAGAAGCCGACGACTTCAACGTTGGGCAGATGTTTAGTGACCTCGCGGGCCAGCGCCACACGCTGTTCCAGGGGAAACAACGGGTTTTTCTTCGGGCTGGCGGCGACGGCGATGATCACATGATCGAACAGGCGCGAGGCGCGTTCGACCAGATCGCCATGGCCCTTGGTAATAGGGTCGAAGGTACCTGGGTACAACACTCGGTTCATCGCGTCGTCCTGGCAGGAGTCCGTTGGGGAGTCGGATGGTATCGCAGCCTTCCCGGTCGGCCAAGTCGCCTTTTGGGTAAGAAAGCACTATAGACGATTGGAATATTCTCCATTTTCATGGGTTTTTCAAACGTTCGGCCAAAGAAGTTGCCAGCTGCGCCGTCAGCCCGTAGACCGACAATTGCGGGTTTGCGCCAATGCTGGTGGGGAACAGCGAGCCATCGTGGATCGACAGATTGCTGAGTTGGTGATGCCGGCCGAGGCTGTCGGTCACGGCATTTTTCGGCTCTTCACCCATGGCACAACCGCCCATCACATGGGCGCTGCCCAGGCGTGTGCGATACAGCTCAAGGCTCAGGCCGTCGATCAGCGTGCGCGCTTCGGCCAGGGTTTTCACGTAGCGAGCATCGGCGTGCATTGGCATCACCGCTTTGGCACCGCCCGCGAACTGGATTTCGGCCATACTGTGGAACGCCCGACGCAATCCGTCCCAAGCATAAGATGACACCTGATAGTCGAGCACTGGCGTGCCGTCACCGCGCAACTCGACGCTGCCGCCGGGGCTGTCCGGGTGAAAGCCGTCCCGCAGCAACGCCAACATGGCGTGGGTGTGGGGCAGGTTTTCCATGTGCTGGGCATTTTCCTTGCCGAAGCCTCCGAGCAGAGTGGTCGCAAGCGCCGGGTGCAGCGGCGGCACTTCGAGTTTGTAAGACATTTTTCCGGTGGTGCCGTCCTGCCATTGGAAATGGTCGGAATAAATCGACTGTGGCGCGCCATAAAACGGGTTGATCACCTCGTCGAACAACCCGGCGGACATGTTCACCAGGTGTAGAAAAGTCCGTTTACCCAGCCGTTTGTGCGGATCCGGTGCCTCGGAGCGCATGAGCAGCGCCGGGCTGTTGATCCCGCCGCCAGCCAGCACGTAATGCCGGGCCTTGACCGTGATCGTGTGTCCGGTAGGCGCGACGCAGCGGTCGTCCATCGCTACGCAGTTCAAGCCTGTGACCTTGTCGCCGGCGATCAAGAGCTTTTCGGCGCGAGCCAGATAGAGCAACTCCCCACCTTTTTCCAGGGTCGCGGGGATGGTCGTGACCAGCATCGATTGCTTGGCGTTGGTCGGGCAACCCATGCCGCAGTAGCCGAGGTTCCAGCAACCACGCACGTTGCGCGGGATCACATGCCAGGCGTAGCCGAGTTTTTCGCAGCCCTTGCGGATCACGTCGTTGTTGGCGTTGGGCGGGATCAACCAAGGGGCGACGCCCAGGCGTTGTTCCATTTTCTCGAACCACGGCGCCATCTCGGCCGGCGTGTGGCCTTTGACGTCGTGTTCTTTAGCCCAGTGGTCGAGGGTCGGGTCCGGCGTGCGAAAGCTTGAGGTCCAGTTGATCAGCGTGGTGCCGCCCACCGCCCGGCCCTGAAGGATGGTGATCGCGCCGTCCTTGCTCATGCGACCGATACCTTCCTGATAGAGGCTGGTGTAGGCCTGGTCTTCGAGCATCTTGAAGTCGCTGCTGGTCTTGAGCGGGCCTTCCTCGATCAGCAATACCTTGTAGCCCGCTGCGCTGAGAATTTCGGCGGTGGTGCCGCCGCCCGCGCCGCTGCCGATAATCGCCACGTCCGTTTCGACGGTCAGGTCCCGGGTCAGGTGTGAACCGTTGTAGGTTTTCCAGCCACGGGCCAGACCTTCGCGGAACGGATCGGGTACGGGCATCTTCAGGCTCTCTTGTTGTTATGGTTTGGGTGCAGTGGTGAGGCGGCTGGCGCCTTCGCGAGCAGGCTCGCTCCCACATGGATCGCGAGCCCCCTGTGGGAGCGAGCCTGCTCGCGAAGGGTGCGACACGGTTTCAAACCGTAGGCGGTCCGGGATACCCGCAATGCGCCCACGACTCCGCCCGGCTGTACCACGCCATCATTACCAACTGCTGCAGCGAGCTGTGGCCCATGCGCAGCAGACTTAACGAGCTGTTTTCCCAGCGATCCAGAAAGTGCCTGATCTCCTCACTGCTGGCATTTTCCCAACTGCCCCAGATCCCGGTCAGTGGGCCGCGGGTGATGCTCATTCCCAGCACATCGAATAACTGCCGGGTCAACTTGAGCATTTCCGGCGACAGATGATTCAGGCCGTTATCCAGGCAGTGCAGGGTTTCAGCGACGGCCGACGGCATTTTTTCGACGGCCACAGCGCCGTCGAGCATCACCGGAATCAGTGCCCGCAGAAACAGCAAGTCACCGCTGCGCAGAATCGCGAAACCGTTGGCCGGCAGGCTCGATGAGCAGCCGCTGAGGCTCGCTCCCAAACCGGCGGTGACGAGAAAAGCGCTGGCTCCCAGGCTGAATTTAAGCAAGCCGCGCCGTGACAGCGCGGGTGTGTCGGACAGACTTGGGCTCATTATTGTTATTACCCGGTGGTGGTGATCGTTAGCGGATAAACAGCTTCTGAATCAGCTTCTGAATGGATTTGCCGTACGGCGGGTAGATCAATTTCGCCGCATTGAACCGCTGTTTGATCAGCACACCTTTGGCTTTGCTGAAGGTCAGAAAACCTTCGTGGCCGTGGTAATGGCCCATGCCGGAGGCGCCGATACCGCCGAATGGCATGTCGTCCTGAGCGACGTGCAGCAGGGTGTCGTTCAGGCACACACCGCCGGAATGGGTTTCGTGAAGTACGCGGTGTTGCTCACGCTTGTCGTAGCCGAAGTAATACAGGGCCAGTGGGCGAGGTCGTTGGTTGATGTAGGCAAAGGCCTGATCCAGATCCTTGTAGGGAACGATCGGCAACAGCGGGCCGAAGATTTCGTCCTGCATCACCATCATGTCGTTGCTGACGTTGAGCAGCAGGCTGTGACTCATGCGGCGGCCCTGGCCCTTGTCGAACAACGGAATCAGCAGCGCGCCCTTGCTGGTAGCGTCGCTGATGTAGCCGTTGAGGCGCGCCAATTGCCGGTCATTGATGATCGCTGTGTAGTCCGGGTTATCGGTCAAAGTCGGATAAAACCCGCGAACCGCCTGACGATAGGCTTCGACGAAAGCGCCTACGCGATCTTCCGGCACCAGCACATAGTCCGGGGCCACGCAGGTCTGTCCGGCGTTGAGCGTCTTGCCGAAGGCGATGCGTTCGGCAGCGTCCTTGAGCGGCACGTCGCGCGACACGATGGCCGGGGATTTGCCGCCGAGTTCGAGGGTCACCGGGGTCAGGTTCTCGGCCGCCGCACGCATCACGTGTTTGCCGATGCTGGTGGCGCCGGTGAACAGCAGGTGATCGAAACGCAATTTAGAGAACGCTACGCCGATATCGGCTTCGCCCAGTACCACGCAGACCAGGTCTTGCGGGAAGATTCGGCCCAGCAGTTCCTTGAGCAACAAACCGGTGGCGGGGGTCGACTCGCTGAGCTTGAGCATCACCCGATTGCCTGCCGACAACGCACCTACCAATGGCCCGATGGCCAGATACAGCGGGTAGTTCCACGGCACGATCACCCCGACCACACCCAAAGGTTGATAAACGACTTTGGCCGCCGCGGGTTGAAAGGCAACCCCGACCTTGCGCTTCGACGCCTTCATCCAGCCTTTGAGGTGCTGACTGGCGTAGTGAATGCCGTGCAGGCTGGGCATGAGTTCGGCGAGCAGGGTTTCATCGGCGCTGCGATGGCTGAAATCCTGGCTGATGGCATCGATCAGTGCCTGACGCTCATTGCTCAACAGATCCCGCAGGGCTTTTAGCCATTGCTGGCGCTGGGCTGCGGGCGGCATCGGGTTGGCGGCATACGCCGCGCGTTGGGCGTCGAACAGGGTCTGGAGCTCTTCCAGGGGCTGCTGCAGGTTCTGCAGGTAGGTGATGTCAGCAGTCATGGTAGGCTCCGGATTTATTGTAATGAGGAACTTTTTAGAGTCTATGCTCTATAAGGTCAAATGACACCATGGTGCAGCTTTGTTTTATCCGCTCGCGGTTAGGTCGTAAGATGCTCGTCAACGCATTCTGAATTAAAGCCCAAGCCATGGCCCCTCGGATCAAAACCAGCGAGCGCATCGTGCAGAACAGCCTGGAGCTGTTCAATCAGCAGGGCGAACGCAGCATCAGCACCAACCACATTGCGGCCCACATGGAAATTTCCCCGGGCAACCTGTACTACCACTTCCCCAACAAGCAGGCGATCATCGCCGTGCTGTTCAGTGAGTACGAAAGCCTGGTGGACAGCTTCCTGCGCCCGCCCCAGGGCCGCGCCGCCACGGTTGAAGACAAGCGTTTCTACCTCCAGGAATTGCTGGCCGCCATGTGGCGCTACCGGTTTTTGCACCGCGATCTGGAACATTTGCTCGACAGTGATCCAGAGCTGGCCGCCCGTTATCGGCGCTTTTCCCAACGCTGTCTGATCCATGGCACGCACATCTACGCGGGCTTCGTCGAGGCCGGCATCCTGCAAATGGACAAGGTTCAGATCGAATCCCTGACGCTCAATGCCTGGATCATCCTGACGTCCTGGGTGCGTTTTCTGTGCACCACACGTGAAAATTCCAATCACCTGAGCGAACAGGCCATTAAACGTGGGGTGTATCAGGTGCTGGTGCTTGAGGCCGGTTTTGTCACGGATCAGTCTCGCGATGCGGTGAATGCGTTGTTCGAGGAGTTTTACGTGCCGCTGGCCCAAGCGCTGGAAGAAGTGGGATAGAAAGTGCAGTAGGATCAACCATCGCCAAAATCGCAGGAGCCCGTTATGCCCATTGCGCAACTGATCAGCCCGCAAGCGTTGGACCTGAAAAAGGAGCAGCCGGGGCTGGTGATTCTGGATTGTCGTTTTGCCCTCGAAGACCCGGATTACGGTCAGCGCAGCTATGCCGAAGGGCATATTGCCGGGTCGAGCTTTGCCGATCTTGAGCGTGATTTGAGCGGGACAGTGGTCAAGGGTGTGACCGGGCGCCATCCGTTGCCTGAACCTGAAGACTTGATCGAACGTCTGCAAGCCTGGGGCGTTAACGCCGACAGCGATGTGATTTTGTACGACGACGGTCCGGGTGCCTACGCGGCGCGGGCCTGGTGGTTGCTGGCCTGGCTGGGCAAACGTGACGGCGTGTTCATTCTGGATGGCGGGCTCAAGGCCTGGCATGCGGCCGGCTTGCCCCTGAGTCTTGATGCGCCTGAAATTGAGCGTGGCACCTTCACGGGGACGCCGGACAACGCGCTGATCTTGAGCGCCGAACAACTTCAGCAACGTCTCGGCCAGCCCGCGCTGACCTTGCTCGATGCCCGCGCCTTGCCGCGTTTCAAGGGCGAAGTAGAACCGATCGACCCGATTGCCGGGCACATCCCCGGCGCGCAATGCGCGGCGTTCACCGGCAACCTGGGCAGCGACGGGCGTTTTCTGCCGGCCGATCAGCTCAAGCAGCGCTTTGCTGCGAAGCTTGGTGATCGTTCGCCGACCGATCTGGTGGCGTACTGCGGTTCTGGCGTGACGGCGTGCCACAACCTGTTCGCGCTGTGTCTGGCGGGTTATCCGTTGGGATCGTTGTATGCCGGCTCGTGGAGTGAGTGGATCAACGATCCCGCACACGGCATCGCCAAGGGCGAGTAAACACAGATCCAATGTGGGAGCGAGCCTTTGTGGCGAGGGGATTTATCGAAACGTCGCACCGCCCCGTTGGGCTGCGAAGCGGCCCCGAAATCGAAAACCGCGGTGTGTCAGGTACACCGCATACAATGGTTTACGACTGCTTCGCAGCCGAACGGGGATAAATCCCCTCGCCACAAAGGCTCGCTCCCACATTTGGACCTGTGTCGACCTCAACTTCCGGGGAGTTGCCGGGCGCTGCGATACGCGCCCGGCCCGACGCCGTAAACCTGCTTGAATTGCCGACTCAGATGACTCTGGTCAGCAAACCCCAACTGCGTCGCCACTTCCAGCGGCAAGCAACCGCTCTGTAACAGCGCCCGCGCCCGAGCGAGGCGCTGCTGCATCAGCCAGGTGTGCGGCGGCATGCCCGTAGCGCGGCGGAACACCCGGGCGAAGTGGAAGGGCGAAAGGTTGACCGCCGCTGCCAGTTCTTCCAGCGAGGGGGGCGTCGCCAATTGTGCTTGCAGCAGATCCTTGGCCAGTGTCACCGCCCGATGTTCTTTGCCCGGCTTGCCGGCAATCGGCACGGTCGCGTGCCGTTGCAACAGCGACAGCATCATTTCCCGCCAGACCGTTTGTTGTTGCAGGGCAGTGGATGGACTTTCCAGTAGACGATGCAGCTGGCAGAAACCCTTCACCAGATCTGGATCGCGATACAACGTCGCACCGAACGCCGGCAAGTTGTTGGTGGGTAGTTCCAGTTCATCGAGTAGCGACAGAATCTGCCCGGTGTCGGGATAAAACGCCCGATACAACCAACCATCCTCCGTGCCTTTATGGCCAGTGTGCAGTTCGTCCGGATTGATCAACACCAGCGTGCCGCTGCCCGCCAGGTGTTCGGCACCGCGGTAGCGATAGCGCTGGGCGCCGGCCATGATCATGCCGATCACGTAACCGTCATGCACATGGGGCGCGAAACGGTGTTCGATGTAGCGCGCGGACAATAACTCGACGCCGGCCAACGGCGCTGTTTGCCAGAATCGGATCGACTCGCCCTGATCGACGTCCATGGCTTTACTGGCGACCCACGGCGGTCAGCCACTGTGGGATGCGACGTTCCAGGTAGTAACCCGGTTGCTTGAACGAACCCTCGACGAAGCCGACATGCCCACCCTTGGTCTGTAACTCGAATTGAGTGCAGGCAGACAATTCGTCGGCTTGCGGCAGGCTATGAGGAAATACAAACGGGTCATCGGCCGCTTGAATGATCAGAGTCGGCGTACGAATCTCGCCCAGGAAATAGCGACTCGAAGCGCGGCGATAGTAATCCTCGGCATCGGCAAAACCGTTCAGCGGCGCGGTGACCCGGCCATCGAAATCCCAGAACGTGCGCATGTTCTCCAGCGAGCCCAGCGCGGTCAATGCCGCCAGTCCATCCTCGCGTCCGTCATGCTGGAATTGTCGCTGCTTGTTCTTGATGTAGGCCACCATCTCGCGCATGAAATGCGCTTGATAAACCTTGGAGAAACCCTGGCCGATACGGTCGGCGCATTGATCGAGACGAAACGGCACCGACACCGCCACCGCACCGACCACGCCACTATTACTGCCGGATTCGCCCAAGTGCTTGAGCAAGACATTGCCACCCAGGGAATAACCGACCGCATACAACGGCGCGAGCGGTCGTTGGGCCCGCAGGTGTTTGATGGTTTCGGCCAGGTCTTCACTGGCACCGGAATGGTAGCTACGTGGCAGCAGATTCGGCTCGCCCGAACAGCCGCGCCAGTTCAGCGCGACGCTGGCCCAGCCTTGGGCACCCAGTGCTTTCTGCACCCCGGCCACATAAGGCGAATTGGAAGAACCAGTCAGGCCGTGCAACACCAGCACCAGTGGCGCATCGGCGCTGTGCGGGCCGTGCCAGTCGAGATCGAGAAAGTCTCCATCCTCAAGCCACAAGCGTTCGCGCTGGCGTTCGATGTGCGTGGTTTTGCGCCACAGCGGTCCCCACAAGGTTTGCAAGTGCGGGTTGCCGAGGCCGAAGGCGGGGGTGAAGCGTTCTGGCGGATGGGGCACGATGGTTCTCGATGCAGCGGTGCGAGCCTCGTTTGAGGCGCGCACCTTTTTCAGGCCGGTTGATTAACCGGCAATCTCTGCCATACGTTGCCACAACGCGTAATACACCCGCCCGGATTTCTGCTCCCGGTGCAGGCGCCAGTTGCCTGGCAAGCCAAGGCTCGATGGCGCATTCTCGCTTTCAGTGTAGATCCACGCTTCGTCGGCCAGCCACTGACGCTCTTCGAGCAATGCGCAAACGCCCGGCAACAGGTTCTGGTTGAAGGGCGGGTCGAGGAACACCAGGTCGTAAGCAGTCGCTGTCTGGGTTTCCAGGTAGCGCAGGGCATCGGCGGTCTGAATCTGGCCGGTCGTGCAGCGCAGCGTGCCCAGATGTTCCTTGATGCTGGCGACCGCGATGTTACTGGCATCCAACGCCTGACCCATCGCCGCGCCACGGGACAAGGCTTCGAGGAACAACGCCCCGCTGCCGGCGAACGGATCGAGCACCTTGGCGCCCGCAACATACGGCGCGAGCCAGTTGAACAGGGTTTCACGCACCCGGTCCGGCGTCGGACGCAGGCCCGGTGCATCCGGGAAACTCAGCTTTCGGCTGCCCCATTCACCGCCGATGATGCGCAATTGGTTCACGCCGTTATGGACGTTGTGAACGGGTTTTTTAGGACGAGTGGCCATTAATGCTCCGGAACCCCGAGCGGTTGCTCGGCAGGTTTATCAGTGGGGGCCGGTAACGGCTTTTGCGGCACGGTCGGGCCAGCGCTGACGATGACCATTTTGTCCGTGCTCAAGTGTTTGTTCAGTGCAGTTTTGACCTGCTCGACCGTCAGGCTCTGGGACTCACGCATAAAGTCATCCAGATAACTCAGCGGCAGGTTGTAGAAACCCATGGCGCCGAGTTGGCCAACGATATCGGCGTTGCTGGCGGTGGACAACGGGAAGCTGCCGGCCAGTTCACGCTTGGCGTCGTCGAGTTCCTTCTCGGTCGGGCCGGTTTTAAGGTAGTCGGCGAGCACGTCCTGCACCAGTTTCAGCGTGCCTTCGCTCATCTCGGCGCGGGTTTGCAGGTTGATCATGAACGGGCCGCGAGCCTGCATCGGGGTGAAGCCCGAATACACGCCGTAAGTCAAACCACGCTTCTCGCGCACTTCGCTCATCAACCGGGTGCCGAAGCCACCGCCGCCAAGAATCTGGTTGCCCATGGACAGTGCCGCGTAGTCCGGGTCGTCACGGTCGATGCCCAATTGCGCGAGCATCAGGTTGGTCTGCTTGGATGGGAACTCGATGTGGCCGATGCTGGCTTTCGGTTCCTCCGGTTGCGGGATTCTCACCAGCTCCGGGCCCTTTGGCAGCGCGCTGGAGACTTGCGCAGCAATCGCCTCAGCCTCGGAGCGAGACAGGTCGCCCACCAGTGCAATCACCACGTTGCCGGCCGCGTAGGCTTTCTCATGGAACGCCTTCAGTTGAGCCAGTGTGATGGCTGGAACGGTTTTCGCCGTGCCGTCGCTGGAGTGCGCGTACGGGTGGTCGCCGTACAGACGGTTCATCAGCTCCAGGCTCGCGAGTTTGCCCGGGTTCTGCTTCTGGTACTCGAAACCGGCGAGCATCTGGTTCTTGATGCGCGCAAAGGAATCGGCCGGGAAGGTCGGTTTGCCGACGACTTCGGAGAACAACTTCAGGGCCGGTTCGCGTTTGTCCGCGGCACTGAGGCTGCGCAGGGACGCCAATGCCATGTCCTTAAATGCGCCGTTGCCAAAGTCTGCGCCCAGGCCTTCGAAGCCCTGAGCGATGGCGCCAACATCTTTGCCGGCCACACCTTCGTTGAGCATGGCGTTGGTCAGCACGGAGAGGCCAGGTGCGTCGCCATCCTGGCTGCTGCCGGCGGCGAAGATCAGGCGCATATCGAACATCGGCAACTCGCGGGCTTCAACGAACAGCACCTTGGCGCCTTCGGCGGTTTTCCAGGTCTGCACGTCCAGGGTGCGGTGGCTTGGCGCTTTACCGTCGAGTTCGGCCAGTGATTGCAGTTTCTGGCTGGCCTTGGCCTTGTCGAGGGCTTCGCTGGCCTTGGATTCGTCGGTCTTTGAAAAGTAAAACGCGGCAGACCCGATCAATGCGACGGCGATCAGGCCCATCAGCGCCAGGCGCGGTTTTTTATGCTCACTCATGAGTCGTCTCCTCCGGCAATACATGGGCGACGCTGAGACGTTCGCGGGTGAAATACAGCTTGGCGGCTTTCTGGATGTCTTGCGGGGTCACGCTTTCCAGGTCAGCGAGTTCGGTGTCCATCAGCTTCCACGACAGGCCAACAGTTTCCAGTTGGCCAATGGCGGTGGCCTGGCTGGTGATCGAGTCACGCTCGTAAACCAGGCCGGCAATGACCTGTGCGCGCACGCGTTCCAGTTCTTCAGCGGACGGCGCGGTGGTTTTCAGCTGTTCGAGCAGCTTCCACAGGCCAGCTTCAGCCTGGGCCATGGTTTTGTTTTTCTGGGTGTTGGGCGTTGCCGACAAGGTGAACAGGCTGTCGCCCCGGGTGTAGGCGTCGTAGCTCGATGAGCCGCCGGACACCAGCTCTTCGCCGCGCTCCAGTTGCGTCGGGATACGGCCGCTGTAGCCGCCGTCGAGCAGGGCGGAGATCAGGCGCAAGGCGTTGACCGAGCGTTTGTCTTCGGCGGTGGCGATGCTTGGTACGTTGAAACCCAGCATCAGGCTCGGCAGTTGGGTCTGCACATGCAGGGTGATCTGCCGCTCGCCGGGTTCGGCCAGTTCCAGCGGGATTTTCGCTGGCGGCACATCACGTTTGGCGATCGGGCCGAAGTAGCGCTGAGCCAGGGCTTTGACCTCGTCCGGGGTCACGTCGCCCACCACCACCAACGTGGCATTGTTCGGCACGTACCAGGATTGGTACCAGTGGCGCAGCTCTTCGACTTTCATGCGGTCCAGGTCAGCCATCCAGCCGATGGTCGGCGTGTGGTAACCGCTGGCCGGGTAGGCCATGGCCTTGAAGCGTTCGTAAGCCTTGGACATCGGCTTGTCGTCGGTGCGCAGGCGACGTTCTTCTTTAATGACTTCGATCTCGCGGGCGAACTCGTCAGCCGGCAGACGCAGACTGGCCATGCGGTCGGCTTCCAGCTCGAAGGCCACGCCCAGACGGTCACGGGCCAGCACTTGGTAATAAGCCGTGAAGTCGTCGCTGGTGAACGCGTTCTCTTCGGCGCCGAGGTCGCGCAGGATCAGCGAAGCTTCGCCGGGGCCGACTTTCTCGCTGCCCTTGAACATCATGTGTTCCAGCGCGTGGGACAAACCGGTCTGACCCGGGGTCTCGTAGCTAGAGCCGACCTTGTACCAGACTTGGGAAACCACCACCGGCGCACGATGGTCTTCGCGCACGACGACCTTCAGGCCGTTATCGAGGGTGAATTCGTGGGTGGGTTGTGGATCGGCAGCCAGGGCCGAGAGGGGCAGACAAACTGTGCTGAGCAGCAGGCCTGCAGCGCGGCGGGCTAGAGCATTCATTCGTTTTTAAACCTTTGGGGCTGCCCGCTTGGTCTTAGCGTCGGCGGGCGAGAGGGTGCTAGGATACTGATCCGTTTTACTGGCGGCCACGCCTATCAGGCCTTTGATCGGTCAGCAGGTTGTTTGGGTTTACGGCGGAAGCTTTGAGTTTGTCAGCTAAACTCTGCGTTTTCGCCGACGATGCCGTTCCAGTCCTTCGTATTAGTCGACCTTTGAGGTGCTGTTTGCACCTCGACAAAATGTTGCGCGTGAACAAGCTGGGTCAATCGCAGTCTGTTCTGCATCGAATATTTATTTGCCGAGGCGCCCTTTGGCGCGTCGCTACCGTGAGATAGCCGTCATCCATGTTTGGTTCCAACGACGACAAGAAAGCCCCAGCTGCGGCTGGTGAGAAGAAAAGCCTGTTCGGATGGCTGCGCAAAAAGCCGCAGGAACCCGTCGTCGAACAGCCACAGCCACTTCCTGAGCCCACGCCTGCGCCGGTAATAGAAGAAGAGCTTGCGCCGATAGTCCTGCCGATCGCCGAGCCGGTGCTGCAACCGGTCACCGAGCCTGAGCCTGATGTTGTCGCCGAAGTCGTGGCCCAGGTGCCGCTGACACCCGTTGCCGAGCCATGGCTGACGTTGCCAGTGGCAGAAGAGCCTGTGGCATTGGTCGAAGATGAGCTGGCGCCCCATATAACGCCGCCGATTCCGGCGCCGATTGCGTTTGCTCCTGAGCCCGTTCAGCCACCCGTGGTTGAGCCGGTTGTCGCGCCAGTGGTGGTGGCCGAGCCTGAACCGGTTGTTCCAGAACCTGTGGTGCCCGCATACGTTGCCCCGGCTGCCCCTGTTGTTCATGCGCCGGCCCCGGTCGTTGCTCCCGTTGCCGCCGCACCTGTCGTTCCCGTCGAAGTGCCTGCCGAGCCTGTGCGTACCGAAGAAACCAAAGCCGGTTTCTTCGCCCGCCTGAAACAAGGCTTGTCCAAGACCAGCGCCAGCATCGGCGAAGGCATGGCCAGCCTGTTCCTGGGCAAGAAGATCATCGATGACGAGCTGCTCGAAGACATCGAAACCCGCCTGCTGACTGCCGATGTGGGCGTCGAGGCGACTTCGGTGATCATTCAGCATCTGACCCAGAAGGTCGCCCGTAAAGAACTGGCTGATGCCGGCGCGCTGTACAAATCCCTGCAAGCGGAACTGGCGGCCATGCTCAAGCCGGTCGAGCAGCCGCTGAAAATCGCTTCGCAGAACAAGCCGTTCGTGATTCTGGTCGTCGGCGTCAACGGCGCCGGCAAGACCACTACCATCGGCAAACTGGCGAAGAAGCTGCAGCTCGAAGGCAAGAAAGTCATGCTCGCGGCCGGCGATACCTTCCGTGCTGCCGCCGTCGAGCAATTGCAGGTCTGGGGCGAGCGCAACAAGATCCCGGTCATCGCCCAGCACACCGGCGCTGACTCGGCTTCGGTTATCTTCGATGCCGTGCAAGCGGCCAAGGCCCGTGGCATCGACGTGCTGATCGCCGACACCGCCGGTCGTCTGCACACCAAAGACAATTTGATGGAAGAGCTGAAGAAGGTTCGCCGGGTGATCAGCAAACTCGACGCCGACGCGCCTCACGAGGTGCTGTTGGTGCTCGATGCCGGTACGGGCCAGAACGCGATCAACCAGGCCAAACAATTCAACCAGACCGTCGAACTGACCGGCCTGGCGCTGACCAAGCTCGACGGCACCGCCAAAGGCGGGGTGATTTTCGCCCTCGCCAAGCAGTTTGGCTTGCCGATTCGCTACATCGGCGTCGGTGAAGGCATCGATGATTTGCGTACTTTTGAAGCAGAACCCTTTGTCCAGGCACTGTTTGCCGAGCGGGAGCGTTCATGATTCGTTTCGAACAGGTCGGTAAGCGCTACCCGAACGGTCACGTCGGCTTGCATGAGCTGAGCTTTCGAGTCCGTCGGGGCGAGTTTTTGTTTGTGACCGGCCACTCTGGCGCCGGTAAAAGCACCTTATTGCGTCTGCTGCTGGCGATGGAGCGTCCGACCACCGGCAAATTGCTGCTGGCCGGGCAAGACCTTAGCACCATCAGCAACGCACAGATTCCTTACCTGCGCCGGCAGATCGGCGTGGTGTTCCAGAACCACCAGTTACTGTTCGATCGCACGGTGTTCAACAACATCGCGCTGCCCTTGCAGATCCTTGGGCTGTCCAAAGCGGAGATCGCCAAGCGCGTGGATTCGGCGCTGGAGCGCGTGGCGCTGTCGGACAAAACCGATTTGTACCCCGGCGACCTGTCGACCGGTCAGCAACAGCGCGTCGGCATCGCCCGCGCCATCGTTCACCGCCCGGCGTTGCTGCTGGCGGACGAACCGACCGGTAACCTCGATCCACGTCTGGCGGCAGAAATCATGGGCGTGTTCGAAGACATCAACCGTCTGGGCACCAGCGTGCTGATTGCCAGTCACGACCTGGCACTGATCGCCCGCATGCGCCACCGCATGCTGACCTTGCAACGCGGCCGATTGATCGGTGACGGGGAGGCTGGCGTATGAGTGCGACACGCAGCCCCAAGGTTTCCGAGCGCGTGGCCCCCAAAGCCGCCGACCAGCCGCCGCAGAAGAAAAAGCGCGACGATGATGACGGTCCGGACTTCGCCACACTGTTTCGTGCCTGGGTCGAGAGTCATCGCGCCAGTCTGCTCGATAGCTTGCGTCGTTTGGGCAAGCAGCCCATCGGTAGCTTCTTCACCTGCATGGTGATGGCGGTTGCCCTGAGTTTGCCGATGGGGCTGTCACTTTTGCTAAGTAACGTCGAGCGTCTCGGCGGTTCCTGGCAGCGTGCGGCGCAGATTTCCCTGTACCTGCAAATCGAGGCCAGCCCTGCTGAGGGTGAGTCGCTGCGTGAGCAGATCAAAGGCATGCCTGGTGTCGCTGATGCTGAATATGTCGGCCGCGATCAGGCGCTGGAAGAGTTCCAGCAGCAGTCCGGTCTGGGCGAGGCGCTCAAGGAGCTGCCGGAAAACCCGCTGCCGGGCGTGGTTCTGGTCACCCCGAACGAAGTCGACAAGCCCGCGCTTGAAGCATTACGACAAAAACTTTCCGAGTTGCCCAAGGTACAACAGGCGCAACTTGATCTAGTCTGGGTCGAGCGTCTGGCAGCCATCCTCAAGTTGGGTGACCGTTTTGTCTTCGGTCTGACCGTGCTTCTGGTTTCTGCATTACTTTTGGTGATAGGCAATACCATTCGTCTTCATATTGAAAACCGCCGCACAGAGATAGAAGTGATTAAACTCGTCGGCGGCACTGACAGCTATGTGCGCAGGCCCTTTCTGTATATGGGCGCGCTTTATGGCTTCGGTGCGGGGATTCTTTCCTGGGGCGTATTGGCGTTCGGCCTTGATTGGCTGAACGACGCGGTGGTGGGGCTGGCCGGTTTGTACGGCAGTGATTTTGCGCTGGCCGGAGTGCCAGTTGCCGACGGTCTGTCGCTCTTGCTTGGCGCGGTGCTGTTGGGGTATATCGGTGCATGGATTGCAGTCGCACGCCACCTGAGGGAGCTTGCGCCTAAGTAGTATCATTTTGCTCGTATTGACCTTTCAGCGTTTATGGGAACTTGTCTTTCGGTTTCCGGTCAATTTTCGCAGTGCTGAACTGCACGAGTTATGTAAGTCGGAGGTTTTTTCGTATGACCAATTCTTTGCAACCTGCATATGCTCTGGTCCCGGGTGCGAACCTGGAGGCCTATGTGCACACGGTGAACAGCATTCCATTGCTGACGCCGGAGCAGGAGCGTGAACTGGCCGAGAGTCTCTATTATGAGCAGGATTTGGGGGCGGCTCGGCAGATGGTGCTCGCCCACCTGCGTTTTGTCGTACATATCGCCCGTAGCTATTCCGGCTACGGTCTGGCTCAGGCTGACCTGATCCAGGAAGGCAACGTCGGCCTGATGAAGGCCGTGAAGCGCTTCAACCCGGAAATGGGTGTGCGTCTGGTTTCGTTCGCTGTGCACTGGATCAAGGCGGAAATCCACGAGTTCATCCTGCGCAACTGGCGCATTGTGAAAGTCGCGACCACCAAGGCTCAGCGCAAGTTGTTCTTCAACCTGCGCAGCCAGAAGAAACGTCTGGCGTGGTTGAACAACGAGGAAGTCCACCGTGTGGCGGAAAGCCTCGGTGTAGAGCCTCGGGAAGTGCGTGAGATGGAAAGTCGCCTGACCGGCCATGACATGGCCTTCGACCCGGCCGCGGAAGCGGACGACGACAGTGCTTTCCAATCGCCGGCCAACTACCTGGAAGACCACCGGTACGACCCGGCCCGTCAACTGGAAGATGCTGACTGGAGCGACAACTCGAACCACAACCTGCACGAAGCGCTTGAAGTGCTGGACGACCGCAGCCGTGACATCCTCTACCAGCGCTGGCTGGCAGAAGAAAAAGCCACGCTGCACGACCTGGCGCAGAAGTACAACGTGTCGGCCGAGCGTATTCGTCAGCTCGAGAAGAGCGCGATGAACAAGCTCAAGCTGTCGATTGCCGCATAACCTGCGCGCAGGCATAAAAAAACGCCCCGATCATTGATCGGGGCGTTTTTGTTTGTGCCCACTATTCCTGCCCCACCGCAAAACCAAATGTGGGAGCGAGCCTGCTCGCGAAGTCGTCAGGCCAGTCGCTATATAGATAGGTTGAATGACCGACCGCTTTCGTCGGAACGCCGCCCGGAGCCGGCTCGCGCCCACAGGGGATCTTCATTCGTTCGGGAGATGGTGATCGGCTATTGGGCCCAAGGTGCGCGGCGCGAATCATTGAGCCCTGCCAGATAACTGTCCCCACCCAACTGACTCATCTGCTGTCGAATCCATCCCGCTCGCCGTGCGACATAGCTGGTTGGATGACTGGCGCTCCACACCCGCGGGTTAGGCAACACCGCAGCCAGCAAACTGGCCTGCTGCCGGGACAGCGAACGAGCGCCGACGCCAAAGTGATGCCGAGCCGCTGCTTCGGCGCCAAACACCCCGTCATCCCACTCGACGCTGTTCAGATACACCTCGAGAATTCGCTGCTTGGGCCAGAGCACTTCGATCAGCCCGGTAAACCAGGCTTCCAGGCCTTTGCGCAGCCAGCTGCGGCCGGACCACAGGAACAAATTCTTCGAGACCTGCTGGCTCAGGGTGCTGGCACCGCGAATCGATCCGCCGAGCTCGTTGTGAGCCAATGCGGCCTGGATCGCGCCAAAGTCAAAACCCCAATGCTCCGGGAATTTCTGATCTTCGCCGGCAATCACTGCAACTTTCAGGTCATCGGAGATTTCATCCCAAGGCTTCCAGGTGCGTTGCAAGTCAATGGGCTCGCCGTCGAACCAGGATTCGACCTTGCGCTCAACCATCAACGCCGTTCCCGGTGGCGGTACCACGCGAAAGATCAGCACCAGCAATACGCTGCCGCCCGCGAACCAGAGCAGGGCCTTCGTGAATCGTCGCAAAAATAAACGCAGCATAGAGATGGCTTGGCCGAACCCGTTGAGCGGGCCATTATACAGACCCTGTGGATCGAGTCTGACTGGAGTTCTTCATGCTGCGTGGCTTTCTGATGCTGGCCGCTTTCTTCGGCTTCACCGGCGTTGCCCTTGGCGCGTTCGCCGCCCACGGCTTGAAAAGCCGTCTGACGCCCGAGTACCTGGCGATTTTCCACACCGGCGTGACCTACCAATTGGTGCACACCTTGGCCTTGCTGGGCATTGCACTGCTGGCCACGCAGATTCCCGGTCGCCTGATCACCTGGGCGGGTGCATCGTTTGTCATTGGCATACTGTTGTTTTCCGGCAGTCTGTACCTGCTGACCATCACTGGCGTCAGCAAGCTCGGGATCATCACCCCCTTCGGCGGGCTGGCTTTTCTGGTCGGCTGGTTCTGCCTGGGGCTTGCCGCCTGGCGGTTGAGCTGACCGGGTGGTCCATTTCATGACGAATGGCTTGGGTCGCCAAGACTGATCGGGCTAGAATGCCAGCCCCTAAAAATGATGGTGGCTTGCGGCATGCGCATTCAGTTGAACGGCGAATCCCTTGAACTGCCCGACGGTGAAACCGTTGCGGCCCTGCTGACCCGTCTGGAACTGACCGGACGCCGGGTGGCGGTCGAACTCAATCTGGATATCGTCCCGCGCAGCCAGCACGCAGAAACCACGCTGAACGACGGCGATTCAGTCGAAGTCGTTCACGCCATCGGCGGCGGCTAGTCGCCCGGCCCATAAGGGCATAGAATTCTGCAAGAACCTCACCCCTACAGAGGATTTCCCATGAGCATCGTTCGTAGCGACAAGCCCTTCGTCCTGGCCGGTCGTACTTACCAGTCGCGTTTGCTGGTAGGCACCGGCAAGTACCGCGACATGGAAGAAACCCGCCTGGCCATCGAAGCCTCGGGTGCCGAGATCGTCACATTCGCCGTGCGCCGCACCAACCTCGGCCAGAATCCGGGCGAACCGAACCTGCTCGAAGTCCTGTCGCCGGATCGCTACACCTTCCTGCCTAACACCGCCGGTTGCTTCGACGCTACAGAGGCTGTGCGCACCTGCCGCCTGGCCCGTGAGCTGCTCGGCGGCCACAACCTGGTGAAGCTGGAAGTGCTGGCGGACCAGAAAACCCTGTTCCCTAACGTGATCGAAACCCTCAAGGCCGCCGAAGTGCTGGTCAAGGAAGGTTTCGATGTGATGGTTTACACCAGTGATGACCCGATCATCGCCCGTCAATTGGCGGAAATCGGCTGCATCGCGGTCATGCCGCTGGCCGGTCTGATCGGTACAGGCCTTGGGATCTGCAACCCGTACAACCTGCAGATCATACTCGAAGAAGCCAAGATTCCTGTGTTGGTGGATGCCGGTGTCGGTACCGCTTCCGACGCCACCATCGCCATGGAGCTGGGTTGCGAAGCGGTGCTGATGAACTCGGCCATCGCCCACGCCCAGCAGCCGATCATGATGGCTGAAGCCATGAAGCACGCCATCGTTGCAGGTCGTTTGGCCTACCTCGCCGGCCGCATGCCGAAAAAACTCTATGCCAGCGCCTCCTCGCCGCTGGATGGTCTGATCAAGTAAGAGCCATTGATGACTGAATCAAACGACACGCCTATCCAGACGGAAGAAGGCGACGAGCGCCAACACCGCCGCATCAAGAGTTTCGTGATGCGCGCCGGGCGCATGACCGAAGGCCAGCAACGCGGTCTGGAGCAGGGCACACCGCTGTTCGTGCTGCCTCTGGCCAATTCGCCGGTGGACTTCGACCAGGTGTTCGGCCGCTCGGCGCCGCGCTCGCTGGAAATCGGTTTCGGCATGGGCCATTCGCTGCTGGAAATGGCCGCGGCTTCGCCGGAGCAGGATTTCATCGGCGTGGAAGTACACCGTCCGGGTGTTGGCGCGCTGCTCAATGGCGTGCTGACTCAGGGGCTGACCAACCTGCGCGTCTACGATTGCGACGCGATCGAAGTGCTCAACCGCTGCGTGGCCGACAACAGCCTCGATCGCCTGATGCTGTTTTTCCCGGACCCGTGGCACAAGAGTCGCCACCACAAGCGCCGTATCGTTCAGGCGTCGTTCGCTGAACTGGTGCGCAGCAAGTTGAAGGTCGGCGGCGTGCTACACATGGCCACCGACTGGGAACCGTACGCCGAATACATGCTGGAAGTGATGAACGTTGCGCCGGGTTATCGCAATCTGGCCGAAGACGGCAAATGCGTCCCGCGCCCGGCCGAGCGCCCGATCACCAAGTTCGAACGCCGCGGCGAACGTCTTGGGCATGGCGTGTGGGACCTGAAGTTCGAAAAACAGTCCTAAGCCATAACGCAATAAAAACTGTGGGAGCGAGCCTGCTCGCGAAAGCGGTCTGACATTCAACGATGATGTTGAATGTTATGACGCCTTCGCGAGCAGGCTCGCTCCCACAGTTGTTTTGTGGTGTTTCGACATTCAGCGGCGGTCGGCGACAACGCCGATGAGCACCAGCACCACCAACAACACCGGCGCCAGGCTGTAGTTGTTGAACTGGCTCAGGCCTTTGATGATCCACGGCGTGGCGTAGATCAGCGCGACGCCGCTGCCGATCATGCACAGCAGGGCCATCAGCGGGACGCGCAAGGCGCCGGCGATGCTGCCCAGGCGTTGGTCGACCCAGCCTTTGATATCGGCGCCAAACAACACCAGCAGGCAGCCCACCAGTGCCAGAGCGATTTCAGACAGATTGCTACGGCTCCAGCGGGACGCTGTGGCGAGCAGGTCGAGTATCAAATCCATTCGTTTTCCCTTAAGGCTGAAATCAGCTCAGAAATGTCTGCAGCAAGTCATTGAGAAACAGTTGCCCGCGTTCGGTGGCCGCCAGACGTGACGGTTCGACCTGCAACAAGCCACTTTGTTCGGCGACCCGGCGGCCTTCGGCGAGGCTTTCCAGGCTCAGCCCGGTGCGTTCCGGGTACAGTCGCGATTCCACGCCCTCGGTCAGGCGCAAGGCGTTCATCAGGAACTCGAACGGCAGTTCTTCATTGGTCAGGGCTTTCTCCCCAGCCTTGAAGCTTTTGGCCGGGTTGAGGTAGTCCTTCGGCAGACGGGTCTTCCAGGTACGGACGATGCGCCCGTCCGGATGGCTGAGTTTGCCGTGAGCCCCGGCGCCGATGCCGATGAAATCGCCGAAACTCCAGTAATTGAGGTTATGCCGCGCCGGGCGACCGGACTGGGCATAGGCCGAAACTTCGTATTGCGCGTAACCGTGCTCGGCCAACAGCGCCTGACCGGCCTCCTGAATGTCCCACAAAGTGTCGTCTTCCGGCAGCGTCGGCGGCTGGTTCCAGAACACCGTGTTCGGCTCCAGGGTCAGCTGATACCAGGACAAGTGCGTCGGCTTCAGGGCGATGGCCTGGCGCAGATCGCTCAGGGCGTCGTCCAGGGACTGATCGGGTAAACCGTGCATCAGGTCCAGATTGAAGTTGTCGAACCCGGCCTGACGGGCCATGCCGGCGGCACGTACCGCTTCGTCACCGTTGTGAATCCGCCCCAGCGCTTTGAGTTTCTCTTCCTGAAAGCTCTGGATGCCAATCGACAGGCGATTGATGCCCAGCGCCCGGTAGGCGACGAACTTCTCTTGTTCAAACGTCCCCGGATTGGCTTCCAGCGTGATTTCGATGTCGCTGGCGAACGGAATGCGTTGCTCGACGCCTTTGAGCAAACGGCCCAAAGCCTCGGCGCTGAACAGGCTCGGCGTGCCGCCACCAAAGAAGATCGAACTCAGCTCACGGCCGTAGACGGCATGCAGGTCCTGATCGAGGTCGGCCAGCAGCGCGTCCACATACTCTTCTTCCGGCAACACCGGGCTGGCGGTGTGGGAATTGAAGTCGCAATAAGGGCATTTGCGCACACACCACGGGATGTGGATGTACAACGCCAGGGGCGGCAGCACAGGCAGGGCGGCCCGAGGCGATTGGGCGTCGCCGCCGAAGATCAGCGGCGACGCGGATGATTCATGGGTCATATCAGGCCTAGACGCTGGCGCAGCAGATCCATTGCACGGGCGCGGTGGCTGATGAGGTTCTTTTCGTTCGGGCTTAGCTCGGCGCTGGAGCAATCGCGCGACGGCACCCAGAACAGCGGGTCGTAGCCAAACCCATGTTCACCGCTGGCCTGGGTCAGGATGCGGCCGTGCCACAGACCTTCGCAGAGGATCGGCAATGGATCGTCGGCGTGACGCACCAGCGCCAACACACAGACGAACTGCGCACCGCGCTCGGCTTCCGGCACGTCTTTCAACACATCGAGCAGTTTGGCGTTATTCGCCGCATCGCCCTGACCGTCGGCATAACGAGCCGAGTAGATACCCGGCGCACCGCCGAGGAAATCGACTGCCAACCCTGAATCGTCGGCCAGCGCCGGCAAGCCGGAGATGCGCGCGGCATTGCGGGCCTTGAGGATGGCGTTTTCGACGAACGACAGGCCGGTTTCTTCAGGTTCGACGCTGCTGAACTCGCCGATCGAGCGCAGTTGCACCGATTCGCCGAGCATGGCCTGAAGTTCCTTGAGTTTGCCGGCGTTGTGGCTGGCCAGTACGAGTTGCGTGAAGTTGATCATTCGCCGGGGAAGAGCTCTTGGTTGAAATTGATGGTGTTGATTTTATCGCCGTTCTGCACCTTGATGTCGAAGGTGCGGACTTCCTGCTGATCGACCGGGAACTGGGCGATGTAGTAGATCGCGCCTTGTTCAGTGATCTGTTTGAACTTCAACGGCACGGTCTGGCTGGTCAGGTCCTTCACCGATCCGCTGACGTCAGCGGTCAGTGGTTTGCCATCCTTGAGCACGGAGACGTTTATCACGCCCTGGTTCTTGCTGCGTGTCAGTCCCGCTGCTTTTGCGATGTCCGGTGTCAGGAAGGTGGAGTTGAAGGTGTTGTAGTGCACCGTTACATCGCCAAAGGTTTCTTTGCGCTCGCCTTTGATGACGTCGGCGGCCATGGCGGTGACGCTCAGGCAGGCAGTAAGTACAAACAGCGCTAGACGACCCATGATCGTTCTCCTCGAAGTGTCGTGACTCAGACCGCGACCTTGTGGTCTTGCAGCCCGGGGCTGCTGACGCGGTAAATACCGATTTCACCTAATAGATTAGGCCATAGCTTACTGGCCCACCCGTGACGGTGCTGTTGATCCACGGCAAGCCGATCAATGACCCTGGCTTCACGTTCGCGACACAACGCTTCGAAGTCTTCGAAGGTGCAAAAATGGATGTTCGGCGTGTTGTACCAGGTGTACGGCAGAAAATCGGACACCGGCATCCGGCCCTTGCTCGCCAGGTACCAGCGGCAGCGCCAGTGACCGAAGTTGGGGAAGGTGATGATGCATTGGCGACCGACCCGCAGCATTTCGTCGAGGATCTTGTCCGGGTAGTGCACGGCTTGCAGCGCCTGGGTCATGACCACGACGTCGAAGCTGTTGCTGGCAAAGTTACCCAGGCCCTTGTCCAGGTCCTGCTCGATAACGTTAATGCCCTTGGCCACGCACTCGGCGATGTTGTCCGGGTCGTTTTCCAGGCCATAGCCGGTCACTTGCTTATTATCGCGCAACCAGGTCAGCAGCTCGCCATCACCGCAACCGAGGTCGAGCACGCGGCTGCCGGCGGGGATCCATTCCTGGATGATTTCCAGATCGGCTCTCATGGCTTTCTCCCCAAGTGATAACGGCTCATATAAGCGAAATTCGGTTCATGTAGTTGCTGAACGCCTGCAAGTAGCGCGGGATCGGAATCAGGAAGGCGTCGTGGCCTTGCGGAGCATCGATCTCGAGGTAGCAGACGTCTTTCTTGGCCGCCATCAGCGCGTCCACCAGTTCCCGCGAGCGGGCAGGGGAGAAGCGCCAGTCGGTGGTGAAGGACATCACGCAGAACTTGGCCTGGGCGTTGGCGAAGGTTTTCGCCAGGTCATCGTCGAAGTTCGCCGCCGGATCGAAGTAGTCCAGCGCCTTAGTCATCAGCAGGTACGTGTTGGCGTCGAAACGCCCGGAGAACTCTTCGCCTTGATAACGCAGGTAGCTTTCGACCTGGAACTCGACGCTGTGGAAGTCGTAGTTGAGCTTTTCGCTCTTCAGGCCCCGGCCGAATTTCTCACCCATGGAGTCGTCGGACAGGTACGTGATGTGCCCGACCATCCGCGCCAGCATCAAGCCACGCTTGGGGATCACGCCCGCTTCCTGGAACGAACCGCCGTGGAATTCGGGGTCGGTGAGGATTGCCTGGCGCGCCACTTCGTTGAAGGCAATGTTCTGTGCCGACAACTTGGGGGCCGAGGCGATGGCCAGGCAGTGACGAATGCGATCCGGGTAGGTGATGCTCCACTGCATGGCCTGCATGCCACCGAGACTGCCGCCAATCACGGCGGCCCATTGGCCGATGCCGAGCAGGTCAGCCAGGCGCGCCTGGCTGTGAACCCAGTCTTCCACGGTCAACACAGGGAAGTCGGCGCCAAATGGCTTGCCGGTTTCCGGGTTGAGGCTGCTCGGGCCGGTAGAGCCGTTGCAACCGCCGAGGTTGTTCAGGCTGACCACGAAGAACTTGTTGGTGTCGATCGGCTTGCCAGGCCCGATGCAGCTGTCCCACCAACCGGGTTTGCGGTCGTCGGGGCTGTGGAAACCGGCAGCGTGATGGTGACCCGACAAGGCGTGGCAGATCAGCACGGCGTTGCTCGCCGCGGCATTCAGCGTGCCGTAGGTTTCGTAGATTAGGTCATAAGCTGGGAGCGAACGGCCGCAGGCCAAGGCCAGGGGTTCGCTGAAGTGCGCCACTTGCGGCGTCACCAAACCAACAGAATCGGGGGGGAAGGCAGCTGGCATCGACCCTGCTCTCGTTGAAATGAGGCGTAAGTCTAAAGACCGCTGCCTTTAGCAGCAAGCTAAGGCCGAGGTGTTTGGGAAATGGGTGCTCGGCGTTGGATCGACCCCTCACCCTAACCCTCTCCCCAGAGGGTAGAGGGGACTGACCGAGGTGTTTGGCCAAGCTACATCGACCTGAAATATTGAGCCGAACTCAGGCTCTGAAAAGTCCCCGATCTGCTCCCTTTCCCCTCTCCCCTATGGGGAGAGGGCTGGGGTGAGGGGTGGCTTTATGAAGCGATACCCAATCAAAGCGAACGCTGCACCAAACCCGGTAAATCCGGCAGCTTCTTCGGCGAGCAAATCCGCACCCGTTTCTGCCGGTTCAACTCGCCGCTAATCAAACTGACTTGGCTCTTGGAAACCCCAAACGCCTTGGCCAGAAACGCCATCAAATACGCATTGGCCTTGCCTTCAACCGGCGGCGCCGTCAGGCGAATCTTCAATCGATCCCCATGCAGCCCGCAGAAATCATCGCTGCGGGCCGCCGGTTGCAGGTGACATTCCAGAATCAGGTCGTCACCGTCCCAGCGAAAGTAGCTCACCGGGTCAGATCAGCAGGCGGAGGATTTCCGGCATCATCGTCATGGCCGCGAGGTTGTTGATCACCAGCATGTCGATCAGCTTGAGCACCATGAATGCCAGGATCGGCGAAATATCCAGGCCGCCAAGATTTGGCAGGATTTTGCGGAAAGGCGCCAGGGCCGGTTCGCAAATCTGGTTCACCAGTTCGGCGCCAGGGTTGTGGCTGCCCGGTGCGACCCACGACAGAATCACGCTGATGATCAGGGCAAAGAAGAAAATCTTCAGGAACAGCGCGGTCACGCCGATCAGCGACCAGATCAGCAATTGCAGCGGGTTACCGGTGGTGCCGTAAGTCAGCAGCAGGGTCAGGGCCATCAGCGCCAGTTGCACGAGGATCGCCAGTACCAGCGAGGACATGTCCAGGCCGAACATGCTCGGGATGATCCGGCGCAGTGGCTTGAGCAGCGGCTGGGTGGCTTTCACGGCGAACTGGCAGAGCGGGTTGTAGAAGTTCGCGCGTACCAGTTGCAGCACGAAGCGCAGCAGCACGATCAGCAGGTACAGGCTGCCGAGGGTTTGCAGCACGTAGACCGCTGCAGTGTTCAATCCAATCATGTAAGGCTCCTTATTGACCCAATTGTTCGGCCATCTCGGCCGAGCGGTGCGCCGCGGCGCCGAGTGCTTTTTCTACCAGGGCTTCGAAGCCGCCGGCCTGGAACGACTTGATCGCCGCTTCCGTCGTGCCCGCAGGCGACGTCACGCGGCGGCGCAGTTCCGCAGCGTCGACGTCACTGGCCACGGCCATGTGAGCAGCGCCCAAAGCGGTTTGCAGGGTCAGTTGTGCAGCGGTTTCCGGTGGCAGGCCAAGTTTCACGCCCGCGGCGGTCATGGCTTCGATCAGCAGGAAGAAGTACGCAGGGCCAGAGCCGGAAACGGCGGTGACTGCGTCCAGTTGCTGTTCTTCGTCCAGCCACAGGGCAATGCCGACGGCCGACAACAGCGCTTCAGCTTGCTGGCGTTGTTCGGCAGTCACTTGAGCCGTGGCGAACAAACCGCTCACGCCCTGACGCAGCAGCGCCGGGGTGTTGGGCATGCAACGCACGATCGGTTGGGCGCCGAGCCAGTTGTTCATGCTGGCGCAGGTGATGCCAGCAGCAATCGAGACCACCAGTTGATTCGGCTTGAGACTTGGGCGAATCGCTTCGCAGACGGCCTTCATCGCTTGGGGTTTGACCGCCAGTACGACAACTTCGGCGCCCTGGATGGCTTCGGCGTTGTCGGCGAACACGTCGATACCGTGTTCAGCGTTCACGCGAGCGCGGGTTTCAGCGCCGGGATCACTGGCGCGGATCTGCGCGGCGTCCAGACCTTTGGCGCGCAGGCCACCGATCAGGCTGGCGGCCATGTTGCCGGCACCGATAAAGGCAATACGAGTTTTGCTCATGTCAGGTCCTTATAGAGTGGTGAGTCAGCCATGTTATGGCTGGCTGTAGTCGCGGGCGCCAAACAGGGCCGTACCGATGCGGACCCAGGTGGCGCCTTGGGCGATGGCCGACTCAAGGTCGTGGCTCATGCCCATGGAAAGTGTGTCGAGCGGCAGGTTCAGGCTGGTTTGCAGGCGCTGCACGGCAGCAAAAGCGGCATCCTGGGCGGCGCGATCTTCGGTCGGCTCGGGAATTGCCATCAACCCGCGCAGCTTGATGCGAGGCAGTTCGCTGATGGCATTGGCCAGGGCCGGCAGGTCGTCCGGGGTGCAGCCGGACTTGCTGTCTTCACCGCTGACGTTGACCTGGATGCAAATGTTCAGTGGGGGCAAATCGGCAGGACGTTGTTCGGACAGGCGTTGTGCGATTTTCAAACGATCCACGGAATGCACCCAAGCGAAGTGCTCGGCGATAGCGCGAGTCTTGTTCGATTGAATGGGGCCAATGAAGTGCCAGATCAAGGGCAGGTCGGCCAATTCGAGCTGTTTACTCAGGGCTTCCTGCAGGTAGTTCTCGCCAAAGTCGCGCAGCCCCGCGGCATACGCTTCGCGCAGGGCTTCGGCGGGTTTGGTCTTGCTCACGGCCAGCAGCTGGATGCTGTCTTCGTCGCGCTGTGCAGCGAGGGCGGCAGCGTGGATGCGTGAACTAACCTGAGCAATGTTGTCTGCTATCGTGGACATCAAATCCTGCCTGAAAAGTGCCTGCACTCGATCATGCGGCGTTAAAAGTCGACTCAGAATGCTCATTGACTGACGTCAACTCCGCTTCTTCGCCGACTTTTGCCTTGCCTGATCATCGCTCGGCGACTTTATCAGGCGAGGATCAGGCGCCGGCGGTCTGAAGGTTCGCGGCATTCTACTGGAATTGAGGAACGCTATGGATATCACTGAGCTGCTGGCTTTCAGCGCGAAACAGGGCGCATCCGACTTGCATCTGTCTGCCGGCCTGCCCCCGATGATTCGGGTCGACGGCGATGTGCGGCGTATCAATCTGCCAGCCCTGGACCACAAACAGGTGCAGGCGCTGATCTACGACATCATGAACGACACTCAGCGGGTGGACTTCGAGAAACACCTGGAGACCGACTTCTCCTTTGACGTGCCCGGCGTGGCGCGTTTTCGGGTTAACGCGTTCAACCACAATCGTGGTGCTGGCGCGGTGTTCCGGACCATTCCGTCCAAGGTCCTGAGCATGGACGACCTTGGTATGGGGGAAGTGTTTCGCAAGATTACCGAAGCGCCGCGGGGGCTGGTGCTGGTGACCGGGCCGACCGGTTCCGGAAAATCCACCACCCTGGCGGCGATGATCGATCACCTGAACACCCATCGCCATCACCACATCCTCACCATCGAAGACCCGATCGAGTTCGTCCACGAGTCGCGTAAATGCTTGATCAACCAGCGTGAAGTCCATCGCGATACACGCAGTTTCGCCACGGCTCTACGCTCGGCCCTGCGGGAGGACCCGGACGTGATTCTGGTGGGGGAGATGCGGGATCTCGAGACCATTCGCCTGGCATTAACCGCCGCCGAAACCGGTCACCTGGTGTTTGGCACGCTGCACACGACATCGGCGGCGAAAACCATCGATCGGGTGGTGGACGTGTTTCCGGGGGACGAGAAGTCGATGGTCCGTTCGATGCTGTCCGAGTCGTTACTGGCGGTGGTGTCGCAGACGTTGGTCAAGAAGATCGGCGGTGGGCGGATCGCGGCCCACGAAATCATGCTCGGCACGTCAGCGATCCGTAACTTGATCCGCGAAGACAAGGTGGCGCAGATGTACTCGTCGATTCAAACCGGGGGAGGGCTGGGGATGCAGACGCTGGATATGTGCTTGAAGGAGCTGGTGACCAAGGGGTTGATCAGTCGCGAGCACGCACGGGAGAAGGCGCGTTCGCCGGATAACTTCTGAGGGGGACTTGTATCGAATTCAAAGACGCCTTCGCGAACAGGCTCGCTCCCACAGGGGTACGCATTCCAGTGTGGGAGCGACGATTCGACCTGCTCGCGAAGAGGGCATCATGTTCAAAGCAAAATCCCGGGTCAAACCCGGGATTTCAAATCAGCGTTGAACAACCTGTATGGCGTTCTTCTCTTTCGGCATAACCCGCTTGGCAACCACGTAGTGGCTTTCCCAGTAGGGTTTCTTCAGCGTGTCGATGCTCACCGACTTGCCACGACGGGGTGCGTGGATGAAGCGGTCGTTGCCCAGGTAGATGGCAACGTGATTGACCCGACGGCTCTTTATGTTGAAGAAAATCAGGTCGCCAGGCTTCAGATCCTTGCGATCGACTTTCTCCCCATGACCGCTGGCCATGGCGTTAGAGGTGCGCGGCAGGTCAAACGTGGCGTCGTTGAACGCGTATTTCACCAGGCCACTGCAGTCGAACCCTTTACTTGGGCTACTGCCGCCCCAACGGTAAGGAGTACCGAGGACGTTGACTGCGCGGCTCAGCACGTTGCTGCTTTCCTTGGCCGCCATTGGCGGTATCAGGCTGCTTTTGTTGCTGCTCAGCTGGGGAGCGCGTTTTACGGTCTGTTTGTTTTTGCTCGAAGGAGCAGAAACATGGGATTTTTGGGTGTAACCATTAACGTTAGGAAGACGTTGCTCACGATTGGTGGCGTGGGCGGCCAGTGGCATCAAAAGGCAAATGGTTAGCCATGTCTTGAAAAATGGACGCATTAGGCAAGGCTCATATAAGTTAGCGCGCAACTTTATAACAGCTTTTTTGCCCCTTCCGAGGCCGTTGGTCGATTCAACCTTGGGGTCAACGGAACCAAATAAGCAGAAAATGGACGCGATTGTCGGACACAAGTCAGGTGTTATAAGGCTTTGACGGGAGAGACAGTAGCATTTGCCATACGTCGGCAACCTGTAAAAAAGTCACAAAGATTTAAAGAATATTTATCTATCGTGTGAATCGAGGTCCTTCATGAACACCTATCAACAGCCCGTTCCGCATCAAGATACGCACAGCAAAGTGATTGGTTACCTGCTGTGGATTTTCGGTTTTACCGGCGCTCACCGCTTCTATTACGGCAAGCCGGTGACGGGGACGATCTGGTTCTTCACCTTGGGTTTGTTGGGTATCGGTTGGCTGATCGACGTGTTTCTGATCCCGGCCATGGACCGTGAAGCGGACCTGCGTTTCACCGCCGGACCTATCGAGTACAACGTGGCGTGGATTCTGCTGGCGTTTCTTGGGGTATTCGGCGTACACCGGATGTATCAGGGAAAGTGGATCAGCGGATTGCTGTACCTGGTGACGGGCGGGTTGTTTTTTCTTGGGGTGCTGTATGACTTCTGGACGCTGAATGACCAGGTGTCGATTCGCAATGCGCAGAACAGAGGTGCTTTCCAGTAAGTTGTGGCGAGGGAGCTTGCTCCCGCTGGGTCGCGAAGCGACCCCAAAACAGGTCTGCTGCGCAGCCCAGCGGGAGCAAGCTCCCTCGCCACAGTCTTAAGCCTGGTGGCTAATGCGTCCATCCACCAGGGTGTAACGCACCACCCCCGGCAGGCTGTGGCCAATGAACGGGCAGTTTTCGCCTTTGGACAGCCAGGTCTCACCGGCCACGGTCGAAGCTGCCGGATCGAACAGCACGATGTCCGCCGGTCCACCTACCGCCAGTTTGCCCGCCGGCAGGCGCAACGCCTCGGCAGGTCCGGCGCTCAAGCGCGCCAACAACGTTGGCAGATCCAGCAAACCGTCTTCCACTAGCGTCATCGCCAGCGGCAGCAGCAGTTCAACGCTGCTGATGCCCGGTTCGGTGGCCCCGAACGGCGCCAGTTTGGCGTCCCGCTCGTGGGGTTGGTGATGACTGGAGATGGCCGAGATCACACCCGATTTCACTGCTGCACGCAGGCCGTCGCGGTCGGCGCGGGTGCGCAGCGGCGGCTGGACGTGATAGAGGCTGCTGAAGTCGATCAGCGCTTCGTCGGTCAGGATCAGCTGATACAACGCCACATCGGCGGTCACCGGCAGTCCGCGAGCCTGGGCCTGAGCGATCAGCGCCACGCCACGGGCGCTGGTGAGCTGGCTGAAGTGCGCACGCACGCCACTTTGTTCGACCAGCAGCAGATCCCGCGCGAGAGCCACGGTTTCGGCGGTTTCGGGAATGCCCGGCAAACCGAGGAAGCTGGCGGTCGGGCCTTCGTGGGCCAGGCCACCTTCGGCCAGGTCATGGTCCTGAGAGTGGAAAATCACCGTCAGGTCGAATGTTGCGGCGTATTCCAGCGCCCGGCACAGCGTGCGGGTGTTGCGGAAGCTGTCCAGGCCGTTGCCGAAGGCCACGCAACCGGCATCGCGCAAGGCGACCAGTTCGGCCAGCTGTTCGCCGTCCAGGCCTTTGCTCAGGGCGCCTATCGGGAACACTTTGGTGTTGCCGGCCTCGCGGGCGCGGTCGAGGATCAATTCGGCCACGGCCGAGGTGTCCAGCACCGGTTTGGTTTTCGGCGGGCAGCATAGGCTGGTGACGCCACCGGCCGCGGCGGCGCGGGTTTCGCTGACGATTGAACCTTTGCGGCTGTAGCCCGGCTCGCGCAGGGCGACGTTCAGGTCAACCAGCCCAGGGGCGGCGATCAGGCCTTTGGCGTCGAGGGTGTCGACGGCGACAAAACCGGCCGGTGCGGCGCCAAGGGCGACGATCTTGCAGGCTTCAATATGGATATCGGTAACTTGATCCAGGCCGCTGGCCGGATCGATGACGCGGGCGCCGAGAATGCTGAGCTTCACTGGGCGTTCTCCTGCTCGATTTGGCGCTGGGCAGTTTGCCCACTCATGGCCATGGACAGCACGGCCATACGAATCGCGATGCCGTAGGTGACTTGATTGAGGATGACCGAGTGCGGGCCGTCGGCCACCGCCGACTCAATTTCCACACCGCGGTTGATCGGTCCCGGGTGCATGACGATGCAATCCGGTTTGGCCCCGGCCAGGCGCGCAGTGGTCAGGCCGAACAAGCGGTAGAACTCGCCTTCGCTCGGGAGCAGGCCGCCGGTCATGCGTTCACGTTGCAGGCGCAGCATGATCACCACGTCGACGTCTTTCAGGCCTTCGGTCATGTCGGTGTAAACCTTCACGCCGTATTGCTCGACGCCAATCGGCAGCAGGGTTTTCGGCGCGATCACGCGGATGTCCGGACAACCGAGGGTTTTCAGCGCCAGCATGTTCGAGCGCGCGACCCGCGAGTGCAGGATGTCGCCGACGATGGCCACCGAAAGGTTTTCGAAGCCACCCTTGTGCCGGCGGATGGTGAGCATGTCGAGCATGCCCTGGGTCGGGTGGGCGTGACGGCCGTCGCCGCCGTTGATGATCGCCACTTGCGGGCAGACATGTTCGGCGATGAAGTGTGCTGCGCCGGAATCACCGTGACGCACGACGAACATGTCAGCGGCCATGGCTTCCAGGTTGCGCAGGGTGTCGAGCAGGGTTTCGCCCTTGCTCGCCGACGACGTGGACACGTTCAGCGTGATCACGTCCGCTGACAGCCGCTGGGCCGCCAGTTCGAAGGTGGTGCGGGTGCGGGTGGAGTTTTCGAAGAACACATTGCACACGGTCTTGCCGCGCAGCAACGGGACTTTCTTCACCGCCCGGGCGCCGACTTCGAGGAACGAGTCGGCAGTGTCGAGGATTTCCGTCAACAGCTCGCGGCGCAAACCGTCGAGCGAGAGGAAGTGGCGCAGCTGGCCCTGATCATTGAGCTGCAGCGGGCGCTTGGTTTCTAGAGGCGTCATCGCGAGGGGGACTCTCAATAGGGCGAATTAAAGGGCGAGGTCTTGCAGTTCGAGCTTGAGTTCCGGGCCGGACAGTTTCACCCGTTCGTGGGCTGCCAACGACAGGGTTGCACCGACCACGTTCGGGCGGATCGGCAGCTCGCCGGCGTCCAGGTCCAGCAGGCACACCAGCGTCACGCTGGCCGGGCGACCGTAGTCGAAGAGTTCGTTCAGGGCGGCGCGGATGGTCCGGCCGCTCATCAGCACGTCATCGATCAGCACTAGGTGCTGGCCTTCGATCTCGAACGGCAGGGCGGACGGGCGCACTTGCGGGTGCAGGCCGTTCTGGCTGAAGTCGTCGCGATAGAAGGAGACGTCCAGGGTGCCGAGGGGCGAGTCGCTGCCCAGTTCATCGAGCAACGCCTGGGCGACCCAGACGCCACCGGTACGAATACCGATGTAGCGCGGTTCGCTGATGCCACGTTTGGCCAGATAGGCGTCAAGCCGGGTCGCCATCTGGCTGATCAGTTCAACGGGATTGGGCAGGCTCATGGTTGCTCCTTCTTGGGCCCGAGCCCTGCTTTTGGGGTAAAGCGCTTAAGGGGTGGCTCGGGTTTTCGCTATAGAGAGTCGCTTGCAGCGGCTCTTCAGAATTGGATGCAGTCAGGACTCGAACAGTGCGGTGTTTTCATCGAGCCAGCCTTGCAGCAGCAGGGCGGCGGCGATGGCGTCGACCGGGTTGTCGCGGTAGCTGCCCTTTTGTCCGCCACGATCACGGCGCTCGCCCTTGGCTTCGAACGTGGTCAGGCGTTCATCGTGGGTATAGAAGGGCAGGTTGTAGCGGCCGTTGAGGCGACGGGCGAATTTCTCGGCGCGAAGGCACATGTCGCTCGGCGTGCCGTCCATGTTCAAGGGCAGACCAACCACCACGGCGTCGGGTTTCCACTCTTTAATCAGGGCTTCGACCTGATTCCAGTCGGGAATACCGTTTTGTGCCTTCAAGGTGCACAGCTCGCGGGCCTGGCCGGTAATCACCTGGCCGACCGCCACGCCGATCTGTTTGGTGCCGTAATCGAAACCCAAAATCAGGCGCAGGGCCATCAGGCGTGCCCCGCCTGGCTGGTCAGCAGGCTAAGATTGACGCCCAGGTGCTTGGCTGCTGCTTCCAGGCGCAGTTCGCTGCTGGTGTTGAACAAAATATCGGCATCGAACGGGCAAGTCAGCCAGGCGTTCTGGGCCAGTTCGGCTTCCAGCTGCCCGGCTTCCCAGCCAGCGTATCCGAGGGCGATCAGGCTTTTCGCCGGACCGACGCCGTCGGCGATGGCGAACAGCACGTCCTGGGAGGTCGAAAGGGCCAGTTTCTCATCGAGCTCAACGGTGGCCTGATAACTCTGCCCCGAGGGGTGCAGAACAAAACCGCGATCAGTCTGCACCGGACCGCCGATGAAGATCGGCACATGCTGGCAGAGCACCGGCGGTTCGATGTCAGGGCGCAGTTGTTCGAGGATATCGGCCAGGTTGAGGTCCTGCGGACGATTGACCACCAGACCCATGGCACCATTGGCCGTGTGCTCGACGATGTAGGTCAAGGTGTGCGCAAAGTTCGGGTCGACCATGTGAGGCATGGCGATCAGGAACTGATGCTTGAGGTAGCTCGGGCTGACGTTCTTCATGAGCGCTAGTGTGGCGTTGGAGGGGCAAACTGACAAGCTGAGGATGCACAGGAAATGCCCCAATCCTGTAATCAACCGGGATCAAATGTGGGAGCGAGCCTGCTCGCGAAGAGGGAGTGTCAGTGACATTAATGTTGTCTGGCACCCGCATACGCGAGCAGGCTCGCTCCCACAAGGGGGATTTGTGGGGTGTCAGTTGCTGGAGAGCTTGTCCCCACGGGCAAACTTCCAGGTCCGGATGATTTCCAGCCGATCGATATCCGACAAATCTCCGGTAAACGGTGAAAACGGCGCCGCCAGCCGTACGATGCGCTGGGCGGCCTGATCCAGCAGCGGTTGCCCGGACGACTCCAGCACCAGCACTTCATAGAGCGAGCCGTCGCGGTTGATCGAAACCATCAGGCGCAAATTGCCGTAGATCTGCTTGCGTCGCGCTTCGTCGGGGTAATTCAGGTTGCCGATGCGCTCGACCTTTTTGCGCCACTCGTCCTTATACCAGGCGCCCTTGTCGCGCATGGTCGACGCGGCGCTCAGGCGGTGGATGCGTGGGCGCTTGGCATACAACTGTTGTTCGTTGGCCAGTTCCGCTTCCAGGCTGGCGATGTCGGTGGACAGCTGTTCACTGTCGAACGTCGGCGCGGCGACTGCGGGTTTGGTGACGGTCTTGAGTTCTTCGGTTTTGGCCGCGGCCTTTTTTGGCTTCGGCGCGACGGTCGTCACGGCTGCCTTGGGTGCGGCTTCCTGCACTTCAGGCTTGACTGCCGGCGGTGGCGTGACTTTCTGCACCTTGTTGTCCTGGAAGGGCGCGACCTCGGTGGTCTTGGGAATCGCCTTTTTATCCAGGGTGCCGCTGCCTTGCTGATTCTCTTGAGCGAGGAAATCGGCTTTTTCAGGCTTTTTTTCGCTTTTGAAGGTGGCGAGGGTGATTTCCAGGGTTTTGCTGATTTGCTTGGGTTCGACCATCGTAAAGCCGACGCCCAACAGCAAGGCCAGGTGAATCAGCGCCGCGAGAAACAGGGTAAAACCGAGGCGATCAGCCGGGCGCACGCCACGATGGGCGAGTTCAGCGGGCAGATCGGACGGGAGCGTCATGACAAAAAAACCAACATCGCGTTTTTCACAGGCCGCGGATGATAACGCAATGTTGGTCGTTTCTTGGCTGTTCTCTATCAACGAGCCTTGAGCTTCTGATCGATGGCATCCATCAGCAGGCCGCCGATGTCGGTGCCAAACGCATTATCAATCTCGCGAATACAGGTCGGGCTGGTGACGTTGATTTCCGTCAGGTGCTCGCCGATCACGTCCAGACCGACGAACAGCAGGCCTTTTTCGCGCAGGGTCGGGCCGACTTGTGCGGCGATCCAGCGATCTTTCTCGGTCAGCGGTCGGGCTTCGCCACGGCCACCGGCGGCGAGGTTGCCACGGGTTTCACCAGCGGCAGGAATCCGCGCCAGGCAGTAATCCACCGGCTCGCCGTCGATCATCAGAATGCGCTTGTCACCATCAACGATGGCCGGCAGATAACCCTGAATCATGATCTGCTGTTTGCCGTGCAGGGTCAGGGTTTCGAGGATCACCGACAGGTTCGGGTGGCCGGCAGTGTGACGGAAGATCGACGAACCGCCCATGCCGTCCAGCGGCTTGAGGATCACGTCGCCGTGGTGATCGGCGAATTCACGCAGTACATCCGGGCGACGGCTGACGATGGTCGGCGGCGTGCACTGCGGGAACAGCGTGGCGAACAGCTTTTCGTTGCAGTCACGCAGGCTTTGCGGCTTGTTGACCACCAATACGCCAGCACGCTCGGCTTGTTCCAGCAGGTACGTGGAGTAGACAAACTCCATGTCGAACGGCGGATCCTTGCGCATCAGGATCACGTCCAGATCGCTCAGCAGCGCGTCGGTCTCGGCTTCCAGTTCGAACCATTTTTGCGGGTTGGCGAAGACTTTCAACGGACGCATCCGCGCCCGCGCCTCGCCTTCGGCCTGGTATAAATCGCCCTGTTCCATATAGAACAGTTCCCAGCCGCGCTTCTGTGCGGCCAGCAGCATGGCCAGCGAGCTATCCTTTTTATAGGAGATGCTGGCGATAGGGTCCATGACAATCCCGACACGAACGCTCATGGGTTTTTCCTCGAAATTGGGTGGGTCGCAGTGACCTGCAAAAGTGGCGTCAGAGTGGCGCTGAGTGTGTTCCCGGTCAAGGAAAAACCACCGCCAAGGTCGGCCGATAGATTGGTTTTGGAGACTGTGCTAAAAAGGCTGCCATATCGCGCTGGCCCTTGAACATCAAGGGTTTCGAGCCTCCGGTTATCGGAAATGGACAATTTGATTCGCAAAGGCGACGGCAGAGCATTTATGGAACAGCATTCCAGCGCCTTGAAGGTCATGGTGATCGACGATTCGAAAACGATTCGCCGCACCGCCGAAACGTTATTGAAAAACGTGGGTTGTGAAGTGATCACGGCCATCGATGGTTTCGATGCCCTGGCCAAGATTGCCGACAATCACCCCGGCATCATCTTTGTCGACATCATGATGCCGCGTCTGGATGGTTATCAGACCTGCGCTTTAATCAAGAACAACAGTGCGTTCAAGTCCACGCCAGTGATTATGCTGTCGTCCAAGGACGGGCTGTTCGACAAGGCCAAGGGGCGTATCGTCGGCTCCGACCAGTTTTTGACCAAGCCTTTCAGCAAGGAAGAACTGCTGAACGCGATCCAGGCCCATGTACCGGGCTTCGCCGCCGTTTTGCCGCAGTAGGACACGCACAGTGACGCTCGGCCAGCGGGCCCGGCGTCGACAAGAATGGGGAAGACCATGGCACGTATTCTGATCGTCGATGATTCGCCGACTGAAATGTACAAACTGACCGGCATGCTGGAAAAGCACGGTCATGAAGTGTTGAAAGCCGAAAACGGCGCCGACGGCGTGGCTCTGGCCCGTCAGGAAAAACCCGACGCAGTGCTGATGGACATCGTCATGCCCGGCCTCAATGGTTTTCAGGCGACTCGCCAGTTGACCAAAGACCCGGAAACCGGGCACATCCCGGTGATCATCATCACCACTAAGGATCAGGAAACCGACAAGGTCTGGGGCACGCGCCAGGGCGCCAAGGACTACCTGACCAAACCGGTCGACGAAGACACCCTGATCAAGACCCTGAACAACGTGCTGGCTGGTTGATCGTCCGGCCATGACCGAGTCGCTGACGGCTTTCGAACTGCTGCTGCAGATCGACCAGCGCTGTCGTCTGCTCGCGGCGGATTTGCCGTCCCAGCCGACCCGACAAGACAGTTGGAGCGGCATCGGCTTCCGTCTGGGCGAGCACTGGTACGTCGCGCCCATGGGTGAAGTCAGCGAAGTCCTGCACGAGCCGAGGTGTACCCAGCTGCCGGGGGTCAGACCCTGGGTCAAGGGCGTAGCCAACCTGCGCGGGCGTCTGTTGCCGATCATCGACTTGTGCGGCTTCTTTTCTGGTAATGAGCCTGGGCATGAGCTGTCAGCAGCGCGCAAGCAGCGCCGGGTCTTGGTGGTGGAGCATAACGACGTGTTTGCCGGGTTGATGGTCGATGAGGTTTTCGGCTTGCAGCACTTTGCCCAGGACAGTCTGGAACCGGTAGATAGCTTGAGCGGCGCGATTGCACCATTCATCCAAGGCCAGTTTCAGCGTGAGCAGACCTGGCAGGTGTTCAGCCCGTTTGCATTGGCGCAGTCACAAAGCTTTATGCACGTCGCGCTGTAACCCCTGTGGGAGCGAGCCTGCTCGCGAAAGCGATTGCTCATTCAACATTGATGTCGACTGACACACCGCTTTCGCGAGCAGGCTCGCTCCCACAAGGGATCTTCGGTGGGTTCTAAAGGTTGGCTAACAGGCGAGGACCGATGATAAAAGCAAAAACAGGCAAGCCAGAAGGGTCACGCAGCCGGTCTCAGATCATCGCGCTGTTCATCGCGCTGATCGTCTTCATCATGCTGCTGTTCGCCAACTTCGCGTACCTCAACACCCAGGCCACGTACGACAAACAGTACATCGGCCACGCCGGTGAGCTGCGCGTGCTGTCCCAGCGCATTGCCAAGAACGCCACTGAAGCCGCTGCCGGCAAGGCTGCGGCGTTCAAACTGCTGAGCGATGCGCGCAATGACTTTGCCCAACGCTGGGGCTATCTGAAGAAAGGTGATCCCGCCACCGGCCTGCCGCCGGCGCCGTCCACCGTGCGCCCGGAAATGCGTGCCGTGCAACTGGACTGGGAACGCTTGCTGAAAAACACCGACGCGATCCTCTCCAGCGAACAGACCGTGCTGTCGCTGCATCAAGTCGCCGCGACCCTGGCCGAAACCGTGCCGCAGTTGCAGGTCGAGTACGAAAAAGTCGTCGAAACTCTCCTCCAGCGCGGTGCCCCGGCCGCGCAGGTAGCCATGGCCCAGCGCCAGTCGTTATTGGCTGAGCGGATTCTCGGTGCGGTGAACACCGTGCTGTCCGGTGATGAAAATTCGCAGCAGGCCGCCGACGCCTTCGGTCGTGATGCTGCGCGATTCGGCCAGGTGCTCAACGGCATGCTCCAGGGCAATCCGTCACTGAAAGTCAGCCAGGTTGAAGACCGCGACGCTCGTGCGCGGTTGATCGAGATTTCCGAGCTGTTCGAATTCGTCTCGGGTTCGGTGGATGAAATCCTCGAAACCTCGCCGGAGCTGTTCAAGGTCCGCGAATCGGCGACCAATATTTTTACCCTGTCGCAGACCCTGCTCGAGGAAGCCTCGCACTTGGCCGGCGGTTTCGAAAACCTGGCCGGCGGGCGCAACACCGACACCATTGGCGGCTACGTGCTGGGGCTGTTGGCACTGATGTCGATCATCCTCATTGGCCTGGTGATGGTCCGTGAAACCAATCGTCAGCTGCGTGAAACGGCCGAGAAGAACGAGCGTAATCAGAACGCAATCATGCGCCTGCTCGACGAGATCGAAGACCTGGCGGACGGCGACCTGACCGTGACCGCCTCGGTGACCGAAGACTTCACCGGGACCATCGCCGACTCGATCAACTACTCCGTGGACCAACTGCGCGATCTGGTGGCGACCATCAACCTCACCGCTGGCCAGGTCGCTGCCGCCGTGCAGGAAACCCAGGCCACCGCCATGCACCTGGCGCAGGCTTCGGAGCATCAGGCGCAGCAGATTGCCGAAGCTTCCACCGCGATCAACGACATGGCCCAGTCCATCGATCAGGTCTCGGCCAACGCCGCCGAATCGTCGGCGGTCGCCGAGCGTTCGGTGGAAATCGCCAACAAGGGCAATGAGGTGGTGCACAACACCATCCACGGCATGGACAATATTCGCGAGCAAATTCAGGACACCGCCAAACGCATCAAACGTCTCGGCGAGTCTTCTCAGGAAATCGGCGACATAGTCAGCCTGATCGATGACATTGCCGACCAGACCAACATCCTTGCGCTCAACGCGGCGATTCAGGCTTCCATGGCCGGTGATGCCGGGCGCGGTTTTGCGGTGGTCGCCGATGAAGTCCAGCGGCTGGCCGAGCGCTCGTCCGCTGCCACCCGGCAGATCGAAACCCTGGTGCGGGCGATTCAGACCGACACCAACGAAGCGGTGATTTCCATGGAACAGACCACCACCGAAGTGGTGCGTGGCGCGCGTCTGGCGCAGGATGCCGGAGTGGCCCTGGAAGAAATCGAAGGCGTGTCGAAGACCCTCGCCGCGTTGATCCAGAGTATTTCCAATGCGGCGCAGCAACAGACGTCTTCGGCCGGTCAGATTTCCCTGACGATGAACGTGATCCAGCAGATCACTACGCAGACCTCGTCCGGCTCCACCGCCACCGCCGAGAGCATTGGCAACCTGGCGAAAATGGCCAGCCAGCTGCGGCGTTCGGTGTCCGGTTTCACCTTGCCGGCCGCGAAGGCTGCGGCTGCGGATAAAGTGTGATGCGCCTTGAGGCGTGCGAATGATGAGTGGAGTGGTTATGGGTGATCGGCACGACTATGTGGCCCTCGAGTGGGTCAAAGGCGAAATTGCCGAAACGCTGA
This sequence comes from Pseudomonas sp. LB3P25, assembly GCF_054897985.1. NCBI lineage: Bacteria > Pseudomonadati > Pseudomonadota > Gammaproteobacteria > Pseudomonadales > Pseudomonadaceae > Pseudomonas > Pseudomonas sp. LB3P25. The sequence goes on along the minus strand of NZ_CM142711.1, from coordinate 6,801,366 downwards.
AAGTGGCTCATCAGGCCATCGAAACCCAGCTTGATGACCCGCAGGCGACACACGCCCTCAGTGAATGCCTGGCATGCGTCCATCAGGTTCACGGCAGTTTGCAGATGGTCGAGTTCTACGGCGCGGCGCTGCTCGCCGAGGAGATGGAACAGCTGACCACCGCCTTGCAGCAGAACCGCGTCAGTCATCGCGATGAGGCGCTCCACCTGTTGCTGCAAGCCCTTGGGCAGCTGCCGATTTACCTCGACCGGGTGCAAGGCGCCCGTCGCGATCTGCCGCTGGTGGTGCTGCCGCTGATCAACGATCTGCGCAGCGCCCGTGGCGAAAGCCTGTTGTCGGAAACCAGCCTGTTCACACCGCAATTGCCGGACCTGCCGCCCCTGGACAAAGAGTCGCTGGCGCTGCTGGAGCCGGCGGATTTACCGAACGTGTTGCGCAAGTTGCGGCAGATGTTGCAGATGGCCCTGGTCGGATTGCTGCGTGAGCAGGACGGCGAAACCAACCTCGATTATCTGACCAGAGTTTTTACGCGTCTCGAAGGCCTGTGCGGCAATGCGCCCCTGAGCCCGTTGTGGCAAGTTGCCTCGGCGCTGGTCGAAGGTATACACAGCGGCTCGATCGCTAACAGTCCGGCGTTGCGCAGTCTGTTTAAGGAGGCCGACAAAGAACTGAAGCGCCTGCTCGAACAGGGCATGCCCGGAATCAATCAGCCAGCGCCGCTGGAGTTGCTCAAGAGTTTGCTGTTCTACATTGCCAAGGCCGAACATCCCACCGGGCAGATGCTGACCATGAAAGATCGCTACGGACTGGACGACGCGCTACCTGACAGCGCGATGGTCGACGAAGAACGGGCACGGCTGGTCGGCCCCGACCGCGATGCCATGCGCTCGGTGCTGGCCGCATTGTGTGAAGAGCTGGTGCGGGTCAAGGAGCGCCTGGACCTGTTCGTGCGCAGCGACCGCCAACACACCTCGGACCTCGAAAGCCTGCTGGCGCCACTGCGGCAAATCGCCGACACCCTGGCGGTGCTCGGTTTTGGCCAGCCACGCAAGGTCATCATCGATCAACTGGCGGTGGTGTTGAGCCTCGCCCAGGGCCAGCGTGAGCCCAACGACGCGATCCTGATGGACGTCGCCGGTGCCTTGCTCTACGTCGAAGCGACCCTTGCTGGCATGGTCGGCACCGTCGAGCCGGAAAGCCAGGAAGAAAGCCGCCTGCCGACCACCGACCTGACACAGATCCATCAGATCGTGATCAAGGAAGCGCGCATCTGCCTGCAACAGGCCAAGGACATGATCGTCGACTACATCGACGCCGACTGGGACCGCCAGCACTTGCAGCCATTGCCGGCCTTGCTGACCCAGGTGCGCGGTGCGCTGGCGATGATTCCGTTGAGCCGTGCGGCGAGCCTGATCGAAACGTGCAACCACTTCATCCGCGAGCACCTGCTGCTGGATCCGGATCACCCCGGCTGGCAGGAACTGGACAGCCTGGCCGACGTCGTCACCAGCATCGAGTATTACCTGGAGCGCCTCAGCGACGACCCCGAAGCGCCGGGCGAAAAGTTGCTCGACGTCGCGGAAAAAAGCCTGGCCGCACTCGGCTTTTTTCCCAGCGAGCAGCAGGTGCCGGTGCTTGAAGATGTGCTCAGCCCGAGTGAAGCGCAGGTCATGCAGGATTTGCAGGAACTGGACGACCCTGAGACCGTCCAGTCACTGGCCGATGTGTTGGCCAGCCCCGTGTCCTCCGTCAACCCGCCCGCCCTGACCACCCCGGGAAGCCTGTTACCGCCACCCACCGGTGAAGAACCGGTGGACGATGAGCTGCGGGAAGTCTTCCTCGAAGAAACCGATGAAGTCCTGGAAGTCCTCCGGGAGTACCTGCCGCGCTGGTCGGCCGATCCCGAGAGTAAGTCGGCCCTGAGCGAACTGCGCCGGGCCTTCCATACGCTCAAGGGCAGTGGCCGGATGGTCCGCGCTTTGGTGCTGGGCGAACTGGCCTGGGCGGTGGAAAACCTGCTCAATCGCGTATTGGAACGCAGCGTTCCGCCGGGGCCGGCGGTGCAACAACTGCTGGGCGATGCGCTGAATCTGCTGCCGGAACTGGTGGCCGAGTTTGCCAACCATGCCCAGCGCCAGCGCAACGATGTCGACCAATTGGCCGCACGCGCCCACGCCTTGGCCAAGGGCAATGAGCCGATACCCGACGAGGACGCACAGGACGTCGCCGCCCTCGATCCGCTGCTGCTTGAGATCTTCCGCAACGAAGCCGAAACCCATTTGGGCAGCCTCAACCGTTTCCTCGATCAAGCCGCCGAGCACGTGCCATTGCAGGCCAGCGACGAGTTGCAGCGTGCGCTGCACACCCTCAAGGGCAGCGCCTCCATGGCTGGCGTATTGCCGATCGCCGAGCTGGCGACACCGCTGGATCAACTGGCCCGGGAGTACAAGGCGCACCTGATCGCCCTGGACCTGGACGAAGTCGAACTGTTACTGGAAGCCGAAGGCTTGTTCCGTCTCGGGTTGCGTCAGCTCAAAGCCGACCCGCTGGCGGAAATTCCTGGTGCCCGTTCGTTGATCGAGCGAACCCAGGCGTTGCTGGCCGAGCGTCTGGAAACGCTCCTGAGTGCACCGAATACCAGGTTGCGCATCAAGCGCGATCCGCAACTGATCAATAGCTTCCTCGCGCAAGGCATGGACATCCTGCTGGACGCCGAAAGCCTGTTGCAACGCTGGCAGCAACATCCCGGCGAGCGTCAGGAACTCAGCGCATTGCTGGATGAGTTGACCACCCTCGGCGAAGGCGCCCACCTGGCTGATCTGCATCCGGTGGATGAACTCTGCGAAGCCTTGCTCGATCTCTACGGTGCGGTGGAAGAAAGCAGCCTGGCGGTCAGCGAGGCGTTTTTCCATGAGGCGCAAAGTGCCCACGAAGCGCTGATCAACATGCTCGACGAACTGGCCGCCGGCCAGGAAGTCAGCCCGCAACCGGAACGCATCCGGGCCTTGCGCGGACTGCTCGATGAGAGCCTTGACCCGTCGGCGATGGGGCTGATTCGCAGCGATGGCAGCCGCACGTTGAGCATTCGGGAACTGGGCAGTGCCACGGCCGAACTGGAACAGACCGCGACCCAGGTTGAGCTGGACGATGAGATCGTTTCGATCTTCCTCGAAGAGGCGATGGATATCCTCGAAAGCGCCGGCCAGGCGTTGCAGCGCTGGCTGAGTGACCCGGACAACTCCGCGCCGTTGTTGTCGTTACAGCGAGATTTGCACACCCTCAAGGGTGGCGCGCGGATGGCTGAGGTCGAGCCGGTCGGTGAACTGGCTCATGAACTGGAAAGCCTTTACGAAGGGCTGGTGGACCGCCGTTACGCCTACAGCGAAGCCTTGGCGCACCTGCTGCAACACAGCCATGACCGACTCGCACAGCTGCTTGATCAGTTGCAAAACCAGCAGCCATTGGGCGATCCGGGTGAGCTGATCGAGGCCATTCGCGAGTTTCGCCAGGGCAATGCCAGCGCTGCTGAGGCAGTCGAACCGGCGCGGTCCGAGGATTCTCCGGGACATGATCCGGAGCTTCTGGACATCTTCCTCGAGGAAGGTTTCGACATCATCGAAAACTCCGGCGCGGCGTTGGTGCGCTGGCAGGCCGAGCCTTCGAATCGTCAGGAAGTGGAAACCCTGCTGCGTGACCTGCACACCCTCAAGGGTGGCGCGCGGATGGTGGAAATCGCGCCGATTGGCGACCTCGCCCATGAGCTGGAATTCCTCTACGAAGGCCTGTCGGCTGGCGTGCTGCAACCCACCGCCGCTTTGTTCGGCTTGTTGCAAAGCAGCCACGACCGACTGGCACAGATGCTCGACGCGACTCGTGCCGGTCAGCCTTTGCCACCCGCCGATCAACTGATCGACGCGATCAAGAATTTCAGTCATCCGGCAGTGCCCGAAACACCGGCACCGGTCGTGGTGCCCGCGACGCCGAAAGTCGAGACGCCCGCACCGCAACCCGATGCTGGCGCGGACATGGTCAAGGTCTCGGCAGAACTGCTCGACGACCTGGTCAACCTGGCCGGCGAAACGTCGATCTTCCGTGGTCGGATCGAACAACAGGTCAATGATGCGCGGGTGACCCTGAGCGAGATGGACACCACCATCGAGCGCATGCGCGACCAATTGCGCCGGCTCGACACGGAAACCCAGGGGCGGATTCTCAGCCGCCAGCAAGTCGAAGCCGAACGCCTGGGCTACGAAGAATTCGATCCGCTGGAAATGGATCGCCACTCACAGTTGCAGCAACTGTCACGCGCGCTGTTCGAGTCCGCCTCCGACTTGCTCGACCTCAAGGAAACCCTCGACCGACGCAATCAGGACGCGGAAAACCTTCTGCAACAGCAGGGCCGCATCAACACCGAATTGCAGGAAGGCCTGATGCGCACACGCATGGTGCCGTTCGAGCGGATGTTGCCACGCTTGAAGCGGATCGTCCGTCAGGTCTCCGGCGAACTGGGCAAGGATGTGGAATTCATCGTCGGCAATGCCGAAGGCGAGATGGACCGCAACGTCCTCGAACGCATGGCCGCGCCGTTGGAACACATGCTGCGAAATGCCGTGGATCATGGCCTGGAATCCGCCGAGGTGCGTATCGCGGCGGGTAAACCGGCTCAGGGTCGAATCACCCTCGACCTGTCGCGGGAGGGCGGCGACATCATTTTCGACATCCGCGACGACGGGGCCGGTGTGCCGCTGGATGCAGTGCGGCGCAAGGCGATCAAACGCGGGTTGCTGGCCCCGGACAGCGACATCAGCGACCGCGACGTGCTGCAATTCATCCTGCAACCGGGGTTCTCCACCGCCGAGAAAATCACCCAGATTTCCGGGCGCGGCGTCGGCATGGACGTGGTGCATGAAGAGGTCCGGCAGCTCGGCGGCAGCATGAGCATCGACTCTGTGCCGGGGCAGGGCGTGCACTTTCGCATTCGCCTGCCGTTTACCGTGTCGGTCAACCGGGCGCTGATGGTGCAGTGCTTTGATGATCAGTACGCGATCCCGCTGAACACCATCGACGGCATCGTTCGCGTGCTGCCCAACGAACTTGAAGGGCATTACCGGCTCGATCCGCCGACCTATAAATACGCCGGGCAACACTATGAGTTGTGCTACCTCGGCGAACTGCTGAAAACCAGCCACCGCCCGAAACTGCTGGGCCAGAGCCTACCGCTGCCGGTGTTGCTGGTGCAGTGCAACGAGCGTCACATCGCTGTGCAAGTGGACTCCATGGCCGGCACTCGCGAGATCGTGGTCAAAAGCCTCGGCCCGCAATTTGCGGCGGTGCAGGGTTTGTCCGGAGCCACGATTCTCGGCGATGGGCGGGTGGTGCTGATTCTCGATTTGCTGGCGCCGATCCGCGCGATGCAGGCCCGTGTGCCGCAACAGTCAGTGACTCAGGAGGCGGAGATCGAGCCGCACAAGCCATTGCTGGTGTTGGTGGTCGATGACTCGGTGACGGTGCGCAAGGTCACCAGCCGTCTGCTGGAACGCCACGGCATGAACGTGCTGACCGCCAAGGACGGTGTCGATGCCATGCTGTTGCTTGAAGAACACATGCCTGACCTGATGCTGCTGGACATCGAAATGCCGCGCATGGACGGCTTCGAAGTCGCGACCCAGGTACGCGCCGACGAACGTCTGCAGCACCTGCCGATCATCATGATCACTTCCCGCACCGGGCAGAAACACCGCGACCGTGCCATGGCCATCGGCGTCAACGACTACCTCGGCAAGCCATACCAGGAAACGGTGCTGCTCGAAAGCATCGCCCTGTGGAGCAAAACCCATGCTTGAGCATCGCACCAGCAACCTCACCGGGCTGCTGTTGCCCCTGGCCGATCGCAACCTGATCCTGCCCAACGTCGCTGTGGCGGAGCTTATCGATTACCAACCCAGCGCCTTCGACCTCGACACGCCGCCGTGGTACCTCGGGCGGGTAATGTGGCGGAACCGGCAGATTCCGTTGCTGAGTTTTGAGTCGGCGTGTGGGCAGAAAATCGTTATCGGTGAGCGGGCGCGGATTGTCATCCTCAATGCTCTCGGTGGGCGGCCCGATTTGAAATTCATCGCCTTGCTGGTGCAGGGGATTCCACGGTCGTACAAGCTCGACAGTCAGTTGAGTTATGTGGATGTGCCGTTGTGTTCACTGGAACAGGCGGCGGTGCAGGTGGGGGAGCAAGTGGCCAAGGTGCCGGATTTGTTGGCGCTGGAGGAGTTGCTTGTGAATGCCGGATTGACCTGACGGGCCCCTTCGCGAGCAGGCTCGCTCCCACATTGGATCTGCGTCGTACACAAAACCCCTGTGGGAGCGAGCCTGCTCGCGATGGCGGCCGTCAATTCACCTCAAACCTGACGGCTAAACCTTGGCTTGATCCCGCAACTGCATCTGCAACGCCTCATAGTGATCCAGCGTCCGCTCCACCAATAACTGCACACCGTCCGTCAAACGGCTGATCGCCAAGGCTACAGAGCGGCGTGAGCCTTCGACATCGTCCGCCAAGTCAGCAGCAATCGCGCTGATGGACAGCAAGTCTTCGGAAGCATTGGCCAGCAGAGCCTCGGGATCGTCGACACCCGGGGCAACGGCGAAGAGGTGGTATTTACGGCGCTTGGCCGGTTTTTCGTGGGGTGGCGGGAAGTAATGGGAGAAGGCGCGGTCGGCGGCTTCCTTGAATTTCTCGGCTTCGAGGGATTCTTGGGAATCGGTGTCGGATTCCGGGGGGTTGGGAGTAGCTTTGAACATAGTGAGTCTCCGTGCTGGGTTGAAGCTGACCTATTCGGTTTCCAAGCGAATAGGTGGCAGCTGTACGCGGCTGGAAACCCGGGGTAACGGAGAAACCCGGCAGACAGTTAAGTCTCCCGCGCACAGCCGCCATAACGGAGTGCACACAATAAAAGTGCGCAAGCATACGTTATGAAGGACGCTTTTGCGCCCCGTTACTTATGGGGTTTCCAGCCCCTATCGCTGAATTTGCAGCGACCCGTAAACGATAAAGGTCGGCGCAAAAGCCTGCCAGTCGGCGGGTTCCGGCATTGCTGTAGGCAGCGACGCCAGGCTGCGTAGCCGCTCACCCTTCCTGCGGAGAAACTTTTAAACACAAATCCCCATTTGGCTGGCGAGGGCTGAAGAGTCCCAAAAAGGGACTGATTGGTCCTTTTTTGGGACTTGTCGATGATTGCTGTGGAGCTTGCTCAGGACAGATGTTTCAACACAAAAACTAGGTGTGTTCGAAATCCACCCCTCACCCCAGCCCTCTCCCCAGGGGAGAGGGGGAAAGGGAGCAGATCTCCATGCTTTTCAAAGCCTGAGTTCGACTCGATATTTCAGGTCGATGTAGCTCCAAGAACACCTCGGTCAGTCCCCTCTACCCCTTGGGGAGAGGGCTAGGGTGAGGGGGGCGATCTCAAACCATTACCCTGACCGTAACAATCCACCGCTCTGCTTGATTGATGCCCCCACCCAACACTCCTAAGGTGACTCCCACGACAGCGAACCCGTGGAGTGGTCATGACAACAACAATATCCCCCGACTCGCGATGGACGCGGCGGCGCAGCGAAAAGCAGCGGCGTCTCGAGCTGGTACGGGGTCTCGCCGATGGTGTGGTGTTGCCCACCGATAAAATCGTTGCGGCGCTGGAGGCTTTGATTCTGCCCGGCGACCGTGTGGTGCTGGAGGGCAATAACCAGAAGCAGGCGGATTTCCTGTCCCGCTCCCTGGCCAAGGCTGATCCCGCGAAGCTGCATGACCTGCACATGATCATGCCCAGCGTCGGTCGCTCCGAACACCTGGACCTGTTTGAACGCGGCATCGCCCGCAAGCTCGACTTCTCCTTTGCTGGCACCCAAAGCCTGCGAATCAGCCAGCTGCTGGAAGACGGCCTGCTGGAAATCGGCGCGATTCACACCTACATCGAACTCTATGCTCGGCTGGTGGTGGACCTGATTCCCAACGTCGTGCTCTCGGCCGGTTTCATGGCCGACCGCGCCGGCAACATCTACACCGGCCCGAGCACTGAAGACACCCCCGCATTGATCGAGCCAGCCGCCTTCAGCGACGGCATTGTCATTGTTCAGGTCAATCAGTTGGTGGACGACGTCAGCGACTTGCCTCGCGTCGACATCCCGGCCTCCTGGGTCGACTTTGTGGTGGTGGCCGACAAGCCGTTTTACATCGAACCGCTGTTCACCCGCGACCCGCGGCACATCAAGCCTGTGCATGTGTTGATGGCGATGATGGCGATCCGCGGGATCTACGAAAAACACAACGTCCAGTCCCTGAACCACGGCATCGGTTTCAACACCGCTGCCATCGAATTGATCCTGCCGACCTACGGCGAATCCCTCGGCCTGAAGGGCAAAATTTGCCGTAACTGGACCCTCAACCCCCATCCAACCCTGATCCCTGCCATCGAAAGTGGCTGGGTCGAAAGCGTGCATTGCTTCGGCACCGAATTGGGCATGGAAAACTACATCGCCGCGCGGCCCGACGTGTTCTTTACCGGGCGCGACGGCTCTCTGCGTTCCAACCGAATGTTCTGCCAACTGGCCGGGCAATACGCGGTAGACCTGTTCATCGGCGCCACGCTGCAAGTCGACGGCGACGGCCATTCCTCCACCGTAACGCGCGGACGGCTGGCCGGTTTCGGTGGCGCGCCGAACATGGGCCACGACCCGCGCGGTCGCCGTCACGGCACGCCGGCCTGGCTCGACATGCGTCACGACGATGCGCCCGAAGCACTGCTGGAGCGGGGCAAAAAACTCGTGGTGCAAATGGTCGAGACCTTCCAGGAGGGCGGCAAACCCACCTTCGTCGAAACCCTCGACGCGATAGACGTGGCAAAGAAAAGCGGCATGCCGCTGGCGCCGATCATGGTCTACGGCGACGACGTGACTCACCTGCTGACCGAAGAAGGCATCGCCTATTTGTACAAGGCGCGTTCGCTGGAAGAGCGCCAGGCGATGATCGCCGCTGTGGCCGGGGTGACCGTCATCGGCCTTCGCCACAACCCGAAAGACACCGCGCGCATGCGCCGCGAAGGCCTGATCGCCTTGCCCGAAGACCTCGGCATCCGCCGCACCGACGCCACCCGCGAACTGCTGGCGGCTAAAAGCGTGGCTGATCTGGTGGAGTGGTCCGGTGGCCTCTACAACCCGCCCGCCAAGTTCAGGAGCTGGTAATGCACGCATTTAACCTGCAACCGAAATCCCTGTCCCTGGCTGAGCGGCTGGCGGATCTGGCCGTGGACGCGCTGATCGACGAAGCGGACCTGTCGCCAAAACCGGCGCTGGTCGACCGTCGCGGCAATGGCGCTCACACCGATTTACACTTGGGGCTGATGCACGCCTCGGCGCTATCCCTGTGGCCGGCGTTCAAGGAAATGGCGGAGGCCGCCATCGAGTTCGGCGAAGTCGGTTTACCGCTGCGCGAAGCCATTGGCCTGATCGGTCGTGAAGGCGAGGAAGTGATGCTCGCCACCACGGGCGGCGTGAATACCCATCGCGGCGCCATCTGGGCCTTGGGTCTGTTGGTCGCGGCGACTGCGCTGGAACCTGAATCCACTGGCGCAGGCGCCATTACCTTGCGCGCCGCACGCCTGGCCTTGCTCGACGACCGTTACGCGCCGCGTCCTCTGAGCCACGGCGCGCAAGTTGCCCAGCGTTACGGCGCCCGAGGTGCCCGTGAAGAAGCGCAACTCGGGTTCCCTGCTGTCATTCAACGCGCGCTGCCACAACTCAAGAGCAGCCGCGCCGCCGGTCATGGCGAGCAGAATGCCCGGCTCGATGCCTTGCTGGCGATCATGGCGGCGCTTGCCGACACTTGCGTGCTCTACCGCGCGGGCGAACAAGGCCTGCAGACCATGCAACTCGGCGCCCAAGCCGTGCTCGACGCCGGCGGCAGCGCCAGCCTCGCCGGTCGCCGCCGTTTGCATGCGCTGGACCAACAACTAATCGCGTTGAATGCCTCGCCCGGCGGCGCTGCGGACTTGCTCGCAGCCTGCCTGTTCATCGACCGCATCGAGTCGGCTGACGGCATCATCCAGGGAGCTTTTTGATGGAAACCTTATCTTTTGAATTCCCCGCCGGACAGCCGCCACGCGGCCGGACGCTGGTGGGCTGTGTCGGCTCGGGCGATCTGGAAGTGCTGATCGAACCGGGTCAGGCCGGCAAGCTGACGATCAAAGTGCAGACCTCGGTCAACGGCGCCGAACAACGCTGGCAGCATCTGTTCGCGCGGATGTTCGACGGTCAGACTCCACCCGCGATGGCCATCGATATCCACGATTTCGGCGCAACGCCGGGTGTGGTGCGCTTGCGGCTGGAACAAGGTTTTGAGGAGATCGGCCATGACTGACAATGCAGCGCTCCTCGACAAACACAGCTTCGTCGAACTCGGCGCCCGGCAACGTGCCAAGGCCTTGCTCGACGCCGGCACCTTCCGCGAATTGCTCGACCCGTTTCAACGCGTCATGTCGCCGTGGCTCTCGCGCCAGGGCGTGGTGCCGCAAGCCGATGACGGTGTGGTGATCGCCAAGGGCAGCATCGGTGGTTTTCCGGTGGTGATCGCCGCCATCGAAGGTGCGTTTCAGGGTGGCAGCCTCGGCGAAGTCGGCGGGGCGAAGATTGCCGGTGCGCTGGAACTGGCGGCCGAAGACAACCGCAATGGCATTCCCACGCGCGCCGTGTTGCTGCTGGAAACCGGTGGCGTGCGTTTGCAGGAGGCCAACCTCGGGCTGGCGGCGATTGCTGATATTCATGCGGCGATTGTCGATCTGCGCCAGTACCAGCCAGTGATCGGCGTCGTGGCCGGCACCGTTGGCTGCTTTGGCGGGATGTCGATTGCTGCCGGGTTGTGCAGCTATTTGCTGGTGACTCAGGAAGCGCGGCTTGGCCTGAACGGTCCGCAAGTGATCGAACAGGAAGCCGGGCTTGAGGAATACGACTCCCGTGATCGTCCCTTCATCTGGAGCCTGACCGGTGGCGAGCAACGTTTCGCCAGTGGTTTGGTGGATCGTTTTGTCGATGACGACGTGGCACAGGTTCAGCAGCAGGTCGGCGAATTGCTCAAGCAAGGTATGCCTGCGCTACAACGCAGCCGTCAGGCCGAGCTGTTCCTGCAACGGTTGGCCCGTCTGGACGCCGAGCCGCAAATCGAGCCGTCAACGGTTCGCGATCTGTATCAAGGAGAGCGCTCATGAGTTCGTATTCCCTGAGAGGTTTGAACTGGTTCAACGCCTTGAGTGCGGGCGCGAAACCGGTTGAAGGTTTGCCCGCTTCATTGAAGGTCGCCGACGGTGTATTGGGTGACCAGCCCGTTCGCTTTATCGCCGTGGTGGCTGATCCCGACAACCGCTTCGTCCGCGCCCGCAATGGCGAGGTCGGTCTGCTGGAAGGTTGGGGCTTGGCGAAGGCTGTGGATGAAGTCATCGCAGCGGATCTGGATAAACCACAGAAACGCGCCTTGATCGCCATCGTCGATGTGCCGAGTCAGGCTTACGGTCGGCGCGAAGAAGCACTCGGCATTCATCAGGCCTTGGCCGGCGCAGCAGACAGTTATGCCCGCGCCCGACTGGCCGGCCATGCCGTGATCGGTTTGCTGGTGGGCAAGGCGATGTCCGGGGCGTTTCTCGCTCACGGGTATCAGGCCAATCGGCTGATCGCCCTGCGCGATCCGGGCGTGATGGTTCACGCGATGGGCAAGGCTTCGGCCGCGCGGGTGACCTTGCGCAGTGTTGAAGAACTCGAAGCGCTGGCCGCCAGCGTGCCGCCGATGGCGTATGACATCGACAGTTACGCGAGCCTTGGGTTGCTCTGGGAAACCTTGTCGGTGGAACAGATCGAGCAGCCGACGGCAGCGGATCTGTCGCGCGTGACTGAATGCCTGAACCAGGCAATCGGCGATGTCGCCGCGAAAGGGCGCGACCTGAGTAGCCGCTTGGGCGCGACCAACCGTGCGGCGTCGAGCCAGGTTCGCCAACTGTTGAGAGCGCAGTGGTGAACACACTTCTGGCCCACGACCTGCTCTGGGGGCTGACCCCGGAGCAGTTGCCTGCGGATGCACCTTCGTGGGTGATCGAGTCGATCAGTGCGGGTCAACCGGTGGTGGTTCGGCGTGCGTTGAGCGCGGCGGATCACATCGCGGTCGGCGTGCGTGGACGCTTGCGTGAGCAGCGGTATGCAACGTCGATGGCGATCGATGCGATCCAGCGTCAAGTACGGCCGGAAGCGCTTTGTCATGTCTCGATCGATCGGGATTTGCCGGCAGTGCGCGCCCTCAATCAACTGCAGCCGATCCTCGACGCCAGTGGTTGGGTGTGGGGTGTCAGCGGCAGCGCCGGGTTTGAATTGGCCAGCGGTTTTCAGGCATTGCATGAGGGCAGCGATCTTGACTTGATCCTGCGTACACCGCAGCCGTTGGATCGTGTGCGGGCGCAGGCACTGGTGAAGCTTCTCGATGCGGCTGTCTGCCAGGTGGACATGCAGTTGCAGACGCCATTCGGTGCAGTCGCCTTGCGCGAATGGGCCGGCTCTGCACGCCGGGTTTTGCTGAAAAATGCGAGCCAGGCTGTTCTGGTTATTGATCCGTGGAATCCACAGGAGCAAGCAGCGTGAGCAGCTTGCTGGTGTTCCCCGGCCAGGGCGCGCAGCAGCCGGGCATGCTCCATCGTTTGCTTCGCGAGACGGTGATCGAGGCGAGTGAAGTGCTTGGCGAAGATACATTGCTGCTGGATTCTGCCGAGGCGCTGAAGTCGACAAGGGCTGTTCAGCTTTGCCTGTTGATTGCCGGCGTCGCGGCTTCCCGCCAGTTGTTAATGACGGCGGATTACGTGGCGGGATTGTCCATCGGCGCCTATCCGGCAGCGGTGGTCGCCGGCGCTTTGAGCTTCAGCGATGCGCTGCATCTGGTCAGCCTGCGCGGTGAATTGATGCAGCAGGCTTATCCACAGGGTTACGGCATGACCGCGATCATGGGGCTGGATCTCGCCGCTGTTGAGGGTTTGCTGGAACAGGTTCACAGCGCCGATTCACCGGTTTACCTGGCCAACATCAACGCCGATAACCAAGTGGTCATTGCTGGCAGCGATGGCGCGATGAAAGCGGTCGCCGCGTTGGCGAAAGGTCGCGGTGCAGGCCTGACTAAACGTCTAGCCGTCAGCGTGCCGTCCCATTGCCCGCTGCTGGAAACACCTGCGAAAACTTTGGCCGAAGCCTTCGCCAAGGTGCAGCTGAAAACACCGACGCTGGGCTATCTGAGCGGCAGTCGCGCCCGGCCCGTCATCAACACTGAAGCCTTGCGCGACGACCTGGCCTTCAACATGTGCCGCGTGGTGGATTGGCGCGGCACGGTACAAAGCGCCTACGAGCGCGGCGTACGTCTACAGATCGAACTGCCGCCCGGTGCGGTGCTGACCGGGCTGGCGCGCCGGGTGTTCGAGCAGGGCACCGTGATTGCCTTCGACGGTGCGCGGCTCGATACCTTGCAGGCGCTGTTACTTGAGGAGGGACGTCGCCAACCCTAGAACACCGACTCAGGCCTTCGAACAACAAAAACAACATTCGACGATGCACTTTGAGGACGACAACAATGATTATTTACGGTGTGGCGCTGTTGGCGATTTGTACGCTGGCAGGGGTGATCCTGGGAGACATGCTCGGCGTGTTGCTGGGCGTGAAATCAAACGTCGGCGGCGTCGGGATCGCGATGATCCTATTGATCTGCGCGCGGTTGTGGATGCAAAAGCGCGGCGGCATGACCAAGGACTGCGAGATGGGCGTCGGTTTCTGGGGCGCGATGTACATTCCGGTGGTGGTCGCGATGGCCGCGCAACAGAACGTCGTCGCCGCCCTCCACGGTGGCCCGGTGGCGGTGCTGGCGGCCATCGGTTCGGTAGTGATTTGCGGCTGCACCATTGCCTTGATCAGCCGGACGCACAAAGGCGAACCGTTGCCCGATGAACCGGTGGACATCACACCGGTCGGCACCCCAGTAGGAGGCCGCTGATATGTGGGAACTCATCCAGAAGGGCCTGACAAATAACAGTCTAATCACCGCGTTTGCCTTTATCGGCGTGATCATGTGGGTGTCGGTGGTGTTGTCCAAGCGCCTGACGTTCGGACGGATTCACGGCTCGGCGATTGCCATCGTCATCGGGTTGGTACTGGCCTGGGTCGGCGGCACCATGACGGGCGGGCAAAAAGGTCTGGCGGACCTTACGCTGTTTTCCGGCATCGGTCTGATGGGCGGCGCCATGCTGCGGGACTTTGCGATCGTCGCCACGGCATTCGAAGTGCAAGCCACCGAAGCGAAAAAGGCCGGTTTGATCGGTGTGATTGCGCTGCTGCTGGGCACGATCCTGCCATTCATTGTCGGCGCAAGCATGGCCTGGGCGTTCGGTTACCGCGATGCGATCAGCATGACCACCATCGGTGCTGGCGCGGTGACGTACATCGTCGGGCCGGTGACCGGGGCGGCAATTGGCGCGAGTTCGGATGTGGTGGCGTTGTCGATTGCCACCGGGTTGATCAAGGCGATTCTGGTGATGGTTGGCACACCGATGGCGGCGCGCTGGATGGGGCTGGATAACCCGCGCTCGGCGATGGTGTTTGGTGGGTTGGCTGGCACTGTCAGCGGTGTGACGGCCGGGTTGGCGGCGACGGATCGGCGGTTGGTGCCTTATGGCGCGTTGACCGCGACGTTCCACACCGGGCTTGGGTGCTTGCTTGGGCCGTCGTTGTTGTACTTCATTGTTCGTGGGATTGTGGGGTAAAGGTCAAGAACCACCCCTCACCCTCACCCTCTCCCCAAGGGGGCGAGGGGACTGACCGAGGTGTTTGTGCTGAATACAGCGACCTGAAAATCCCGAGTCGAACTCAGGTCTTGAAAGGCCCCCAATCTGCTCCCTTTCCCCCTCTCCCCTCTTGGGAGAGGGCTGGGGTGAGGGGTGGTTCTTAGTCACACCGCAGCATTGCGATTGGCATACATCCGACACTCAGCCAACAACGCCAACAGATTCGGATCCCGCTCCTTGGCCTTCAAAAACACCACCCCGATGTGCTGCTGCAACCGATACTTTTCCTGCAGCGGAATCAGCTTCACCCGGTTTTCATACACCGCCGCAATCCGCCCCGGCAGCAACGCATAACCCACGCCCGAGCTGACCATGCTCAGCAGGGTGAAGATGTCGTTGACCTGCATCGCCACCTTCGGCTCGAACCCCGCCTGCTTGAACACCCGATTACCGTCCTGATGCGTGGCAAAGCCCTGGGTCAGGGTAATGAATGTCTCATCGCGCACTTCGGCAAGGTCGACTTCGGTCCGTTGGGCAAACTTTGAATCCGCCGGTGTGGCGAGAAAGATGTCGTCGGAAAACAGCTGAATCTGCTCGCAGTCCGGGTCGTTGACGCTCTCGTCCAGCGACACCAGGATCGCGTCGACTTCCATGTTCTTGAGCTTGTACAGCAGGTCGAAGTTCGAGCCGAGGATCAGGTCGATGTTGAGCTCGCTGCGACGGATCTTCAGGCCCATGATCAGCTGCGGCACTGTCTTCACCGTCAGCGAATACAGCGAGCCGAGCTTGAAGCGCTCGGCGGAGTACCCGGCCGCTTCGCGGGTCAGTCGCACGGTTTCGACCACGTCCTGAATCAACTTCTGCGCCCGTTCTTCCAGCACATAAGCGCTCTCCAGCGGCGTGAGATTGCGGCCTTCGTGCTTGAACAGCGGGCAGCGCAGGGCGCTTTCCAGGGAATGAATCGCCCGGTGCACGCTGACGTTGCTGGTCTGCAATTCGGCGGCGGCCCGGGCCAGGTTGCCGGTGCGCATGAAGGCCAGGAACACCTCGAGTTTTTTCAGGGTCAACTCTTCATCGATCAGCATGATGCAGACTCTTTTTGGAATGGCTCGATTGTGCACGTATGTGGGGTCTTGGGGGGGGTGTGTTCTGAAACATTGCGCTTTTAACCTTCAGGCCTGAGCCTTACGCGATGTTGCAACGAATCTTGAGGTGAGCAACGCATGTATCACGGGGAAAGATTGAACGCCTGGACGCATTTGGTCGGGGCGGTGGCAGCGGTTGTCGGGGTGGTGTGGATGCTGGTGATCGCCGGCATGGACGGCAGCCCATGGAAGATCGTCAGCGTGGCGATTTACGGGTTCACCTTGCTGGTGCTCTACAGCGCGTCGACCGTGTATCACAGCGTGCGTGGGCGCAAGAAAGCGATCATGCAGAAGGTCGATCACTTTTCGATCTACCTGCTGATTGCCGGCAGCTACACGCCATTCTGTCTCGTGACGCTACGTGGGCCGTGGGGCTGGACGCTGTTCGGGATTGTCTGGGGGTTGGCGCTGATCGGCATCCTGCAAGAGATCAAGCCGCGTTCGGAGGCGCGGATTCTGTCGATCGTGATCTACGCGGTGATGGGCTGGATCGTGCTGGTGGCGGTCAAACCGTTACTGGCGGCGTTGGGCAGTACAGGTTTCGCCTGGCTGGCGTCGGGCGGCGTGCTGTACACCGTGGGCATTGTCTTTTTTGCCCTCGATCATCGCCTGCGCCATGCCCACGGGATCTGGCATCTGTTCGTGATTGCCGGGAGTTTGCTGCACTTCGTGGCGATTCTGTTTTATGTCTTGTAGATCGCACTGCCGCTATTTGAAAAACCTGTGGGAGCGAGCCGGCTCCGGGCGGCGTTCCGACGAATGCGGTGGATCAGTCAGCGATGATGTCGGCTGACCTGACGCTTTCGCGAGCAGGCTCGCTCCCACAGGGACACAGGTGATCCAGTTGTGCCTGCGCCCGTCGGCTGAACACCTGCAACAAGTCGCTCAGGGTGTGGGGCGGCGGTTCGTCGGCGCGGGTCACCGCGTACAGGGTGATCGGTAGAGCTGGCGCCAGCGGTCGAATCGCCGTGGTGGCGGGGGACGCGCCGAGCGCGGTAAACGGATCGATCACCGCCAGCCCGGCACCGGATTCCACCATCGCCCGCGCCAGCGAATAGGTCTGCACGGCGATGCGTACCCGTGGTGGAGGATCGACCGCCTCAAGGTAGCTGTCGAGTCTGGCTGCCAACGGGTCGGCGCTGGACAGGCCGATCAGCGGCGCACCCGCCAGTTCGCTTAACGGCAACGGTTGGCTCAAGGCGTCGTCGGTCCAATAGCCCAACGGCGCCAGCGCCACCAAAACCCCGCAGGCCAACACCTGCGCCTTCAGGCCCGGATGATCCGGCGGCTGCAAGGTCAGCGCCACATCCACTTCACGCATCAACAAATTCTGCATCAGCTCACGGCTGTGGGCGCTGGACAGTTCGCAGACGATGTCCGGGTAGCGTTGCGTCCACTCGTTGATGGCTGGCGGCAGCAGCGACAGGGCCAGCGCCGGGATCGCGCCGATCCGTACGCTGTGACCCGGCTCGCGACGCAGGCTCTGGGCCAGACGTCGCACGCCTTGCAGGCTTTCGGTGACCTTGTCGACCTCGCGCTCAAGCTCCAGCGCTTCGGGCGTCGCCTGCAATTTACCGCGCACCCGCAGGAACAACGGAAAGCCCAGTTGCTGTTCGGCGTGTTGCAGCACTTTGCTCACCGCCGGCTGCGATACGTGCAGCAACTGTGCGGCGCCACTGACCGAACCGGTCTGGCGAATGGCCTGGAAAATCTCGATGTGTCGCAGTCGCATGGCAAGTCCATAACCTTTGTTTATGGGTCAGGCATCTTTATGCATTGTTCAACGGCTGTCACCTGGTCCTAACCTGAAGCCTGTTTCAACAACGGTTAAGGACAGACATGGCTCAGCGGGTTTGCATCATCGGTGGCGGCGTCATCGGGCTAACGACGGCATACGCCCTGGTTCGCGACGGCATCGACGTGACGCTGATCGAGGCCCGGGATTCGCTGGGCAGCGAGACCAGTTTCGCCAACGGTGGCCAGTTGTCCTACCGTTACGTCGCGCCACTGGCCGATGCCGGCGTACCGTTGCAGGCGCTTGGCTGGATGTTGCGCGGTGACTCGCCGTTGAAGCTGCGTCCGCGCCTGGACCCGGCGCAATGGCGCTGGATGGCGTCCTTCCTGGCGGCCTGCCGTCGTTCAGTGAATCAGCGCAACGGCGCGCACCTGCTGCGTCTGGCGCTGCTGAGTCAGTCCACGCTGCAAGGCTGGCGCGAAGAAGACCGCCTCGACGGTTTCGACTGGCGGCGCAACGGCAAACTGGTGACGTTTCGTGAAGCCGCCAGTTTCGAACACGCTCGCCATGGCCTGGCTGATCCGCAACAGCAGCACGTGCTGTCGCGGGCCGAATGCGCACAGTTGGAGCCTGCACTCGCCGAGGCGCCGTTTGTGGGCGCGATTTATACCCCCGACGAAGAGGTCGCCGATTGCCATGCTTTCTGCCAGCAACTGCTGGCTCGACTCCAGGCGTCGGGGCGTTGCGAGTTTTTGCTCGGCCGCAAGGTCACCGGCATTCGCCACGTGGACGGCGCGGTGCAGGCCGTAGAAATGGGTTCGCAGGTGCTGCCGGTCGAACAACTGGTGATTGCCGCCGGTCATCGCAGTCCGGCGCTGGCGCTGCCCGGAATGAACCTGCCGCTGTATCCGCTCAAGGGCTACAGCCTGACCTTGCCCATCCGCGCCGAACACCGCGCGCCGGACCTGAGCATCACCGATTACAACCGCAAGATCGTTTACGCCCGCATCGGTGATCAACTGCGCGTGGCGGCGATGGTCGACATTGTCGGTTTCGACCCGGCACTCGACCCAAAACGTCTGGCGCTGATCAAGCGTCAGGCGCAGGAAACTTTACCGAATGCCGGCGATTACGACGCCGCCATCGAATGGGCCGGCATGCGCCCGGCCACCCCCAGCGGCGTGCCGTTGATTGGGGCCACTGCGTACCGCAATCTCTGGCTCAACCTCGGCCATGGCGCCTTGGGTTTTACCCTGGCCTGTGGCAGCGCCCGGTTGCTTAGCGAATTGATCGCCCGGCGCACACCTTCAATCGAAATGCAGGGCCTCGCCCCGCGCGTCGCCTGACTTGAAAAGGAAAAACCGATGAGCATCAACCGTATCAACAGCAACAGCCGACTCTCTGGCGCGGTGACCTTTGGCGATCTGGTGTTTCTCTCGGGACAGGTTCCGGGTGACAGCCCCGACGTCACCGGCCAAACCGCCGAGGTGCTGGCGAAAATCGATGCGTTGTTGGCCGAAGCTGGCAGCGACAAGGATCATCTGCTCAACGCGACCATTTACCTGAACGACATTGGCCGCGACTTTGCCGCCATGAACGAGGTCTGGTCGCAGTGGTTGTCACCGGGCAAGGCGCCGACCCGCACCACCTTGCAGGCGCCGCTGGCCCGTCCAGAGGTTTTAGTGGAAATGACCGTGATCGCCGCCCGCCGCTAATCGCCTTACCCACAACGGAGAATAACAATGCAAAAAATCACGTTGATCGGCTGCACACTCGGCTTGCTGCTCGCCAGCCAGGTCCAGGCCAATGAAGCGCCGCTGACCGGCACGCTGAACAAGGTCGCCAATGCCAAGAGCATCACGCTGGGCTATCGCGACGCGTCGGTGCCGTTCTCCTATGTGGGTGATCATACGGGGCAGCCGATGGGCTATTCGGTGGACCTGGCGAGCAAGATTGTCGAGCGCATCAAGCAAAAGCTTGAACTGCCGGATCTGCAGGTGAAGTACAACCTGGTGACCTCACAAACGCGCATTCCGCTGGTGCAGAACGGCACGGTCGACCTTGAGTGTGGCTCCACCGGCGTGACCGCTGAGCGCATGCAGCAAGTGGCGTTTTCCTACGGGTTCATCTACGTGAAGGGTCAGTTGCTCACGGCGAAGGACAGCGGCATAAAGAGCTTCGCCGACCTGCGCGGCAAGAACGTCGTGACCACCGCGGGCACCACCAACGAACGGTTTCTGAAGAGCTACAACGTCGATAACAAGATCGATATGTTCGTGATCAGTGCCAAGGACCACGGCGAAGCGTTCCAGATGTTGCAGTCAGGTCGGGCGGCGGCGTTCTATATGGACGACGCGTTGCTCTACGGCGAACGCGCCAAGGCCCGCGATCCGCATAACTGGGTCGTGGTGGGTGAGGAGCAATCGCGGGAAATCTACAGCTGCATGGTGCGCAAGGGCGACCCGCAGTTTCTCGAGCTGGTGAACTCGACCCTCGCCGATCTGTACAGCTCGGGCGAGATCAACGGCATCTACCGGCGCTGGTTCGAACAACCGATTCCGCCCAAAGGCCTGAACCTGGAATTTCCGATGACCAGCGAGCTGAAAGCGATCATCGCCAAACCGGTGAGTGATCCGGTGCAATAAGATCAAAAGATCGCAGCCTGCGGCAGCTCCTACAATTGGAATACGATCCCTGTAGGAGCTGCCGAAGGCTGCGATCTTTTAAGTCTTAGAAATCACCCCAAAGCTGTTGGGCAACCGCCAACGCCACCACCGGCGCGGTCTCAGTCCGCAATACCCTTGGCCCAAGCCGTGCGGCGTGAAAACCAGCCCCTTTGGCCTGATCCACTTCAGCCTCCGACAACCCGCCTTCAGGCCCGATCAAAAACGCCAAGGTCCCGGGTTTGGCATGACTCACCAGTGGCTCGGCCACCGGATGCAGCACCAACTTCAATTCTGCCTGGGTCTGCTTCAACCATTCCGCCAGCAAAAGCGGCGGGTGAATCACCGGCACCCGTGAACGCCCGCATTGCTCGCACGCGCTGATCGCCACTTGGCGCCAGTGCATCAGGCGTTTGTCGGCACGCTCGTCCTTCAGCCGCACTTCACAGCGGTCGCTGAAGATCGGGGTGATTTCAGTGACGCCCAGTTCAGTGGCTTTCTGAATCGCCCAATCCATCCGCTCGCCACGGGACAAGCCCTGGCCGAGATGGATCTGCAAGGGCGACTCAACCTGCCCGGCGAAGCTTTCATCGATCTGCACGACGACACGCTTCTTGCCGACCTCCACCAGCGTGGCGCGAAACTCCTGGCCCGAACCGTCGAACAGTTGCAGCGCATCACCCTCGGCCATGCGCAGCACGCGACTGATGTAATGGGCCTGGGCCTCGGGCAACTCGTGTTCGCCGGTGCTCAAGGGGGCGTCGATAAAGAAGCGGGACAGTCTCATGCTGGGTCTCAAAAAATTGGATCGGAGTTGCTTTTGTGGCTGCTGACTATGTGTGGCGAGGGGATTTATCCCCGTCGGGCTGCGAAGCGGCCCCAAAAATGGGACTGCTGCGCAGTCCAACGGGGATAAATCCCCTCGCCACAAGCTTTAGCCCGGATCGCGGAAACCGGGATGAAAGTCCTTCGGCACCGACACACTGACGCTGTCACGAGTCGCGATGTCGATGCCTTCGCTGGCCACTTCGGCCAGAAAGTCGATCTGCTCAGGCGTGATCACGTACGGCGGCAGGAAGTACACCACGCTGCCCAACGGTCGAAGTAAAGCACCACGCTCCAACGCGTGCTGGAACACTTTCAAACCGCGACGTTCCTGCCACGGATAAGCTTCCTTGGTGGCCTTGTCCTTGACCATCTCGATGGCCAGCACCATGCCGGTCTGGCGCACTTCCGACACGTTCGGGTGATCGGCCAGATGCGCGGTGGCGCTGGCCATGCGCTGAGCCAGGGCCTTGTTATTCTCGATGACGTTGTCTTCTTCGAAGATATCCAGCGTCGCCAATGCTGCTGCACACGCCAGGGGATTGCCGGTGTAGCTGTGGGAATGCAGGAAGGCGCGCAGGGTCGGGTAGTCGTCGTAGAACGCGCTGTAGACATCTTCGGTCGTCACACAGGCCGCCAGCGGCAGATAACCGCCGGTCAGGGCCTTGGACAGGCAGAGGAAGTCCGGGCGTATGCCGGCTTGTTCGCAGGCGAACATCGTCCCGGTGCGGCCGAAGCCGACGGCAATTTCGTCGTGGATCAAGTGCACGCCATAGCGGTCGCAGGCTTCGCGCAGCAGTTTCAGGTACACCGGGTGGTACATGCGCATGCCGCCGGCGCCCTGGATCAGCGGCTCGACGATGACTGCCGCGACAGTGTCGTGATTGTCGGCCAGGGTTTGTTCCATGGCGGCGAACATAGTGCGCGAATGTTCTTCCCAGCTCATGCCCTCGGGGCGATGGTAGCAATCGGGGCTCGGCACCTTGATGGTGTCCAGCAGCAGCGCCTTGTAGGTTTCGGTGAACAGCGGCACGTCGCCCACCGACATCGCTGCCATGGTCTCGCCGTGGTAACTGTTGGTCAGGGTGACAAAGCGCTTCTTGTTCGGTTGTCCGCGGTTGAGCCAGTAGTGAAAGCTCATTTTCAGCGCGACTTCGATGCAGGACGAACCGTTATCGGCGTAGAAGCATCGGGTCAGACCTTCCGGTGTCATCTTCACCAGGCGCTCGGACAACTCGATCACGGGTTGATGGCTGAAACCGGCCAGAATCACATGTTCCAACTGATCGACCTGGTCCTTGATGCGCTGGTTGATCCGCGGGTTGGCGTGACCAAACACGTTGACCCACCAGGAGCTGACGGCGTCGAGGTAGCGTTTGCCTTCGAAGTCTTCCAGCCAGACGCCTTCACCGCGCTTGATCGGGATCAGCGGCAGCTGTTCGTGGTCTTTCATCTGGGTGCAGGGATGCCACAACACCGCGAGATCGCGTTCCATCCACTGTTTATTCAGGCCCATTTTCTGTCTCCTCGAGGCTACCCGCAGTGTAGGCGGGTAAACAATCGCGCAAGCCTATGCAATGCATCGCCTGGGGACAACCTATTGTGTGGATTGAGCTACTTTGTATAGGCGGATAGACGTCGCTGGCGGCCTTTTGATGGCTGACGTATTCTTCGCGGTTCTTTGAGTCGTCTGACTCACAAAACCACTTTTTCCTACGTGTATTTCCGGAGTTCGCTGAATGTCTGCTGGTTGGCTGCGCGCGTGTGCGCTGGTGATGTTAGGGCTGTTCAGCGTGTCTGCGCTGGCAAAGGATAAAACGGCGATCGTGATCGGTGGAGGGCTGTCTGGCCTCACCGCGGCTTACGAACTGCAAAACAAAGGCTGGCAGGTCACCCTGCTGGAAGCCAAACCGAGCATGGGCGGTCGCTCCGGCATGGCCACCAGTGAGTGGATCGGCAACGACAAGACCCAACCGGTTCTGAACAAGTACGTATCGACCTTTAAGCTGAGCACCACGCCGGCCCCTGAGTTCGTACGGACCCCGAGCTATCTGATCGACGGTGAATATTTCACCGCCGCTGACCTGGCAACCAAGCAGCCGGCCACCAGCGACGCGCTCAAGCGCTACGAAAAGACTGTGGACGATCTGGCGCGCTCGATCGAAGACCCGCAGAACCCGGCGGCCAACAGCACACTGTTCGCCCTGGATCAGATCAACGTGGCCAACTGGCTCGACCGTCTGAATCTGCCGGCCACGGCTCGTCAATTGGTGAATCAGCAGATCCGTACCCGTTATGACGAACCATCGCGCCTGTCGCTGCTGTACTTCGCACAACAAAGCCGCGTTTACCGTGGCGTTGCCGACCGTGACCTGCGCGCTGCGCGTCTGCCCGGCGGTAGCCCGGTGTTGGCCCAGGCTTTCGTCAAACAACTGAAAACCATCAAGACCAGCTCCCCGGTCTCGGCGATCACCCAGGACAAGGACGGCGTGACCGTCAAAGTCGGCAGCGTCGGCTATCAGGCTGACTACGTCGTCGTGGCCGTGCCATTGCGCGCACTGAACAAGATCCAGATGACCCCGTCGCTGGATGCCCAGCACATGGGCGCGATCAAGGGCACCAACTACGGCTGGCACGACCAGATCATGCTGAAGTTCAAGACGCCAGTGTGGGAAAGCAAGGCGCGGATGACCGGCGAGATCTACAGCAACGCCGGTCTGGGCATGTTGTGGGTTGAGCCGGCGCTGAAGGGCGGCGCCAACGTGGTGATCAACCTGTCCGGCGACAACGCGCGCGTGATGCAGGCTTTCGGCGACAAGCAGATGGTCGATCAGGTGCTGATCCGACTGCACGCCTTTTATCCACAGGCGCGCGGTTCGTTCACCGGTTATGAAATCCGCCGCTACAGCACCGACCCCTCCATGGGCGGCGCTTACCTGGCCTTCGGTCCTGGCCAGATGAGCAAGTACTGGCGTCTGTGGGAACGTCCGATTCAGCGTGTAGCCTTTGCCGGCGAACACACCGACACCTTGTACCCGGGCACGCTGGAAGGCGCATTGCGCACCGGTCAGCGGGCAGCCAGTCAGGTAGAAGACCTGGCGGCCGGCAAATCGTTTGAACCGGCGAAAGTTGTTCCGGCAGCGACCGTTGCGGCGGCCGGCGCGGTGGCGGCGAAGAAAGGCAACTTCTTCAGCAACCTGTTTGGTGGTTCTGACGACAAACCGGCACCAGTCAAGGCGCCAGAGCCAGTGGCTCCGGTTGCTCCTGCACCGGCTCCAACACCTGCGCCGGCCCCAGCGCCAGAGCCGGTTGAAGCACCGAAGCCAGCGGCCCCGGTGAAAGCCGAACCCGCCAAAAAAGCCCCGGCCAAGGCTGCGGTGAAAAAACCGGTGACCAAAGCCGAGGCCAAAAAGGCTCCGGCAAAAGCTCCTGTGAAGAAACCAGCGGCCAAGCCCGCTGCGACTCCGGCAACGGATACCAAAGCGCAGTAAGCGTTGGGATTAAAGAAACGCGGCAGAAATGCCGCGTTTTTTTATGCCTGAAGAAAACCAATATTAAGAATTGAATAAACCTTATGGCGCAGGTGTTCTTTAGTTGGGCTTCATCTTTTCTTACACATGGGTCTTTAATCTTTCCTTAACTCACCTATTTCAGACTCTTGATCGTATTTCTCGATATTTCAAAGCGAAATTTTCCGCTTTAATTCGATAGGTAAATCGATAGTCTTGGTCGCAGTTCTCACAGGATTTGGGCAATGCAGCTACGTAATTCTTCTTCGCGCTATGGTTGGGTCAGCATCTTCATGCACTGGGGCGTGGCGCTGGCAGTCTTCGGTCTGTTTGCGTTGGGCTTGTGGATGGTCGGTCTCGACTACTACAGCACCTGGCGCAAAGACGCGCCGGACTTGCACAAGAGCATTGGTCTGGTGTTGTTAGCCGTCATGGTTCTACGGGTTGTGTGGCGCCTTATCAGCCCACCCCCGCCAGCACTGGAAAGCTATAGCCGCATGACGCGCCTTGGCGCCAAGTTCGGCCATTCGTTCCTGTACCTCGCGCTGTTCGCTGTGATGATTACCGGTTACCTGATTTCCACCGCAGAAGGTGTCGGGATTCCGGTGTTTGGCCTGTTTGAAATCCCTGCATTGGTTTCCGGACTACCGGACCAGGCAGACACCGCCGGTGCGATTCATCTGTATCTGGCGTGGGTGTTGGTCATTTTTTCCGGCCTCCATGCGTTGGCAGCACTGAAACACCACTTTATCGATCGTGATGCGACCCTCACTCGAATGCTGGGGCGCAAAGCTTGAAGTTCAATCTCGACTCCAAAGGAATAGAAAGCATGTTGAAAAAGACTCTCGCCGCTCTGGCAATCGGCTCTGCTCTGCTGTCCGCCAACGTGATGGCGGCCGACTACGTCGTCGACAAAGAAGGCCAGCACGCCTTCGTTGACTTCAAGATCAGCCACCTGGGCTACAGCTACATCATCGGTACCTTCAAGGATATCGACGGCAAGTTCAGCTTCGACGCTGCCAAGCCAGAAGACAGCAAGATCGAGTTCAACGTGAACACCGCCAGCGTGTTCACCAACAACGCTGAGCGCGACAAGCACATCGCCAGCGGTGATTTCCTGAACGCGAGCAAATTCGCTAAAGCCACGTTTGTTTCCACCAGCGTCAAAGCCACCGGCAAAAACGCCGCTGGCAAAGACACTGCTGACGTGGCGGGTAATTTGACTATCGCAGGCGTTACCAAGCCAATCGTGGTCAAGGCCACGTTCTTGGGCGAAGGCAAGGATCCATGGGGCGGCTACCGTGCCGGCTTCGAAGGCACCACCAACCTCAAGCGCTCCGATTTCGGCAAGCAGAAAGACCTGGGCCCACAGTCCGACGCGGTCGAGTTGTACGTGACGTTTGAAGGTGTGAAAGCGAAATAACTTTCGCTGCTAAAACAAAAACGCCCCCGATCTCACGATCGGGGGCGTTTTTTATTGCCTGCCAAAATCCGCACCGCCGCCGCAAAACCCCTGTGGGAGCGAGCCTGCTCGCGAAATCGGTGGGTCAGTCGAAATTAATCCTGGATGAACAACCGCATTCGCGAGCAGGCTCGCTCCCACAGGGGTTTTGCGTCAGCCAGAAAAAATGCCCCGGATCGTGAGATCCGGGGCATTTTTTATTGCAGCGATAACTCAGCGATTGCGGGTCAGCAACGCTGGTTTCTCGCCGCGCGGACGGCCTGGCAGTTGATCAAGTTGTTCAGGCGTCGGGAAACGATCGGTTTTCGACTCCTTGTGAATGATCTTTGGTGCCGGGCCGCGCGGGTTTTGCACGGCTGGTTCCGAACGCGGCTGATCGTCACGAGCCGGGCGGCGGTTGCGGGACTCTTCGCGACGGGCCTGGCCGTCACGTGGAGCACCATTGCGTGGGCCGCTGCGCTTGGCCGGCGGCGTGCCGGTGGTGGCGCCATCGCTGCTGCGTGGGCCACTTTGACGACCCTGAGGCTTGCCGCCGGTGCGCGGAGCACCTGCGCCAGCTGTTGTGCCTTGTGCCGGAGCACCCGGACGGCGACCACGGCCCTGAGCTGGTTTGGCTTGAGGAACGTAGTCGACGCGGTTACCGAAGTTATCGATATCGTCGTCCAGGAACTCGTCCGGTGCACGATCAGCGGCAGCGCGTGGCGCTGGACGCTGTTGCTCACGAGCCGGAGTGCCTTCACGTGGTTTGTGTTCACGTGCCGGACGATCACCACGGCCAGTGGCTGCAGGTTTTTCCTTGCCTCCCTTGTCCTTGCCTTTGTCTTTACGACCGCCACCGCCGCCGCTGCCATTCGGACCGTCGCCGCGCGGACCACGTGGGTTGCGCGGGTTACGTACATCCGGACGCTCGCGGACTTCAGGCTTCTCGGCTTCTACTGCGCTGGAATCGAAGCCCATCAGGTTGCCGTCGGCAATCTTCTGCTTGGTCATGCGTTCGATGCTTTTCAGCAGCTTTTCTTCGTCCGGAGCGACCAGCGAGATCGCCTCGCCCGAACGACCGGCACGGCCGGTACGACCGATACGGTGAACGTAGTCTTCGTCGACGTTTGGCAGTTCGAAGTTGACCACGTGTGGCAACTGGTCGATATCCAGGCCGCGAGCGGCGATGTCGGTGGCAACCAGGATGCGCACTTCGCCGGCCTTGAAGTCGGCCAGGGCTTTGGTGCGAGCGTTCTGGCTCTTGTTACCGTGGATCGCTACGGCGCTGAGGCCGTGTTTGTCCAGGTACTCGGCCAGACGGTTGGCGCCGTGCTTGGTGCGAGTGAACACCAGCACCTGTTCCCAGGCGCCAGCGGTGATCAGGTGCGCCAGCAACGAGCGCTTGTGGCTGGCAGCCAGGCGGAATACGCGCTGTTCGATACGCTCGACCGTGGTGTTCGGTGGCGTGACTTCGATGCGTTCCGGGTTGTGCAGCAGCTTGCCGGCGAGGTCGGTGATGTCTTTGGAGAAGGTCGCCGAGAACAGCAGGTTCTGACGTTTGCTCGGCAGACGAGCCAGGACCTTTTTCACGTCATGGACAAAGCCCATGTCGAGCATGCGGTCGGCTTCGTCCAGCACGAGGATTTCCACGTGGGACAAATCGACGCTGCCTTGACCAGCGAGGTCGAGCAGGCGGCCGGGGCAGGCCACCAGCACGTCAACACCGCGGGACATGGCCTGAACCTGTGGGTTCATGCCGACGCCGCCGAAGATGCAGGCGCTGACGAACTTCAGGTCACGGGCATAGACCTTGAAGCTCTCGTGTACTTGAGCCGCGAGTTCGCGGGTAGGGGTCAGGACCAGTACGCGCGGTTGGCGCGGGCCGTGACGCTGGGATTTGTCCGGGTGACCGTTGGGAAACAACCGCTCCAGAATCGGAAGGGCGAAGCCGCCGGTTTTACCAGTACCTGTCTGAGCAGCGACCATCAGATCGCGACCTTGCAACACGGCGGGAATGGCCCGCTGTTGCACCGGAGTAGGCTCGGTATAGCCCGCTGCCTCGATGGCGCGGACTAAAGCCTCGGAGAGACCGAGGGAAGCAAAGGACATGAGTAATCCTGTTTTAGTTAGGGCTTGGCCCAATGGGAGTCTTGCCTGGCGCGAATGGCGTTTAAGAGGACGCAATCCCGTCCGGTCCTGCTGGGCCAAGAAGGCTCATCTGGAGTGCTCGCGCGGGCTGAAAAGCTGCGCTGTAGCGGGGTCGAGATGCCTTGAACAAGTCCGAGCGTCCGGGCGTGAGCCTGGCGGGAAGGCCGGAGTATAACAGAGCAATCACTGCGCGCCGCTTTCCTGCTGCTCAACGGTTTTTCCGCTGGCGGCGGTGGCTCTGGTGGCTTTTACCTCGGCCGCCGGATCGGCGCCATAACGGGCGCTCAGTTCAGCGTACGCAGGCTCGCGCTTGAAGCGTTTGAGTTCGGCGCCGAAGCGCTGCACCAACAAGTCCATGCCGGCGTTGCGGCGTACTGCCAGGAACTGGCTCTGGTGGCTTATGACGGTCGGATTCTCGGTAATCTTGTCGCGGATGCCCAATTCGTCGAGCAAGTGCTGACCAACCCTGCGATCGGTGATCAGCAGGTCGATCCGCCCGCGCACCAGTTTGCCGAAGTTGGCTTCGTGGGTCGGCGCCGGTTCTCGAGTGAACAGGGTCGATTCGCTGAAGTCCTGGCTGTACAGATAGCCCGGGGAAGTGCCGATGGTCAGCCCTTTCAGGTCGGCCAAGGTGCGAAAAGGGTGGGGCCGCTCATTGGCGTAGAACATCACGAACTCCACTTCCGAGAGCGGCTCGCCGGGGTAGAGCAGGGTGGCGTCGCGTTCATCGCTGTGGAAGATGTCCAGCGCGCCGTCTGCCTGGCCCGTTTCGAGCATCGACAGGCAGCGTTTCCACGGCAGGAACTGCCATTCCACTTCGATGCCCAGGCGTTTGAAGACGATGGCGGTGGTTTCGTAGTCCAGCCCCAGGGATTTGCCGTTTTCCTCATACACGTACGGCGCCCAGGGTTCGGTGACAATGCGCAGCCTCTCGCCCCGAGCGGTAAAGCTCAGGCAAGTAAAAAGCAGAACTGTCAGCAACTGGGCAATAACGGGCATGGCCTGAGGTTAGTACTCTAAAGGCCTAATGAGAAGCTCTGGCGAGCATGTTTAGCACTGTCCTTGAGGTAGATTGCGCGCAAGGCCTCTATTTATCCGGCGAATTGAGCAAGTGGTCATGGATAGCTTTGCGTCGACCGCCCAGGATCAGTCGTACCAATTCCCTATTGAACCAGCGTTCGAGCAAGTGCTGAGTGACCGGCTTGCCGAGGCGCTCTTCCTGGTTTTGCAGCGCCTTGTCCCACCACACCGGCCCACAGGCCTTGTCGAACTCATTGTGGTGTTCATAGCAGCCATAGAGGATTTCGCGTATGAACTGACGCAGATGTTTGGGCAGTGCCAGGGTGATGAGCTTGTAGAGCATTCGCTGGGCCCGTGGCGGTCGTGGCAGGTGGGCTGACACGCGACGAGTATCATCCAATGCCGCCTGACTGGTCGGGTTCTTGGCGTGTTTGACGACCCAGGCGTTAACCTTGGCCCTGAACAGCTGCTTGCGGCTCCAGTAGTGATGGATCAGGTCCGGGCACTTATTGATCTTCATCGTGCGATAGGCTGCGACCGACAGGCAGAACTCTTCAAGGGTATAAGCCCCCTGTGCCATGGGAAACAATTCGTCGATCAATGCAATGGAGTGATCAAGCACCTGCGCATCCTGCTGGTGCAACCCGATCACGCCGGAGTTGAGCAGCATCATCTGATCGTCAGCCAGGCCTTTGCTCAAAAGCGTACTCGACAGCGCACTGTAGAGCACGTTCTCCTTATTGGTGCCGTATTGGGTGTAGTAGTCGTTGCACAGCAGAGTGCCGGGTTGCACGCGGTTGAACAGTTCGACGGGTGAACAATGGAAGAACGTGTCGGTGTCGATCAGTAATGCGACTTCCGACTCCTCAAGCACCGTGCGCAACGCGACATGCTTGGCTCGAAAGTGATAGCCATGGGGTTCGTTCCAGCGGCGACGAGTAGGCTCGTCGAGGGGGCGTACTCGTACCGGCAGGTGCTCGTAGGGCTGCGGGTTGTCACTGAAAACCTGGATGTCGAGCTCTACGTGGGGAGTTTCACGCAGCCAGGCCAAGGCACTGGCGATGCTGAACACCGCTTCCTGGTGGTACGTCTGGGGGCCGAAAACCAGATAAACCAGTTGAGGGCGTGGTGACGAGGACTCAGTCATCATAGAAAACAACATTCCATGGGGCTTCTGAATGTAAAAGGCCCTCAGAAGAGGGCCTTGGCATGAGGTGTGGAGTCTATCAGCGCGGTAGCTTCAGATTGTTCCACACGGCCAGGCTCGCTTCGGCTTGGTTCAGGGTATAGAAATGCAACCCCGGTGCTCCGCCTTGCAACAAACGTTCACACATTTCAGTAATAACCTGCTCACCGAAACGCTGAATGCTTGAGGTGTCGTCGCCGTAGGCTTCCAGCTGCTTGCGGATCCAGCGCGGGATTTCCGCACCGCAGGCATCGGAGAAACGCGCCAGCTTGCTGTAGTTGGTGATCGGCATGATTCCCGGAACGATCGGGATGTTCACGCCCATCGCCCGTACACGCTCGACGAAGTAGAAGTAGCTGTCGGCGTTGAAGAAGTACTGGGTGATCGCACTGTTGGCGCCGGCGTTGGCTTTGCGCACGAAGTTATTCAGATCATCTTCGAAATTGCGTGCTTGCGGATGCATCTCCGGATAAGCGGCGACTTCGATATGGAAATGATCGCCGGTTTCTTCACGAATGAATTCAACCAGGTCATTGGCGTGGCGCATTTCACCACTGGCCATGCCCATGCCGGAAGGCAGGTCACCGCGCAGGGCAACGATACGGGTGATGCCGGCTGCCTTGTATTGGGCCAGCAGGCCGCGCAAGTCATCCTTGCTGTCGCCAACGCAGGACAAATGCGGTGCGGCAGGTACTTTGACTTCGCTTTCGAGCTGCAACACGGTGTTGAGGGTGCGATCACGGGTCGAACCACCCGCGCCATAGGTGCAGGAGAAGAAATCGGGGTTGTACGTGGCCAGCTGACGGGCAGTGGCGAGCAGTTTTTCATGCCCAGCGTCGGTCTTCGTAGGGAAGAACTCAAAGCTGTAGCGACGTTCTTGGGACATGGTCATATCCTTGGAAACACGTAAGCCTTGCAGTCGCCTCGCTGATTGTAGGAGCCGAGCTTGCTCGCGATGGAGGCGCCGCGGTATCCGGGGAACACCGTGGTGATGCTATCGCGAGCAAGCTCTGCTCCTACAGGTCAGCGTGGTTCCTGCCTGAGTGGCAGGAACCGATCAGTAGCGGTAAGCGTGCGGCTTGAACGGACCTTCAACGGTCACGCCGATGTAGTCGGCCTGAGTCTTGGTCAGTTGAGTCACCACGCCGCCGAAACCGCGGACCATTTCCAGGGCCACTTCTTCGTCGAGTTTCTTCGGCAGTACTTCAACGGTCAGGCGATCGGCTTTCTGGGCTGGCGACAGGTCGGCGTACTTCTGGCCGAACAGGAAGATTTGCGCCAGAACCTGGTTGGCAAACGAACCGTCCATGATGCGGCTTGGGTGGCCGGTTGCGTTACCCAGGTTAACCAGACGGCCTTCGGCCAGCAGGATCAGGTAGTCGTCGTTCTGAGCGTCGAATGCGCCAGGACCGGTACGGTGGATCTTGTGAACCTGTGGCTTCACTTCTTCCCATGCCCAGTTCTTGCGCATGAAAGCAGTGTCGATTTCGTTGTCGAAGTGGCCGATGTTGCAGACAACGGCGCGCTTCTTCAGGGCTTTGAGCATGTTCGCGTCGCAAACGTTGACGTTACCGGTGGTGGTCACGATCAGGTCGATCTTGCCCAGCAGCGCTTTGTCGATGCTTGCTTCAGTACCGTTGTTGATACCGTCGATGAACGGCGAAACCAGCTCGTAACCGTCCATGCAGGCTTGCATGGCGCAGATCGGGTCGACTTCGGAAACCTTAACGATCATGCCTTCCTGACGCAGGGACTGGGCCGAGCCCTTGCCCACGTCACCATAACCGATGACCAGCGCTTGCTTGCCGGACAGCAGGTGGTCGGTACCGCGCTTGATCGCATCGTTCAGGCTGTGACGGCAGCCGTACTTGTTGTCGTTCTTGCTCTTGGTCACCGAGTCGTTGACGTTGATAGCCGGGATTTTCAGCTCGCCCTTGGCCAGCATGTCCAGCAGGCGGTGAACGCCGGTGGTGGTTTCTTCGGTGACGCCGTGGACGCGGTCCAGGATCGCCGGGTATTTCTTGTGCAGCAGCTCGGTCAGGTCGCCGCCGTCGTCGAGGATCATGTTGGCATCCCAAGGCGCGCCATCTTTGAGGATGGTTTGCTCCAGGCACCACTCGTACTCTGCTTCAGTTTCGCCTTTCCAGGCGAAAACCGCGATGCCGGCGGCAGCGATAGCGGCAGCGGCCTGGTCCTGAGTCGAGAAAATGTTGCAGGACGACCAACGTACTTCGGCACCCAGGGCAACCAGGGTTTCGATCAGCACGGCAGTCTGAATGGTCATGTGGATGCAGCCGAGGATCTTCGCGCCTTTGAGCGGCTGCTCACCGGCGTATTTGCGGCGCAGACCCATCAGGGCTGGCATTTCGGATTCGGCGATGATGGTTTCGCGACGGCCCCAGGCAGCCAGGGACATGTCGGCAACTTTGTAATCGTTAAAATCTGCAGGCGTGATAACAGCGCTCATGATGAGCCTCCATTCGTAATGTATGCGAATGGGCGCCGTTGTGCGTTTAGTGTCTGACCGATAACGGTCAAGCAACGCCCCATCCGAGCCTGACAGGTCGAACCTGCTGCAGCGCCCCTCGGACAGGTGGCGGGAAAACGGTATCGGGTGGCCCGCATAGCCCGTTTTTCAGTTCAACTTCGGCGCCAGAAGCCCAGATCCTGCGTTGCTGTTCCTCGCCATAGCGAGCTATGACTTGTCACAGCGCCTTGGCTCTGAACTTCTGGCATCCGAATTTGAACTGAAAAACAGGCCACGCGGGCCACGAAACGTTACCGTTTTGAAACGGTGGCGATTATAGCCGTGTGAGCGATACTTCCAAAGCGTTTCTGTTGGTCAATGTCTGAACGGTAATCGAGACCATAGTCGATGCTTAATAGAGCTCTAGTTCGGGCTCTGCCATGATGCCCACCATCATTCGGCAAGACGCTCAGGAGTGAATATGAATTTCCACACCCGCAAATGGGTAAAACCCGAAGACCTCAACCCCAACGGCACGCTGTTCGGCGGCAGCCTGTTGCGCTGGCTCGACGAAGAAGCGGCGATCTACGCCATCGTTCAGCTGGGCAATCAGCGTGTGGTCACCAAGTACATTTCCGAAATCAACTTCGTCAGTGCCTCGCGCCAGGGCGACATCATCGAACTGGGCATCACTGCTACCGAGTTCGGTCGCACCTCAATCACCCTGAAGTGCGAAGTGCGTAACAAGATCACCCGCAAAAGCATCCTGACGGTGGAGAAGATCGTCTTCGTCAATCTGGGTGAAGACGGCTTGCCCGCGCCGCACGGCCGGACCGAGATCAAATACGTCAAAGACCAGTTCCAGGATGATGGTATCAACGAGTGAAGCCGGCGGCGCGCCCTTCGCGAGCAGGCTCGCTCCCACATTTGATCTTCAGCGAACACAACTTCTGTAAACGACTGAGATTCAGTGTGGGAGCGAGCCTGCTCGCGAAGGCGGTCTACCGGTCAACGATGATTTGGCGGACCACTGAACAGCTTCGGACCGCGCGTGTCGTACCTACATGACACGCCACAGGTTCAGGAGCTTTATGGACACGCAAAAAGACGGCAAGACCCCGAACCTCTCGCCTGAAGAACAGCACGACGTCGACAAGAGCCAGCCGCCGCGGGCAGCGGTGTTGCACGAAATCATCCGCACCCAGGGCGATCAGGAACTCGAACGCAGCGTCGCCGCCTTGTGGTGGTCGGCGCTGGCGGCCGGCCTGACCATGGGCCTGTCGCTGATGGCCATGGGACTGCTCAATTCCCGTCTGCCGGACGGCGAAGGCTTCAAGGTGATCGCCAGTTTCGGTTACTGCGCAGGCTTTCTCGCGGTGATCCTCGCCCGTCAGCAATTGTTCACCGAGAACACGTTGACGGCTGTGCTGCCGATCATGACCAAACCCACACTGAACAATTTTGGTCGGTTGCTACGCCTGTGGTCGGTGGTGCTGGTGGGCAACCTCTGCGGCACATTGCTGGTGGCGTATGTGATGCTGAATCTGCCGATTTTCGACAGCAAGACCGACCTGGCCTTCCTCGATATCGGGCGCAAGATCATGGAGAACGACGCCAGCCAGATGTTCGCCAAAGGCATTGTGTCGGGCTGGATGATTGCCACCATGGTCTGGATGATTCCGTCCATGGAGAGCGCGAAGATGTGGATTATCATCCTCATCACCTACCTCATGGCGCTGGGGGATTTCACCCACATCGTGGTCGGTTCGGCCGAGGTCTCGTATCTGGTGTTTGCCGGCGAGTTGCCGTGGAAAGATTTCTGGCTGGTGTTCGCCGGGCCGACGCTGGCGGGGAACATCATCGGCGGCAGCTTCATCTTCGCGCTGATCAGCCATGCGCAGATTCGCAGTGAGAGCGGGCCGCCGAAGAAGTCTACGGATCAAGGCCCGGAGCCCGACCTGCAGAAGACCACAAAGTAGTCAGTGATGCTCGGCCTGTGCCGCTGGCGAAGGGAGTGGCTGCTACACCGTGTCAACTTCTTCGCGAGCAAGCCCGCTCCCACATTGGATCTCTGTCGTACACCAAATCGGTGTTCACTGACGATTCAGTGTGGGAGCGAGCCTGCTCGCGAATGCAATGTCATGGGCGATGCAGCTATTAGCTGGACACATTGACCGCAGCAACACCGCGACGTTGCAGATAGATATAGAAAAGCGCCGTCAGCACCGTTAATCCACTGACCAGCGCGCCGGTCCACGGCAAGTCCGCCAGATCCGCACCACTGGCAACGACCAGCCCACCAATCCACGCACCGGCCGCGTTGCCGAGGTTGAACGCGCTCTGGTTCAGCGTTGAGCCCAGGTTCGGTGCCTCATGCGCCTGGTCAATGATCAGCAACTGCAGGATCGGGCACAGTGCGAAGGCAAAAATACCCCACAACACCAGCGTGATCGCCGCCGGAATCACCGAGTGACTGGTCTGTGTGAACGCTGCCAACACGACCAGTACAGCCAGCGCCATACCCACCAGCGACGGCAGCAATCGACTGTCAGCCAGGCGACCGCCGAGCATGCTGCCCGCGGTCAAGCCGACCCCGAATAGCAGCAACATGATGGTCACGCCATGCGGGCTGACGCCGGTGATGTCTTGCAGGATGGGGGCAATGTAAGTGAAGACGCTGAACAGGCTGGTCGACGCCAGCACACTCATGCCCAACGCCAGCAACACGTTGACTTTGCCCAGCACTTTGAACTCGCTGGCGAGGTTGGCCTTGTCCATCGCGATGTCCTTCGGCAGCCAGACCCACTGCGCGATGGCCGCGATCACACCGATCACCGACACCGCCCAGAACGTCGAGCGCCAGCCGGCGTATTGCCCGAGCGCGGTGCCCAAAGGCACGCCCAGCACGTTGGCCAGGGTCAGGCCGGTGAACATCATCGCAATTGCTTGGGCGCGTTTGTTCGGCGCTACCAAACCGGCGGCGACTACCGAGCCGATGCCGAAGAACGCCCCGTGGCACAGAGCAGTAATTACCCGCGCGGCCATCAGCGTGGCGTAGTTCGGCGCCAGGGCGCAGAGGATGTTGCCGAGGATGAACATTAGCGTCATGCCCAGCAGCGTGGCTTTGCGCGGCATGTTAGCGGTGCCGACTGCGAGGATCGGTGCACCGAACACCACGCCCAGGGCGTAGCCGGTGATCAGCAGGCCCGCGTGGGGGATGCTCACGGCGAGGTCGCGGGCGACATCGGGCAGCAAGCCCATAATGACGAATTCGGTTGTGCCGATGCCGAACGCGGCAACAGCGAGGGCAAGCAAGGCGAGTGGCATGCGCGAGGTCTCTGTCGGTAGTCTTGACGCTCTGATCAGGCATACGCATGCCGACGACCGTTCTTGGGGAGAGCGGGCGGTGGCAAAAATTATTGGAATTGGTTTGTGCGCAACTGAGTGCGGCGTGGTCGCTTACAGTATAAACAGCTGCTGACATATGGCGAATCAATTATCTCCCCCGCTTCATGTAGGAGCACGGCTTGCCGGCGATGGCGATCTCAAGAACGCCATCGCCGGCAAGCCGTGCTCCTGCGTGGGAGGGGGCGGTCAACAAAAGGAGTGTGCCGTGCTTGCAACAGCACTGGTGTTAGTAGCGGCGCTGTTGCACGCGGCGTGGAATACCCTGATCAAATTCAGTGCGGAACGGCTGCTGGTGGTGGCCTGCATGGACAGCGTTGCAATGCTGTTTGTCGCTCTGATGTTGCCGTTCGTGGCGTTGCCACCCCTGGGCATCTGGCCGTGGATTCTGGCGTCGGCGGCATTTGAATTGCTCTATCGCTATTTGCTGATCCAGGCCTATAGGGTCGGTGATCTCGGGCTGGTCTATCCGCTGATGCGTGGCTTGTCGCCGCTGGTGGTGCTGGCCCTGACGCTGATCTTTGCCGGGGAGGTGCTGACGAACCAGCAGATCTTCGGAATTCTACTCATCCCGTTCGGCATGCTGTGTCTGCTCTGGCAGGGCGGTGGCGGTGCGCGTCTGCCATGGTCGATGCTGCCGGTGGTGGCGCTGATTGGCCTGTGCATCGGCTGCTACACCTTCATCGATGGCCAGGCGTTGCGGCGCTGGTCGCATCCGCTGGATTACCTGGTGTGGGTCACGTTGCTCAGCGCCTGGCCGTTCCCGTTACTGGCGCTGGTGCGTAAGCGACCGGCCTTCATGTTGTTCTGGCGTGAGCAGTGGCGACTGGGGTTGGCGGTCGGGTTTTGCGTGTTGTTCAGCTACGCTCTGGTGCTGTGGGCCATGCAGCTGGGCTCAATTGCCGAAGCGGCGGCATTGCGCGAGATCAGCGTGATTCTGGTGGTGCTGTTCGGCATGCGTTACCTGAAAGAACCTTTCGGCAAGCCGCGGCTCCTAGCCTGTGGGCTGGTGCTGATCGGCATGCTGGTGATGAAGTTTTGACTGGAGCTCGACTCTTGAAACCTGAAAAAGGGATTGCGTTATGACGGTTGCTCTGTGGTGCATTTTGATCGCGATTTTCCTGCCCTATATCTGCACGGGCATCGCCAGGGCCTGTGGCGGGTTCAGGCTGAAAGACAACTATGACCCCCGTGACTTTCTCGAGTCACTGAATGGTTTGGGCCGACGCGCGTATGCGGCGCATCTGAACAGTTTTGAAGTGACTCCCGCGTTCGCGGCGGCGGTGATCGTTGCGCACCTGGCCGGCAATGCCGAACTGGTGACGATCAATGTGCTGTCGGTGTTGTTCATCACCAGTCGGCTGCTGTACATCATTTGCTACTTGGCGGACTGGGCGATTTTGCGGTCGCTGATGTGGTTGGTGGGGTTGGGGTTGATCGTCAGTTTCTTTGTGGTTTCTGTTTAAGAGCAAGATCAAAAGATCGCAGGCTTCGCCAGCGCCTACTGGATCGATGCTCATCCGCGATTTTGCGGGGAGCCTGCGATCTTTTGACTTTAAAGCTTGTCGGTCACTTGCGGCACTTCAGGCAGGGTCGCGCCTTTAGGCCAGAGCATCCAGATCTGCCCCTGCTGTTTCATGTCGCCGGCCAATTGCCCGGCCGCCTCACCTGTGCCCCAGAACAGGTCCGCACGGACTTCGCCGGCAATTGCGCCGCCGGTATCCTGAGCGGCTACCGGGCGCACCAGTGCGGTACCGTCCGGTTTGGTGGTCGATAACCACAACAGACTGCCCAGTGGAATCACTTTGCGATCCACCGCCGCGCTGTAGCCGGCGGTCAGCGGTACGTTCAACGAGCCGCGAGGCCCTTCGTTGCTGTCCGGGTTGCGGGTGAAGAATACGTAGCTGGGGTTGCTGCCCAGCAGTTCCGGAATGCGCGTCGGATTGGCCTTGGCCCAATTGCTGATGGCGCCCATGGTCACTTCTTCTTTTTTCAGCTCACCCTGATCAACCAGCCAGCGGCCGATCGGTCGATACGGATGACCGTTCTGGTCGGCATACGCAATGCGCAATTGACGGCCGTCGTCGAGCTGAATACGACCCGAGCCCTGGATTTGCAGAAATTGCAGGTTCATCGGATCGGTCAACCAGGCAACGACAGGAGCCTTGACCCCTTTGGTTTCAATCGTGGCCGCATCGTCGTAAGGCTTGAGTACGCGACCTTCGAGTCGGCCTCGCAGGCGTTTCCCTTTGAGTTCCGGGTAGAGGCTGTCCAGAGAAACGATGATCATGTCCTCAGGCACACCGTACACCGGGATTTTCGCCACTTCGGTCTGCGTCAGGCTGCCGGGGTAGACCGGCTCGTAATAGCCGGTGATCAAGCCGTTGGGATTGTCATTGGCGGCGCGCAGGCCGTAGACGTCGAGGTTCTGCTTGAGGAAGCCACGAATGTCGCTGGCGGTTTGCGGCACGTTGGCGGCAGCCGCGCAGGTCGTGCCCCAGACCGGGTCGGCTTTGAGTCGGGCGCAGGCGCTGCGCCACGAACCGAAGCCGGCGACCAGGTCGTTGTCGGACACCGTCGGAAGTGCTTCCCACGTGGCGCTGGAGTAGGTAGCCAGGGCGTGGGTTTTTGGTTTGTTGTTGTCGCCACCGGTGCAGCCCGCAAGCACGGCCACCATCGGAAGAGTCCAGGCGAGGTTGTGACGCCATGCCTTGAAACAGCTGTTCATGGAGTAATTCCTTTGCCGGTTGCCTGAGTGCTCCATGCGCTCAAACAACCCGTATTGATAATAGGGCTATTGGTCTTTGCCGATGACGCGAGGATACTGGCCGCCGTTTCCCGTGACCTGAAGCCACCATGACTCTTAAAAGACTTTCTGTTGTATTGCTGGCCTGCCTGGCGTTGTCCGCCTGCGGTGGTGTCGACCCCAACTCGCCGCTGGGCCAGCGCAAGGCGATCTTCAAGCAAATGCTCAAGACTGGCGAAGACTTGGGCGGCATGTTGCGTGGTCGCATCCCGTTTGACGGTCCGAAATTCGCCGATGGCGCCATGAAGCTCGATGCGTTGTCCCGTGAACCGTGGAAACATTTTCCGCAGGTGCGCGAAGAAGATCACACCAGCGCCAAGGACAATGTGTGGCAGCAGCAGGCACGCTTCCAGGAAATGGTCAGCACCCTTGAAGCCGCCACCGGTGAGTTGGTGATTGCCAGCAAGGTTCAGCCTTACAAGGCCAGTAACCTGGGCCCCGCAGTGCAGAAAGTCGAAGATGCCTGTAGTGCGTGCCATAAAGAATTTCGGGATCATTGATCTGGATGGCTTACTTATCCAGCTCATCGAGTGCGTCCTGCAATTCCTTGCGGGACTCGGCGAGTTTGTCTTTGCGCTTGTTGATCTTCTCGGCGTCGCCTTTCTTCATGGCCTTGTCCAGATCGGCCTGACGCTTGCTGACTTCGTGCTTGGCGTCGAGCACCTTGTTTTCCCGTTCTTTCTTCAGGGAAGCATCTGTGCATTGAGCAGTGACTTCACTCAGGGCCGTTTCAAGGCCGGCTTGCTGATCAGCGTTGCCGTGGGACTTGGCCAGTTCAATCTGGTTGATGATGCCCTGCTTCTTTGCGGCGCAGCCGGTCAGGCCCGGAGCTTCTTCGGCGGCCATTAGTGGAGCGGCCAGCACGCTGCAAAGGGTCAACAGGGCGAGCGGTGAAAGAAGTTTCATAAAGGCTCCATGTGAAAAGGCAATCGGGTCGATGTGGCGATGGGGTGTTTGAGCCCAGCGGCACCATTGGGTTCCCGGGTTGACGGGCATCACCGGCCGCTAAAAACCGTCAATCCCCGCAATACGTAATGTTTCACTCAAGGCCAGGACCTGCGGGTCGCGGAAAAATGCGCTCAGTTGCGCTGCGCGCCCCGGGCCGATGCCGGCTTCTGCCTGCCATTGCTCGATATTTCGTTGTGCCAGTTCCTGCCATGAATCGGCAAGCCGTGCCTGGCCGGTCGGCGGCAAACCCAGGGCTTTGAGCCAGCGAGCGAAAGGGCGTTGCCGGGCGCTGTTGAAACTGTTCAACAGACGAGCGCTGCTGCGTTCGCCGAAGCCGCTAATGTTAGCAAGCTCTTGAGCGTCGAGGGTTAACCAATCCAGCAGGCCATTCAGACGGCCTGTTTCGAAAAGTTTCTCCCAGGTGCCAGGACCGACATGCGGCAACGCCAGTCCCTGCTTGCCGCTGAGCCAGGTCAGTCGGGCGAGGAATTGGCTTTCGCACCCCGGTGTCGGCTGCCAACAACTCAAATGATGAAAGTCCTCCGCCAGCGGTACGCTCAATTCAGCGCGTTGGGTGCTGCGCAGCATGACACCGTCAAGCCTGGGAATGGTCAGGCCTGCCAGGCTGATGGCGACCTGGTCTCCGGGCCGGATATCCAGCGTCTCCCAGCGTTGCAGTGAACTCACACTGACGCGTTTGATCTGCCGGTCATCGAGCATAACCGGTGTCAGTTCCAGTACCGGGGTGATCCGTCCGGTCCGTCCAATCTTGAAGTGGACCTTGCGCACCTCGGCCAAGGCCTGGGCAAAAGGGTATTTCCAGGCGACGCTCCAATAGGGCGGTTTAGCCTGCCAGCGCTCGGCGGGTGGGCGCTGATCCTGGCGCAGGACGATGCCATCACTGGTGAAAGGAAGGGGCGAACGATACCAGTGATCTCTCCAGCGTTCAGCGTCGGCAAATACCTTGATCGAGTGACTGTAAGGTGCGGTGCTCGGGAAACCCAACTCATCCAGGGCCGCGACGCGGGTCGGCAAACTGGCCGGGCCTTGGGGCCAGTCCCAGACAAACAGGCCGATCCCGGCGGCTTGCTCTGTGTTCAACTTCTTACGGGCCATCAAACCGGCCACTGTGGCGCGTGCATTGAGGCTGCCGGCACGGGCCTGTACGTGGTCGGTCAGGCGCCAATAGAGCTCGCCTTGCAGCAGCAGGTCCAGCGGCTGTGGCAATTGTTGGGGGATGGCGGCGATCTGGCGCGCCGAAGCCGTCCAGTCCTGGCCATTTATCCCGTCACCGCGACTGATAGCCTGAGTCAGCAGGCCTTTGCGGTAGATCAGGGTCACCGCCACGCCGTCTATCTTGGGTTGAATCCAGACATCGCTCCGTCCTTTTAGCCAGGCTTCGACGGCGCGACCATCGTGGAGTTTTTCCAGGCCTGTGTGGGCGATGGGGTGGGTGATCGTGCCGCCGGCGGTGCGCAAAGGTTCGGGCGCCAAACCCAGGTCAAAACATTTCCGCCATTCGATCAGTCGCGCGCGGGATTGATCATAGATTTCGTCGGCGACCAGTGAGCGTCCGTTGCGGTGATAGTGGTCGTCCCATAGGTCGATTTGTTTTTGCAGTGCCGTGATTTCGTTCAGGGCGCGTGCGGGTGGCCAGTCGGGGCAATCGGCAGCGTTTGAACTCAGGCAAAGAAAGGTCAGGAAAAAACAGAAAAACAGGCGCAGAAGCATCGTGAGCGTCCTTGCTCAGGGAGAATGCTTTCAAGGTTAGTCAGCTTTCGGGCGTCGGTAGCGAGGATGTTTTTCGGTGTGTTTCGAGGGACAGGAAGATCAAGAGATCGCAGCCTCGTTTCACTCGACAGCTCCTACACAAATCCCTGTAGGAGCTGTCGAGTGAAACGAGGCTGCGATCTTTCAATTATCGCGCAATCGGCATAGGGGACGGCCTTCATAGGCCGTTCCCCTGCCACACCACCCGGCATGCGGGTCCGCACCGGGCGGTTCGAGAGATTGAGGTCAGGAGAGACGCGGTAAACCCGTTCTGTCGAACCACGCTATATCGAGCACTCGGTTGAGTTCAAGAGCGCTATTGCGCCACCAGCAGCGAGAGCTTCCCGCCACTTTGCGAGCAGTAGCCTCACTTGCACCCAACCTGCGCAGCTCTCGATAGATCGTTGAACTACGCCGCCATTGCTTGAGCTGGATTGCTCGTAGTCGGTGTCGTATCCATTCATCTAACTCTCGCCAGATTCTGGGAGTTTGCGACAAGCCGAAATATCCCTTCCAGCCAAGCATGTAGGGCCTTAATCGGTCGACAACTTGTTGCAAGCTGCGGCCACCTGAGCGCCGGGTAAACCAGCGGATGCACTGTTTGAAGCGCTGACGCGCTTTGACCGCTACTGTCCTTTTGACGCCTTGTGGAGAAGCCCAGAACGCGTACCCCAGAAACTTGCGACCAAATACACTCGCCACCGCACTCTTGCTCTCGTTGACGCTCAAGTGCAGCTTTTCATACAGACGCTTGAGCAAGGCCATCACTCGCTGCCCGGCCTTCTTGCTGCGAACATACACATTCGCATCGTCGGCATAGCGCACGAAGCAATGACCTCGACGTTCAAGTTCCCGATCCACTTCGTCCAGCAGCACGTTCGCCAGCAACGGCGACAGCGGGCCGCCTTGCGGCGCCCCGCAGCGGCTTTTCTCGACTACGCCATTGATCTGCGTTCCCGCATCCAGATACGCCCGAATCAGCCGGATAACCGCCCGATCCGCAATCCGCTTGCGTAAACGATCAATCAAAATATCGTGATCGACCCGGTCGAAGAACTTCTCCAGATCAACATCCACCACCACTCTTCGCCCTGAAGACACATGGCGCTGAGCCGCCAAAACAGCATCCTGCGCGCAACGTCCCGGGCGAAAGCCGTAGCTGTGTTCACTGAAAGTCGGATCGAGTTCTGGTTGCAAGACTTGCAGCAACGCTTGTTGGATCAAGCGATCGGTGACCGTTGGAATTCCCAACTCGCGCTGACCGCCGTCAGGTTTGGGGATGACCACACGTCGTACCGGGCTGGGCCGGTAGACGCCTGAAAGAAGCTGTTCGCGAATCGCCGCCCACTGGCTCAGTAGATGTTCGGCGGTCTGTTCAATATCCAGACCATCGACGCCCGCTGCTCCCTTGTTGGCCTTGACCCGCTTCCATGCCCGCTTCAGGTTTTCTCTCGCAAAGGCCCGATCCAGCAGCCCTTGCCCTGCGTTGTCGGATTCATCTTGCGGGCGATTGACCTCGTCGCTGATGGGGCTTCTCACGGTTTCACCGCTCG
This sequence comes from Pseudomonas sp. LB3P25, assembly GCF_054897985.1. Classification (NCBI taxonomy): domain Bacteria; kingdom Pseudomonadati; phylum Pseudomonadota; class Gammaproteobacteria; order Pseudomonadales; family Pseudomonadaceae; genus Pseudomonas; species Pseudomonas sp. LB3P25. The sequence goes on along the minus strand of NZ_CM142711.1, from coordinate 6,757,908 downwards.
CGTCCTCACATCCGCCCCGCGTTTGGCAGGCATCTGACTTCCGGTCGTTCGCATCAACATGGCCTATAACGCTTTCTCTCGTTCGGCCCTTCGTCAAAAAAAAAAAAAAGACTACTACGGCCTCTGCTGACTTCTCGCTCCGGCTTGCACCGTCGCCCTTTCAGGCACAAGGCGAGATCTCCCCAGGTAAGAACGCAATCCTTCACCACACAACCGCCGGATTTACGCAACCTGATCCTTGACCACAAGAGCTTCGCGGTTTTATGCCCGCTCGCCCTGATCGGCTTCGCCTTCTATCCGGTTCTTGTACATCGGCTCATGGCTTCGATCCACGCTTCCTCCCCACACTCGGTCGCCCTCATGCAGTTGCGCTTCACTTCGTTCGCTGTGGTCAGCTTACGGCGGGACTTTCACCCACAAGATTGCGCCCATGCTGGGCGCACATAAAAAGCCCCGCACGGCGAACCGTGCAGGGCTTTTGGTACCGCCGGGGAAGTCTTACAGGCCGGCAGCAGCGCGCAAGGAATCGGCGCGGTCGGTCTTTTCCCAAGTGAAGGTGGTGAAAGTGTCTTCGCCCACAGTCTTGGTAGCCGGCGTGCGACCGAAGTGGCCGTACGCAGCGGTTTCCTGGTACATCGGGTGCAGCAGGTCGAGCATGGTGGTGATTGCGTATGGACGCAGGTCGAACACTTCGCGAACCAGTTTGACGATTTTGTCGTCGCTGATTTTGCCAGTGCCGAAGGTGTTCAACGAGATCGAAGTCGGCTGAGCAACACCAATCGCGTAGGAAACCTGAATCTCGCAACGCTCGGCCAGGCCGGCCGCCACGATGTTTTTGGCCACGTAACGACCCGCGTAGGCTGCCGAACGGTCAACTTTCGATGGATCTTTACCGGAGAACGCGCCACCGCCGTGACGGGCCATGCCGCCGTAGCTGTCAACGATGATCTTGCGACCGGTCAGACCGCAGTCGCCTACCGGGCCACCGATGATGAACTGGCCAGTCGGGTTGATGTGGAACTGGGTGTCTTTGGTCAGCAGTTCGGCAGGCAGTACGTGCTTGACGATCAGCTCCATCACGCCTTCGCGCAGGTCTTTGTAGGACACGTCAGGGTTGTGCTGGGTCGACAGTACAACGGCGTCGATACCGACAACCTTGCCGTCTTCGTAACGGCACGTCACTTGCGACTTGGCGTCCGGGCGCAGCCAAGGCAGCAGGCCGGATTTACGGGCTTCGGCCTGGCGCTGAACCAGCTGGTGCGAGAAGGTGATCGGTGCTGGCATCAGCACGTCGGTTTCGTTGCTGGCGTAGCCGAACATCAGGCCCTGGTCGCCGGCGCCCTGATCTTCAGGCTTGGCACGATCGACACCCTGGTTGATGTCGGGGGACTGCTTGCCGATGATGTTCATCACGCCGCAGGTCGCACCGTCGAAGCCGACATTGGAGCTGTTGTAGCCGATGTCGAGAATCACGTTACGGACGATGTCTTCCAGGTCGACCCAGGCCGACGTGGTGACTTCACCTGCGATGATTGCCACGCCGGTTTTTACCAGGGTCTCGCACGCCACGCGGGCGAACTTGTCTTCAGCAATGATGGCGTCCAGCACCGCATCGGAAATCTGGTCGGCGATTTTGTCCGGATGTCCTTCGGACACGGACTCGGAGGTGAAGAGGGAGTATTCGCTCATCTCGATTTTTTCCTGAATTTACCGATGGTGAGTGTCGCCAGCCGGTCGCTGAAAATGGCGGACCTGGATCTGGAAACCATTACGTAAGCCTACATAAAGGCTTTCCCCGGGAACGAGTCCCGCAGCGGTGGCCCAACGGGCCAAATCGTCCTGTTCAAACCCCAACCAGAGATCACCGCAGGCCTCCCTGGCCCAACTCTGGTTGTGGCTACATAACTCTGTCACGAGCAGGCTACCGCCCGGTTGCAGCAAGTCGGCCATGTGCTTGAGTGCTTCGGCCGGCGCGGCGAAATGGTGCAGCACCATGTTCAATACAACGCAGTCAGCCTTGAGGCTGACACCGTTCAATGCATCGGCCAATTGCAGGCTGACGTTAGCCAGCCTTTCACGTTCGCAAACCTGGCGAGCCAGCTCGAGCATCGCCGGGCTGTTGTCCAGCGCCGTGACCTGCGTGAAGCGGCGGGCCAGTTCCGGCAGAAAAGCGCCGTCGCCGGGGCCGACTTCGATGGCCGTGGCGCCTTCGCTGAAACTCAGCTTGTCGAGCAGTGCCACCACGCTTTCGCGGTATTGCGGCAGGCCGGCGATCAAGTCTTGCTGGGCACGAAACTTCTCCGCGACCCGTGAGAAAAAGTCCTGGCTGGCCGCCGCTCGTTGTCCATGGACCTGACCGATCCGCGACTGCACATCGACAGGCAGGGTCAGGTTGTCCACTTCTTCCAATAGAGCGGCATGCAGCTTGCCGCCCAGCAGGTCGGTGTGGGGCAGGGCGCGACGGTAGAAAATCGCGTTGCCTTCACGGCGCGTCGCCACGAGGTCGGCCTGGGCCAATACCTTGAGGTGATGACTCATGCCGGACTGGCCGATGCCAAAAATCTGCGCCAACTCCAGTACGCCAAACGAATCGTTGGCCAGCGCGCGCAATACATTCAGCCGCAGAGGATCGCCGCCGGCCTTGCACAGGGCCGCCAGCTCATCGCAATCGTCATGTTGAATGGAAGGCACACGTAAATTCATAAGGCCAGCAGTCTAGTGACGGTCAGAAAACACCGCAAGAGCAATATCAAAAAGTTTTGATATTGCTCGATAGATGGCACTTCTTGGGGAGAGGGTCACTCTACAAATCGTCAGCGGAAAGGTTTCACCAGGCAAATGCGACTTTATCCACCGGAAAAACGCCCTCAGATGACTATCTGTCATTGCCCCGAGGCGGGTGGGTGAGGGAAAATGCTCGCCTTTTTTCCGTTTCGTTTTATTCACTCTCGATTCAATATCCGCAGGAGAACAGCGATGCCCAGCCGTCGTGAGCGTGCCAACGCCATTCGTGCCCTCAGCATGGATGCCGTGCAAAAAGCCAACAGCGGCCATCCCGGTGCCCCTATGGGTATGGCGGATATCGCCGAAGTACTTTGGCGTGACTACCTGAAGCACAACCCGAGCAATCCATCGTTCGCCGACCGTGACCGCTTCGTGCTGTCCAACGGTCACGGCTCGATGTTGATCTACTCGCTGCTGCACCTGACCGGCTACGATCTGTCGATCGATGACCTGAAGAACTTCCGCCAACTGCACAGCCGCACCCCGGGTCACCCGGAATTGGGCTACACCCCAGGCGTTGAAACCACCACCGGTCCACTGGGCCAAGGCTTGGCCAACGCCGTGGGTTTTGCCCTGGCAGAGAAAGTACTGGCGGCGCAGTTCAACCGTCCGGGCCACAACGTTGTCGACCACCACACCTACGTGTTCCTGGGTGATGGCTGCATGATGGAAGGTATTTCCCACGAAGTCGGCTCCCTGGCCGGTACGTTGGGCCTGGGCAAACTGATCGCCTTCTACGATGACAACGGCATCTCCATCGACGGCGAAGTCGAAGGCTGGTTCACCGATGACACGCCTAAGCGTTTCGAAGCCTACAACTGGCAGGTCATCCGCAACGTCGACGGTCACGACCCTGAAGAGATCAAGATCGCGATCGATACCGCGCGCAAAAGCGATCAGCCAACCCTGATCTGCTGCAAGACCACCATCGGTTTCGGTTCGCCGAACAAGCAAGGCAAAGAAGACTGCCACGGCGCCCCACTGGGTGACGCGGAAATCGCGCTGACCCGCGCTGCGCTGAAATGGAATCACGGCCCGTTCGAAATCCCGGCCAACATTTACGCCGAGTGGGACGCCAAGGAAGCCGGTCGTGCGGCCGAAGCCGAATGGGATCAGCGTTTCGCGGCCTACTCCGCTGCCTTCCCTGAATTGGCCAACGAGCTGGTTCGTCGCCTGAGTGGCGACCTGCCGGAAGACTTCGCTGAAAAAGCCTCGGCTTATATTGCTGAAGTCGCCGCCAAGGGCGAAACCATCGCCAGCCGTAAAGCCAGCCAGAATGCATTGAATGCCTACGGCCCGCTGCTCCCTGAACTGCTGGGCGGCTCGGCTGACCTGGCCGGTTCCAACCTGACCCTGTGGAAAGGTTGCAAAGGCGTGTCGGCTGACGACGCCAGCGGCAACTACGTGTACTACGGCGTTCGCGAATTCGGCATGAGCGCAATCATGAACGGCGTGTCCCTGCACGGCGGCCTGGTGCCGTACGGCGCGACCTTCCTGATGTTCATGGAATACGCCCGCAACGCCGTGCGCATGGCCTCGCTGATGAAGAAGCGCGTGGTGTTCGTCTACACCCACGACTCCATCGGTCTGGGCGAAGACGGCCCGACTCACCAGCCGATCGAGCAACTGACCAGCTTGCGCAGCACGCCGAACCTCGACACCTGGCGTCCTGCCGATGCCGTTGAATCGGCGGTGTGCTGGAAACTGGCTCTGGAACGCAAGGACGGCCCTTCGGCGCTGATCTTCTCGCGTCAGAACCTGCAGCACCAAACCCGCAATGCGTTCCAGATCGCCGACATCGCCCGTGGCGGTTACGTGTTGAAGGACTGCGACGGCGAGCCTGAGTTGATCCTGATCTCCACCGGTTCGGAAGTGGGTCTGGCGGTTCAGGCCTACGACAAGCTGACCGAACAAGGTCGCAAAGTACGTGTTGTTTCGATGCCTTGCACCAGCGTGTTCGATGCTCAGGACGCCGGCTACAAGCAAGCGGTTCTGCCGTTGCAGGTCAGCGCCCGCATCGCCATTGAAGCCGCGCACGCGGACTATTGGTACAAGTACGTGGGCCTGGAAGGCCGCGTGATCGGCATGACCACCTACGGCGAGTCGGCGCCTGCGCCAGCCTTGTTCGAAGAGTTCGGCTTCACCCTGGAAAACATCCTGGGTCAGGCTGAAGAGCTGTTGGAAGACTGATCCAGAAGACGCGGCGTCTGAACCGCCGACTTCGCGAGCAGGCTCGCTCCCACAGGGATCTACATTGCCCATGTGGGAGCGAGCCTGCTCGCGAAAGCGGTGGCTCAGACAACGCTGCAATGACGGATTCACCCAGGTAATCGAGAACCCCATGCCTCAACCGCGTCCTTACAAAGTTGCACTCAACGGCTACGGCCGGATTGGTCGTTGCGTCTTGCGTGCGTTGTTTGAGCGAGGCGATAAGGCCGGGTTTGAAATTGTTGCGATCAACGATCTGGCTGACATGGCCAGCATCGAGTACCTGACACGCTTCGACTCCACTCACGGGCGTTTTCCCGGGGAAGTGAAGGTCGACGGCGATTGTCTGCATATTAATGGCGACTGCGTGAAGGTCCTGCGCAGTGCCACCCCCGAAGGCATCGATTGGGCGTCGTTGGGCGTCGATCTGGTGCTGGAGTGCTCCGGCGCTTACCACACTCGCGAAGACGGCCAGCGTTTCCTCGACGCTGGCGCACCGCGTGTGCTGTTTTCCCAGCCGATGGCCAGCGAGGCGGATGTCGACGCCACCATCGTCTACGGCGTGAACCAGGATTGCCTGACCGGTGATGAGTTGCTGGTGTCCAACGCGTCCTGCACCACCAACTGCGGCGTGCCGCTGTTGCGCCTGCTGGATCAGGCCATTGGTCTGGAATACGTGTCGATCACCACCATTCACTCGGCGATGAACGATCAGCCGGTGATCGACGCCTATCATCACGAAGACTTGCGCCGCACCCGTTCGGCGTTTCAGTCGGTGATTCCGGTGTCCACTGGTCTGGCGCGCGGCATCGAACGCCTGTTACCGGAACTTGCCGGGAGAATTCAGGCCAAAGCCGTGCGGGTGCCGACGGTTAACGTGTCTTGCCTCGACATTACGATGCAGACCGTGAGCGACACCGACGCCACCGAGATCAACCGGATTTTGCGCGAGGCCGCCACCACTGGCCCGCTCAAAGGCCTTCTGGCCTACACCGAGTTGCCTCACGCCAGTTGTGATTTCAATCATGACCCACATTCGGCCATCGTCGATGCCAGTCAGACCCGAGTTTCCGGCCCACGGCTGGTGAACATCCTGGCCTGGTTCGACAACGAATGGGGTTTTGCCAACCGAATGCTGGATGTTGCGGAACACTATCTGCAATCAGCTGGCTCTCCAAAACACTGCTCTCCAAAACAGTAGGAAATGCGACCCATGACCGTGTTGAAGATGACCGACCTCGATCTGCAAGGTAAGCGCGTACTGATCCGCGAAGACCTCAACGTCCCAGTCAAGGACGGTGTTGTCACCAGCGATGCGCGAATCCTGGCCTCGCTGCCGACCATCAAGCTGGCCCTGGAAAAAGGCGCGGCCGTGATGGTCTGCTCGCACCTTGGCCGTCCGACCGAAGGCGAGTTCTCGGCCGAGAACAGCCTCAAGCCAGTCGCTGACTACCTGAGCAAAGCCCTGGGCCGCGAAGTGCCACTGGTGGCTGATTACCTGGGCGGCGTTGACGTGAAGGCCGGCGACATCGTGCTGTTCGAAAACGTACGCTTCAACAAAGGCGAGAAAAAGAACGCTGACGAACTGGCCCAGCAATACGCCGCCCTGTGCGACGTGTTCGTGATGGACGCCTTCGGCACCGCTCACCGCGCCGAGGGTTCGACCCATGGCGTGGCCAAGTTCGCCAAAGTCGCGGCCGCCGGCCCGTTGTTGGCCGCCGAACTGGACGCACTGGGCAAAGCCCTGGGTGCCCCGGCCCAGCCAATGGCTGCCATCGTTGCCGGCTCCAAGGTCTCGACCAAGCTCGACGTGCTGAACAGCCTGAGCCAGATCTGCAACCAGCTGATCGTTGGCGGCGGCATTGCCAACACCTTCCTGGCGGCTGCCGGTCACCCGGTCGGCAAGTCCCTGTACGAGCCGGACCTGCTGGACACCGCTCGCGCCATCGCCGCCAAGGTCAGCGTGCCGCTGCCGGTCGATGTCGTGGTTGCCAAGGAATTCGCTGAAAGCGCCACCGCTACCGTCAAGCTGATCGCTGATGTGGCCGCTGACGACATGATTCTGGACATCGGCCCACAGACCGCGGCGAATTTTGCCGAGCTGCTGAAGTCCTCCAAAACCATCCTGTGGAACGGCCCGGTGGGCGTGTTCGAATTCGACCAGTTCGGTAACGGCACCAAAGTCCTGGCCCAGGCCATCGCAGAAAGCTCGGCGTTCTCCATCGCCGGTGGCGGCGACACCCTGGCCGCTATCGATAAATATGGCGTTGCCGATCAGATCTCCTACATTTCTACCGGCGGCGGTGCGTTCCTCGAGTTCGTCGAAGGCAAGGTGCTGCCGGCCGTTGAAGTCCTGGAAAGCCGGGCCAAGGCCTGAGGTCGTTCATTTGACCAGGCAAAGGAGTGTTCAGATGGTCAAGACGTTAGCGCTGTTGATTGTCGCGGGTATGCTGGCGGCTTGCGGGAGTAACCCGAAAGCCCCGAAAGTACCCGAGACGCCTGAACAGGACAAAGGCTGTTACCAGGCCGACTGGCAGGCGGAAACCAACCCGGTGATCAACAAGCGTTCCGGGCCTGATGGCCTGGACAAATACGAGACACAGACCCCGGCCAAGGAACATGGTTGCCCTTGACGGGTCTGACACTTTACTCAGGGCTGGCGGCGTGCGCTGTCGGTCGAGGAACATGGATGAAAGGTTTTATCGCCGTTACGGCGCTGGCTCTGCTGGCAGGTTGCGCTAATTTGAACCTGTTCAAGCCTGCCGAATCGACGGACAACTGGACCACCTGGACCTGTGACAGCCAGGCCAAAGTGCTCTGGCGCTACACCGACGACAGCCGCAAGGAAGTCGACGTCCGCCTGGGCGGTGCCGACCAGGTCTACCGCTTGAAGCATGAGCCGGGCGCCGAAGGTTCGCTGTACAGCAATGACATGCTGGCGTTTCACATAAAAGGTGAGGAAGGCCTGGTGTACTGGGTCGCCACCAATGATTTGATCGGCCGTGGTTGCAAAACGCAGTAACGCCGCAAGATTGAGGCAACACCGAATTGGCAGGCCGGGCTGACCCCCGATCTGCAATAACTTGAATAGCCGCCGCCGCTACGGCAGGCTGGCACGATTAACGACCCTCAACCGGGAGAGACACACACAATGGCACTTATCAGCATGCGCCAGATGCTGGACCACGCAGCCGAGTACGGCTACGGCGTTCCAGCCTTCAACGTTAACAACCTTGAGCAGATGCGCGCCATCATGGAAGCCGCTGACAAGACTGACTCCCCGGTGATCGTCCAGGCTTCGGCCGGTGCTCGCAAATACGCCGGCGCCCCGTTCCTGCGTCACCTGATCCTGGCAGCCATCGAAGAATTCCCGCACATCCCGGTGTGCATGCACCAGGACCACGGCACTAGCCCTGACGTCTGCCAGCGCTCTATCCAACTGGGCTTCAGCTCGGTGATGATGGACGGTTCCCTGGGCGAAGACGGCAAGACCCCGACCGACTACGACTACAACATCCGCGTGACCCAACAAACCGTGGCCATGGCTCACGCCTGCGGCGTATCGGTAGAAGGCGAGCTGGGCTGCCTGGGTTCGCTGGAAACCGGCATGGCCGGTGAAGAAGACGGCATCGGCGCCGAAGGCGTTCTGGATCACAGCCAAATGCTGACCGACCCGGAAGAAGCCGCTGACTTCGTCAAGCGCACCCAGGTCGACGCACTGGCCATCGCCATCGGCACCAGCCACGGCGCGTACAAGTTCACCAAGCCGCCTACCGGCGACGTGCTGGCCATCGACCGCATCAAAGAAATCCACAAACGCATCCCGAACACCCACCTGGTGATGCACGGTTCTTCTTCGGTTCCGCAAGACTGGCTGGCGATCATCAACCAGTACGGCGGCGACATCAAAGAAACCTACGGCGTACCGGTTGAAGAGATTGTTGAAGGCATCAAGCATGGCGTGCGCAAGGTCAACATTGATACTGACCTGCGTTTGGCTTCCACCGGTGCGATGCGTCGTTTGATGGCTACCAATCCGAGCGAGTTTGATCCGCGTAAATTCTTCGGCGCGACTGTTACTGCCATGCGTGATGTGTGTATTGCACGTTATGAGGCGTTTGGTACTGCTGGTAATGCTTCTAAGATCAAGCCGATCTCGTTGGAAGCGATGTATCAGCGGTATTTGAAGGGTGAGTTGAACGCTAAGGTCAACTAAGCCTGGAACGTTATTACCGGTATTAAAAAAACCCGCAGCGATGCGGGTTTTTTATTGCCTGAAAATTGGCTACTGATTCTTGGGCGTTTCAAATCCGCGCTGCTCAATCACCCGAAACACATCGCTTACATCCTGGATCATGATCCGGGCGATGTTGGTGACGGTGTTGATGTCGTTCTCGGCATAGTCGGGCAAGCTGGTGCAGGCCATCAGGTGCAGGTATTTGAGAACGGCATTGAGGCGTTCGCTGACGCAGTTGTGGAGTTCGCGTAGCGGGGCGTCGCTGTCGATGAGCAGGACGGGGTAGTCGGTGGCGAATTGGGACATGGGGGTGAAGCGGCGGGGCGGGTTGTTCATTGTCATAAGTAAATCTTCCTTATATCGAAAAGAAGAGCTACTGCCGTTCGCTGCGAACCGAATGGGGTGGTAGCTGTGTGCGGGTTCGCAGACCGAGGATACAAGGAACCCGGCAGACCCGAAGGTCTCCCACACACAGCCACCATAAAAAGGAGGACGGGTACTGATGCGCCCCGTCATTTTCGAGGCGCTAGGTTACTACACGTATCGTTAGGGCTGCGAAACCCTATCGCCAACGATGTCAGCGACAGGCCAACTTTAGGCCGCGATTCGGGTAGCCGCAACCGGGCTGTAGGACGCCTTTTCGGTCATGTGGTGAGACGGTTTGGTCTCGTTCGGTGGCGTAGGGGCAATAGAACCGGGCGATGTGGTGTGTCTGAGGAAATTGGGGGGAGGGGTTTGGGCTGCTTCGCAGCCCAGCGGGAGCAAGCTCCCTCGCCACGGTCGGAGGAGTCCTACGAGTTTTCGGAGGCTCAGATCATTTGGTTGTAGCAGCTGTCGAGCGTGCGAGGCTGCGTTCGGCTGCGCAGCAGTCGTAAATCAGACAACGTATTTATTCAGTTAGACCGGATTCACCGGGCTGGCGAGGACTTCGTCCTCGAACGCAGCCTCGCAGGCTCGGCAGCTGCTACGGGGATTTGCGGTATTCTTGGAAACGATAGAAACGCTACTTGTCGTGATCAATATCCAGCTTGCTGAACGTCACTTTCCCGCCTTCGCTGGTGTACCCGGTGTGGTCCTGCACATACACCCCCGCCTTGAAGTACAGCGGCTTGACGCTCCAGGTCTTGCTGATTTCGGTGTCCCACTGGTAGCCCGCCGCACTGATGCCCAACGCTCCGCCCGGGCTCAGGTGGATGAGGTAGGAAAACTCCCGATCCAGTTTCACCCCGGTAGCAATGGTGATTACCCGTCCTTCGCCGTCATCGGGGTGCATGCGCACTTTGGCGACGATGTTGCCCGACTCCGTGCTGGTCGAGTACTGATACTCGAGCTTCACCAGGGGCTTCTGGCTTTCATAGGCGTGAATCTGGCCAATAACGATCTTCCCCGAACTCGGTACCTGATTCACTGCCAGGGTGGCGCGCAGGGTATTGTCGGCGTCCGGGTAGAGCCAGTTTTTCAGGGTGCCATTGCTGTAGGTTTCGCGAAGTTCGGTACGGGGGTACTTCGCATTTTCAGTTTTGGAACCGGTGACCGGGGCCCAGAAAAACAAGGTACCGGTGTCGGAGTGGAAGTATTGATCCTTGAAGCCATCCACCAGTTTTGACGTTTCAACGGTGTACGGCGGATTGCCGACGGGAACACTGAGGTTCCAGGTTGCGAGATCGATCATAGACAAAAGCTTCCACGAATTTTTTACTGCACGCACGTGCCAGAAGCTCTAGCACGCGCCTTGGGGCAATCCTTATAAGCGCAGAAGTTCAATTTGTTAATGCGTAAATGACAAACGGGTGACGTCAAAATCCTGTTAAAAGGCCATCTTTCCCGGTTTTAGGGGCCTGTGGCGCCGACCGTTAGTCGGCAAATGGACGCTTTAGTTAAATGATGGCGTACTGATAGCTTCTGCTTTTGCGGAACCCGGTCTAGAGTGAAGGCTTAGTATTTGTCCGGTTTTCACGAGAAACCGGCCTGACGTCCCGCATAAGAGAAGCAGCATGGAATGCGCGCAACCCACGCCAGCTGAAGGCAGTTCAATCCTTTTAATCGTTGATGATTACCCTGAAAACCTGATCAGCATGCGCGCGTTGTTGCAGCGCCAGGACTGGCAGGTCATGACCGCCGCCTCGGGCTTCGAGGCACTCAGTCTGTTACTCGAACACGATGTCGACCTGGTGCTGCTGGATGTGCAGATGCCGGGCATGGACGGTTTTGAAGTGGCACGCCTGATGCGCGGCAGCCAACGAACCTGCCTCACCCCCATCATTTTCCTCACGGCTAACGAACAGTCCCAGGACGCTGTGATCAAGGGCTATGCGAGCGGCGCGGTGGATTACCTGTTCAAACCGTTCGACCCACAAATTCTCAAGCCCAAAGTCCAGGCGCTGCTCGAGCATCAGCGCAATCGCCGTGCGTTGCAGCGCCTGAGCCACGATCTGGAGGTCGCGCGCGCGTTTAATGCCTCTGTGCTGGACAATGCCGCCGAAGGCATCCTGGTGGTCGGTGAGGACGGTCTGATCCGCTTTGCCAATCCGGCGATGTCGCGGCTGCTCAATGCCACGGTGCAAGACCTGCAAGGCAAAGAGTTCCTGGATTTCCTACAAAATCCGCACATCCCGATCTGGGCCGACTCCGAGCTGTTCGCCGGTTACAAACGCGGCGAAACCTTGCGCCTGCATGATGCATTGCTGCGTACGGCGCCCGGCCAGCAGGTGCCTGTGGCTCTGTCTTGCGCACCGTTGCCCAGCGAACAACATGCGATGGTGGTGACGGTGCTGGACATGTCGGTGGTGCGCCATCTGCATCAGCAACTGGAGTTCCAGGCGGTCACTGACCCATTGACCGGGCTGCTCAATCGTCGCGGCTTTTACCAGACGGCGGAAAACCTGCTGCTTCGTGGCGACCGTTCCGACAGCGCCTGGGTGCTGCTGTATCTGGACCTCGACGGCTTCAAGCGGGTCAACGATTCCCTCGGTCACGATGCCGGCGACCGGGCGCTGCGTTGGGTGTCCGAGCAGTTGAAGGCCTGTCTGCGGCCCTTCGACATTCTGGCGCGCATGGGCGGTGATGAGTTCACTGCTTTGCTGGATCTGGAATTCCCCGAGCAAGCGGCAAAGATTGCCGAGAAACTCATTGAGCGGGTGTCGATCTGTCAGCAGATCGATGGTCTGGATATCGTTTTGGGTGCCAGCATCGGCATTGCGACTTATCCGGATTGCGGTTCCAATCTCGACGGCTTGCTGCGCGCGTCGGACATCGCCATGTACGAAGCCAAGCGCGCCGGCCGTCAGCAATATCGTTTCTACGATCACGAAATGAACGGCCGGGCGCGCTCGCGGCTGATGCTCGAAGAAAGTGTGCGCGCGGCCATCGAGAACCGGGATTTCAATTTGGCCTATCAGCCGCAGGTGGCCATTGCCAGCGGGCAGATTCGTGGCTTCGAGGCGTTGCTGCGCTGGCAGCACCCGAGCGTCGGCGATGTTCCACCGGGGCTGTTTTTGCCGTTGCTGGAAGAGGCACGGTTGATCAGTCGCCTGGGCAGCTGGATCTATCAACAAGTGGCGAGCCAGCGAAAAGCCTGGGAAACCTTGTTTGCCGAGGATCTGGTGTTGGGTGTCAGTTTGAGCAGTACGCAGTTCGGCATGCCCAATCTGGTCACCGAGTTGCGCCAGGTACTGGAGCGTTATGGTTTGCAGGCGCGCCATCTGGAAGTCGAGGTCACAGAAGAGGCCTTGATGCAAAACCCCGAGGAAACTCGCAAACAGCTGCGCCTGCTGCGTAACCTGGGTGTGCGGGTGGCCCTGGATGACTTTGGTTCCGGGCCGTGCTCGCTGTCTCATCTGCGTGATCTGGAGTTGGACACGCTCAAGTTCGACCGGCATTTGATTGCCCGGCTTCTGGAGTCCTCACGCGATGCGGTGCTGGTGCGCAATGTGATCGAGCTGTGCAAGCAGTACGGGATGCTGGTGATTGCCGAAGGGGTGGAAACCGTTGCGCAATATCAGTGGCTGCAAGCCAATGGTTGCGAGTACGTGCAAGGGTTTCTGGTCGCTCGGCCGATGATGGCCGAGGACGTCGGCGACTTTGTTCAGCCGTTCGACTGGAACACGCTGACCGGTTGAATTCGCTACACTGGCGACCTTTTCGTGACTTGTGTTGCCGCCCCAATGACCACGTTGAAATACCTCCAGGCCTATCCCGCAGCACTGCAGGACCAGGTGCGCCAGCTGATCGCCGACGGTCGGCTGGGCGATTACCTGAGCCAGCGTTATCCGGAAAAACACCGGGTACAGAGCGACAAGGCGTTGTACACCTATACGCTGGACCTCAAGCAGGAATACCTGCGTAACGCACCGGCCATCGATAAGGTGTTGTTCGACAACCGCCTGGACCTGACCCACCGCGCCCTCGGCCTGCATACCGCGATATCCCGGGTGCAGGGCGGTAAGCTCAAGGCCAAGAAAGAAATTCGTGTTGCTTCGTTGTTCAAGGAGGCGCCTGCCGAGTTTCTGAAAATGATCGTGGTGCATGAACTGGCGCATTTCAAAGAGTCGGATCACAACAAGGCGTTCTACAAGCTTTGCGAACACATGTTGCCGGGGTATCACCAGGTGGAGTTCGATGTGCGGGTGTACCTGACGTGGCGGGATATGCAATAAAGATCAAGATCAAACGATCGCAGCCTTCGGCAGCTCCTACATTGGAAGGCGTACACCCTGTAGGAGCTGCCGAAGGCTGCGATCTTTTTAAGCCGGGAGTGTTTAGATGGACGTAAGCAAGACCAAGAGCAGCTTCTACCGCCGGTTGTACGTGGCGTACCTGATTGATAGCGGGTTGGCCAGTAGCGTCCCGGCGCTGACCGAAGTGACCGGCATGCCCCGGCGCACGGCTCAGGACACCATCGCGGCATTGGCGGATCTGGATATTGTTTGCGAGTTCGAGCAGGAAGAAGGTGCGCGCAATCATGCCGGGCGTTATCGAATTCGCGAGTGGGGGGCGATTGATCGGGGGTGGATCGAGCGCAATCTTCGGCAGATCAAAGCGGTGCTTGAGTACCCCTGATTGTTGGGTTCGCTTTAGATCGACCCCTCACCCCAGCCCTCCCGAAACGTCGGACCGCCCCAATGGGGACAGGGGGAAAGGGAGCAGATCTTCAAGCCTTTCGAATCCTGAGTTCGACTCGGTAGTTCAAGTCGCCAATTTTCTACATAACACATCGGTCAGTCCCCTCGCCCCTTGGGGAGAGGGTTAGGGTGAGGGGGATTCCAGAGCCTGCCGCAAGTCTCAAACCCGACGCATCCCGATATGCGGAATGCCATCCTCCACGAACTCCTCACCCGCCACCACAAATCCGTATTTAGCGTAATACCCCTGCAAATGCGCCTGGGCCGAGAGGTAGATCGGTACTTCAGGCCAGCGCTTTTCAGCCTGCTTCAACGCCTGTGCCATCAGCTCATGCCCAAGTCCTGTACCGCGCGTTTGAGGGGCGATGATCACCCGCCCGATGACCACGTCGCCACCCTGTAACTCCGGGTCGAGCAACCGCAGGTACGCCACCAACCGATCCCCTTCCCAAGCCATTAAATGGCAGGTGTCACCTTCCAGATCCTGGCCATCGACGTCCTGATAGACGCATTTCTGCTCAACGACAAACACCTCTGCACGTAGCTGCAGAATGGCGTACAGCTGCTCCTTGCCCAGATCGCTGTGGTGTTTGCAGACCCAATCGATTGTCATTTTCACACTCCTTGAACATCGTCGCTCCGATACTAAGCGCCCAGACGAAAGA
This sequence comes from Pseudomonas sp. LB3P25, assembly GCF_054897985.1. Taxonomy (NCBI): domain Bacteria; kingdom Pseudomonadati; phylum Pseudomonadota; class Gammaproteobacteria; order Pseudomonadales; family Pseudomonadaceae; genus Pseudomonas; species Pseudomonas sp. LB3P25. Next base: position 6,742,894 of record NZ_CM142711.1, on the reverse strand, counting down.
TGTCTTTATGGCAGAGAAATCTGTGACAAAGGCCAAAATGCCATCATTCATTTCGCGCGGCTTTGTCTTCTTTGTGTAATCTGAGGTGAAGCGCTGTGCAGTGGCTTCGATGAGCTAGTGTTAGTACCTGGGTTTGGCAGTACGGGGGCCTTGGAGTTTTGGCTGAAAACACGTCGGGCGTCCCGCCCGCTAAGGATTTTCTAGCATGCCGCGATTGCATCGAGCCTTTGCTTTGATTGGATTGCTGTTGCTGACTCAAGGCGCGGCAGCGGAAAAGCTGCGATTGGTGGCCGATGCCTGGCCGCCCTTTACCGACGCCACGCTGGTCAACGGTGGGTTGGCCACGGACATCGTCAGCACCGCGTTGTCCCGGGCCGGTTATGCCAGTGACTTTGAACAAGTGCCTTGGGCGCGGGCCTTGCTGGGGGTTGGCGAGGGTCGATACGACGTGTTGGTCAACGCCTGGTACACCGACGATCGTACGAAACTTGGCCAGTTTTCCAGCGAATACCTGCTCAACCGTGTGCGCTTTCTCAAGCGCAAAGACACACCGATCGAATACAACAACCTGCAACAACTGCACACCTACCCGATAGCGGTGGTGCGCGGTTACGCCTATTCGCCGGCGTTCGATGACGACGTGTCGCTGCAGAAAGTCCCGGTGCACAGCTTCTCCATGGCGGTGCGCATGGTCGCCGCCGACCGGGTCAAATTGACGCTGGAAGACGAATACGTCGCGCGTTACTACCTGGCCCGGGAGTCATCCAAGGTGCGCAATGCCGTGGAGTTTTTGCCCCAGCCATTGAGCGAGAACAGCCTGCACATCCTGGTCAGCCTGAAGAACCCCCAGCATGAACAGATCGTCGCCGGTTTCGACCGCGAGATCTCGGCGATGAAAGTGGATGGCAGTTATCAGCGGTTGATGGAACAACACGGGATGTGAGCTTTGTGGTGTGGCTGATGGCCCCTTCGCGAGCAGGCTCGCTCCCACAGGATTTAGGTAATCCCTGGGGGAGCGAGCCTGCTCGCGAAGAGGCCCGCCCAGCCACCGCAGATCTCAATCCTCACTCGTTTCCTTGATGAGGTGCGCCGCCAGCGTCCGCAATGGCCCAAGCTGACGGCAGATCAATGCCAATTGCGTCTGCACCAATCGTTGGCCTTCATCGATTTCGTCCGGCATCTGTTCAAGCGTATTGGCCAGTGCCTCTTCCTCATCGCTTTGAATCGCAATCGGCAGTTTGCTCGCCAAGCCTTGGGCAATTTCATCGATGCTGACGGCCAGTCTCACGCCGGCACCGTCGATCAAATGCTCGTGCACGTCGGGCGGTAGCTGGGTTTCCCGGTGTGCGCCCAGTCCGGACAAATAACTGAGCAAGGTGTGCGACAGCACCAGGAAGCGGAAACCGACATCCGCTTCCTTACGGAAATGCCCCGGTTCCATCAGCATGTTGGCGAGCGTCGTCGACAGTGCGGCGTCGGCGTTGTGGGCGTTGCGCCGGGCCAGGCGATACGCCAGGTCGTCGCTTTTGCCAGCGGCGTATTGCTGCATGATCTGGCGCAGGTAAATGCTGTTGCAGGTCAGGGTGTTGGCCAGCACTTTGTTCAGGCGTCGACCCTGCCAGTCCGGCAGGAACAGGAATACCGCCAGCCCGGCGATCAGGCTACCGAGCAAGGTATCGAACAGACGTGGCAGGAACAGCCCGTAACCATCCCCGACCTGGTTGAAGCAGAAGAGCACCATCAAGGTGATCGCGGCCGTCGCCAGGGTGTAGCGGGTGGTGCGGTTGATAAAGAACACCACCCCGGCGGCGATCGCAAAGCATGACTGGACCAAAGGGTTGGGGAACAGATCGAACAATGCCCAGGCCACGGTCAGGCCGATGGCGGTGCCGATGATTCGCTGGCCGAGTTTGCGGCGGGTGGCGCCGTAGTTCGGTTGGCAGACAAACAGCGTGGTGAGGATGATCCAGTAACCCTGAGACGGGTGGATCAAATGCACCATCGCGTAGCCGATGCTCAAGGCCAGGGGCAAACGCAGTGCGTGACGGAACAATAACGAGGTCGGTGTCAGCTGCGTGCGTAACCGAGTCCACACATCTTTGAGGCTACGTGGCGAACGGTCGAGCAGGCTGCTGTCGGTGGCGTCGGCCAGGGCGTCGGGGTTGCTGGCATCGCTGAGCAAACGATCGAGCGTGCCGAGGTTGGCGGCCAATGCCCGCAACGAACGCAGCAATCCGCGCCAGGCCGGGTTGCTCTGAATGCGCAGGTGTTCGAGGGAGGCGTGCAGATCGCTCAGGGCTTCGGCAAAACTCGCGTCATAAACGAACGGCTGGCGCATCTGGATCGACTCGGCTAGCGCACGGCAGGCCTTGCCTTGCTGGCGCAGCAGGCGCTGGCAGCGGAACATCACATCGCTGTGAAAGAAGGCATCGGCCAGGGCGTTGTAAGGGTAGTGCGAGGAGCTGGCGCGCTCGTGGATGTCCTGAGCGAGGAAGTACAGCTTCAGGTAACGGCTGAGTTTCGAGCCGGGTCGACCGTTGCCGACCCGGTGCAGGATGATTTCCTTGGCGGCGTTCAGTGCTGCCACGACTCGGCCGTTTTGCTGCGCCAGTTCCAGTCGACGCGCTTCCACGTCCATCTGCCGGATCGGCTCGAACAGCGACGATTTCAGCTTCAGGTAAAAACCCAGTTCACGGAACAACCGCGCCAGGCTTTGCTGCACGGGCTGATTGGAAAACATCGCCTGCCACAGCACCGAGAGCAAACCGTACCAGGCTGCACCGGCTACCAGCAGCATCGGCTCGTGCCAGAAATCGGTGACTTCGCCGCCGCGCTGGTCCACGCCGATCATGGTGTAGACCGACAGAATCAACGTCGCTGAGGCAATCGCGCCATAGCGCTCACCCAAGGCGCCGAGCATGGTCAGGCCGAAACTGGCCAGGGCCAGGGCGATGACAAAAACGACAGGGTAGGGGAAGAGAAGCTCGACGGAGAGGGCGGCGACGCTGAAACACACCAGCGTCACGGCCAGTGCGTTAAGGCGGCCCTGCCAACTGTCGTCGGTCTCGGCGAGGGCGCTGGCGATGATCCCGAGGAACAGCGGGATCAGCAGCCCCATTTCATCCTTGTACCAACACAGCGCCATGCTGCCGGTCAGGGCGATGAACACCCGCACGCTGTAGCTGAATTTATCCAGCGCCCAGAGGCGACGCAGAGACTGACTAAAGGGGGTCGATGACATGAAGTGCGAGGGCCTTCCGAGGCAATGACGCTAAATTGAGCCAGTAATGACGCCGACGCAATGGCGCCGATCACATCTGACAGCAAAATCTGTTCCTTCCCTGGCGAACATCACCTTGAAATGAAATCCCCTGTAGGAGCTGTCGAGTGAAACGAGGCTGCGATCTTTTGATCTTGTTTTTAAAAAGCAAAGTCAAAAGATCGCAGCCTCGTTTCACTCGACAGCTCCTACAGGCGGGGGGCGGTGCGGGTTAGACGTACTGCGCGGCGGCGTAGCCGGAGGCCCAGGCCCACTGGAAGTTGAAACCGCCCAGATGCCCGGTGACGTCGAGCACTTCGCCGATGAAATACAGGCCGGGGCTTTTCAGCGACTCCATGGTCTTGGACGAGACTTCATGGGTGTCGACACCGCCCAGGGTCACTTCAGCGGTGCGATAACCTTCAGTGCCGGCCGGAACCACTTTCCAGCTCGCCAGTTTTTCGGCGATGTCAGCAATTTCCGCGTGGGTGTATTGCTTCATCGGTTTGGAAACGAACCAGTTGTCCGCCAGCAGGTTGGCCATCTTCTTGGTGAAGATTTCCCCCAGCAGGGTTTTCAACTCGCTGTTCGGGCGTTCGGCTTGCTGCTGTTGCAACCAGGTCGGTACGTCGTGATCCGGCAGCAGGTTGATCTCTACCGAATCGCCGGATTCCCAGAACGAAGAAATCTGCAGAATCGCCGGGCCGCTGAGGCCGCGGTGGGTGAACAGAATGTTCTCGCGGAAACTCTGTTCGTTGCAGCTCACCAAGCAATCCACCGACGTACCGGACAGCTCGGTGCAAAGCTCTTTCAGCTGATCGGTGATGGTGAACGGCACCAAACCTGCGCGGGTCGGCAGCAAGTCGTGCCCGAACTGCTTGGCCACCTGATAACCGAAACCGGTCGCGCCCAGGGTTGGAATCGACAGACCGCCAGTGGCGATCACCAGCGATTCGCAGGTGACCTGGCCGAGCGTGGTGTCCAGCAGGTAACCGCTTTCGAGCTTCTCGATGGTCTGGATCGAAGTGTCCAGGTGCAGGCTGACGCCAACCTGATTGCACTCGTCGAGCAGCATTTCAAGGATGTCGCTGGATTTGTTATCGCAGAACAGCTGGCCGAGTTTCTTTTCGTGATACGGCACGCCGTGTTTAGCGACCATGCCGATGAAATCCCACTGGGTGTAGCGGGCCAGGGCGGATTTGCAGAAGTGCTCGTTCTGCGAGAGAAAATTGCTCGGTTCGGTGTACATGTTGGTGAAATTACAGCGGCCACCGCCAGACATCAGGATTTTCTTGCCAGCCTTGTTGGCATGGTCGAGCAACATCACCTTGCGCCCGCGCCCGGCGGCGGTCAGCGCACACATCAAACCTGCGGCGCCAGCGCCAATGATCACGACTTCGGTAGAGCGCAAAACGGTGTCCTCTTGATGTGTCACCACAAAACAAACTGTGGGAGCGAGCCAGCTCGCGAAAGCGGTGTGTCAGTCAGCATATAGGCCGACTGACAAATTGCATTCGCGAGCAGGCTCGCTCCCACAGGGGGAAGTACGCTGTTCTTACAGGATGCGCACGCGCAACGAACGGCCTTTGATCTTGCCGTCGTTCAGGCGCTGCAAGGCTTGCTTGGCGATCCCGCGTTCAACAGCCACATAGGCCTGGAAGTCGAAAATCGCGATCTTGCCCACCTGGGCACCCGGAATGCCCGCGTCGCCCGTCAGTGCGCCAAGAATGTCGCCCGGACGCACCTTGTCTTTACGGCCAGCGCCAATGACCAGCGTGCTCATCATCGGCAGCAGCGGTGCGCCGCCCTGGGATTTGAGGTTGTCCAGCTGGTCCCAGCTCAACGGCGACTTCTGCAGTTGCTCGATGGCTTGGGCACGGTGGGCTTCGGATGGTGCGACCAGGCTGATCGCAATACCTTTCTCACCGGCGCGGCCCGTACGGCCAACACGGTGGATGTGGATTTCCGAATCACGGGCCAGTTCGACGTTGATCACCATGTCCAGCGCATCGATGTCCAGACCGCGCGCGGCGACGTCGGTGGCGACCAGGACCGAGGTGCTGCGGTTGGCGAACATGGCCAGCACTTGGTCACGGTCACGCTGTTCCAGATCGCCATGCAGGCCGACGGCGGAGATGCCTTTGGAGGTCAGGTGATCAACGGTTTCCTGAACCTGCTGCTTGGTGAAGCAGAAGGCTACGCAGGATGCCGGACGATGATGCGCGAGGACTTTGACCACGGCGTCCATGCGCTCTTCCGGGGAAATCTCGTAGAAACGTTGCTCGATCTGCGTGTCGTCGTGGAACGCCTCGGCCTTCACTTGCTGCGGATTGCGCATGAATTTCGACGCCAGTTGCTTGATGCCCACCGGATACGTGGCGGAGAACAGCAGGGTCTGACGACGCTCCGGGCACTGGGCGATGATTTCTTCGATGGAATCGTAGAAACCCATGTCGAGCATGCGGTCGGCTTCGTCGAGGATCAGGGTGTTCAGGCCATGAAGCACCAGCGAACCCTTGCGCAGGTGCTGTTGAATGCGACCCGGAGTGCCGACGATGATGTGCGCGCCGTGCTCCAGGGAGCCGATCTGCGGGCCGAAAGACACACCGCCGCACAGGGTCAGGACCTTGATGTTGTCTTCGGAGCGGGCCAGGCGCCGGATTTCCTTGGCGACCTGGTCGGCCAGTTCGCGAGTCGGGCAAATGACCAGCGCCTGGCAACCGAAGAAGCGCGGATTGATCGGGTTCAGCAGGCCGATACCGAAGGCGGCAGTCTTGCCGCTGCCGGTCTTGGCCTGGGCGATCAGGTCCATCCCCTTGAGGATCACCGGCAAGCTTTGCGCCTGGATCGGCGTCATCTGGGCATAACCGAGGGAGTCGAGGTTAGCCAGCATGGCGGCGGACAGCGGCAAAGTATTAAAAGCGGTGGCGATGGTGGTCACGGGACTGGCCTGCAAAACAAAATGTCGCGCAGTGTATCAGTCCCACGCTCTCCACCTGCAACTTCTGGACGAGTAGCGTGTAGCAGCTGCCGAGGCACGAGGCTGCGTTGCGTGTCCGCAGGACCGCCCTCGGGGGCCGCTGCGCAGCCCAACGCAGCCTCGTGCCTCGGCAGCTGCTACAAGTCAGTGCTCTATATCGTGCTCGCGGCTGACCATCCGTCGGCCATCCTTTGGTGAAAGCTGGGAAAAGATCGTCGCGGCCAGCATCGCCATGATTCCGACCGTCACAAAGGTCAGCTGGAACGCGCCCAGAACCGTGTCCACGCCGTCGTTGCCGATCTCCGCCGTGAAGCCGCCGAGCAGCGCACCGGCACAGGCAACACCCAGGCTCAAAGACAATTGCGCGACCACTGACAACAAGCTGTTGCCGCTGCTGGCGCTGGCGTCGTCGAGGTCGATCAGGGTTACGGTGTTCATTGCGGTGAACTGCAACGAGTTGATCGCCCCCAGAATCGATAGCATCACCAACAGCAACCAGTACGGCGTTTGCTCGCTGACCAGCCCCATGCTCGCCAGCATCAACCCCAGCGCCAACGTGTTGCCGGTCAGCACGATGCGATAGCCCAAACGTTCGATCAGCGGTCGCGCCACCGACTTGGCGACCATCGCTGCCGCCGCCAGCGGCAGCATGCTCATCCCGGCTTGGGATGGCGAATATCCCAGCGCCACTTGCAACAGCAACGGCACGAGAAACGGCAGGGCGCCGCTGCCCAGACGAGCGAACAGGTTGCCGAGGATGCCCACGGCAAACGTCCGGGTCTTGAACAGCGACGGTGCGAACAGCGGATTTTCGACGTGCCCGGCGCGCAACCAGTACGCCGCCAGACACGCCATGCCACCGAACAGCAACAACATCACCCGCAAGTGCGGCAGGTGCAGTTCGCCGAGGCCTTCCATGGCGATGGTGATCAGCACCATCGCCGCACCAAACAGCAAAAAGCCCAGGCTATCGAAGCGGGTGCGTTCAGTGCCGCGCAGGTCGGGGATGAATTTCCACACGGCGTAGCAACCGACAGCGCCGACCGGCAGGTTGATCAGGAAGATCCAGTGCCAGGTCAGGTATTCCACCATCCAGCCGCCCATGGTCGGGCCGATCAACGGGCCGAGCAATCCAGGGATGGTGATGAAGCCCATGATCCGCACCAGTTCCGAGCGCGGGTACGCCCTGAGTACCACGAGTCGCCCGACCGGCAGCATCAGCGCACCGCCCAGGCCCTGGATCACCCGTGCGCCAATCAGCAGGCTCAGGGTGCTCGACAGTGCGCAGAGTAACGAGCCGAGGCTGAACAGCAGAATCGCGCCGAAGAAGATTTTCTTGGTACCGAAACGGTCGGCGATCCAGCCGGAGGCGGGGATCAGCAAGGCGACGGTGAGCATGTAGGCGATGATTACGCCCTGCATGCGCAGCGGGTCTTCGGCCAGGTCTCGGGCCATGGCGGGCAGGGCGGTGTTGAGGATGGTCCCGTCGAGGGATTGCATGAAGAACGCGATGGCGACGACCCACGGCACCCAGCGGGCGGTGACAGCGTCGAGAGGCGGGCGGTTGGGCATGGGACCTCTTGTGGGTTGAAATTAATGCAAGGTCATGGCTGCACTGACTCTGTGGCGAGGGGATTTATCCCCGTTCGGCTGCGAAGCAGTCGTAAATCCGGCTAATGCGGTCTGTCTGTCAAACCGCGTTTGCCAATTTGGGGCCGCTGCGCAGCCCAACGGGGATAAATCCCCTCACCACAGAATCCCCTGTGTACAGGGATTTTGTGTTTACAGGGTCAAGGTCAGTCGGCTGATCAACGCCCCCGGCAACAACGCCGACGCCGTGGCCCGCTGGCTGTACGTGCTGGCCGACAGCAACAATTCGCGCTCCTCGGTCAACGCCTCCAGCTGCGAACCCAGCAAACTGTAGGCACTGTCATCAAACCGCATGGTGCTCACCGGCGCCTGAATCTCGCCATTCTCGACCCAGAACGTCGCGAACCGCGTCATGCCGGTCAGGCGTGCCGCCGGTTGGTCCGAGTAGTTCAGGTACCAGAGGTTGCTGATGTACAAACCGGTGCCCAGTTGCTTGAGAATTTCTGCGTCAGGCAACGTACCGGCCGCCATGTTCACGGCACTCGGCATTTCACCACCGCTGGCGCCGTTGGCGGTCAGGCCGTACTCGGCGGCGCTGCGTGAACTGACCATCTGTGCGCCGGCCTTGCCGTTGACGATCAACTCAAGATCGCTGCGCGGATAACCTTCGCCGGAGAATGCCGGGCTCAACGAACCGCTGACCTTTTCATCGACCGACACCAATGGGCTGAACGCACTGTCGCCCGCATAAAGCTTCTGCAACGGGCTATTTTTGCTGGCAATCGACTGCGCCGAGAAACCGCCCCAGCCCAGCATGTCCATGATTTCTCCCAGGGCTGCCGGCGCCAGGTAGGCGCGGTACTGACCCGGCGCCAGGGTGTGTTGCGGTCTGCCGAGAAACGCCAACTGCTCGCGCGCCTGCGCAAAGCGTCTGGCAAACCCTTCGCTGTTCCAGTCGTGCCCGGCGTAACTGGCTTTCACCGCTTGGCCGTTGTCATGGAACAGGCTGAAATCGAAGTTGAAGCTGTTGGCCTGGTGCCAGCCAAACGCGCCCGAAGAACTGGCGAAGCCGCGACTGATCGGCCCGGCGGCGTAGAAACCGACCAGGTCCAGCCCTTCGGCAGCCTGGGTGATTTCAGCCACCACCTGCTCAGTGTCCGGTAGCGGATGCTCCTGAACGTTCTTGCTCTGCCAGCCGTTGTAGTTGAGCAGCAGGTACGGATCCTGCGGCAGCAGCGGCAAGGTTTCGCGCAACTGTTGCAGACCTTCGGCCAGGCGCTGAAGATCGACTTCGGCATCACCGGAAAGGGTAATGCTCAGATCGGCATGCCGGCCATCATTGATCAGTTTGAAACCGACACTCGCCTGCTGCACCTGACCGGCCTGACGCACCTTGGCGTGGTTGAAGCGCACGAAGGCCGAGGATTCGGCGGCGTAACTTAGAGTGAATTGCTCCGGCTCGCGAATCGCATCGCGCAGCCAATTGACCAAGGCCTTGAATGAATCGGCCTGGCTTTTTGAAGTGCTCATCAGGCGTCTCCCCCAAATACATCCACGTTGCTGAACACACAGGCCGGCGACGCATGGCCGACGCGGATTACCTGATTCGGTTCGCCCTTGCCACAGTTCGGTGTGCCCAGGACCTTGAAGGTACTGGCGTCGCCGACGGCACTGAGGCTTTTCCAGAACCGTGCGGAAATCGCCCGGTAGTTGGGATTTTTCACCACGCCTTTGAGTTCGCCATTTTCGATCAACTGAGCCCATTCGCAACCGAACTGGAATTTGTTGCGCGCATCGTCGATGGACCACGAGCGATTGGTCGACATCATGATGCCGTGTTCGATGTTGCCGATCAGTCGCTCCAGCGGTTGATCGCCGGGCTCGATGTTCAGGTTGGCCATGCGGTCGATTGGCGGGCGGTTCCAGCCGCAAGCGCGGCTGTTGGCAACGCCGTCCATGCCGGCACGGAATTGCGACAGTGCACCGCCCAGTGGACGCAGCAGCAAGCCTTCGCGGATCAGGAATTGTTTGTTCGCGGCCGTGCCGTCGTCGTCATGACCGTAGCTGGCGAGTTGTTCGGGAATGTCCGGGTCGAAGGTCACGTTTAGCAGTTTGGAACCGTATTGCAGGCGGCCGAAGTCTTCTGCCTTGACGAAGCTGGTGCCGGCGTAATTGCGCTCGTCACCGAGGATGCGATCCAGCTCCAGTGGGTGACCGATGGATTCGTGGATTTGCAGCATCATTTGGTCCGGCATCAACAGCAGGTCGCGCGGGCCTTGCGGGGTGTTGGGCGCCAGCAGCAATTGCAGCGCCTGATCGGCGACTTTCGGGCCGGCACCGACCAGGCCGCAGCGGCTGATCACATCAAAGCCGCCTTGTTGGCCGAAATTTTCGCGGCCCAGGGTACGGGTCTGGCTGTCATTGCCGTCGTAGGCGGTGACGTCCACGCTCGGGTAGACGAAACGCTGGGCCTGGCGCAATTCGGCGCCGGCGCTGTTGAGGTAGATCTGCTCGACATTGGTGATGCCGATGCTCACCTGCCAGTTCACCAGCCGCTCGTCCTTGGGCACGGATGCGGATTCGGCGCCGAGCAGTTGGTAGCAATCGCTCAGGGACGGGAAGGGCTGGTCGAGGTTTGGCGAAAAGTAGTCGGCGCGGTCGCTGGAGACGGCTTGCTCGCGCAGGTCGAGCAGGGCGTGGGGCTTGAGTCGGCGGGCTTGCTGCTCGGCTCGCTCCAGCGCGGCTTGCAGGCCGGACTGGGACAGGTCGTTGGTCGCGGCATAGGCTTCGACGCCGTTGACCCGAACGGTCAGCATCGCGCCTTCGTCACGGCTCAGACTGGGAGGTTCGGCAACGTTCTTGCGCACCGAAAGGTACTGGCCGGACTCGCGCACATAACGCAGCGAAAAGAATTCAGCGCCCGTGCGCAAGGCAGCGAAGCGCTGCTTGAGCTGGGGGTGGAAATCGAACATTCGGGAACCTCCTTGGTATGGAGTGGCGGTGTATCGATGTTGCGAGGGGGGTGAAACGTTTGCGTGGCGCTAGATTAGGCCTGCGCGGGGGGTAGGATCAAGGGCGGAGCGGTGTAGGAAAGGTTTACCGGGATATGTGTGGTGTTTAGTAGGGCCCCTTCGTCGGAACGCCGCCCGGAGCCGGCTCGCTCCCACATTTGATCTTGGGTGCTCACAGAATCTGTGTTCACTGAAGATCCCCTGTGGGAGCGAGCCTGCTCGCGAAGGCCGCGCCTCGGTGTTACGACTTACTGCGCAGTCAGGCTCACATCCCGCAACGGCTTGCCCCGCACCGGTGCATCACCGGCCACGAAGTAAGCAGCCTTGCTACGCGGCAATGGCTTGCGACCACGGATCTTGTCGGCGATTTTCTCGGCGATCATGATCGTTGGCGCGTTCAGGTTGCCGGTGGTGATGATCGGCATGATCGAGGCATCGACCACACGCAGGCTCTGCATGCCATGCACACGACCTTCAGCGTCAACCACTGCCATTTCGTCGGTGCCCATCTTGCACGAGCAGGACGGGTGGAACGCGGTTTCGGCGTGTTCGCGGATGAACTTGTCCAGCTGCTCGTCGGTTTGCACGTCGATGCCCGGGCTGATTTCGCGGCCACGGAAAGCGTCCAGTGCCGGCTGTTGCATGATTTCACGGGTCAGGCGGATGCCGTCACGGAATTCCTGCCAGTCCTGCTCGGTGGCCATGTAGTTGAACAGGATGCTCGGGTACTCGCGCGGATCCTTCGACTTGGCCTGAACGCGACCACGGCTCGGCGAACGCATGGAACCCATGTGCGCCTGGAAACCGTGCTCTTTCACACCGTTGCTACCGTTGTAGTTAATCGCGACCGGCAGGAAGTGATACTGGATGTTCGGCCAATCGAATTCCGGACGCGTGCGGATGAAACCGCCGGCTTCGAACTGGTTGCTGGCGCCGATGCCGGTGCCGTTGAACAGCCACTCGGCACCGATGGCTGGCTGGTTGTGCAAGAGCAGCGATGGGTACAGCGAGACCGGTTGGGTGCAGGCGTATTGCAGGTACAACTCGAGGTGATCCTGCAGGTTTTCACCCACGCCCGGCAGGTCGTGGACCACCGGAATGTCGAGTTTTTTCAGCAGCTCGGCCGGGCCGACGCCGGAGCGTTGCAGAATCTGCGGCGAAGCGATAGCGCCGGAGCACAGCAGCACTTCTTTGCGGGCGCGGGCTTCAACGCGCTCTTCAGCGGCGCCGATCAAGTAACGTACGCCGACCGCACGCTTGCCTTCGAACAGGATCTTATCGGTCAAGGCGTGGGTGACGATGGTCAGGGTCGAGCGCTTCTTGGCGATGTCCAGGTAACCGCGAGCGGTGCTGGCGCGACGGCCGTTCGGCGTCACGGTGCGGTCCATCGGGCCGAAACCTTCTTGCTGGTAACCGTTGAGGTCGGAGGTAGCGGGGTAACCGGCTTGCACGCCGGCTTCAACCATTGCGTGGAACAGCGGGTTATTGCCGGCTTTTGGCGTGGTCACGCTGACCGGGCCGTCGCCACCGTGATAGTCGTTCGGGCCGATGTCACGGGTTTCAGCCTTGCGGAAATACGGCAGGCAGTTCAGGTAGTCCCAGTCTTCAAGACCTGGCAGTTTGGCCCAGTTGTCGTAGTCCATCGCGTTGCCGCGGATGTAGCACATGCCGTTGATCAGCGAGGAACCCCCCAGGCCCTTGCCGCGACCGCATTCCATCCGGCGACCGTCCATGTGTGGCTCTGGATCGGTTTCGTAGCCCCAGTTGTAGCGACGGCCTTGCAGCGGGAACGCCAAAGCGGCCGGCATTTGCGTGCGGAAATCCATACGGTAGTCCGGGCCGCCTGCTTCGAGCAGCAGGACGGTGACGCCTTCGTCTTCAGTCAGGCGGGTCGCCAGGGTGTTACCGGCCGAGCCGGCACCGATGATGATGTAATCGAATTCTTGGGACATTAAATGCACCCTCTTTGAAGTTGGTCAGGTCGCCTGTGGCAGCTGCCGAGGCACGAGGCTGCGTTGGGTCGCGCAGCGACCCTCTGAGGGCGGTCCTGCGGACACGCAACGCAGCCTCGTACCTCGGCAGCTGCTACAGGGTTTTCAGCCGGGGTTTAGAAAACCGAGGCGTAATCGCCCAGTTCGACCTGTACCGATTTGATGCGTGTGAAGTTGTTCAGCGAGCTGATGCCGTTCTCACGGCCCACGCCAGACTGCTTGTAGCCGCCGACTGGCATCTTGGCGTCGGACTCGCCCCAGGCGTTGATCCAGCAGATACCGGCTTCCAGTTGATGGATCACACGGTGAGCGCGGTTCAGGTCTTTGGTGACAACGCCAGCCGCCAAACCGAACTCGGTGTCGTTGGCACGACGGATCACTTCTTCTTCGGTTTCGTAACTCAGGATGCTCATCACCGGGCCGAAGATTTCTTCGCGAACGATGGTCATCTCGTCGGTGCAATCGGTGAACACGGTCGGTGCCACGAACGCGCCCTTGGCGAATTCGCCTTCGATCAGACGGCTGCCGCCGCACAGAACGCGAGCGCCTTCTTCCTTACCTTTGGCGATGTAACCCAGCACGCTTTCCATGTGGGCGAAGCTGACCAGCGGGCCGAAGTTGGTGTTTTCGTCTTCCGGGTTGCCGACGCGGATACGGGCAACGCGCTCAACGATCTTGGCTTCGAAAGCGGCTTTCAGGTGGCTCGGCACGAACACGCGAGTGCCGTTGGTGCAGACCTGACCGGAGCTGTAGAAGTTGGCCATCATGGCGGTATCGGCGGCGCGATCGAGGTCGGCGTCGTCGAAAATGATCAGCGGGGATTTGCCGCCCAGTTCCATGGTCACGTCTTTCAGCGACGAGGCGGAAGCGCTGGCCATGACCTTCTTGCCGGTGTCGGTGCCGCCGGTGAAGGAGATTTTTTCGATGCGTGGGTGCTCGGTCAGCCAGGTACCGACTTCACGGCCGCTGCCGGTCAGGACGTTGAACACGCCAGCCGGAACGCCGGCTTCGGTGTAGATCTCGGCCAGTTTCAGCGTGGTCAGGGAAGTGACTTCGCTTGGTTTGAAGATCATCGCGTTACCGGCCGCCAGGGCTGGAGCGGATTTCCACAGGGCGATCTGGATCGGGTAGTTCCACGCGCCGATACCGGCCACGACGCCCAGTGGCTCGCGACGGGTGTAGACGAAAGAAGTGGTGCGCAGCGGGATTTGCTCGCCTTCGATGGCCGGAACCAGACCTGCGTAGTACTCCAGCACGTCAGCGCCGGTAACGATGTCGACGTAACGGGTTTCGGAGTACGACTTGCCGGTGTCCAGGGTTTCCAGAGCGGCCAGTTCATCGTTGCGCTCGCGCAGGATGTCGACGGCACGGCGCAGGATGCGCGAACGCTCCATGGCGGTCATGGCGGCCCAGATTTTCTGGCCTTTTTCAGCACTGACGACGGCGCGCTCAACGTCTTCCTTGGTCGCACGCTGTACGGTTGCGAGGACTTCACCGTTAGCCGGGTTGATGGCTTCGAAGGTGGCGTCGCTGCTGGCGTCGGAGTAACCGCCATCGATGTAAAGTTTTTGCAGTTCGAAACGGGCCATAGTGTCCTCGCAAGTGCATAAGTGGTTGGCGTTGACCACTGGGCGTGCCTTATAGCTTGGGCAACGCTGGTCAGTGGCGGTTCAGGGGTTGAGCGGTTCTGTGTGCTCTAACTCACCTGCTTGGCCAGTTGGAAATCCATGTATTCGTAAGCGATCTGGTGCGCCTGCCCGGTGTCGAAAGCATCTCCCGACAGCGCGCCGCGCAACCACAAACCGTCGATGAGGGCTGCCAGGCCGCGGGCGGCGCTGCGCGCTTGATCAAGCGGCAACACACGACGGAACTGGCAGCACAGGTTGGAATACAGACGGTGATCGTTGATCCGCTGCAACCTGTGCAAAGACGGGTGGTGCATGCTGGTGGCCCAGAAGGCCAGCCAGGTTTTCATTGCCGGGCCATTGACCTGGCTGGCGTCGAAGTTACCTTCGATAATCACCTGGAGGTGGGCCCGCGGGCTGCTGTCCTCCAGCGCCTGACGGCGCGCGGTGACGTTCTCGGTGAGGACACTCATCAGATACTGCGCCGTGGCAGCGATCAGGCCGTTCTTGTCCTGAAAGTAATGACTGATGATGCCATTCGAGACACCGGCCAAACGGGCGATCAGCGCAATGCTGGCGTCCCCCATTCCGACCTGATCGACCGCCTGCAATGTGGCTTCGATCAACTGCTGGCGGCGGATGGGTTGCATACCGACCTTGGGCATCTTGCACATCTCCTTAGGCCTTCCGGCGGACGTAAAACGTCTATCGGATTGAAGGCCAGTCTATTTTGTTTTGATTGAACGTTCAATCAACAAAGAATAAGATCTGCGACAATTCGTCGCTGCCTACAGGTTTTTCCTACGTGTAGTTGGCGGAAAAACGACATCCAAAAACGCTCGAACCCCACGCGCACTGGCGCTCCCGGGCTTCGGGCTTTTTTCGGGGTGTCTTTATATCACCCGCTGGTCGGCTGCCAACTAACCGATTGGTCGGGTAACGCGTTGCCTTGTGTTCTTCTCCCGCACTGCCCGGAGCATCTGTGCCATGAGTTCTGCCTCTCTTATAAAGACCCCACCCGAGAAGGTGACGGTCAACGGTTGGGTGTTCTACACCTCTACCGCGTTGATCCTGTTGTTGACCGCCATTCTGATCATCGCCCCGCAAGAGGCCGGCAGATTGCTCGGTATTGCCCAGGCCTGGTTGTCCCGCAGCTTCGGCTGGTACTACATGGTGGTAATCGCCGCTTACCTGGTCTTCGTGGTCGGCCTGGCGTTTTCGTCCTACGGCAAGCTCAAACTGGGCAGCAAAGACGACACGCCGGACTTCAGCTACGGCGCTTGGGCAGGGATGCTGTTCTCGTCGGGTATCGGCATTTCGCTGCTGTACTTCGGTGCTTCCGAGCCGCTGGACCATTACTTCAATCCGCCGGAAGGCGTGGCCGGCAGCAACCTTGCGGCACGTCAGGCGGTGCAATTGACGTTCCTGCATTGGGGCCTGCACGGCTGGGCGATTTACGCACTGGTCGGTCTGGCCGTGGCGTACTTCGCCTACCGTCATAATCAGCCGCTGGCGTTGCGTTCGGCGCTGTATCCGCTGGTCGGCGAGCGTTGGGTCAAAGGCGCGGCCGGTCACGCGGTGGACGGCTTCGGCATGTTCGTGACCCTGCTGGGTCTGGTGACGAACCTGGGGATTGGTTCGCTGCAGGTGTCGTCGGGGCTTGAAAATCTGTTCGGCATGGAACACAGCAACACCAACCTGTTGATCGTGATCATCATGATGAGCACCGTGGCGACCATCGCGGCCGTGTCCGGCGTGGAAAACGGCATCCGCCGTCTGTCCAACCTGAACATCGTGCTGTTCAGTGGTCTGCTGATTTTCGTGTTGCTGTTCGGTCCGACCCTGCACCTGCTCAATGGCTTCGTGCAAAACGTCGGCGACTACCTGAACGGCGTGGTGCTGAAGACTTTCGACCTCTATGTGTACGAAGGCGACAATGAGAAGTCTGACCGCTGGTTGGGTCTGTGGACCTTGTTCTACTGGGCCTGGTGGATTTCCTGGGCCCCATTCGTCGGCATGTTCATCGCGCGTATTTCCCGTGGTCGCACGGTGCGTGAACTGGTGGCCGGCGTGTTGCTGATTCCACTGGGCTTCACCTTGGCGTGGCTGTCGATCTTCGGTAACTCGGCCCTGGACCTGGTGATGAACCATGGTGCGGTGGAGCTCGGGAAGACGGCGCTGGAACAGCCGTCGATGGCGATTTACCAATTGCTTGAGCATTACCCCGCGTCGAAGATCGTGATCGGCGTGTCGATCTTCGTCGGTTTTGTGCTGTTCCTGACCCCGGCGGATTCCGGCGCGGTGATGATGGCCAACCTTTCCTGCAAGGGCGGCAACGTCGACGAAGATGCGCCGCACTGGCTGCGGATTTTCTGGTCGGCGGTGATCACGCTGGTGACCATCGGCCTGCTGTTCGCCGGTAACTTCGAAGCCATGCAAACCATGGTGGTGCTGGCCGGTCTGCCGTTCTCGGTGGTGCTGGTGTTCTTCATGTTTGGCTTGCACAAGGCGATGCGCCAGGACGTGCAGATCGAACAGGAGCAAGCGGAGCTCGCAGCGCGCGGTCGTCGTGGTTTCAGCGAGCGTTTGACGCAGCTGGACTTGCAGCCGAATCAGTCGATTGTTCAGCGCTTCATGGACAAGCAAGTCAGCCCGGCGCTGGAAGAGGCCGTGGTGCAATTGCGTGGCAAGGGGCTGGACGTGCAAACGTTGCTGGGCAAGGCCAAGCGTTGCATGGGCCTGCGGATCGAGATGGAAGAGGGCAACCCGTTTGTCTACGAAGTAAGCCTGGACGGCTATCTGGCAGCGGCGAGCGACAGGGTTTCGGCTGAAAGTGCTGATGAGCCCCGCGCACGTTACTACCGCGCCGAGGTGTACTTGCACAACGGCAGCCAGGACTACGACTTGATGGGCTTCACTTCGGATCAGATCACCCGTGACGTGCTCGATCAGTTTGAAAGCCATCGGCAGCTCCTTGGCCGGGTTTATAGCTGAGACTTGAGGTGATGCGGTGCACGTAGCTGCACCGCAGCTCTTATTGTGGTGAGGGGATTTCTGTGGTGAGGGGATTTAGCGAAACGTCGCACCGCCCCGTTGGGCCGCGAAGCGGCCCCAAAACCAGACACAGCGGTATTTCGGGAGATCGCGTTGGCAGGTTTTACGACTGCTGCGCAGCCGAACGGGGATAAATCCCCTCGCCACAGTGGTCCGTGTTAGAGCTGAATATCTGCACTAACAAAAACGCCGCGATCCTCTCGCGGCGTTTTTGTATGTGTTGCCTTACCCCAGGTTCTTGCCGAGCAGTGCGTGATACAGCTCACTGTCACCCAGAATCCCGACCACTTCGTTGTTGTCGTGCAGCACCAGCTTATTACCCGTCTGATATCGAATCTGCAGCGCGTCGCGCATGCCGATGTTCGAGTCCACCAGCGTTGGCCGACGCCCCAAACCTTCAACTGCTTGCCCCGGCACCCAGTTCTGCAGGTCCAGGCTCGCGCCGTTCTGGCGAGCGCCCTTGATGGTGTTGCCTTCCGCCAGGTCCAGCCACGAATCGCCGCCCGGATCCAGGCACACCGAACCGTTGATGCGTTTGCAGTTGTCGAGGGTGCGCATCAGGCTGCGACCGCACAGTACGTTCAGCGGGTTGGTGTGGGCCACGAAGGTCCGCACGTAATCGTCCGCAGGGTTCAGCACGATCTCTTCCGGCACGCTGTACTGAACAATGCGGCCGTCTTTCATGATTGCGATACGGCTGCCGAGCTTCAGCGCTTCATCAAGGTCGTGGCTTACGAAAACGATGGTCTTGTTGAGCTTGCTTTGCAGTTCCAGCAGTTCGTCTTGCAGGCCTTGGCGGATCAGCGGGTCGAGGGCCGAGAACGGTTCGTCCATCAGCAGAATGTCGGCGTCCATCGCCAAGGCGCGGGCCAAGCCCACACGTTGTTGCATACCACCGGACAGTTCGTTGGGTTTCTTGTTGCGCCATTGGGTCAGGCCCACCAGCTCAAGCTTCTCATCCACCAGTTTGCGGCGTTCTTTCTCAGGGCGACCCTGCATTTCCAGACCGAAACTGATGTTCTCGCGCACCGTCAACCAAGGCATCAGGGCGAACTTTTGGAACACCATCGCAATGCGCTTGGTGCGCATCATTTTCAGTTCTGCCGGGGTGCAGGAGGCGATGTCGATCTGCTTGCCTTCGTGCTCGACGAACAGCTTGCCGCGGCTGACGGTGTTAAGGCCGTTGATGCAGCGCAGCAGACTGGACTTGCCGGAGCCGGATAGGCCCATCAGTACGCAGATTTCACCTTTTTCGACGTCCAGGCTGGCCTTTTCGACCCCAACGATCTGTCCGGTCTTTTTCAGGATCTCGTTACGGGTCATGCCTTGATCCAGCAGCTTGAGTGCCTCGCGTGGATCCTTGGAGAAGATTACGTCGACGTTATCGAAGCGAATAATGCTCATGCGTCACCCCCTACTTTGGCTTCGGGTTGTTTGCAGATACGGTCGAGCATGATCGCCAGCAGTACGATCGCCAGGCCTGCTTCGAAGCCCAGGGCGATATCAGCAGTGTTCAGTGCGTTGACCACGGGTTTGCCCAGGCCATCGGCGCCCACCAGTGCCGCGATCACCACCATCGACAACGACAGCATGATGCACTGGGTGATACCGGCCGCGATGCTTGGCATGGCGTGGGGCAGTTCGATTCGCGAGAGCAGCTGACGTCGCGAGCAGCCAAAGGCCTTGCCAGCGTCCATCAATTCTTCCGGGACATCGCGAATACCCAGGTAAGTCAGGCGGATCGGCGCGGCAATCGCGAACACCACCGTCGAGATCAGACCCGGGACCACACCCAGCCCGAAGAGGGTCAGGGTAGGAATGAGGTACACGAAGGTCGGCACGGTCTGCATCAGATCGAGCACCGGCCGCATCAGTGTGTAGAACATCGGTTTGTGCGCGGCGACGATGCCCAACGGCACGCCGATGATCACGCAGACGAAGGTGGCAAACAGCACCTGTGCGAGGGTTTCCATGGTTTCCTGCCAGTACCCCAGATTGAGGATCAGCAGGAAGGAGGCGATGACAAAAACGGTCAGGCCCCATTTTCGTTGAATAAAGTGTGCCAGTAGCGCGATGAGGCCGATCAATGCCAGCGGGTTGAACCAGGTCAGCGCAAAAGTCACGCCGTGGATCATCGTTTCCAGTGACACGGCGATTGCGTCGAAGGTGCTGGCGCCGTGTTGCGTCAACCATTCAACGAAGCCCGCGATGTACTGGCCTAAAGGTATTTTCTGATCAATCAGCATGGTAGTGAACGTCCGCATGCAAGGAAATAAACAGCCCGGGCGAGCGAACTCGCCCGGCGTAAGCGATTACTGCGCGAGCTTGGCTTTCACGGCCTCCAGGCCTGGTTTACCGTCAATGGTGGTCACGCCAGCGAGCCAGGTATCGAGGACCTGTGGATTCTTTTTCAGCCAGGCCTTGGCGGCCGCGTCAGGCTTCATTTTGTCGTCCAGGATGTTGCCCATCAGCGAGCTTTCCATGTCGACGCTGAACTCCAGGTTTTTCAGCAGCTGACCGACGTTGCCGCATTCCTGGACAAAGCCCTTGCGGGTATTGGTCGCCACGGTGGCGGCACCGAAGTCCGGGCCGAAGAAATCGTCACCACCCGTGAGATATTGGATCTTGAAGCGTTTGTTCATCGGGTGCGGCGCCCAGCCGAGGAACACCACGGCGGTGTCGCGTTTCTGGGCGCGGTCGACTTGCGACAGCATGCCCGCTTCGCTGGACTCGACGATCTTGAATCCGGCGTCTTTCAAGCCGAAGGCGTTCTTGTCGATCATACTCTGAATCAGACGGTTGCCATCGTTACCCGGTTCGATGCCGTAGATCTTGCCGTCGAGTTCTTTCTTGAATTTCGGAATATCTGAGAAGTCGTGAAGACCTTTGTCATACAGCGCTTGAGGTACGGCGAGGGTGTACTTGGCGCCTGTGAGGTTGGTGCGCACGACGTCGACGGTGCCGGCATCGCGATAAGCCTTGATGTCGTTTTCCATGGTCGGCATCCAGTTACCCAGGAATACGTCCATGTTCTTGCCGTCGGCCAGGGACTTGTAGGTCACCGGTACGGAAATCATCGTGGTTTTGGTCTTGTAGCCGAGAGCGTTGAGGACGACGCTGGTGGTGGCGGTCGTTGCGGTGATGTCGGTCCAGCCGACATCGGAGAAGTTTACGGTGCTGCATTGAGCCGGTTCTGCGGCTTGAGCCAGAAACGGCAGACTCAGCATGGCGGCCAACAACAACGACGGGGAACCTTTCATGGATGGACTCCTTGGTGTTTTTTTTGGCAGTGTTCCGACTGGACCACCGCACTTATAGGTTGCGGTTGGATGGCGTTTTGGAGACAGCTCTACCACGGCGCCTTGCAATCGAGTCGATACGATCATGTACCAGTGAAAATCTGACGCCTACAGGGGGCGTCGTAACCAGTACAGGGATGGTCGCATCCAGTGTCGGTGACGTCGTTTACAGCTTTTTTCAGGCCCTTTTACCCCGCTGATCCGCAAAAAAACGGCGAAAACGCTGCGTCAAAGCCTCGCGGCGTTGGTGGGCATGAGTGCGTCGGTGTGAGACGTCGAACGACATGACAAAAGGCTGATGATGCGGCCATCTCGGCGGATTGCAGCTTGAGCGTAGCAGCTCCGTCACTGGGCGCTTTTGCGTCTGGAGTTGGCACATCCAGGAGTTCGGCAGTAATGGCTATCAGTGTTTTCGACCTGTTCAAAATCGGCATCGGCCCTTCCAGTTCGCACACCGTGGGGCCCATGCGGGCCGCCGCACTGTTCGTGCAAGGTTTGCGTGAGCAGGGTCTTTTGGAACAAGTAAGGCGCGTCGAAGTTCAGCTTTATGGTTCGTTGTCGGCCACCGGCATTGGTCACGGCAGCGACAACGCGGTGATCATGGGCCTGATGGGCGAGTGGCCGGACGCGATCGATCCATCGCAAATCGGCATCCGCATCGAAACCCTGCGCGAAACCCACACGCTGTTGCTCGACGGTCGTTTGTCGGTCCCGTTTATCTGGGCGCGGGACATGCGCCTGATCGACGAGAACCTGCCGTTCCACCCCAACGCCATGACGCTGATCGTCGAAGGCGATGACGGCGAGCTGCATCGCGACACCTACTATTCCATCGGCGGCGGCTTTGTCGTTGATGAGGCACAGGCTTCCAGCGGCGTGGTCGATCTGGACCGCACCGTGCTGCCGTACGATTTCTCCAGCGCGGTCGAACTGCTGAGCCTGTGCCAGAAGCACAACTTGCGCGTCGCTGAATTGATGATGGCCAACGAGAAGGTCTGGCGCAGCGAAGAGGAAATCCGCAGCGGCCTGATGAAGCTCTGGCGCGCCATGCAGGATTGCGTCGACCAAGGCCTCAAGCACGAAGGCATCCTGCCCGGCGGACTTAATGTGCGTCGTCGTGCGGCCAAGCTGCATCGCAGCCTGCAAGAGTTGGGTAAACCCAATGTAATCGGGTCGACCTTGAGCGCCATGGAGTGGGTCAACCTGTTCGCCCTGGCGGTCAACGAAGAAAACGCCGCTGGCGGGCGCATGGTCACGGCACCGACCAATGGCGCGGCAGGGATCATTCCGGCGGTGTTGCACTACTTTATGAAGTTCAGCGAGGCGGTGACCGACGCCAATGTGGTCGACTATTTCCTCAGCGCGGCGGCGGTAGGGATTCTGTGCAAGAAGAACGCTTCGATTTCCGGTGCCGAAGTCGGTTGCCAGGGCGAAGTCGGTTCGGCTTGTGCCATGGCGGCGGCCGGGCTGGCGGAGATTCTGGGTGCCACGCCGGAGCAGTTGTGTAACGCGGCGGAAATCGGTCTGGAACACAACCTCGGCCTGACCTGCGACCCGGTGGGCGGGTTGGTGCAAGTGCCGTGCATCGAGCGCAATGCGATTGCCGCGGTGAAAGCCATCAACGCGGCGCAAATGGCGCTGCGTGGCGACGGTCAGCACTTTATCTCGCTGGATCGGGTGATCCGCACCATGCGTGATACCGGCGCCGATATGCATGACAAATACAAAGAGACATCGCGGGGTGGGTTGGCGGTTAGCGCCGTTGAGTGCTGAGACCGCGTTGACCTGTGGCGAGGGGATTTATCCCCGTTCGGCTACGCAGCAGTCGTAAAGATTTTGGGGCCGCTTCGCGACCCAACGGGGATAAATCCCCTCGCCACAGCACATAGCGCCAGACCAGTCAAAACTGCGCGCAAAGTGAACACCCGATTCAAAACGCGCCACGTTTTGGCGCGTCGCTTACAGATAAGCGACTTGCCCCGGATCAGGGATCCAAGTTGGCCATTACCGCCTGTCACCTGTGCTTGCGGTGACACTCTCCATCAAGTCCCCGTAGCCCTGTTCCCACAAGTGCTACCGATTTGCTCACGCCCAACGGGGCAGAGCGCCTGCCGCCGATAATGGCACTTATAACCTCCACTCGCGGCGCGGCTTATATAGACGCGCCGCGACGTCGTTTTCAGGAGTTATTGAATGACCATTCAACTTTAGGCATGGCAATTGCTCTGTCATTACAAAGCCCGTCTCCCACGCGAGAACGATGGCAATAACAAGAGCCTCCGCCTGAGGCCATCACCCGCTTTGTGTGAGGAGATACCGCGATGACGACGTTCAACTCCGGGGCCCAACCCCAGAACCGTGCGCCTCAATCCATCGGCTTTCTGCTGCTGGACAATTTCACGCTTATTTCTTTGGCCTCCGCAGTAGAACCCCTGCGTATGGCCAACCAATTGTCCGGTCGCGAGCTGTATCGCTGGAGCACGCTTACCGTCGACGGCGGTCAGGTCTGGGCCAGTGACGGTCTGCAGATCACCCCCGACGCCTCCATGCACAAAGCGCCTCCCATGGACACCATCATTGTCTGTGGCGGTATTGGTATTCAACGCACTGTTACCCGTGAACACGTGTCATGGCTGCAAAGCCAGGCGCGTCAGTCCAAGCGTCTGGGCGCGGTCTGCACCGGTAGCTGGGCCCTGGCCTGCGCCGGCCTGCTGGACGGTTTCGATTGCAGCGTGCACTGGGAATGCCTGGCCGCTATGCAGGAAGCGTTTCCGCGTGTGGCCATGAGCACCCGGTTGTTCACCCTCGACCGTAACCGTTTCACCAGCTCCGGCGGCACCGCGCCGCTGGACATGATGCTGCACCTGATCAGCCGCGATCATGGCCGTGAACTGTCAGCTGCGATCTCGGAAATGTTCGTCTACGAGCGCATCCGCAACGAGCAGGATCACCAGCGCGTGCCGCTCAAGCACATGCTCGGCACCAACCAGCCTAAGTTGCAGGAAATCGTCGCGCTGATGGAGGCCAACCTGGAAGAGCCGATCGACCTCGACGAACTGGCGGTGTATGTCGCCGTGTCGCGTCGTCAGCTGGAGCGGCTGTTCCAGAAATACCTGCACTGCTCGCCGTCGCGTTACTACCTGAAACTGCGCTTGATCCGCGCTCGGCAACTGCTCAAACAAACGCCGATGTCGATCATCGAAGTGGCGTCGGTGTGTGGCTTCGTGTCCACGCCACACTTCTCCAAGTGCTACCGCGAATACTTCGGCATTCCGCCGCGTGACGAGCGCGTAGGCTCCAACACCACGCAACAAGTGGCGATGATGCCGCTGCCGCAAGCACTGGTGCTGTCGCCGTTGTCCGGGCCGCTGTCGGCGCTGAGTCAGGCGCGCAATGAGTCGACTTTCGCCAGCGTAAGGCTCTAGACCGAGGCGCCTTCATTCGCGAGCAGGCTCGCTCCCACATTAGATCGCGTTCCTCTGAGAGGAGTCGGTCAAATGTGGGAGCGGGCTTGCTCGCGAAGGCGGTCTATCAGGCGCTACGGCTCTGTTGATACTCCGCCAACGCGGGCAGCAATTGCTTGTCGATGGCCTGGCGCACGGCCGGCAGGATGGTCGCGCTGCTGGTGTACATCTGCTTGACCATGGTCCGCAGTTCCATTGCCCGTTCGTTGTTCAAGCCCCGTACCGCACATTCGCAGGCCTGCTCGGCGGTGGCGCCAGGGGGCACTGCAAATCCCAACGCCTTGAGCTGGCCCAACAGGTCTTCCTGGTCGATCAAATCGGCGTACATCATGACGCAATCCTTCTTCAGGGAACGGTGTCTTGGCTCGATTCTCGTAGGGGGATGCGGTGGCGGCAAGGGCGAATTGTCGCAATGGCCGCAATACCTATGAACAGGTCGTTTTCGGCTAACTTGCAGCGGATGGGAGTGGGCACACTGGACTCAGCTGGCAACACGAAGGTTTGGTCACCCTCGCGCAACGGCTCCTCAACAGTACCCACCTCTGCCCCGATCCTGTCACGGCTTGATCGGGGTTTTTTTTGCCTGTGAATCAGGAAGGAATGTAGTGTCTGGGCTGGCGCCTTCGCGAGCAGGCTCGCTCCCACATTCAACCGCATTCCTCTGAAAGAACTCGGTCAACTGTGGGAGCGAGCCTGCTCGCGATGAACGATGACGCGGTTCTAGCGTTGCAACACAAGGATGCGCGACAACAACTCATCACGGTCGATATAGCAACCCTGAAAATGCCGGGCGCCGGTGGCGGGGTCGAAGGCGTTGCGGGCGTGGAGGGTGCGGCGGTTGTCGAAACACCACATTTCACCGGGGTTTAACCGCGTCATCACGCGGAATCGCGTTTCCCTGGTCATCGCAATGAAACGGCGGTAGGCGTGATAGAGAGCGGGCATCTGCTCGACCGACGCATCGAACGGCCCGCGCAGAAAATTCGCCATGCGGATTTCCGAAGCCTGCCCAAAGGCATCCAGTGCGATGATCGGGGCGAGGCAGCGGTAGTCGCTGTGACGGTCTTTGTTGCGGAACTCCACAGGGATTTCGCAAAGGCTTTTGAACGCCTCGGGATCTTCCTGTCGCAAGGCTTCGGCAATGGCAAAACCGTCAACGAAAATACTCTCGCCACCGGCGGCGTCATTGACCAGGCAATGTAGAAATTGCAGCCCCGGTTGCAGCTCCCGGGTCGGCAAATCGCTGTGCAGTGGCAGGTTGAACGCGGTGTAGGCATTGCTGTCGGCATCGGCCTTGGATTGCACGTTGAACAGCACGCCAAAATTGCTCTCACGGATGAAAGAAATTCGCTGGGCGATCAGTTTCAATGAGCCCGGCTCGGTCGGCACACCGCGGACCTGGGTCAGGCCGATATCGCGCACGGCCAGCAGCCATTGCAGCAAGGCGGCGTTGTCGTTCATCAACGCCTGGTAGTCGAACACCGGCAGCGTCAGGTTGCTGTTCCACAGCTGGCTTTTGGGCTTGGCGGCCCGGCGTTCAGCGCGGGACTCATCATCGTAGGCGTGGGCCCGTAACCAGCCAGGATCGAAGCGGCTGAGATGGCCGTCCTGCCAATCGATACGCAGGCAGCCTTCGGCATCAATGCTGACGTCCGAGGGCTTCAGGTCTTCTGCGACATCGACGATTTCCAGCACTTGCTCGCGGGTCACGGTATAGACGCATAGCGGGCACGGACAGTTGTCCCGCAGCCACTGATGATGAAAGGGGCTGACGCGGTCATCGGCCCACTGCACTTGAATTCGGTCCGCCAGGGTGTGTACGGCGGTCAACGCGCTGATCAACGGGTAGGTGCGGAAGTCGGCAAAAGCGGCGGCGGTGTTCAATGGCGATCTCCTTGTTATTTTTTAGGGGGTAACGCGATCACTCGGCCAATGTAGTCGGGGGCGGGAAGGTCGGTTTGCTCGGCGACGATGGTTTGCAGCTTGCTCAAGGTGTCTTCGCTGAACGGTGCGGAGCGCGGTCCGGCGAGGTCGACGTGCAGCAGCATTTGCTCGTTGCCCGCCAGCTCCTTGTCATCGCCTACCAAATGCAGGCTGTGATAGAGGTGCAGGCGTTTGCTGTCGTGGCCGATGATTTGGGTGTGCACTTCGACGTCGGCGTCGAGCTTCACTTCGTGCAGGTAATTGAGGTGCAGTTCGAGGGTAAACAGCGAGTTGCCGCTGGCTTCGCGGTTGTTGCTGTCCATGCCCAGACGATCCATCAGCGCGTCGGTGGCGTAACTGAAGATGAGCAGGTAGAAGGCATCGCGCAGGTGGCCGTTGTAGTCGACCCAGTCGGGGATGATTTTGGTTTGGTAGGTGGTTAGGGTAGGCATGGTTGGGGGTCCGGCAGGTGGATATTTGTTTGATTGAAGATCCACCCCTCACCCCAGCCCTCTCCCCATAGGGGCGAGGGGGAAAGGGAGCCGATCTTCATGCTTTTCAAAACCTGAGTTCGACTCGGACTTTCAGGTCGATGTAGCTCTAAGAACACCACGGTCAATCCCCTCTACCCTTTGGGGCGGTCCGACGTTTCGGGAGGGTTAGGGTGAGGGGGGAATCTCCAGCCGATCACTATCAGTCGGCAAACGCCATCCCATGCTTCTCTTTGGTGGTCTTCACCGCCTCCAGCACCGCCAGCAAGCAATCATCACGATAGCGCTCCAGCGCTGAAATGCTGTGCGTGCCCAACTGATCACTGGTGCCATCCACCACATCATCGATCAACTTGTCCGTCAGTTCCGGTGCCGGCAGATACGTCCACGGCAACTGCAGCGCCGGCCCGAATTGCGCCATGAAGTGCCGCATGCCCGCATCGCCACCCGCCAGGGTGTAGGTCAAAAACGTGCCCATGAATGACCAGCGCAGACCCGCGCCAAAGCGAATCGCATCGTCGATTTCACCGGTGGTCGCCACGCCGTCGTTGACCAAGTGCAGCGCCTCACGCCACAGCGCTTCAAGCAAGCGGTCGGCGATAAAACCGGGTACTTCCTTGCGCACGTGCAGCGGACGCATGCCCAAGGATTCATAGACTTTCATTGCCGCTTGAATGGCTTGCGGCGCAGTGTTTTTGCCGCCAACCACTTCCACCAGCGGCAGCAGGTAAACCGGGTTGAACGGGTGGCCGACCACACAGCGTTCCGGATGTGTCGAACTCTCGTAGAACTCGCTCGGCAACAGGCCGGAAGTACTGGAACCGATCAAGGCATTGGGCTTGGCCGCCGCGCTGATTTTGCTGTGCAGTTCCAGTTTCAGGTCCAGACGCTCAGGGGCGCTTTCCTGAATGAAATCCGCGTCGCGAACGCATTCCTCAATGGTTGCGACAAAGCGCAACCGATCCTGCGATGCACCTGGCGCAAGGCCCTGTTTCTCCAAAGCGCCCCAGGCATTGGCGACGCGTTTGCGCAGTGCGGCTTCGGCACCGGACGCCGGGTCCCAAGCTACAACGTCGAGGCCGTGGGCGAGGGCGCGGGACACCCAACCGCTGCCGATGACACCGCTGCCCAGGGCTGCGAAGGTTTTGATTTCGGTGATAAAGCTCATGGCGACTTCCTAAAAGAATTCGGTGATCCCCATGTGGGAGCGAGCCTGCTCGCGAAAGCGGAGTGTCAGCCGACTGAGATGTCGGATGTGGCGGCCTCTTCGCGAGCAGGCTCGGCTCCCACAGGGGTAGGTGTATGTCTGGGTTAGCCGCGCTTGGTCAGGCCCATTTTTGCCCGGCCTTCCGCCGGTGTCAGAACACGGGCGCCGAGACGGCTGAGGATTTCCGAGGCGCGTTCGACCAGTTGGCCGTTGGTCGCCAGTACGCCCTTGTCCAGCCAAATGTTGTCTTCCAGACCGACCCGCACGTTGCCGCCGAGCAACACGGCCTGTGCGGCCATCGGCATTTGCATGCGACCGATGCCGAACCCGGCCCAGACCGCATTGGCAGGCAGGTTGTCGACCATGGCCTTCATGGTGGTGGTGTCGGCCGGCGCGCCCCACGGGATGCCCAGGCACAGTTGGAACAGCGGGTCGTCGAGCAGGCCTTCCTTGATCATCTGCTTGGCGAACCACAGGTGACCGGTGTCGAAAATTTCCAGCTCGGCCTTCACGCCCAGCTCTTGAATGCGTTTGGCGCCAGCGCGCAGTTGGGCTGGGGTGGACACGTAAATGGTGTCGCCGTCGCCGAAGTTCAGGGTGCCGCAATCGAGGGTGCAGATTTCCGGCAGCAGTTCTTCAACGTGGGCCAGACGGGTCAGCGGGCCGACCAGGTCGGTGTTCGGGCCGAACTCCATCGGGTTCTCGCCCGCGCCGATTTCCAGGTCGCCGCCCATGCCGGCGGTGAGGTTGACGATGATGTCGACGTCCGCCTCGCGGATGCGCTCCATCACTTCGCGATACAGCGCTACATCACGGCTGAATTTGCCGGTTTCGGGGTTGCGAACGTGGCAGTGAACGACAGTGGCGCCAGCCTTGGCAGCTTCTACGGCGGCCGCGGCGATTTGTTTCGGGGTGACCGGCACGTGTGGGCTCTTGCTGGTCGTGTCGCCAGCACCGGTGAGTGCGCAGGTGATGATGACGTCGTGGTTCATGAGGCGGGTTCCTTGCAGGCGTGATGATTCCGTTCGCAGCCCGGTCGGGCTGCGAGTCGGTGGTTCAATCGGGTTTATTTGGTGGTCAGTTGCAGGTTTTCAGCGGCGGGTTTGCCATCGAAAGTTGTCACGCCTTCGAGCCAGCGTTGCTTGTCTTGCGGGTGATCTTTCAGCCATTGCTTGGCCGACTCGAAAGCGTCCTTGTGATCCAGCAACGGCTGCATCATCCGGCTCTCGTCTTCGGCGGTGTACGTCAGGTTGCTCAGCAAACGACCGATGTTCGGGCATTGCTCGGCGTATTTCGGCGCGGTGACGGTCCAGACGGTGGCCATGCCTTCGTTCGGGCCCAGAGCGTCGTCGCTGCCGGTGAGGTACGTCATCTTCACGTTGACGTTCATCGGGTGCGGCGCCCAGCCGAAGAACACCACGGCCTCATTGCGTCGCACGGCGCGATCCACCGCTGCGAGCATGCCGGCCTCACTGGACTCGACCAACTGGAACTTGCCGAGGCCAAACTGATTCTTGGCGATCATCGCCTTGATCTGGGTGTTGGCGCCCGAACCTGGCTCGATGCCGTAAATTTTGCCGCCCAGTTCTTTTTCAAACTTGGCGATGTCGGCGAAGGTTTTCAGGCCTTTGTCGGCGAGATACGTCGGTACGGCGAGGGTGGCGCGGGCGTCTTTCAGACTTGGCGCTTCAAGCACTTTGACCTGTTTGCCATCGACGAACGGGGTGATGGTCTGGGTCATCAGCGGGTTCCAGTAGCCCAGGAACAAGTCCAGGCGCTGGTCGCGGATCCCGGCGAAGATGATTTGCTGGGAAGCGCTGGTTTGTTTGGTGTTGTAGCCGAGGCCATCGAGCAGAACTTGGGTCATGGCACTGGTGGCGATCACGTCGGTCCAGTTCACAACGCCCATGCGCACGTTCTGGCATGAAGCAGGTTCGGCCGCCATGACGCTGGCGCTCAGGAAAGCGGTACCGCTGAGTGCAAGAACACAGCTGCTGATCAGTCGTTTCATCTCAGGTTCCTCGGCAGTTCGTTATTGTGGGTCCGGTCATCTTTGTGCGCCGGTGATGCCAAGTTACGCAGCTTAGAGCCCGCTAAAGCGCACTGCGGCGACCAGCTCTTGCACTGCAGCGACCTGCGCTCTTGAATGCCTCTCGCAAGTGGCGTATCAACGTCCACACGCTTCCCGCCCTCTCGTTACCTGCCAGTCGAGTGCGCTCCATGTCCCAGGATTTCTACTTCATGTTGATGCCGGGTTTCTCGGCCATTGGTTTTATCTCTGCCATCGAGCCGCTGCGGGTCGCCAATCGCTTTCGTGGCGAGTTGTACCGCTGGCACGTGCTCAGCGCGGACGGCGGGGCGGTATTGGCCAGCAATGGCATGTCGGTCAACGCCGATGCGGCGCTGGAACCGCTGAAGAAAGGCGCAACGCTATTGGTGGTCGCCGGCTTCGAACCGCTGAAATTCGCCACCCCGGCGCTGGAGCACTGGCTGCGCCGTCTGGACAACGAAGGCGTGACCCTCGGTGCCATCGACACCGGCAGCTTCGTCCTCGCCGAAGCCGGCCTGCTCGACAGCCATCGCCTGACCCTGCACTGGGAAGCCATCGACGCGTTCAAGGAGTCCTATCCACAGCTCAGCGTCACCCAGGAGCTGTTCGAGATCGACCGCCGACGCATTACCTCCGCCGGCGGCACCGCTTCCATCGACCTGATGCTCGACCTCATCAGCCAGGCCCACGGCCCGGAACTGGCGATCCAGGTCAGCGAGCAATTTGTGCTCGGCCGCATCCGCCCGCGCAAAGACCACCAACGCATGGAAGTCGCCACGCGTTATGGCATCAGCAACAAGAAACTGGTGCAGGTAATTGGCGAGATGGAGCAGCACAGCGAACCGCCGCTGAGCACGCTGGAACTGGCGGAATCGATCAAAGTCACCCGCCGTCAGCTGGAACGTCTGTTCCGCCTGCACCTGAATGACACGCCGAGCAATTTCTACCTGCGCCTGCGCCTGGAGAAGGCGCGGCAGTTGCTGCGCCAGACCGATATGAGTGTGCTGGAAGTGAGTATCGCGTGCGGGTTTGAATCGCCGTCGTATTTCACGCGTAGCTATCGGGCCAAATATGCCCGGTGTCCGCGGGAAGACCGCCGGCGGTTGGGGGATGGACGGGAGCTGGTCTGAACTTAAGTTTTGACAACACCAGAGAACCCTGTGGGAGCGAGCCTGCTCGCGATGGCGGTCTGTCATTCAAGTTAATGTCGACTGATCCACCGCTATCGCGAGCAGGCTCGCTCCCACCGTTTTGATCTGCTGTGGGCCTTACTTTTTCATCAATGCCGAACAGGCTGCTTTGTAGGCTTCATGCTGATACTTGTTCAGCGTATCCGGCAGTGCAAAGTCGAACTTCTTGTTCTGCGCATTGATGGTCTGTGGCGACAACAGCGTGACCTCGCAATTTTCCAGCAACTGGAAAACACCCTCGATCTTGAACGTGGTCGGCCCACCGGCGAACTCACCTTTCTTGCTGCGCTTCTTGATCGCAATCCGGTCGATGGAGTTCTCGCGCGCAAACGAGGCTACCTGAGCGGCAAAGACTTTGACGTTCTCGGCTTCGTCGTCATCGTCGAGGGCGATTTTCTTGGTGTTCAACGCGACGTGGCTCAGCACCTGATCGTCGAGGGAGGCCACGGCAATGATCGCTTCGCTGCCTTTGATTTCGATGCCGCAGATTTTCATTTGAATTCCTTAACTGGCTGATGGCGTGCAGCTTACAGCTCAAGCTGATCGGCGTTGATGCCAAAAGCCGCGGCAATTTTCTCACGGGTCGCCTTGCGAGGCTTGGCGACGGTCTCCTGCTGGGCAAAGGCCGGTTGGGAGATACCCATGCGTTTGGCCACTTCATCCTGAGTAAGGTTCAGATGTTCGCGCCAGGCGCGAATTGGCGTTGCGCCGTCGACGATACGGCTGACCACCTCATGAGGGATCAGGTCAGGCTCGATTTTTTGCGCCACGTATTGCGCGTATGGAATAACCACGAAGGCGGGGTTTCCGTCAGCATCATTAATAATTTGAATGTCAGTAGGTGCGCTCATCGCGTTTTTTGACCTCTTGAATACTGATCACTTTAATTGCGCCATCCCAGTCGAACATGATCCGATAATTGCCGACTCGCAGACGGTAGGCGTAATCATGACCAACCAGTGCTTTGACGTTGCCCACATCAGGCATGTCAGCCAGCACCGTGATGGCATCACGAACCTGGATCTGATGGGCGGAATGCAATTTCAGAAGCTGCTTAACGGCCTTTCGAGTCCAGTGGATGCTGTTCATAGGAGGATATAAGTCTTTTATAAGATTTGCGAATCTTTACTTATATTTTCCAGGTCGCAAACAAACGAACCGTGTCGGCATGTTGCCCGGCTGAAATGGTCGTTTATTGAACTAACGGGCGGTTGTAGGCGCGATGAAAACTGCTTGTGGGAAAGGTCATTTCTTGGGGTTAGAAAGCTGGCGACAGCACCAGCTTCCGACGGAGGATAAGGTTCACTCCTGCCCAATCGACTCCAAAAACTCCGACCGCTCGTCACTCATCCGCGCCACGCAATCATTTTGCGCAATGGTGAACGTCTTACTACCGGCCGTCGCCGGAAACGCTTCAACCGCGCAATCCGCGTCACGCGTCTTCAGCCACTGCTGTTGTGCGGCCTTGAGCTTGCCGGTGATGTCGGCCAGTTGCGCCGGGCTCTTGCCGTAGGCCGTTTGCATGCGCTCGGTCAGGCCCTGGTAGTTGTCTTTTAGCAGCTGTTCGGCGGTGGTTCTGCTGTAGGCCGAGCATTCCAGGGTCTGGACCTCGTTTTCGACTTTGTCGCAGGGGTTGTCGTCGGACTCTTCGGCCGCGTGTACGCCGGTCGCTATCAGTGCTAACGCCAGGAAGATCGATTTCATTGCGTCGCCGCCCCTTATTCCAGTAAAGCATCCAGTAGTGGCGCGAATTCTGGCCCATGCGAAGGCCCTTGAACAGGTGGCCCATGACGTCTGGCGACGACCCTTTGTCGCGTATTGACGCTTTCGGCAAACCCCCTGTCGTTTTTGCACCCGGCTGCCCCGTCCCTCAGGCATATGCTGGCCCCAAAGCGCCGACACACGATTCGGCGCATGAATCGCTAATAGGGGACAGCCTGATGAGCCCAGCCGAATTGCACGCCGACAGCATCGTTATCGACGGTCTGATTATTGCCAAGTGGAACCGTGAGCTGTTCGAAGACATGCGCAAGGGCGGTCTGACCGCGGCCAACTGCACCGTGTCGGTGTGGGAGGGCTTCCAGGCCACTGTCAACAACATTGCCGCCAGCCAGAAGCTGATCCGCGAGAACAGCGACCTGGTTATTCCGGTGCGCACCACCGCCGATATCCGCAAGGCCAAGGAACAGGGCAAGACCGGCATCCTCTTTGGCTTCCAGAATGCTCACGCGTTTGAAGACCAGATCGGCTACGTCGAGGTCTTCAAGCAGCTTGGCGTCGGTATCGTGCAGATGTGCTACAACACCCAAAACCTGGTCGGTACCGGTTGCTACGAGCGTGATGGCGGCCTGTCGGGTTTCGGTCGCGAAATCGTCGCCGAGATGAACCGCGTCGGCGTCATGTGCGACCTGTCCCACGTCGGTTCGAAAACTTCCGAAGAAGTCATCCTCGAATCCAAGAAACCGGTCTGCTACTCCCATTGCCTGCCGTCGGGCCTGAAAATTCACCCGCGCAACAAATCCGATGAAGAGCTGAAGTTCATCGCTGATCACGGCGGTTTCGTCGGCGTGACCATGTTCGCGCCGTTCCTGGCCAAGGGCATCGATTCGACCATCGACGATTACGCCGAAGCCATCGAATACACCATGAACATCGTCGGCGAAGACGCCATCGGTATCGGCACTGACTTCACCCAGGGCCATGGCCAGGACTTCTTCGAATACCTGACCCATGACAAGGGCTACGCCCGCCGCCTGACCAGCTTCGGCAAGATCATCAACCCGCTGGGCATCCGCACCGTCGGCGAGTTCCCGAACCTGACCGAAACCCTGCTCAAACGCGGCCATTCCGAGCGCGTGGTGCGCAAGATCATGGGCGAGAACTGGGTCAACGTCCTCAAGGACGTCTGGGGCGAATAACTCCACTTTTTAAACAACGATCCTTGTAGCAGCTGCCGAGGCACGAGGTTGCGTTGCGGTCCGCAGGACCGCCCTCGGGGGCCGCTTCGCAGCCCAACGCAGCCTCGCAGGCTCGGCAGCTGCTACGGCTAGCTATCGCCTCAACACATTGAATTCTGGAGCTTTACCCATGGCTAAAATCGCCCCGCAATTGCCAATCGAAGTCGACAGCGAAACCGGTGTCTGGACCTCCGACGCCCTGCCAATGCTGTACGTGCCGCGTCACTTCTTCGTCAACAACCACATGGGCATCGAGGAAGTGCTGGGCGCCGACGCCTACGCCGAAATCCTCTACAAGGCCGGCTACAAATCCGCCTGGCACTGGTGTGAAAAAGAAGCTGAATGCCACGGCCTGGAAGGCGTTGCGGTGTTCGAGCACTACATGAAGCGTCTGTCGCAGCGCGGCTGGGGCCTGTTCAAGATCCAGGACATCGACCTCGACAAAGGCACCGCCAGCGTCAAGCTCGAACACTCGGCGTTCGTCTACGTGTACGGCAAGGTCGGGCGCAAGGTCGACTACATGTTCACGGGCTGGTTTGCCGGTGCCATGGACCAGATCCTGCAAGCCCGCGGCAGCAAGATCCGCACCGTTGCCGAACAGGTTTACGGTGGCTCCGAAGAAGGCCACGACGACGGCCTGTTCACCGTCAAGCCGTTGTAAGTCGAGGAACCCGCCATGGCTTTCGAAGCAATGTTCCAGCCGATCCAGATCGGCAAACTGACCATCCGCAACCGTGTGCTCAGCACCGCACACGCCGAGGTCTATGCCACCGACGGCGGCATGACCACCGACCGGTACGTCAAGTATTACGAAGAGAAAGCCAAGGGCGGGATCGGCCTGGCGATTTGCGGTGGTTCCTCCAGTGTGGCCATCGACAGCCCGCAAGGCTGGTGGAAGTCGGTCAACCTGGCCGACGACCGGATCATTCCGCACTTCCAGAACCTGGCCGATGCCATGCACAAGCATGGCGCCAAGATCATGATCCAGATTACTCATATGGGTCGTCGTTCCCGCTGGGACGGCGAGCATTGGCCAACCCTGCTGTCGCCGTCGGGCATCCGTGAACCGGTGCACCGTGCGACCTGCAAAACCATCGAACCGGAAGAAATCTGGCGGGTGATCGGCAACTACGCCACCGCGGCTGGCCGCGCCAAGGCCGGTGGCCTGGACGGTGTCGAGCTGTCCGCCGTGCACCAGCACATGATCGACCAATTCTGGAGCCCACGCGTCAACAAGCGTACCGACGAATGGGGCGGCAGCTTCGAGAACCGCATGCGTTTCGGCCTGGAAGTGATCAAGGCTGTGCGGGCTGAAGTCGGCCCGGATTTCTGCGTCGGCATCCGTCTGTGCGGTGACGAGTTCCACCCGGATGGTTTGTCCCACGAGGACATGAAGCAGATCGCCAAGTACTACGACGACACCGGCATGATCGACTTCATCGGCGTGGTGGGTTCGGGTTGCGACACCCACAACACCCTGGCCAACGTTATTCCGAACATGAGTTATCCACCGGAGCCGTTCCTGCACTTGGCCGCCGGTATCAAAGAAGTGGTCAAGGCCCCGGTGCTGCACGCGCAGAACATCAAGGACCCGAACCAGGCGACCCGGATTCTGGAAGGCGGCTACGTCGACATGGTCGGCATGACCCGCGCCCACATCGCCGACCCGCACCTGATCGCCAAGATCAAAATGGGTCAGGTTGACCAGATCAAACAATGCGTCGGCGCCAACTACTGCATCGACCGTCAATACCAGGGCCTGGATGTCTTGTGCATCCAGAACGCCGCGACCTCCCGTGAATACATGGGCGTGCCGCACATCATCGAGAAATCGACCGGTGTGAAACGCAAGGTTGTGGTGGTCGGTGCCGGTCCTGCCGGGATGGAAGCCGCTCGCGTGTCGGCCGAACGTGGCCACGACGTGACCCTGTTCGAGAAGAAAGAATTCATCGGCGGGCAGATCACTACTGCCTCGAAAGCTCCGCAACGAGACCAGATTGCCGGTATTACCCGCTGGTTCCAACTGGAATTGGCGCGTTTGAAAGTCGACCTGCGCCTGGGCGTGGCGGCCGATGCGGCGACCATTCTCGACCTGCGCCCGGACGTGGTGGTACTCGCCGTCGGCGGTCATCCGTTCCTGGAGCAGAACGAACACTGGGGCGCAGCTGAAGGCCTGGTCGTCAGCAGCTGGGATATCCTCGACGGCAAGGTGGCGCCTGGCAAAAATGTGCTGGTCTACGACACCATTTGCGAGTTCACCGGGATGTCCACCGCGGACTTCCTCGCCGACAAGGGCAGCCAGGTCGAGATCGTCACCGACGACATCAAACCGGGCGTGGCGATTGGCGGCACCTCGTTCCCGACGTACTACCGCAGCATGTACCCGAAAGAAGTGATCATGACCGGGGACATGATGCTGGAGAAGGTCTACCGCGAAGGCGACAAGCTGGTGGCGGTGCTGGAAAACGAATACACCGGCGCCAAAGAGGAGCGGGTGGTGGACCAGGTCGTCGTCGAAAACGGCGTGCGTCCGGACGAAGAAATCTACTACGCGCTGAAGGAAGCGTCGCGCAACAAGGGCCAGATGGACATCGAAGCCCTGTTCGCGATCAAGCCGCAACCTTCGCTGAGCCAGGCGGGTGACGGCTACTTGCTGTTCCGCATCGGCGACTGCGTGGCCCAGCGCAACACCCACGCGGCGATCTACGACGCGCTGCGGTTGTGCAAGGATTTCTAAGAGCTTGTGGATAACCCTGTGGGAGCGAGCCTGCTCGCGAATGCAATCTGTCAGCCGACATTGATGTCGACTGACCCACCGCTTTCGCGAGCAGGCTCGCTCCCACAGGAATCGAGCAAGGCATCCAGGTAGTTTGGCCTGCAAGACCCTGCGGTCTTTGGGAGCTCCACCATGTTGAACACCCTTCTTCCAATCCTGTTGTTCGCAGCCCTGGGCCTCGCTGTCCTGGGCGCGTTGCGACGGGTGGCTATGTGGCGCCGAGGCCGGGCTTCGAAAGTCGACCTGATCGGCGGCCTGTTCGCCATGCCTAAACGCTACATGGTCGATTTGCACCATGTCGTCGCGCGGGACAAATACATCGCCAACACTCATGTCGCCACGGCTGGCGGTGCGGTGGCGTCGATTGTGCTGGCGATCCTGGTTCACGGTTTCGGCCTGCACAATCGCATTCTCGGTGTTGCCCTGTTGATTGCCTCGGCGGTGATGTTCGTCGGTGCGATTTTCATGTTCCTGCGTCGTCGCAACCCACCGGCTCGTCTTTCCAAAGGGCCGTGGATGCGCCTGCCGAAAAGCCTGTTGGCGTTCTCTGCGAGCTTCTTCCTGTTGACCCTGCCGGTCGCTGGCATCCTCCCGGAAAATTTTGGCGGTTGGGTAGTGGCGGCGATCCTCGGCGTCGGTGTGCTGTGGGGCGTTAGCGAATTGTTCTTCGGCATGACGTGGGGCGGGCCGATGAAGCACGCCTTCGCCGGTGCTTTACACCTGGCCTGGCACCGTCGCGCCGAACGCTTTGGTGGCGGCCGTTCCACCGGTTTGAAACCGCTGGACCTGAACGATCCAAACGCGCCACTGGGCGTGGAAAAACCCAAGGATTTCACCTGGAACCAACTGCTCGGCTTTGACGCCTGCGTGCAGTGCGGTAAATGCGAAGCCGCGTGCCCTGCGTTCGCTGCCGGCCAGCCGCTGAACCCGAAAAAACTGATTCAGGACATGGTCGTCGGCCTGGCCGGTGGCACCGATGCCAAATTCGCCGGCAGCCCGTATCCAGGAAAAGCCATTGGCGAACACGCCGGTAACCCGCATCAGCCGATCGTCAACGGCCTGGTGGACGCTGAAACCCTGTGGTCCTGCACCACTTGCCGCGCCTGTGTCGAGGAGTGCCCGATGATGATCGAGCACGTCGACGCCATCGTCGATATGCGCCGCCATCTGACCCTGGAAAAAGGCGCGACCCCGAACAAGGGCGCCGAAGTCCTGGAAAACCTGATCGCCACCGATAACCCTGGCGGCTTTGCCCCGGGTGGGCGGATGAACTGGGCGGCGGATTTGAACCTGAACCTGCTCAGCGAGAAAAAATCCACCGACGTGCTGTTCTGGGTCGGCGACGGTGCCTTCGACATGCGCAACCAGCGCACCCTGCGCGCCTTCGTCAAAGTGCTGAAAGCAGCCAAGGTCGACTTCGCGGTGCTGGGCCTCGAAGAGCGCGACAGCGGTGACGTGGCCCGACGTCTGGGCGACGAAGCGACCTTCCAGCAATTGGCCAAACGCAACATCCAGACCCTGGCCAAGTACAGCTTCAACCGCATCGTCACCTGCGACCCGCACAGCTTCCACGTGCTGAAAAACGAGTACGGCGCCTTCGACGGCAACTACCTCGTGCAGCACCACAGCACCTACATGGCCGAAATCATTGACGCTGGCGCCCTGAACCTCGGCCAGCACAAAGGCAGTAGCGTGACCTATCACGACCCGTGCTACCTCGGCCGCTACAACGGCGAATACGAGGCGCCGCGTGAAGTGCTGCGCGCCCTGGGGATCGAGATCAAGGAAATGCAACGCTCCGGTTTCCGCTCGCGCTGCTGCGGCGGCGGTGGCGGCGCGCCGATCACCGACATTCCGGGCAAGCAACGGATCCCAGACATGCGCATGGACGACATCCGCGAAACCGGCGCCGAACTGGTGGCCGTGGGTTGTCCACAGTGCACCGCGATGCTCGAAGGCGTGGTCGAACCCCGGCCGCTGATCAAGGACATCGCCGAACTGGTGGCGGACGCGTTGCTCGAAGACGCGGCCCCGAGCAAGCCGACCAAACCGGCCCAACGTGAACCTGCGGAGGCCCACTGATGAGCGACATTATCCGCCGCGACCCACGCGCCGAATGGATCGCCCGCAACCGTCTGCACCCGCTGCACGCGGCCATGCAACCGGCGCAACACAGCTGGATGGGGCCTAATGGCGTCATCCGCAAGAATCCCCATGGCATCGGTTTTATCGGTCCCAACGGCATCAAGCGGATCGACCGCAGCGGCGCTCAACAGGGTGGGGCGACCAAACGCTCGGCCGCGGTTGAAGTGCAATTGCCACTGCATCAAGTGCCTGCACCTGCGTTTTACATCAGCGTGGTGCCGGACATGGTCGGCGGCCGCTTGAGCAGCCACGACCGCGACTTGCTCGGCCTGGCGCATCAATTGGCTGGCAAGGACGGCGCAGTATTGGCCGTGGTCTTCGGTGAACATAAGGAAAACGCCTTCGCCACCGCTGGTGTCGATCGCTTGCTGGTGTTGGAAGGTGACGAATTCAGCGGTTATGCACCGGAACAACGGGTCCAGGGTCTGCGGGCTGTGGATAACCAGTTCAGCCCGCGTCATTGGTTGCTGCCGGACAGCCGCAGCGGCGGTGGTGAATTGGGTCGACGCTTTGCCGCCGCACTGGGCGAACGCCCGGCCACGCGGGTCTGGCAGGTCAAGGATCAGGAATGCATCGGCCGCGCCGGTGCCGGTTTGCAAGACCTTGCGCGCCCGGTCGCACGCTTGATTCTGGCCGCCGTCGAATGCGCCGAACCTGTGAGTGAAACCCGTCACGAAGCCTTGCCGGTAGAGTTATCCACAGCGGTGGCCCGCAGTCTCTCGCGCATCGAGGATTTGGGCGCGGTGGCGGTGGACCCGGCAGCCATTCCGATGGCCGAAGCCGAGTTCATCTTCTCCGGCGGCAACGGGGTCAAGGACTGGGGACTTTTCCACAGGACGGCCGAAGCGTTGGGTGCTACCGAAGGCGCCTCCCGAGTGGCGGTGGACGATGGCTTTATGGCCCGCGACCGTCAGGTCGGCGCGTCTGGTACTTGGGTTACCGCACGGGTCTACGTGGCGGTGGGGATTTCGGGGGCGATCCAGCACCTGCAAGGCATCGGTGCCTGCGACAAGGTGGTGGCAATCAACCTCGACCCTGGCTGCGACATGATCAAACGGGCCGACCTGTCGGTGATCGGCGAGAGTGCAGAGATTCTTCAGGCCTTGATCGATGCGGTAGAGGTTTACCGCAATGAAGCCAAGCGCGATGCGGCTTAAGGAAAGGAAAGGGTTATGAGCACGAAAATCATCAGCCTGGTGTCCATCGGCGCCCACCCGACCTCTGGCCGGCCTCGTCGCGCGGAGCAGGATGCGCGGGCGGTGGAACTGGGCCTGCAACTGGCTGGGGATAACCTGCAAGTGCTGCATGCCGGCGACGTCGCAGAACCTGCACTACGCGCCTATCTGGGTATGGGCCTGGAACAGCTGCACGTACTTGAACAACCTTCAGGCGCCGATGCGCTGCCGGCATTGACCGCGTATTTGCGTGACGCCGGGGCGCAGGTCGTGCTGACCGGTAGCCAGGCGGAAACCGGTGAAGGCTCGGGCATGTTGCCGTTCCTGCTGGCCGAAAGCCTGGGCTGGCCGCTGGTCGTGGGGCTGGCTCAAGTTGAATCCATTGATGGTGGTTCGGCACTGGTGCTGCAAGCCTTGCCGCGCGGTCAGCGCCGTCGCTTGAAAGTACGGCTGCCATTTCTGGCGACTGTGGATAACGCTGCACCGAAACCTCGGCAGAGCGCCTACGGCCCGGCCCGACGCGGCGTGTTGCAGGCTGATGAAGTGGAAGTCATCGACGATGAACTGCTGGCGGTCGCCACCCTGCAACCGGCCAAGCCACGGCCTAAACGCTTGAAGGTGATCAAGGCCAAGAGCGGCGCGGACCGGATGAAAGCCGCGACGGCCAAGGCCAGCGGCGGGGGCGGGCAGGTGCTTAAAGGGTTGAGTGCCGAGGCTGGGGCCGAGGCGATTCTCAAGTTGTTGATCGAAGAAGGCGTGGTTCGCTAACAAATCACCAGCGCAGATCTAAAAATGTGGGAGCGAGCCTGCTCGCGAAATCGGTGGTTCAGCCGCCGGGGATGTCGACTGACCCACCGCTTTCGCGAGCAGGCTCGCTCCCACAAGGGGAAATAATGACCGTTGAATTTCGTTCGGCCCTGCGCGCGGATGCGCGGGAGATTGCTCGTTTGTTTCAGATTTCATCAGAAGGTGCTGCGGATTACATCTGGAGCCAATTGGCACAGCCCGGTCAGGATTTACTGGATGTGGGCGCCAGTCGGTACGCCCGCGACGACGTGGATTTTTCCTGGCAGAACTGCCTCATTGCCGAGGCCGAGGGAAACGTCATTGGCATGATGCACAGCTACGTGATGCGTCACGACCCACTGGCGGCGCCCGTGACCGACCCGGTCCTGGCGCCGTACGCGAAGATGGAAATCCCCGACACCCTCTATATTTCCAGCCTGGCGCTGCATGAAGGCTGGCGAAACCAGGGCCTGGGCAAGCAA
The DNA here is from genome assembly GCF_054897985.1 of Pseudomonas sp. LB3P25. Classification (NCBI taxonomy): domain Bacteria; kingdom Pseudomonadati; phylum Pseudomonadota; class Gammaproteobacteria; order Pseudomonadales; family Pseudomonadaceae; genus Pseudomonas; species Pseudomonas sp. LB3P25. Next base: position 6,701,439 of record NZ_CM142711.1, on the reverse strand, counting down.
TTCCTCGCCTACGCTTACGACCGTGCCAACCAGCTGGGGCTCAATGGCTTGAGCCTGATCGACTATGCCGTGAACACCGGCGCCCGTCGGTTTTACGAGCGACATGGCTTTCGTATCGTCGATACCTGCCAAATCACTCCCCATCCGATGATTCGGGTCACGGGGGAGGCCTATCTGATGTATAGGCCCTGATGAGCTACATTTTTCTATGAGCTGGGCGGGGTTGCCGCAGCACTAGTTCATAAAACTCGTTTTCAAGAATGGGTTGAACATGAAAGCGGTCAGTCGGCGTGAGACATGTCTGATCGGCGGCGTGAATTCAAAGTCGTCTCTGGTGCTGCTTGCATTTTTTGTGTGCGCAGCATCAAGTCCGATGGCTGATACCAGGCAGGCAGCTCCGGATTTCTACACATGGTTAGCGTCCGAACAGGGACAAAAAGCGTCCTTGGTGCAGCTGAAACAGCAATGCGACAAGGTGTTGGATGCTGAAAAAAACCTGAATTGTTCAGTGTCCGTTCTCGCCCGAATGTTCGAGGCCAAAACCGCAAACCAGATTCCCGAATACTATCTGGCGATCAAACATCGTCATGCTCAGGCCATAGCGAATGCCCCTGAGCTCAACGCATTGTTTTCCATGTTCGGCAACGAATCCCTCTCGATACTCAGGTCGCTCGCCGATTTTTCGGTGAAAAGAACGACGCGGCACGAAGTGCTCGCGATTCATCCCTATGCCAGTGGCGATCACGTGACTGACGAGGTGCTGCCCTACCTCGATGTCAAAGCGGCCAATGGTTCCTCGTCACGCTTCATTCTGGACACCGGCGCACCGCAAACCCGGGTCAACACCGACACCGCGAAGCTAATGGGAATCAGGTTATTAACCGACTCTCACTATGGCTACAGCACGTTTTATGGTGAACGTGACCTGTCTGCCAAACTCGGGATCTTTGAGTCTTTAAAGATAGGCACAAGCGAATTCAGAAACGTCCTGGTGTTTGTCAGCGACCGGGATAACTTACTGGGGCTTGATTTGATCGGTAAGTTGGGGCGTTTGAAGGTCACCAAAAAGACCCTGGAGCTTAACGCCGAACCTCCCGCGCGATGTGATTCGCAAATGACCTATGCGCGTATCGACATCAATCAACGACTGACCATTGCCGCACGGCTGGATCGTCGGGCGACGCCGGCGATTATTGACACCGGCAATGCTGATTACCTGACGTCGGCCTCGCCGGGCAACTCACCCATTCATGTCTCAGATAAGCCGCGTTCCCAAACATACAAGGGTGAATTGAGCCTGTCGGGACATATCCAATCGATCACCTACAACTACTACCCGGACTTTACGATTCCTCCGTCGTTGTTGCTGGGTCAGTACGTGCCTTCGCTTTTGCTCGGATGGCGTGCATTCGATGACTATGAGTTGAGTCTGGACATCGACTCGGGCCGGTCGTGTTTCAACAGGATCTGATCGGGGTTACCCACAATCCCTGTTAGCGCTTCTGTGGATAACATGTTCGCCCCTCGCTACACCCCATACAAATCAAGCCCTGCAACCCTTCGTACAAAAAACAACCAGCCTAACTCGCGGTTTTTTCACGCTTTTTCCAGAGGATAACTTTGCACGCGAGCCAATACTTGCCCCCAATCTCTGTTAGCGCATCTGTGGATAAGATGTTCGCTGTCCTCTACAGGCCCTATAAAACGGGCTTGTCAGGCGGGTGGTCAAAAATTGATCAAATCATCGTTTTAGATCGATAAACCTCGCGAAAACCCCGATTTATAGCGGCTTCCAACGGTTTTCCACAGATCCTCCGAAGTTGCCCCCAAAGTCTGTTGGCGCTTCTGTGGGTAAGGTGTTTGCCATCCTCTGCAAGCCATGTAATCCGTGCCTTACAGGCTTTCGATCAGAAAACAACCAATTGCGGTTGAAAACCCTGCTTCTGGATAAGTCACGGATTTTCTTCGCTTTCTGTGGAGAAAATTTTCACCAAACTCACACTTGTCCCCATTTGCTGTGGGTGGAGGTGTGGATAACTTGTTCGCTAAACCCTGTAAGCCACGCTCCATATAGGCTTGAATGGAATAGATCAGATTTCATACAGTTCTAAGTCGATCCTTGACTTCGAACTGTCCGCTGTCTTCACTCTCAGGGCAAAAGGACAGCCGCCACTTATCCACATCTGGTTCAGGGAGAACGCGTGATGGATAGCCAGCCACATCGCTCGCCCCCCATTCGTTGCGCAACCTGCGTGCCCACTCCGGCGGCTTTGTTGCGCAAACGCACTCACCGGCACGCCGCCAATCAGCGTGCTCGTCTATAGCGCCTGACCATTTCCAATGACACCCGCTTACTGCCGCTGAGTTCACTCAGTGGCCAGGTGTTCGTTCGCCCATCGATTGCAGGCCGCAGAGTTGCCCCATCTGCCTGACGAGAGGAATAGACCCATGACACGGATCGCAACACCCATCAGCGACATCAAGGAACATTACGACGTGATCGTCATCGGCTCGGGTTACGGCGGCGGTATTGCCGCGTCGCGCCTATCCCGCGCCGGCAAGCGAGTCTGCCTGCTGGAGCGCGGTCGCGAAATGCAGCCCGGCGAGTACCCCAACACGATGTTGGCGGCGACCGAAGAGTTGCAAGTGCATGACCCGGACGGCCACATCGGCTCGCGCACCGGGTTGTTCGACCTGCACGTCAACGCCCAGCAGAACGTGGTGGTCGGTTGCGGCCTGGGCGGCACCTCACTGATCAACGCCAACGTCGCCCTGGAACCGGAACCCGGTGTGTTCGATGACCCGCGCTGGCCGCTGGCGGTACGGGAACATCGCGACACGCTGCTCAAGGACGGCTACGCCCGGGCTCGAGAAATGCTCAAGCCCACGCCGTACCCCAGCACCTCACCGGTGTTGCCGAAACTCGAAGCCAACAAGAAGTCGGCGGATTACCTCAAGCAAGGTGCGCATTTCTACAAGCCGCCGATCAACGTGACCTTCGACAAACTGCCGAACAACCTCAACCACGTCGGCGTCGAGCAACTGCCTTGCAATCACTGCGGCGACTGCGTGTCGGGCTGTAACAACAAGGCCAAGAACACCACGCTGATGAACTACCTGCCGGACGCCTGGAATCACGGTGCGGAGATTTTCTGTCAGACCGAGGTGCGACATCTGGAGCGCAACGGCGAGGGCTGGATCGTGCACTTTCAGTACCTGGACAGTGGTCGCGAGAAGTTTTCTGCGCCGACGCTGTTCGTCAAAGCCGACATTGTGGTCGTCTCCGCCGGCACCCTGGGCTCTACTGAAATTCTCCTGCGCTCCAGGGATAAAGGCCTGTCGATGTCCGGCCAGCTCGGTGAAAACATGAGCGGCAACGGTGACATCCTCGGTTTCGGCCATAACTGCGAGCAACCGATCAACGGCATCGGTTTTGGTGCCCATCCGGCCAAGGAACTGCACCCGGTCGGCCCCTGCATCACCTCGGTCATCGACCTGCGCACCGAAGGCGACTGGCGCAGTCGCATGGTCATCGAAGAAGGTTCGATCCCCGGCGCTCTCGGCCGGCCGATGGTGCCAAGCATGGCCGGGTTCGCCGAGCTGATCGGCAAACCCACCGACGACAGTTTTACCGGCAAGTTCAAATACAAGGAGCGCGAAACCGAAAGCTTCCTCCGCGGCCCGTATTACGGCGCGCTGCACAACATGCAGACGTACCTGATTATGAGCCACGACGACGGCAAGGGCCGCATGGTGCTGGACAGCAAGGATCAGCTGCGCATCGACTGGCCGGGCGTCGGCGAGCAGGAAAACGTGAAGATCGGCAACGAGCGTCTGCACCTGAGCACTAAGGCGCTGGGCGGAATCTGGGTCGAGAACCCGATCTGGACCACGCTGCTCAAGCACAGCATCGTTTCCGTTCATCCGTTGGGTGGCTGTGTCATGGGCGAGGACGCGGGGCAGGGTGTGGTCAACCACAAGGGCCAGGTGTTCAGCGGGGCCAGCGGGACCGACGTGTATGCGAGTTTGTACGTGACCGACGGCGCGGTGATTCCGACGTCTCTGGCCGTAAATCCGCTGCTGACCATTTCGGCGGTGAGCGAGCGCAACATGGGCCTGCTTGCCGCCGATCGCGGTTGGCAGATCGACTACACACTGCCCTCGGCGCCGCGCAAACAAGTGGCACCACCGACCCTTGGCGTGCAATTCACCGAAACCATGAAAGGCTACTTCTCCCGGGCCTTCACGGCGGCCCAGAGCACTGACCTGAAGGTCTACGAAGCGGCGGCCAAGCGTGGCGAGGCGGACAACTCGCCCATCGACTTCACCCTGACCATCACCGCCAACGACCTCAATCGCATGATCAAGGAACCGGCACATGCGGCCACCCTGGTCGGCACTGTCAGCGCACCGAGCCTGTCACCGCAGCCGCTGGTGGCAAGCAATGGCGTGTTCAACCTGTTCGAGCAGTATCAGGAACAGGTCGGCGTGCGGCACATGAAGTACGACATGAAGCTGACCGCTGAGGACGGCAACGACTATTACTTCAGCGCCTTCAAAACCGTACCCGAAGACAACGGCGTGCTGAACATCTGGCACGACACCAGCACCCTCTACGTGACGCTGTATCGTGGGTCTGACAAGAGCGGCGAGGTGATTGGCACCGGGGTGATGCACATCCATCCGACCGATTTCGCCAAGCAAATGACCACCATGAAGGTGCTCAACGCCCGCAACGAGCGCGAACGCATCGAAGGGCTGGCACGGTTCGGCAAGTTTTTCGCCGGGATTCTCTGGGAGAGCTATGGCGGCGTGTTCGCGGGTGACATCTACTTCAATCCCGACGCACCACCACGGCTGAAGCGCCCCCTCGATGCGCCAGCGCCAGTGGTGCATTTCTTAGAGACCGAAGACAACGTCGAGCTGCGCCTGACCCGCTATCAGGGCGGCAGCAAAGGGCCGGTGATGTTGGTTCATGGATTGGGTGTGGGCTCGAACATTTTCTCCACCGACACCATCCAGACCAATCTGCTGGAGTACCTGTGCAAGCACGAGTACGACGTCTGGCTGCTGGACTTGCGGGTGAGCATTCTGCTGCCGGCGAGCAAGAAGGAATGGAACGGCGACCAGATCGCCCAGTACGACTTCAAGGCTGCCATCGAGCAGATCCGGCAAGCGACTGAGGCCGCGGACGTGCAATGCGTGGTGCACTGCTACGGCGCGACAACCTTCTTCATGTCATTGCTGGCCGGGTTGCAGGGCGTGCGTTCGGTGGTCTGCTCGCAGATCGCGGCAGATGCCGTAGTTGCCACGGCGACCGGGCTCAAGGCCGGTTTGCACCTGCCAGGCATGCTTGACGCCATTGGCATCAAATCCCTCACGGCGTATGCCGACAACAAGGAAAACTGGTTCAACAAACTCTATGACAAAGCCCTCAACGGCTATGCCCGGATCGAGGCACAGGGTTACTGCACCAATCCGGTGTGCCATCGCATTACCTTTATGTACGCATCGTTGTATCGCCACGACACCCTCAACGAAACCCTGCACGACAACCTGCACGAGCTGTTTGGCGAGTCGAACATGCACACCTTTGAGCATCTGGCGCTGATCGTGCGCAAAGGGCATCTGGTGGACTTCAAGGGCGAGGACGTCTACATGCCGCACTTCGATCGGCTGAGCATGCCGATCTGCTTTATCAGCGGCGCAGACAACCAGTGCTACCTGCCGGAAAGCACGCTCAAGACTTTTGAGCGTGTGTGCAAGGTCCATGGTCCGGAGCGCTATAGCCGGCATGTGGTGCCGGGGTACGGCCATATCGACTGCATGTTTGGCAAGGACGCGGTGGTCGATGTGTACCCGATCATCCTGCAACACCTGGAGAAAACTGCCATCGGCTAGCACCACCGGTGGTTGGAGATTTGTCGCACGACCTGTGGGAGCGAGCCTGCTCGCGAAAGCGGTGTGCCAAGCGACGGCAATGTTGATTGTGCCGCCGCCTTCGCGAGCAGGCTCGCTCCCACAGTGGATGGTGTTCCGGAATAAAAGGAAAAGGATGATATGGACAGTTACATCCGCTGGTTTCAACGCTTCATCTGGCTAGGCATCGTGATGAACATGGTCTTCGCGATCCCGGCGCTTTTCGCCCCGGGGTTGTTGACCTCGATGCTCGGCATGCCACCGCAACTCTCCGATCCCTGGCTGGAAAATGCCGGCATGCTACTGGTGGGGATCAGCCTGTTCTACATGCCGTCAGGTTTCAACGCACCGCGATACGTCGTGCATTCGTGGCTGTGCGTGTTGTCGCGATTGGTTGCCGTGGCGTTCTGGATCTACCTGATCAACACCAGCAACCAGGCCCAGGTGTTCGTGCCAATGCTGATGGGCGATCTGAGCATGTTCCTGATCCTCGGGATTGCGCTGTACCTCGGCACCTCGCCGGCCAATCGACCGTTGGCGTTAATCTGCGACAGCTGGCGGCAATGGCGTGCAGGTTGGGCGCTGCGCTGGCAACGCCACAGTTTCAAGGTGGGCACGCTGATCGTGGTACTGGCGCTGGGGTTTATCGGCTACGAAACCTGGTACCAGATGCTGCGGGTCGTACCGGCAGAGCAATACGCTTCTGACGAAGATCACTACAAATACGCCGCCATCGGCCTCGGTATCGAAGCGCGGATTCCCTATTACCTGTTCGCCGTATTACCGCAGATGTGCCCGGAGAAACTACCCAAACCCGGTGGTTACGAAGTCTTCGGTTTCCTCTACGAGAACGGCAAGGACCTGCCCATCGGCATGGCCAAGCGGCAGATCGGCTACCCGACCGTGGAGCCCAACTGCGCCCTGTGCCACACCGGTTCCTACCGGGCCAATGCCAGCGACGTCGCCATCCCGGTGGCCTCCGCGCCGGCCAATACCCTGCAACTGCAGGCCTTCCAGTGGTTCGCCTACGATTGCGCCAGCGACCCGAAATTCACCACCGACGCGGTGATGGCCGCGATCAACAGCAAGTTCCAGCTCGGGTTCTTCGAGCGCCTGTACAACCGCTATCTGATCATCCCGATGGCTACGAGCGCGCTGATCAAGCAGAAACAGGCCTACGCCTGGCAGCAGCTGCGCGCACCGCAAGGGCCGGGGCGCACCGACACGTTCAACCCGACGAAAATGGTGGTGTTCGGCTTCCCGGATGACTCGACCATCGGCACCGTCGACTTGCCGCAAGTCTGGAACCAGAAGCCTCGGGAGTCGCTGTACCTGCACTGGGACGGCAACAACAACGACATCCATGAGCGCAACTACGCGGCGGCCATGGCCGTGGGCGCGACGCCGGAGTCGGTGCTGCCGGCCAGTTTCAACCGGGTGACCAACTGGCTGCTGGGCCACAAAGCACCGGCCTGGCCGTTCGCGCTGGATCAGTCCAAGGTCGCCCGGGGTAAGCCGGTCTGGGAAAACAACTGCGCCGGTTGCCATGATTTCGGCCGCACCGACACCGGTCAGGTCACCACCAACATTGATGAACTGGGCACCGATCCCCATCGGTTGAACTCGTTCACCACAGGTCTGGTGACGGCCTTCCATGGCTTCAAGAAATCGCCGTTCGACTTTGGCGCCTATCGCAAGACCCAGAGTTACAGCAACACCCCCACCGACGGCATCTGGTTGCGGGCGCCGTACTTGCACAACGGCTCGGTGCCGAGCCTGTGGGATTTGCTCCAACCACCGGAACAGAGGCCGCAGGTGTTCTTCACCGGCTCGGATCTGTACGACCCGCAGAAGGTTGGCTTCGTCACCAGTGGCGAGCAAATGAAAGCTTCGGCGGACTTCAAATACGACACGCGTCTTGAGGGCAACCATAACGGCGGCCACCTGTACGGCACGCAGCTATCGGAACTCGATAAGCGCGCGCTCATCGAGTTCATGAAAACCCTGTAATTCCACTACGGATGGAGGAACACGACATGTCATTGGTCAGTCATTGGGAACACGAGTACGACAAGGTCAAGCTGCGCTTTCACGGCTTGTTCACTCGCCTGGAAATGGCTTGGAAGAAGCTCGTCAGCGAGCTTGAACCCAAGGAGTACGAGGCCATCGTCGCGCTGCTGCAAAGGGGGCACGATCAGGCGCACTACGTCCTCAAAAACGGCGACTTGCCCGACGATCAGCCGAGTGTGCCGTGGGAGTTGGCCCACGGTTTGTCGATCCTGCATATCGGTAACGCCACTCCCTTGCCGCAATCGGCAGACGAGCTGCAAACCCGGGTGCTCAAGGACGGCACCTTGCTCGGTTGTCGCAAATGGGAACTGCTGGATCTGTTGTGGAGCGAGGCGCTGCTCAAGTGGATCGAGAATCTGCGGCATCACGCGCCGTTCGCCACCAACCCGGCGCTGATGCGCATGGACAGTGACGTAACCCTGGCTATCGCCGGCGACTGGGGCACCGGGCCGTTCGACAGCCATGCGCCGGCGGTGTCGGTGGCCAATCAGATGCAACTGGCCCAGGCCGATTTCACCGTTCACCTGGGGGACGTGTATTACGCCGGCACCCACTCCCAGGAAGACGTGGACATGGTCGGCTGGCCCATGGGCAAGCATGGCTCGTTCACCCTCAACTCCAATCACGAGATGTACAGCGGCGCCCATGGCTATTTCAAGGAATTGGCCAAGCGTTTTCCGGCGCAGCAGGGCACCAGTTATTTCGCGTTGTACAACGATGACTGGTTGGTAATCGGCCTCGACACGGCTTATGCCTCGGATCCGATTAACCTGTACATGGACGGTGCGCTGAACAAGGAGCAGATCGACTGGATGAAAGGGCTGCCTCAGCGCAAGAAAATCATGGTGCTCAGTCATCACCAGGGCTTCGACATTTCCGGGCACAACAAGACGGCGCTGTATCAACCGGTGTGCGATGCCTTGGGGCGTGAGCCGGATTATTGGTATTGGGGTCATTTGCACAACGGCATCTGCTACGCCGCTCAGGGCGGCTTGCACGCGCGTTGCGCCGGGCACGGGGCGATTCCCTATGGCAATACCAGTCAGCTGAACGGACATTCGCGGGTGTTGTGGTCGGAAACCCAAAATGCACGGGATGAGGCATACCCGGACAGGGTGCTGAACGGTTATGTGAAGGTGCGGCTGGTGGGGGAGAACATCGAAGAGACGTTTATTGGCGAGGATGGGTCGGTGCGGTGGTCTTCGTCAGCCCATTGAATTGTGGTAACGGGTAGGCCGTCATCGCGAGCAGGCTCGCTCCCACAGGGGATCTTCAGTGCACATAGATCCAGTGTGGGAGCGAGCCTGCTCGCGAAGCTTTTGCTTTTAGCCTTGAACCGGCACACCTTTGAGGTAAGCCGCAGGTTCTGCCCCCAGGTTGTTCAGCAAACGCTCGCTGTACCAGTCCACAAAGTTCACCACGCCAAACTCATAGGTCTTGGAGTAAGGCCCTGGCTGGTAAGCGGTGGAGTTGATCCCGCGCTGGTTCTCTTCGGCCAGGCGACGGTCCTGGTCGTTGGTCGCATCCCAGACCTGGCGCATGCGCTCCACGTCGTAGTCCACGCCTTCGACGGCGTCCTTGTGGACGATCCACTTGGTGGTGACCATGGTTTCCTGCGCGCTGATCGGCCACACGGTGAACACGATGATGTGGTCGCCCATGCAGTGGTTCCACGAGTGCGGCAGGTGCAGGATGCGCATCGAGCCCAGGTCCGGGTTTTTGATGCGGCCCATGAGTTTGGCGCAGCCCTGTTTACCGTCCAGGGTCATCGACACGGTGCCTTTGAGCAGCGGCATGCGCACGATGCGGTTACGCAGGCCGAAGCTGGCGTGGGCATAAGGGATCTTCTCGGCTTCCCAGGCTGCGGCGGAGGCCGCGACGTGGTCCTTGAAGGCCTGGTCGGCACGCGGGTCGGTGACGTCGTCCCATTCCAGCAGGGTTTTCAGCAGTTCCGGGTGCGACGCGTTGCAGTGGTAGCACTCGCGGTTGTTTTCCAGCACCAGTTTCCAGTTGGCCTTTTCCATCAAGGTGGTGGTAATCGCCACCTTGGTGTTCTCCATGTCGTACGGTTCCATGTAATGGTTCAGCGTCGACAGGAAGTCATCAATGGCTGGCGGGTTCTCCGACAGGCTGATGAAGATGTAGCCACCGGCGGTCTTCACGTTCACCGGTTTGAGGCCGTACTGCTTCATGTCGAAGTCGGCGCCCATCTCGGTGCCGGCGAACAACAGGCGGCCGTCCAGTTCGTAGGTCCACTGGTGGTAGTGGCAGACCAGTTTGGCGACCTTGCCTTTTTCACTGGTGCACAGACGCGAACCACGGTGGCGGCAAACGTTGTGGAAGGCATGGATCACGCCTTCGGCGCCGCGAATCACGATGATCGGGTTCTTGCCGACTTGCAGGGTCAGGTAGTTGCCCTTGGTCGGGATTTCGCAGGCCATGCCGGCGATCAACCACTCTTTCTGGAAGATTTCCTGCATATCGATATCAAACAGCCGCTCGTCAGAGTAAAACGGCTGCGGCAGCGAGAAAGTGCGTTCGCGCTCTTGCAGCATCTGCGCGGTGGCCTTGCGTGCGGGTTCCAGCGGATCGCCCAGGCTAATTTTTGCGGTGACGTCCATCGATTTGATCCTCAAGGCCATTCTGTGTGGCCGGCGAAATAGTGGCTGATACGGTTTGCTACGCAAGGGTGTAAAGAAATCGTCTTTGTATTGAGCGAGTGTGGGGCCGGCGCACGCCAGAACCTTATCCATGGGCGACATGGCCCAATCTGTTCCCGACGCGCAACCCCCGGTAGATGCGGGCTGGTCGCGATAAGTATGTGAATGTCGCAGATAGGTAAATGGGTGGTTCGCTCGTTACGCAGAATCGCCAACATAAGGCCGACCATCGGCGGTGGAGAACAGCATGTCCAACAGCTTCCTGAATCCGGTAACCACCCAGACCTGGGCCAATGGTCGACACATCGTCCGTTGCGTCAAAGTCATCCAGGAAACCTGGGATGTGCGCACCTTCTGCTTTATGGCCGACCAGCCAATCCTGTTCTTCTTCAAACCGGGGCAGTTTGTCACCCTGGAGCTGGAAATCGAAGGCGTGCCGATCATGCGCTCCTATACCATTTCCAGCTCGCCATCGGTGCCGTACAGCTTTTCGGTGACCATTAAGCGCGTACCGGGCGGCAAGGTCTCCAACTGGCTGCACGACACCCTGCATGAAGGCCAGGAGCTGGCGGTGCACGGGCCGGTCGGGCTGTTCAACGCCATGGATTTCACCGCGCCGAAGGTGCTGTACCTCAGCGGCGGCGTCGGTATCACGCCAGTCATGTCGATGGCTCGCTGGTTCTACGACACCAACGGCAACGTCGACATGGTGTTTATCCACAGCGCCCGTTCGCCCAAAGACATCATTTACCACCGCGAACTGGAACACATGGCGTCGCGGATTGATAACTTCAGCTTGCACCTGATCTGCGAGAAGCATGGTCTGGGCGAGCCGTGGGCCGGTTATCGCGGTTACCTGAACCAGAAGATGCTCGAACTGATGGCGCCGGACTACATGGAGCGCGAAGTGTTCTGCTGCGGCCCGACACCGTATATGAACGCGGTCAAGCGCATGCTCGAGACGGTCGGCTTCGACATGTCGCGTTATCACGAGGAGTCGTTCGGCGCTACGCCACCGGAAGCCCGCGCCGATGCGGTGGAACAAGCCGAAATCGCAGCAGACGCACCGGACATCGACGTGGCGGACCTGCACCAGGTGGAATTCACCGCGTCCGGCAAGAGCATTCGTGTGGCGCCGGGTGAAACTGTTCACGCTGCTGCTGCCAAGTTGGGGCTGTTGATTCCGAAGGCTTGCGGGATGGGGATCTGCGGGACGTGCAAGGTGATGAAGCTGGGTGGGGAGGTTGAGATGGACCACAACGGCGGGATTACCGAGGAAGACGAAGCGGAAGGGTTCATTCTTTCGTGCTGCAGCGTGCCGAAGGGTGATGTACGCATCGAGTTTTGATTTGAGGCTGGAAGGTTAATTAACTTCAAGATCCACCCCTCACCCCAGCCCTCCCGAAACGTCGGACCGCCCCAGTGGGGAGAGGGGAAAGGGAGCCGATCTTCATGCTGTTCAAAACCTGAGTTCACCTCGATATCTCAGGTCGCAAATTTTCTAAAGAAATCCACAGTCAGTCCCCTCGCCCCTTGGGGAGAGGGTTAGGGAGAGGGGCGGATCTAACTGACACCCTAAATCACTCAACCAACAAACAAATCCGGCATCAACGCGTCACTCGTATCCGGCGCGAAACGGTACTGTTCAAAATCCACCACCCCATGCTCCCCCAATATCTCCTCATCAATCAGCAACCGCCCAGTAATGCTGCGGCCACCACTGTCCAGAACGAGATACGCAGCATCCGCCATGATCGCCGGTGTCCGCGCATGCTTGAACGACTCGCGCGAACCCAGCTGAAACTCGATGGCAGCCGTCGCAATCATCGTTTGCGGCCACAGCGAGTTGACGCTGATGCCGTAGTTCTTGAATTCCTCACTCATGCCCAGGGTCAGCATACTCATGCCGTATTTGGTCACTGTGTAGGGGCTGTACTGGGCGAACCACTTGGTGGCCAGGTTCAGCGGTGGTGACAGGTTGAGAATGTGCCCGCCGCTTTTCTTCAGATAGGGCAGGGCGGCCTGGCTGCACAGGAGCACGGCGCGGGTGTTGATCTGGTGCATCAGGTCGAAGCGCTTGAGTTCGATGTGTTGGACGCCAGTCAACTTGATCGCGCCGGCGTTGTTGATCAGTGCATCGATAGCGCCGAAATGCTCGTTGGCCTGGGCCAGTGCCTCACGCACCGCGACTTCATCACGCACATCTACCTGCAAGGCCAGCGCCTTGCCGCCCGCGGCTTCGACTTCTTTGGCCACACTGAAAATAGTGCCCGGCAACTTGGGGTGTGGCTCGGCGCTTTTAGCGGCAATCACAATGTTGGCCCCATCCCGCGCAGCCCGCAGCGCGATCTCACGACCAATCCCGCGACTGGCGCCGGTGATGAACAGGGTTTTGCCTTGTAATGACATGCGTACGCTCCTGATTGTTATCTGAGCGGAGGGCTCGACAAACAATGTAGACGATGGAGCAAACGCAGGAGGGTGGGGTGGAAGTGAACCTTGTGGCGAGGGGATTTATCGAAACGTCGCACCGCCCCGTTCGGCGGCGAAGCCGTCGTAAAACCTGCAATTTCAATCTGTCTGACAGATCACGTTGAATGGTTTTGGGGCCGCTTTGCGACCCAACGGGGATGAATCCCCTCGCCACAGGGGGTCGGGTTGCTGCTTAGCGGGACATGACTTCGCGAATATCCGCCGCCAATTCCCGTACGCGTTCTTCTTCGGTGTCCCACGAGCACATGAAGCGTGCGCCGCCGTTGCCGATGAAGGTGTAGAAGCGCCAGCCCTTGGCCGTCAGCGCCGCGATGGCCGGTTCCGAGAGTTGCAGGAACACGCCGTTGGCTTGCACCGGGAACATCAGTTCCACGCCTGGAATATCGCTCACCAGTTCAGCCAGCAACTGCGCGCAGTGGTTGGCGTGGCGGGCGTATTTGAGCCAGGCGTCGTTTTCCAGAATCCCGACCCAAGGCGCGGACAGGAAGCGCATCTTCGAGGCCAATTGCCCGGCCTGTTTGCAGCGGTAGTCGAAGTCTTCAGCCAGCTTGTGGTTGAAGAACAGAATCGCTTCCCCCACCGCCATGCCGTTTTTAGTGCCGCCGAAGCACAACACGTCAACGCCGGCCTTCCAGGTCAGATCTGCCGGTGAGCAGCCGAGGAACGCGCAAGCATTGGAGAACCGCGCGCCGTCCATGTGCAGGTTCAGGCCCAGCTCTTTGCAGGTGGCGCTGATGGCGCGGATTTCTTCCGGGGTGTAGACGCTGCCGACTTCGGTGGCCTGGGTCAGGGTGACTACGCGCGGTTTCGGGTAGTGGATGTCCTGGCGCTTGAGCGCGATTTCGCGGATCGATTCCGGGGTCAGCTTGCCGTTTTCAGTGCGGGCGATGAGCAGCTTGGAACCGTTGGAAAAGAATTCCGGTGCGCCGCATTCGTCGGTTTCGACGTGGGCGGTTTCCGAGCAGATCACGCTGTGGTAACTCTGGCACAGCGACGACAGGGCCAGGGAGTTGGCGGCGGTGCCGTTGAAGGCGAAGAACACTTCGCAGTCGGTTTCGAACAGTTTGCGGAAATCGTCGGACGCGCGAGCGGTCCATTCGTCGTCGCCATAGGCGCGTTGGTGGCCGTGGTTGGCCTGTTCCATGGCCGCCCAGGCTTCAGGGCAGATACCGGAATAGTTGTCGCTGGCGAATTGTTGGCTCTTATCGGTCATGGCCGGCTTCCGTGGTCGATGCTCTTATGGTGAAGAGCAGCGTGGTCAATGATGGTGCGCACTTTACCGAAGATCGTCCGGGGAGCACACGCGATGATGCTGTCAGAAAAATACAAAGACGACGGGCAATTATGCACATGACGCAAAGGGATGGGGCACTGGATCTGCTCAAGTGGCTGGCGCTGCTCTGCATGGTGCTCGATCACCTGCGATATGTCGGCTATTCCGTCGATCTGCTGTATGTGCCGGGTCGGTTAGCGTTCCCGTGGTTCTGTCTGGCGATGGCCGCAAACGTGGCGCGGGCCCGCGCCGTGACGACCGACGGCCAGTGGCGTTATCTGGGCTGGTTGCTGCTGTTTAGCGCCCTCAGCGAAATGCCCTACCGGATGTACATGCCTGATCCCGACACCTTGAATGTGCTGCCCACGTTGGCGCTGGGATTGCTGGTGGCCCGTGGCTGGCAGGACCGAACCCTGCAAGCGCGGCTGTTGGCGGCAGGCGCCTTGCTGCTGGCGGCGCTGTTTCCAGAACGCCTGATGTTCGGCTTCTTCGGCGTGTTATTACCGCTGGCGATGTTGCTGGTGATCAGGCGTCCCTGGTATTTCAGCCTGTTGCCGGGATGGGTCTGTCTGGCAGCCAATCAGTGGCCAGTGCTGTATTCCGCCGCGCAGTTTCGCAACAGTGAAGCCATCCTCGGCATCGCCGCTTGTCTGATCGCGCCATTGGCTGGCCTGCTTTTGTTGCGCCACGCCGGCCGGTTCAAACCTCCACCGCCGATGCGTCGCTGGGCGTATGCGCTCTATCCGATGCATTTTCTATTGTTGCTCGCAGTGCGACAGACAATCGCCTAACCCCTGTGGGAGCGAGCCTGCTCGCGAAGAGGGCGTGCCAGGCGACATCACCGTTGCTGATACACCGCCTTCGCGAGCAGGCTCGCTCCCACAGGGTTCTTTGCTGATTTGAGGAGTGTGTTCGGCATGCCATTTCCCGCCATGTCGTAAACGCACCTTTGCGTGGCGTCCGTAGGCATTTGGCCTGTCTGCGCCGGTCATACCATCGCAACCAAAGGGCACTGCCGAAAGGTACGTGCCTCACCGAGACGAATGGCGCACCGCCGCCGCTGGGAGAGACGCGATGTTCAGCAAGCAAGACCAGATCCAGGGTTACGACGATGCACTGCTGGCGGCGATGAATGCCGAGGAGCAACGCCAGGAAGATCACATCGAGCTGATCGCGTCAGAGAACTACACCAGCAAACGCGTCATGGAAGCGCAAGGCAGTGGCCTGACCAACAAATACGCCGAAGGCTATCCGGGCAAGCGCTACTACGGTGGCTGCGAGCACGTCGATAAAGTTGAAGCGCTGGCCATCGAACGCGCCAAGCAACTGTTCGGCGCCGACTACGCCAACGTGCAGCCGCACTCCGGCTCCTCGGCCAACAGCGCCGTTTACCTGGCTCTGCTGCAGGCCGGCGACACCATCCTCGGCATGAGCCTGGCCCATGGCGGTCACCTGACCCACGGTGCCAAGGTGTCGTCGTCGGGCAAGCTGTACAACGCCGTGCAGTACGGCATTGACACCAAGACCGGGTTGATCGACTACGACGAAGTCGAGCGCCTGGCCGTCGAGTGCAAGCCGAAGATGATCGTCGCTGGCTTCTCGGCCTATTCCAAGACCCTCGACTTCCCACGCTTCCGTCAGATCGCCGACAAGGTCGGTGCGCTGCTGTTCGTCGACATGGCTCACGTTGCAGGTCTGGTCGCTGCCGGCCTGTACCCGAACCCGCTGCCGTACGCCGATGTGGTCACCACCACCACCCACAAGACCCTGCGCGGTCCACGTGGCGGCCTGATCCTGTGCAAGTCCAACGAAGAAATCGAGAAGAAGCTCAACGCGGCAGTCTTCCCGGGTGCCCAGGGCGGCCCGCTGATGCACGTGATCGCGGGTAAAGCGGTGTGCTTCAAGGAAGCGCTGGAGCCCGGTTTCAAGGCTTACCAGCAACAAGTGATCGACAACGCCCAGGCCATGGCCGGCGTATTTATCAAACGCGGCTACGATGTAGTGTCCGGCGGTACCGACAACCACCTGTTCCTGGTCAGCCTGATCCGTCAGGGCCTCACCGGCAAAGAGGCGGATGCAGCACTCGGTCGCGCCCACATCACCGTGAACAAGAACGCTGTCCCGAACGATCCACAGTCGCCGTTCGTGACCTCCGGCCTGCGCATTGGCACCCCGGCGGTGACCACTCGCGGCTTCAAGGTTACCCAGTGCGTCACGCTTGCCGGCTGGATCTGCGACATCCTCGACAACCTCGGCGACGCCGATGTCGAGGCCAATGTCGCCCAGCAAGTTTCGGCCCTGTGCGCGGACTTCCCGGTTTATCGCTGAGCGCGGTTTTGGAGTAAATGACTATGCAACGCTACTCGGGCTTCGGCCTCTTCAAACACTCCCTCAGCCATCACGAAAACTGGCAGAAAATGTGGCGCACGCCGACCCCTAAAAAGGTCTATGACGTGGTCATCGTCGGCGGTGGCGGGCATGGTCTGGCGACCGCCTACTACCTGGCCAAAGAGCACGGCATCACCAACGTGGCCGTGGTCGAGAAAGGCTGGCTGGGCGGCGGTAACACCGCGCGCAACACCACCATCGTTCGCTCCAACTACCTGTGGGACGAGTCGGCGCACCTGTACGAACACGCGATGAAACTGTGGGAAGGCCTGTCCCAGGACCTGAACTACAACGTGATGTTCTCCCAGCGTGGCGTCTATAACCTGTGCCACACCCTGCAGGACATCCGTGATTCCGAGCGTCGTGTCAGCGCCAACCGCCTCAACGGCGTCGATGGTGAACTGCTCGATGCCAAACAAGTGGCCGATGAGATTCCGTACCTCGACTGCTCGAAGAACACGCGCTACCCGGTGATGGGTGCAACCGTCCAGCGTCGCGGCGGCGTGGCTCGTCACGATGCCGTGGCGTGGGGCTTTGCCCGTGCCGCTGACGCCTTGGGCGTGGACTTGATTCAACAGACCGAAGTGATCGGCTTCCGCAAGGAAAACGGCGTGTGCATCGGTGTTGAAACCAACAAAGGCTTCATCGGCGCCAAGCGCGTCGGTGTAGTGACCGCCGGTAACTCCGGACACATGGCCAAACTCGCCGGTTTCCGTCTGCCGATCGAATCCCACCCGCTGCAAGCGCTGGTGTCCGAGCCGATCAAGCCGATTATCGACAGCGTGATCATGTCCAACGCCGTACACGGTTACATCAGCCAGTCCGACAAGGGCGACCTGGTGATCGGCGCCGGTATCGACGGCTACAACGGCTACGGCCAGCGTGGTTCGTACCCGGTGATCGAGCACACCATTCAGGCCATCGTCGAGATGTTCCCGGTGTTGTCCCGCGTGCGCATGAACCGTCAGTGGGGCGGCATCGTCGACACCACGCCGGATGCGTGCCCGATCATCTCGAAAACCCCGGTCCCGAACATGTTCTTCAACTGCGGTTGGGGCACCGGTGGCTTCAAGGCAACACCTGGCTCGGGCAACGTGTTTGCCGCGAGTCTGGCCAAGGGTGAAATGCACCCATTGGCTGCACCTTTCTCCATCGACCGTTTCCACAACGGTGCGTTGATCGATGAACACGGCGCTGCTGCGGTTGCCCACTAACAGGAGAAATCCCCATGTTGCATATCTTCTGTCCTCACTGCGGCGAACTGCGCTCCGAAGAGGAATTCCACGCATCCGGCCAGGCGCACATCCCGCGCCCTCTGGATCCGACCAACTGCACCGACGAGGAGTGGGGCGACTACATGTTCTTCCGCGACAACCCTCGCGGTCTGCACCACGAGCTGTGGGATCACGTCGCCGGTTGCCGTCAGTATTTCAACGCCACCCGTGACACCGTGACCTACGAGATTCTCGAGACTTACAAGATCGGCACCAAGCCACAATTCACCGACAAGACCGATAGCCCGAAAGCGGCCACCACGGCTCTGGGAGAGAAGGTATGAGCCAGATCAATCGCCTGTCCAACGGCGGACGGATCGACCGCAACAAAGTGCTGAGCTTCACCTTCAATGGCCAGACCTACAAAGGCTTTGAGGGCGATTCCCTGGCCGCGGCCTTGCTGGCCAACGGTGTCGACATCATCGGTCGAAGCTTCAAGTATTCCCGTCCGCGCGGCATCTTTGCCGCCGGTGCCGAAGAGCCGAACGCCGTGCTGCAGATCGGCGCGACCGAAGCCACGCAGATCCCGAACGTACGCGCCACGCAACAAGCGCTGTATCAAGGTTTGGTCGCCACCAGCACCAACGGCTGGCCGAGCGTGAACAACGACATGATGGGGATTCTCGGCAAGGTCGGCGGCAAGCTGATGCCGCCGGGCTTCTACTACAAAACCTTCATGTACCCGCAATCGTTCTGGATGACTTACGAGAAGTACATTCGTAAGGCCGCAGGTTTAGGCCGCTCGCCGACTGAGAACGATCCGGACACCTACGACTACATGAACCAGCACTGCGACGTGCTGATCGTCGGCGGTGGCCCAGCTGGCCTGGCCGCTGCACTGGCGGCTGCCCGCAGCGGTGCCCGCGTGATCCTCGCCGATGAGCAGGAAGAGTTCGGCGGCAGCCTGCTCGATTCCCGCGAAAGCCTCGACGGCAAACCGGCCACCGAATGGGTTGCCAGCGTCATCGCCGAGCTCAAAGACACCCCGGACGTGCTGCTGTTGCCGCGCGCCACGGTCAACGGTTACCACGACCATAACTTCCTGACCATTCACGAGCGCCTGACCGATCACCTCGGCGACCGCGCCCCGATTGGCCAGGTGCGTCAGCGCATCCACCGGGTTCGCGCCAAGCGTGTAGTGCTGGCGACCGGCGCTCACGAGCGTCCGCTGGTTTACGGCAACAACGACGTGCCGGGCAACATGCTCGCCGGCGCTGTGTCGACTTACGTGCGTCGTTACGGCGTGGCACCGGGCAAAAAACTGGTGCTGTCGACCAACAACGATCACGCCTATCGTGTTGCTCTGGATTGGCTCGACGCCAGCCTGCAAGTCGTCGCCATCGCCGATGCCCGCAGCAATCCGCGCGGTGCGTTGGTTGAAGAAGCGCGCGCCAAAGGCATCCGCATCCTGACCGGCAGCGCCGTGATCGAGGCGCGTGGCAGCAAGCACGTGACTGCCGCTCGCGTTGCCGCGATCGATGTCAAAGCGCACTCCGTGACCAGTCCAGGTGAGTGGCTTGAATGCGACCTGGTCGCCAGCTCCGGCGGTTACAGCCCGGTGGTTCACCTGGCGTCGCACTTGGGTGGCAAGCCGATCTGGCGTGAAGACATCCTCGGTTTCGTACCGGGCGAAGCACCGCAGAAACGCGTGTGCGTCGGTGGCATCAACGGCGTCTACGGTCTCGGCGATTCTCTGGCCGATGGTTTTGAAGGCGGCGCTCGCGCAGCCAGCGAAGCCGGTTTCAGTGTGGTCGAAGGCACCTTGCCGAAAGCCCTGAGCCGTCTGGAAGAGCCAACACTGGCGCTGTTCCAAGTGCCGCACGAAAAGAACACCGCACGTGCGCCGAAGCAATTCGTCGACCTGCAAAACGACGTCACCGCCGCCGCCATCGAACTGGCGACCCGCGAAGGCTTCGAGTCGGTCGAGCACGTCAAACGCTACACCGCACTGGGCTTCGGCACTGACCAGGGCAAGCTTGGCAACGTCAACGGTCTGGCCATCGCCGCCCGTTCGCTGAACGTGACCATCCCGCAGATGGGCACCACCATGTTCCGCCCGAACTACACGCCGGTAACATTTGGCGCCGTGGCCGGCCGTCACTGTGGGCACATCTTCGAGCCTGTGCGTTTCACCGCGCTGCATCACTGGCACGTGAAGAACGGTGCCGAGTTTGAAGACGTCGGTCAGTGGAAACGTCCGTGGTACTTCCCGAAAAACGGTGAAGACCTGCATGCTGCTGTGAAGCGCGAATGCAAAGCCGTGCGCGACAGCGTCGGCCTGCTGGACGCTTCGACCCTGGGCAAAATCGACATCCAGGGCCCGGATTCGCGTGAGTTCCTCAACCGTATCTACACCAACGCCTGGACCAAGCTCGACGTGGGCAAGGCGCGCTACGGCCTGATGTGCAAAGAAGACGGCATGGTCTTCGACGACGGCGTAACCGCCTGTCTCGCTGACAACCACTTCGTGATGACCACCACCACCGGCGGCGCAGCACGCGTGCTGCAATGGCTGGAAATCTACCACCAGACCGAATGGCCAGACCTGAAGGTGTACTTCACTTCCGTGACGGATCACTGGGCAACCATGACCCTGTCCGGGCCGAACAGCCGCAAGCTGCTCAGCGAAGTCACCGACATCGATCTGAGCAACGAAGCGTTCCCGTTCATGACCTGGAAAGAAGGTCTGGTCGGCGGTGTGCCGGCGCGGGTGTTCCGGATTTCGTTTACCGGTGAGCTGTCGTACGAAGTCAACGTGCAAGCCGACTACGCCATGGGCGTTCTCGAGAAAATCGTCGAGGCCGGGAAGAAGTACAACCTGACCCCGTACGGCACCGAAACCATGCACGTCCTGCGGGCGGAGAAGGGCTTCATCATCGTTGGGCAGGACACTGACGGGTCGATGACCCCGGACGACCTGAACATGGGCTGGTGTGTCGGTCGCACCAAACCGTTCTCGTGGATTGGCCAGCGTGGCATGAACCGCGAAGACTGCGTGCGTGATCAGCGCAAACAGTTAGTTGGTCTGAAGCCGATCGATCCGACCAAATGGCTGCCGGAAGGTGCGCAACTGGTGTTCAACACCAAGCAAGCGATCCCGATGACGATGGTCGGTCACGTCACCTCCAGCTACCTGCACAACTCCCTCGGCTATTCGTTTGCCATGGGTGTGGTCAAGGGCGGCTTGAAGCGTATCGGTGAGCGCGTGTTCGCACCGCTGGCCGATGGCAGCGTGATCGAGGCGGAAATCGTTTCTTCGGTGTTCTTCGATCCAAAGGGTGATCGCCAGAACATTTAATGGCCTCGGGTCTTGTGGGGTGCCTGCTACCGCCTTCGCGAGCAGGCTCGCTCCCACAGGGGAACGCGGTCAAATGTGGGAGCGAGCCTGCTCGCGAAGGCGGCAGAACTGCCTCCACAGGACCAACAGAATCTAGAACAGGTGCTTTATGACCGCAGCCAATGTTTACCAACAACGCCCAACCACTGGGGCCAAGGCCGAGTCGTCGCTGCATCACGCAGGCCTGCCAAGCCTGGTGGGCAAGGGCCGCAAAAGCGCCGGCGTGATCGTGCGTGAGAAAAAACTCCTCGGCCACCTGACCATTCGTGGCGATGGCCATGATGCTGCGTTCGCTGCCGGCGTGCACAAAGCCCTCGGTATCGAATTGCCGGGCGCGCTGACCGTCGTCGTCAAAGGCGAAACCAGCCTGCAATGGATGGGGCCGGATGAATGGCTGCTGATCGTGCCGACCGGTGAAGAGTTCGCCGCCGAGCAGAAACTGCGTGAAGCGCTGGGCGACCTGCACATCGCGATCACCAACGTCAGCGGCGGCCAGCAGCTCCTCGAACTGAGCGGCCCGAACGTGCGCCAGGTGCTGATGAAGTCCACCAGCTACGACGTGCACCCGAACAGCTTCCCGGTGGGCAAGGCTGTGGGGACCGTGTTTGCCAAGTCGCAACTGGTGATCCGCCATACCGCCGAAGACACCTGGGAACTGCTGATTCGTCGCAGCTTCTCGGATTACTGGTGGTTGTGGTTGCAGGATGCTGCGGCTGAATACGGGCTTAGCGTTCAGGCTTGAGATCGACCCCTCACCCCAGCCCTCTCCCCACGGGGGAGAGGGGGAAAGGGAGCAGATCTCTAGCGTTTCCGAAGCCTGAGTTCGACTCGATATTTCAGGTCGACGGAGCTCCAAGAGCACCTCGGTCAGTCCCCTCGCCCCTTTGGGGAGAGGGCTAGGGTGAGGGGTGGATTTCCCTGACACCCAGCACAACGAACAGGAGTCACCGCACTATGAGCCGCGCCCCAGACACATGGATTCTGACCGCCGACTGCCCAAGCGTTCTCGGCACCGTGGACGCGGTGACCCGCTTTCTGTTCGAGCAGGGCTGCTACGTCACCGAGCACCATTCCTTTGATGATCGGCTCTCCGGTCGTTTCTTCATTCGCGTGGAATTCCGCCAGCCTGATGGCTTCGACGAACAAGCCTTCCGCGCAGGGCTCGAAGAACGCGGCCAAGCCTTCGGCATGATCTTCGAACTCACGGCACCGAACTACCGGCCGAAAGTGGTGATCATGGTTTCCAAGGCCGATCACTGCCTCAACGATTTGCTCTACCGCCAGCGCATCGGCCAATTGTCCATGGACGTGGCCGCCGTAGTTTCCAACCACCCGGATCTCAAACCGTTGGCCGACTGGCACCAGATTCCGTACTACCACTTCCCGCTGGACCCGAATGACAAACCCTCCCAGGAGCGTCAGGTCTGGCAGGTGATCGAAGAGTCCGGCGCCGAACTGGTGATCCTTGCCCGTTACATGCAAGTCCTGTCGCCAGAGCTGTGCCGCAAACTCGACGGCAAGGCGATCAACATCCATCACTCCCTGCTGCCGGGTTTCAAGGGCGCCAAGCCCTATCACCAGGCCTATAACAAGGGCGTGAAACTGGTCGGCGCGACGGCGCATTACATCAACAACGACCTGGACGAAGGCCCGATCATCGCCCAGGGTGTGGAGGCTGTGGACCATAGTCATTACCCCGAAGACCTGATCGCCAAGGGGCGGGATATCGAGGGGCTGACCCTGGCCCGGGCCGTGGGTTATCACATTGAAAGACGAGTGTTCTTGAACGCTAATCGCACTGTCGTTCTTTAGATCGCTATCGTCGGAACGCCGCCCGGAGCCGGCTCGCTCCCACAGGGGATTTGTGTCTGCCCACAGATCTCAGTCACACCAAAGTTCAACTGTGGGAGTGAGCCTGCTCGCGATGGCGGCATAACAAACAACGTAAAAACACACAGGCAATAACCCGAGCAATCAACGCGCCGCCGTTCCATGGCGACGCGACCGCTACATAAAAACAACAGCGAGGTGAAAGCATGTCTGGCAATCGTGGTGTGGTGTATCTCGGCAACGGCAAAGTCGAAATACAGAAAATCGACTATCCAAAAATGCAGGACCCGCGCGGCAGGAAGATTAACCATGCTGTCATCCTGCGTGTGGTTTCCACCAACATCTGTGGTTCCGATCAGCACATGGTGCGCGGTCGTACCACGGCGCAAACCGGCCTGGTCCTGGGTCACGAAATCACTGGTGAAGTGATCGAGAAGGGCAGCGACGTCGAGAACCTGCAGATCGGCGACCTGGTGTCCGTACCGTTCAACGTGGCTTGCGGGCGCTGCCGTTCCTGCAAGGAAATGCACACCGGCGTCTGCCTGAGTGTTAACCCGGCCCGTCCCGGCGGTGCCTACGGTTACGTCGACATGGGCGACTGGACCGGCGGTCAGGCTGAATACGCGATGGTGCCGTACGCGGATTTCAACCTGCTGAAACTCCCGGATCGCGATCGCGCGATGGAAAAAATCCGCGACCTGACCTGCCTCTCCGACATCCTGCCGACCGGTTACCACGGCGCAGTGACGGCCGGCGTTGGCCCGGGCAGCACCGTGTACATCGCCGGTGCCGGTCCTGTCGGTCTGGCCGCTGCCGCTTCCGCTCGCCTGTTGGGCGCGGCGGTAGTGATCATCGGCGACGTCAACACCGTCCGCCTGGCACACGCCAAGGCGCAGGGTTTCGAAATCGCCGACCTGTCCCTGGACACCCCGCTGCACGAACAAATCGCTGCGCTGCTTGGCGAGCCAGAAGTGGATTGCGCCGTCGACGCCGTGGGCTTCGAAGCGCGTGGTCATGGCCATGACGGCGTGAAACACGAGGCGCCGGCCACCGTGCTGAACTCGCTGATGGGCGTGGTTCGGGTTGCCGGCAAAATCGGTATTCCTGGCCTGTACGTGACTGAAGATCCGGGTGCAGTCGATGCCGCCGCGAAAATGGGCAGCCTGAGCATCCGCTTCGGTCTGGGCTGGGCCAAATCCCACAGCTTCCACACTGGTCAAACGCCAGTCATGAAGTACAACCGCCAGCTGATGCAGGCGATCATGTGGGACCGTATCCATATTGCCGACATCGTTGGCGTGGAAGTCATCAGCCTGGATGACGCGCCACGTGGTTATGGCGAGTTCGATGCGGGCGTGCCGAAGAAGTTTGTGATTGATCCGCACAAGTTGTTTAGTGCGGCGTAAGGCTTCAGGCAAGAGAAAACGGCGACCCTTGGGTCGCCGTTTTTTATGGCTAAGATTGTTGGTGAGTCTGAGAGCCACCCCTCACCCCAGCCCTCCCGAAACGTCGGACCGCCCCATAGGGGAGAGGGGAAAGGGAGCCGATCTCCGTCGTTTTCAGAACCTGAGTTCGACTCGATATTTCAGGTCGATGTAGCTCTAAGAACAACTCGGTCAGTCCCCTCTACCTCTGGGAGAGGGCTAGGGTGAGGGGTGGTTTACAACACTGCCAACGCCCCTTGATACAACACCGGCCCCGTTGGCTGCCCGGTCGGCGAACCACCCGTCGGCTCAAGACTGACCGCCAACGCAATCGGTTTGCCAATCAGCGCCTTCTGCGCGTCGCTCAGTTCAACCTTGCCTTTACCGCCCGCCGGAATCACACCAAGGGAAATCGGTTTTCCATCCGCCGGAATCGCCCACAACTCCAAACTGCGCCCCGGATCAACCGCTGCCAGCGTCAGCGGCTCAAATTTCAAATAATCCTCATGCGCCTCAACCTTCAGCGCAGGTTGCGCGTCGGCAGTCAGCAGCGTGGCGCTGTAACGCGCATTGTCGTGGTTATAGAACACGCCTAAGGTCACGGCGATCACCAGCGAGCAAACCGCCGCCGTCACCCGCAACCAGTTCCAGAACGGACGCTTCTCTGGCACATGCAGCACTTGCGGTTCGATTCGTGCGGTGATGCCTTTCCACACGCGATCCGGCACCGGCTGCTCGGGCAGGGCTTCGGTCAAACTGGCCAGGCTTTCTTGCCATTGCGCTAATTCCGCACGAAGCGCCGCGTCTTCCAGCAACAACTGTTCAAAACGCCGACGAGCCGCAGAGGGCATCAAGCCAATGGCGTAATCGGCGGTGAGGGCGCGGCGCAAGGTCGGGGTTTGATAGTTCATGATTCAAGGCACCTGCGCAGTCGCTCCATACCGCGGCGGATCCAGGATTTCACCGAGCCCAGCGGCGCGGCCAGGTGTTCGGCGAGTTCAGAGCAGGACAACCCCTGAAAGTAAGCCACAGTGATCGATTGACGCTGCATGCCGTCGAGGCTTTCCAGGCAGCGATTCAACGCGTTGGCCTCACGGGCACGGCTTAGCTGTTCGTGGGCCGATGGGCTTTCATCCACCAGCGCCTGTTCTTCAAGGTCGCTTAACGGCCGGTCGCGGTGTTTGCGCAACTGGTCGATGGCCTGATGACGGGTGATGTTGATCATCCAGGTCAGCGGTGCCGACAGATGCGCCTCGTAGCGCGAGGCGTTGTTCCAGATGCGCACGAAGCTTTCCTGCAGCACTTCTTCAGCCAGATCCGGTCGCCCCATGAAACGCAGCGCTACGCCATGCAGCCGTGGGCCGACGCTGCGGTAAAGCGTCTCGAAAGCGCGGCGGTCGCCCAGTGAACACTGGGCCAGAAGCTGCCTGAGCTGATCGGCGTCGGCGATGGGGATGGCAGTTCTCCAGGCAATCGAGGTGGGCTGCGTGAGGTGCCGGTTGCAGGCACAGGTTAGTTCACGGTACGCCGTTGTTCCATTCACGGGTGGCCACCTCACAAAACCGCCGACCCTGATGCTCAGGGTCGGCGGCACCCCTCAGCTTTTCGGCATCAGTACTTTGTCGATGACCTGAATCACGCCATTGGACTGGTACACGTCATAGGTGGTGATGTCGGCGACGTCACCTTTTTCATCCTTGATCGTGATGTTGTGCGGGCCGTTCATCATCGCCCACAGCTTGCCGCCTGCGACGGTGGTCAGTTCGGCCTTGCCGCCACCGGCCTTGATCTTCTCGGCCAGGGTCAGCATGTCGAGTTTCCCCGCGACCACGTGGTAGGTGAGGACGTGAGTCAGGGTCGCCTTGTTGGCGGCTTTGAGCAGGGTATCGACAGTGCCGGCCGGCAGCGCAGCGAAGGCCGAGTTGACCGGGGCGAACACGGTGAACGGGCCTTTGCCCTTGAGGGTGTCCACTAAGCCTGCGGCTTTCACGGCGGCGACCAGGGTGGTGTGGTCGGCGGAGTTCACCGCGTTATCGATGATGTCCTTGCTCGGCATCATGCTTTGGCCGCCGACGATGACTGCATGGCTCGTGTCTGCCGCTTGCACGGTGTTCAGGGCGAATCCACCGCCAAGGGCCAGGGTCAGCAGGCTGGCAATCAACGGCGTTTTGATCGAAGTGCGTTTCATGGTGATGATCCTCGTAAGGGAATCGGCCAGGAATGTCTGTCCGTGCTTGATATACGCGGGCGGGACCAGACCGGATGCAGCGCCGGACCATTCTTTTTCTGCTGTTCGTCGGGGGCTCGCCAAGGCTCGGAACAATCCCCCGGGATGCCAGTCCAACACACGGTTTTGCGCCGCCCATTGCCGGGCGGTTTTCATGGCACATGAGGATGTCTGAATGAAGATTTCATGCGGTTTTGCACTGGCTTCGCTGATGTGTCTGGCAGCCAGTCCGGTCTTTGCTCAGTTCAGCCTGTTCGATGCGGCCAATGCCATCTCCGGCACGCAGGGCGATGACGCCGCCGCGGCCGCGCCGACCGCGCAGACGGCCGATCTGCTGAGTGCGCTCAGCCAATTGAACGTGACGTCACAACAAGCCATTGGCGGTGCCGGGGCGATGCTCGGTCTGGCGAAGAATCAACTGAGTTCGACCGACTACTCGGAGTTGGCCAAAAGCGTGCCCGGAATCGACTTACTGTCCGGTGGCGGTGGACTGGGTGTCCTCAGCGGCTTGCTTGGCTCGTCCGGTCAAGCGGCAGGTCTGGACAACGTCTTGGGCAACGTGAAGAACGCCAACGACCTGAACAGTGCCTTCAGCGCATTGGGCATGGACACCAGCATGATCGGCCTGTTTGCCCCCGTGCTTCTGCAATTTTTCGGTCAGCAGGGCGTCGGCGGTTCACTGCTGCAAAACCTCGGCGGGATCTGGGGCGCAGGCACCGGTAGTTGATTCAGCGGCGCGCAACGCGTCAATGCGCTGGTCCTTCTCGATCCAGAGCTGGTTGACCCAGTTCTGGATGGTTTCGCGAAACTGCGGATCGTTTTCGTAATCGCCCTGCCACAGCGCCAGGTCGAGTTCGCGGGTCTTGATGTCGATGATGACCCTCGGCACGTTGCCGCTGAGCAAATCCCAGAATCCCGGAATCGTCTGCTGCGGATACACCACCGTCACATCGAGAACGGCATCCAGTTGTTCGCCCATTGCCGCCAGTACAAACGCCACACCGCCGGCCTTGGGCCTGAGCAGGTGGGTGAAGGGTGATTGCTGCTGGGCACGTTTCGCAGCGGTAAAGCGTGTGCCTTCCAGGTAATTGACCACCGTCACCGGCTGACGCGTGTACAACTCGCACGCCGCTTGGGTGATCTCCAGGTCCTTGCCGGCCAACTCAGGGTGTTTCGCCAGGAATGCCTTGGTGTAGCGTTTCATGAACGGGTAATCCAGCGCCCACCAGGCCAGCCCCAGGAACGGCACCCAGATCAACTCTTTCTTGAGGAAGAACTTGAAGAACGGCGTGCGTCGGTTCAGTGTTTGGATCAATGCCGGGATATCGACCCACGATTGATGGTTGCTGATCACCAGGTACGACGTGTCGACCCGCAGGTCATCGCCGCCACGGATGTCCCATTGCGTGGGGATACACAGGCGGAAAATCAGCTTGTCGATTTCGGCCCAGGTCTCGGCAATCCCCATCACCGTCCATGAGGCGTAATCACGAAAGCGCCCGGGCAGGACCAGCTTGAGTAAGGCGAACACCATCAGCGGCCCGAACAGGACCAAGGTGTTGAGCAACAGCAGCAGGGTAACGAAACAGCCGGTGAGCAGGCGGCGCATAAATAACTCTTGAAAGCATTTGGGCGCGCAATGATAAGCAGCTTCGGACGGCAGGCCAAATCGGTGACGACGAATGTTTCACGTTCGAACCGCTAACCTCCCAGAGTTATGAGATCTCTGTGGCGAGGGAGCTTGCTCCCGCTGGGCTACGAAGCGGCCCCAAAACCATGCACTTCGATTTTTCAGGTACACCCTGTGAGCCGTACTACGACTGCTGCGCAGCCGAACGGGAGCAAGCTCCCTCGCCACAAAGGTTGTACTGATCCAACTATCGTTGTTTTTTGCGGTCTAGAATTTGGCCTCTGCGCCCCAATTTTCTCAAGGAAGCCCATTACGTGAAATCTCTCCTTGCACTGCTTTCCCTCGTAGCCCTGCCGGTCCTGGCTGCTGAGCCGACCCTGTACGGGCGCTATGAATACATCGCGCTGCCGGAAATCGGTGGTGAAGTCCTCAAGGCCAAGATGGACACCGGCGCCCTGACCGCGTCGCTGTCGGCCAAAGACATCGAAACCTTTACCCGCGATGGCGACGAGTGGGTGCGCTTCCGCCTCGCCACCAAAGGCGCGAGTAACAAGGTCTATGAACACAAGGTCGCGCGGATCAGCAAGATCAAGACCCGCTCCGAAGAAGACGAGGATGACAAGGAAGCCGTCGAACCCACCAAGCGTCCGGTGGTCGATCTGGAACTGTGCCTGGGCAACGTCAAGCGCACCGTAGAGGTCAACCTCACCGACCGCAGCAGCTTCAACTA
This sequence comes from Pseudomonas sp. LB3P25, assembly GCF_054897985.1. Taxonomy (NCBI): domain Bacteria; kingdom Pseudomonadati; phylum Pseudomonadota; class Gammaproteobacteria; order Pseudomonadales; family Pseudomonadaceae; genus Pseudomonas; species Pseudomonas sp. LB3P25. Next base: position 6,672,184 of record NZ_CM142711.1, on the reverse strand, counting down.
CCCTTTGTTGATCGGTGCCAAAGCCTTGCGTGAGTTCGGCGCGGCGGTGAACCCGGCACGGCGCTTTACGGCGGACAAACCCGACTGCTGATTTCAAGTGGTCTCATTGACGTGACGTGAGCCTTGGGGCACCGTTCGCCCACTTAACTCCCGGGCTCGGACGCCATGCCTCATATCCTGATAGTCGAAGACGAAGCGGCGATTGCCGACACCCTGATTTTCGCCTTGCAGGGTGAGGGCTTCACCACTACCTGGCTGAGCCTTGGCGCCGCTGCGCTTGGGCATCAGCGCCAGACCCCGGCTGACCTGATCATTCTCGACATCGGTCTGCCGGACATCAGCGGCTTCGAAACCTGCAAGCAATTGCGGCGTTTCAGCGAAGTACCGGTGATCTTCCTCAGCGCCCGTGATGCTGAAATCGATCGCGTTGTGGGCCTGGAAATCGGTGCCGACGATTACGTGGTCAAGCCGTTCAGCCCACGGGAGGTGGCGGCGCGGGTCCGGGCGATTCTCAAACGCATGGCGCCGCGAGCGACCACCGAGGTGTCATCGGCGCTGTTTCGCATCGACAGCGAGCGAGTGCAGATCAGCTACCGCGGTGAGCTTCTAACCCTGACTCGCCATGAGTTCCGCCTGCTGCAATGCCTGCTGGACCAACCCGAACGCGTCTTCAGCCGCGAGCAATTGCTCGATGCGCTGGGCGTCGCCGCCGATGCCGGTTACGAGCGCAGCATCGACAGCCACATCAAGAGCGTGCGCGCCAAATTGCGTCAGGTGAAGGCTGACGCGGAACCGATCCAGACCCATCGCGGCCTCGGTTACAGCTACAACCCGGGGCGTAGCTGATGCCGCTGGGGATTCGGATTTTTCTGGTTTACGTGCTGTTTATTGGCTTGACCGGCTACTTTGTGCTGAACACCGTGATGGAAGAAATTCGTCCCGGCGTGCGCCAATCCACCGAAGAAACCCTGGTCGACACCGCCAACCTGATGGCCGAAATCCTGCGCGACGACTTCAAGGCCGGCACCCTGAATCAGAACCGCTGGCCCGAACTGCTCAAGGCTTATGGCGAACGGCAACCGAAGGCGAGCATCTGGGGATTGCCGAAGAACCAGGTCAACCACCGCATCTACGTCACCGATGCCAAGGGCGTCGTGGTGCTGGACTCCAGCGGTGTGGCAGTGGGGCAGGATTACTCGCGCTGGAACGACGTTTACCTGACCCTGCGTGGTGAATACGGCGCTCGTTCCAGCCGCAGCGATCCGAACGATCCGAACTCCTCGGTCATGCATGTCGGTGCCCCGATTCGCGACAACGGCCAGATCATCGGCGTGGTCACCGTCGCCAAACCCAACAGCTCGCTGCAGCCATACGTTGATCGCACTGAACGGCGATTGCTTGCCTGGGGTGCCGGTCTGATCGGCCTCGGTCTGCTATTCGGCGCGCTGTTGTCGTGGTGGTTGAGCACGGCGTTGCGGCGGCTGACGGCTTATGCTCAGGCAGTCAGTGAAGGTCGTCGGGTCGAGGTTCCGCACTACCGTGGCGGCGAACTGGAACAACTGGCGACGGCGGTGGAGCAGATGCGCACGCAACTCGAAGGCAAAGCCTACGTTGAGCGTTACGTGCACACATTGACCCACGAACTGAAAAGCCCGCTGGCGGCGATTCGCGGGGCGGCGGAGTTGCTGCAAGGCGAGATGCCGCTGGCCCAGCAGCAGCGTTTTGTCAGCAACATCGACAGCGAAAGTGCGCGGATGCAGCAGTTGATCGAACGCCTGTTGAATCTGGCCCTGGTCGAGCAACGCCAGGGGCTGGAGGAGCGGGTGGCGGTGCCGCTGGCGAAGTTGGTGGATGAATTGCTGAGTGCTCAGGCGGCGAGAATCGAAGGCAAGCAGTTGCGCGTAGAACAATTACTTCCAGCGGATTTTGCGATGACCGGTGAACCGTTTCTGTTGCGTCAGGCGCTGGGCAATCTGCTGGAGAACGCTTTGGATTTCACCCCGGCTCGGGGCTTGCTGCGATTCAGCGCCGAACGCATTGGGGAGCAGATCGAGCTCAGGTTGTTCAATCAGGCTGAGGCGATTCCCGACTATGCGTTGCCTAGGTTGAGTGAGCGGTTTTACTCATTGCCGCGGCCGGACAGCGGGCGCAAGAGCACGGGGTTGGGGCTTAACTTTGTTGAGGAAGTGGTGAAGCTGCATGGCGGGGGGATGAGCATTGGCAATGTCGATGGCGGTGTAGAGGTCAAATTGTGTGTGCCTGCTTAGAACCACCCCTCACCCCAGCCCTCCCGAAACGTCGGACCGCCCCAGAGGGGAGAGGGGGAGAGGGAGCCGATCTTCATGCTTTTCAAAACCTGAGTTCGACTCGATATTTCAGGTCGATGTACCGCTAAGAACACCTCGGTCAGTCCCCTCTACCCTCTGGGGAGAGGGTTAGGGTGAGGGGTGGTTCTTGAACTTCTCACACACTCTCCACATTCCCCCCACAAAACCCCCACACGCCCATTCCAGACTCTCCCCCATCCAAACAGGGAGAGTCCCATGAACCGCAGCCTGACCCTAAAACTCGGGGCGATAGCCCTTCTGATTCTGTTGTTGCTGATCCCGCTCCTGATGATCAACGGTGTGATTCAGGATCGCCAGCAACTGCGCGACGGTGTCCTCGAAGACATCGCCCGCAGTTCCAGCTACAGCCAGCAACTGAGCGGGCCGCTGATGGTGGTGCCGTATCGCAAAGTGGTGCGCACCTGGAAGCTCAACGAAAAAACCAACGCGCGTTACCAGGAAGTGGGTGAAGAACGCGGTCGTTTGTATTTCCTCCCGGAGCGCTTCGAACTCGACGGCCAGGTCCAGACGGAACTGCGTTCCCGGGGCATTTATGAGGCGCGTCTGTTTCATGCGGACAACCGCATCAGCGGGCATTTTTCGATCCCGGCTCAATTGGGTATCAAGGAGGATTTCGCCGATTACCAGTTCGACCAACCGTTTTTGGCGGTCGGGATCAGCGACATTCGCGGCATCGAAAACGCTCTGAAACTCGAGCTCAATGGCCAGAATCTCGACTTCGTTCCCGGTAGCCAGGTGGGCTGGTTGGGGGAGGGCGTGCATGTCACCCTGCCGGCGCTCGACGCGAAGCAAGCCACAGAACTGGCCTTCGGTTTCGACCTGCGACTGCAAGGCACTGGCCAGTTGCAGATTCTACCGGTGGGCAAGACCAGCAACGTATCGCTGGCCGCCAATTGGCCGCATCCGAGTTTCATCGGCAACTACCTGCCGGCCCAGCGTGAAGTCAGTGATCAGGGCTTCACCGCCAATTGGCAGACCTCGTTTTTCTCCACCAACCTGCAAGAGGCCTTGAGCAGTTGCGTGTCCGGCGGAGACTGCGAAGCCTACACCGGCCGCAGTTTCGGGGTGAGCTTCATCGACCCGGTGGATCAGTACTTGAAAAGCGATCGGGCCATCAAATATGCATTGCTGTTTATCGTCCTGACCTTCGCCGGTTTCTTCCTCTTCGAAGTGTTGAAAAGCCTGGCGGTACACCCGGTGCAATATGCGCTGGTGGGCGTGGCCCTGGCGTTTTTCTACCTGCTGTTGCTGTCGCTGTCCGAGCACATCGGCTTTGCCCTGGCGTACCTGCTGTCGGCGGGCGGCTGTGTGTTGTTGATCGGTTTTTATGTCTGCCATGTGCTGCGCAGCGTGCGTCACGGCTTGAGTTTTTCGGCGGGATTGGCGGCGTTGTATGGCTTGCTCTATGGCTTGCTCAGTGCAGAGGATTACGCGTTGTTGATGGGGTCGCTGCTGTTGTTCGGATTGCTGGGCGTGTTCATGGTGCTGACCCGCAAGCTGGACTGGTATGGGATTGGGCAGAAGTCGGCCAAGCCGCTGGCGTTTGATATTGGAGCGGTGGAATGAGCCGGTCGTTGGGGTTGCGTGAGGATCAGCGGGAGGGAGAGGTGTTGGCGACGCTGATAGTCGGGTTATTTCCAGTTGATTCGGTGTGGTGCATTCGCGAGCAGGCTCGCTCCCACAAGGGATCTCCAGTGAACACAAGGTTTGTGCACACCAAAGATCAACTGTGGGAGCGAGCCTGCTCGCGAAGAGGTCCTGACAGTCAGCGAAGTTCTAAACCTTCGGCATAGTCGCCACCATCGAAGACCGCTGACTCACCTCAAAGTACCAGTTCGCCAGCTTCGGATTCGTCGTGCGCCATTCCAGATCCGGATGGCGCAAATCCAGGTAACCCAACGCACAGGCAACACTGATCGCCGCCACATCGAAATGGCTGGTCAGCTCGGCAATCGCATCCGCTTCCAGCAATGCCAGGCCACGACGAATCTTCTCGCGCTGGCCATCGAGCCATTCGTCCCAGTGTTTTTCCGGGGCACGCAGGGCGACTTCATAACGAATCAGCACCGCAGCGTCCATGATCCCGTCGGCCAGGGAGGCCAGGGTCAGGCGCCGCCAGCGGGCCGAGCCGTCACGCGGTATCAGCGGGTTGCCGACGTGCTGGTGGTCGAGGTAATCGAGGATCACCCGGCTGTCATGGATGACGTTGCCATCGGCCAGGCGCAAGGCTGGAATTTTACCCAGCGGATTGTCTTCGTTGAGTATCAGGTCCGGGCTGACCGGCGTGAGCACGCAGTCTTGCAGCACCACGCGGTCCTGTTGACCGGTTTCGTGCAGCAGCACCATGACTTTGCGAACGAAGGGCGACAAAGAGTTGTGGAACAGGGTCATGCTGGGGGCGGACATGGCAGCGTCTCGGTGTGGGGCAGTGCTGGGCAGCATAGCGCGTTGGTCCGGGAGCTCAAACGGTTGGCAATCGAACCCAAAGCGGATGTCGTCGTGTGACTGCAGCGATCTGTGGCCCTGTAGCGGCTGCCGAGCAGCGCGAGGCTGCGTTCGGCTGCGTAGCGGCCGCAATCCGGCAAACGCGATTTGTCTGAAACAACTTGGTCGCAGGATTCACGACTGCTGCGTCCGAACGCGGCCCGAGCCGAACGCAGCCTCGCGCTGCTCGGCAGCTGCTACAGGAGTCCGCTAATCGATTTGGATCAGCGGCGTTGCAGCAGGCCGCGCAGGGCGAGGATTGCGGGAATGCCCAGGCCAAGCCAGCTCAGGGTCGGTGAGGTAGGCCTGCTCCAGCGCGGCGCGGCGGAAATAGTCGAACAGCAGACCCTTGGCAATCGCCACCAGAAACGCGCGCGGTTCACGCGGTTCCTTCAGTTCTTCACGGCCCAGCAATCGCACGAAAGTGTCCTGACTCAGGTCTTCGGCCCGTTGCAGACAGGCCACATTGCGTCGCAGCCAGGCCAATAGCCAACCGCGATGGTCGCGATACAACGCACCAACGAGCTCACTTTGAGGGCTTTGGACTGACGACACGCAGCATCACCGATTGGGAAGTTTTAACTAACGAGAATTGTTCGCGATTGTGGCAGAGGCGGGGGAGGTAAGCAATTGGCGCTGGTCGGGTTGGGATAACCAGATTTTTTGGACCCGCACAGTACCTTGTAGCAGCTGCCGAAGGCTGCGTTCGGCTGCGAAGCAGTCGTAAAATCAGTGAATGCGGTGCATCAGGCAGACCGTGGTGGCCGGTTTGACGACTGCTGCGCAGCCGAACGCAGCCTTCGGCAGCTGCTACAAAGAATTGCGGTGGCTGTTAGAACGAAGGAGCGTGCTGCCGCCGCTTCCACTGACTCAACCGCTGCTGCAGATTCAACGGGCTATGAATCTGCATCTGCCGCGCCCGGCTGAACAAAATCAATGCCAGCTCAGCGGTGGCCAACGCATCGGCACTGGCATTGTGGCGCTCGAACACTTCCAGTTTGAACCAGTCGATCCACTGATCCAGCCCGGCATCGCGAATGTGCGCCTGAGGGCAAAGCAACGGCGCGATATCAGCCACATCCAGAAATGGATGCTGCAACTTGTAGCCCAGATGGTCTTTCAGCGCGCGCCCGAGCATGTGCTGATCGAACGGCGCGTGAAACGCCAGCACTGGGCTGTCGCCAACAAATTCCATAAATTCGACCAGGGCCTGAGCCGGATCACTGCCCGCGGCAATCGCACTCGGCCCCAAGCCATGGATCAACACGCTGGGAGCCAACTTCATGTCGGCGCATTGTAATGTGCGTTCGAACTGCTGGCTGAAATCGATCGCCCCGTCCTCGATCACCACCGCGCCGATGGACAACACCCGATCCCTGTTCAGGTTCAGCCCGGTGGTTTCCAGGTCGAGCACGACCCAGCGCTGTTCGCGCAGGCTGCATTCGCCAAGCTCTGCCGCCGATGGCAAGCGTTGCAGACGTTGTTGGAGTTCGCCGGGAAGGCTCGGACCTGCCGGGCGCAGCCATGAAAACAGGCTCATAGCTGATACCGCAGGGTCAGGCTACTTTGCAGGCGTTGTGCCTGGCGCAGGGATTCACGCAGGATCCGTCGATCCAGATGATTCAGGCTGTCTGGATCGACCCGGTTGGAGTAGGGCAAGTTCTCCCGGGTCTGTAGCTGATGTTGCTGCATGCGGGTTTGCTGGATGAAGTGATAGGCTTCTTCATACGCCGCACCGTCCAGCCGTTCGATGACTTCTTTGTCCACCAGTTGGCGAAAGCGCTCCAGCGTGTTGTTCGCCTCTATCCCATGGGCCAACGCGAGCAGTCGGGCACCGTCGACAAAAGGCGTCAGCCCTTGGACTTTCAAATCCAGGGTGGCTTTCTCGCCATTCTTGCGAGCCAGTACGAACTCACGGAAACGTCCCACGGGCGGGCGGTTGCGCAGAGCGTTTTCGGCCATCATCCGTTGGAACAGCCGGTTGTCATTCACCTGATCGAGAATCCCCTGGCGCAGCTGCTCGCAGCCGTGCTCGTCGCCCCAGACCACGCGCAAGTCGAAATAAATGCTCGAACCCAGCAGGTTCTCCGGCGTTGCCTCGCGGATAAACGCCGCAAAACGTCGCGACCATTCGGCCCGGGACAGACACAGCTCAGGGTTGCCGGCCATGATGTTGCCCTTGCACAGGGTGAAGCCGCAAAGCGCCAGACTCTGATTGATCTGCTGGGCAATGGGCAGCAATTTGCCGCGAATCTCGGCGGCGTGGGCCGCGTCCCGGGCTTCGAACAGAATGCCGTTGTCCTGATCGGTGTGCAGCGTCTGTTCGCGGCGGCCTTCGCTGCCGAAGCACAGCCAACTGAATGGAATGCCGGGGTCGCCTTTCTCGGCGAGGGTCAGTTCGATCACCCGGCACACGGTGTGGTCGTTGAGCAGGGTGATGATGTGCGTGATCTGGGTTGAAGAAGCGCCGTGGGCCAGCATGCGCTCCACCAGTTGGCCAATCTCGCCGCGCATCGCTACCAGGTTTTCCACCTTCTGGGCGCTGCGGATAGTCCGCGCCAAATGCACCAGATCGACTCGCTGCAGGGAAAACAGGTCACGTTCCGAGACCACACCGCACAGGCGATGATCCTTCACCAGGCAGACGTGGGCGATGTGCCGCTCGGTCATGGCAATTGCCGCATCGAAGGCGCTGTGGTCCGGCGACAGGAAAAACGGCGCCTGAGTCATGTGGCGCTCGATGGCTTCGTTGAAATCGCTAGTGCCGTCGGCCACCACATGGCGTAGGTCGCGCAGGGTGAAAATCCCCAGCGGCGCTTTATGTTCGTCGACCACCACAATGCTGCCGACCTGCTGCTCATGCATCAGGGTCACGGCTTCACGCAATGGAGTGGTCGGGCTGCAGGTCACCGGATGGCGCATGGCCAATTCGCCCAGGCGGGTATTGAGTGAGTACTGGGTGCCGAGGGTTTCCACGGCTTTTTGTTGGACTTGCTGGTTGACCTGATCCAGCAGGCTGCTCACGCCGCGTAGGGCAAAGTCGCGAAACGCGTTGGAAAGCGCGAACAGTTTGATGAACGCCAGCTTGTTCAGCTGTAGGCAAAAGGTATCTTCGGCGGCCAGATGTTCAGTGCGAGTCGCGCGCTCACCCAGCAGGGCGGCGAGGGGGAAACACTCGCCGGTGGTGATTTCGAAGGTGGTTTCGGTCCCACCCTTAGCCGTGTGGGGACGCTCACCCACGACCCGGCCTTGCTTGACGATGTAGAAATGCTCAACCGGGCCGTCGGCGGGCTTGAGGATGCTCTCGCCAGGTGCATAAAAACGCAGCTGACACTGCTCGACCAGGTACGCCAGGTGGGCGTGTTCCATTTGATTGAAGGGCGGGAAGCGCTGAAGGAATTGCAAAGTGCCCTGGATGTTCTGCAACACCGCGGTTTTCCCTGCCTGTGTGAAGGCGTCCGCTTTACTCATAACCATTACCGCAGTCTTTTTTGAATTGTTGTTGTCGGATGACTCAGCCATGGTCGGCCCCTGCGCGCAGGGTGCCCATTGGACGTAAGTCTAGGTAGGCAATGAAGCTGTCGGTATTTGGGAAATGTCTGACGCAACTGTGGGAAAAACCTCCTACATTGGCTATAGGAATACTTTCCGACGAAGTGCACCCTGAAGGTCTGCTGGGTGATGTCACACGGAAGTGATGGCAATTGAATTGAAAACGTAGAGAAAGCTATGTCCGACCACGATATTTTGAGTGACGCCGAGCGCGAGGCGCTGAGTGCCGTCATGCTGGAGCCTGACCTGCCGCCACAGCGGGTGCTGATCGTCGATGACGATAAAGACGCGCGTGAGCTGCTGTCGGAGATTCTGGCGCTAGACGGGGTGCGCTGCATGACCGCCGCCAGTGGCGAAACTGCACTCAAGCTGTTGGACACGACGCCATCGATTGGCCTGGTGATTACCGATCTGCGGATGGGAAATGTCGATGGCCTGGACCTGATCCGCCAGGTTCGTGAGTCGGTTCGGGCGGCAATGCCGGTCATCATTGTTTCCGGTGATGCAGACGTGAAAGATGCGATCGCTGCAATGCATTTGAGCGTGGTCGATTTCCTGCTCAAGCCTGTCGATACCGGCAAGCTGTTGGCGCTGGTCAAGCATGAATTAGGCATGGAGCCTTAGTTCAGACCTGTCTGGTTCGCACATTCCCTGTGGGAGCGAGCCTGCTCGCGAAGGCGGTGTGACAGCAAACGTTTATATCGACTGACACTCCCTCTTCGCGAGCAGGCTCGCTCCCACAGGGATCGCATTCGCAAATTAAAAAGCCCTGATCTTTCGATCAGGGCTTTTTTTTGTCCGGTGTCAGCACTTGGTTACAGGCCGTTGGCAGCCTTGAACTCGCGGCGGCGACGGTGCAGAACCGGCTCGGTGTAGCCGTTCGGCTGCTTCGTGCCTTCGACCACCAGTTCGACCGCCGCCTGGAAGGCGATGTTGCTGTCGAAGTTCAGTGACAGCGGGCGATACAGCGGGTCATTGGCATTCTGACGGTCAACCACCGGCGCCATGCGCTTGAGGCTTTCCATAACCTGATCTTCGGTGACGACGCCGTGACGCAGCCAGTTGGCGATGTGCTGGCTGGAAATACGCAGCGTCGCACGGTCTTCCATCAGGCCGACGTCGTTGATGTCCGGCACTTTCGAGCAACCGACGCCCTGGTCGATCCAGCGCACCACATAACCGAGAATGCCCTGGGCGTTGTTGTCCAGTTCGTTCTTGATTTGTTCTGCAGTCCAGTCTGGATTGACGGCCAACGGGATGGTCAGGATGTCATCCACCGAAGCGCGTGCACGTTTGGCCAGTTCGGCCTGACGGGCGAACACATCGACCTTGTGGTAGTGCAGCGCGTGCAGCGCAGCAGCGGTTGGCGAGGGAACCCAGGCGGTGTTGGCGCCGGCCATCGGGTGAGCGATTTTCTGTTCGAGCATCGCTGCCATCAGGTCCGGCATGGCCCACATACCTTTACCGATCTGGGCGCGACCTTGCAGGCCGGTACTCAAACCGATATCGACGTTCCAGTTCTCGTAGGCGCCGATCCACTTCTCAGCCTTCATGTCCGCCTTGCGCACCATCGAGCCGGCTTCCATGGAGGTGTGGATTTCATCACCGGTACGGTCGAGGAAACCGGTGTTGATGAACACTACACGCTCGCTGGCTGCCTTGATGCAGGCCTTGAGGTTGACCGTGGTACGGCGTTCCTCGTCCATGATTCCGACTTTCAGCGTGTTGCCTGGCAAGCCGAGCACTTCTTCGATGCGACCGAACAGCTCGTTGGTGAACGCCGCTTCTTCCGGGCCATGCATCTTCGGTTTCACGATGTAGACCGAGCCGGTGCGGCTGTTCTTGCGCGAGTTGTTGCCGTTGAGGCTGTGGATTGCCGCGAGGCTGGTGACCAGACCGTCGAGGATACCTTCCGGCACTTCGTTGCCATCCTTATCGAGGATCGCGTCGATGGTCATCAGGTGACCGACGTTGCGCACGAACAGCAGCGAACGACCATGCAGGCTCAGTTCGCTGCCATCGAGGGCGGTGTAAGTGCGGTCGGCGTTCATGGTGCGGGTAAAGGTCTGACCGCCCTTGGAGACTTCTTCCGACAGATCGCCCTTCATCAGGCCGAGCCAGTTGCGGTAGATCACCACTTTGTCATCGGCATCGACGGCGGCGACGGAGTCTTCGCAGTCCATGATGGTGGTCAGCGCGGCTTCCATCAGGATGTCTTTGAGGCCGGCAGCATCGATCTGGCCGACCGGGGTGCTGGCGTCGACCTGTATTTCGAAGTGCAGGCCGTTGTTTTTCAGCAGGATCGCGGTCGGTGCGGCTGCATCGCCGTGGAAACCGATCAGCTGTACATCGTTGCGCAGGCCGCTGTTGCTGCCACCTTTAAGGGCGACCACCAGTTTGCCGTCAACGATCTTGTAGCCGGTGGAATCGACGTGAGTGCCGGCAGCCAATGGCGCGGCTTCGTCGAGGAAGGCACGGGCGAAGGCGATGACCTTGTCGCCGCGAACCTTGTTGTAGCCTTTGCCTTTTTCCGCGCCGTCAGCTTCGCTGATGGCATCGGTGCCGTAGAGCGCGTCATACAGCGAACCCCAACGGGCGTTCGAGGCATTGAGCGCGAAACGGGCGTTCATCACCGGAACCACAAGCTGTGGACCGGCCATGCGGGCGATTTCGTCATCGACGTTTTGCGTCGTTGCCTGGAAATCGGCCGCTTCTGGCAGCAGATAACCGATGTCTTGCAGGAAGGCTTTATAAGCCACGGCGTCATGCACCTGGGCTTTCTCAGGAGCTCGGCGCGCTTGGTGCCAGCCATCGATACGAGCCTGGAAATCATCGCGTTTGGCGAGTAGGGCTTTGTTCTTCGGCGCCAGGTCATGAATGACCTTGTCGGCACCGGCCCAGAACTTATCGGCGGTGAGGCCGGTACCGGGAATGGCTTCGTTGTTCACGAAGTCGAACAGGACTTTGGCGACCTGCAGGCCACCGACTTGAACGTGTTCAGTCATTGCTTGCCTCACTCTGCTCAGCTATTTCGCTTTTCAGCTCTTCAATTTAACAATGAAGCCTCTGGCTATTTAAACCACAAACCCTTTCCACCAGTACATGCCATTTCGGGCGGCTGGGATGGAACCGATCAACGGCTTTGAGGCCTTGCTGATAGGGCTTTCAGGGCTGCGATTGTGCCTGTGGCAGACATCGATCCAACGTTATGTAGTGCGCGCTGCGGCATACTACATGATGAATTGCGCTTGTGAAAATTAGACTAATTACGTCGTTCTGCGACGCCATGACGCATTGCAGTCACGTCGGGGAACGGGATGTTCTCAAAAAACTATTGGATTGTTCCAGTTAAATATAAAAACTTGTACACATAATCTTTGCTGTACGGCTATGGGGGAGTTGCTTTTGTGGCGAGGGAGCTTGCTCCCGCTGGGGCGCGAAGCGGCCCCTACATAATTCAGACAGACCGCGTTAGCTGATTCACGACTGCTTCGCAGCCGAACGGGAGCAAGCTCCCTCGCCACAGAAAAGCTTTACTGAGCTGACTCCGGCGCCTTGCCTATACTTGGTCTTCTATAACAAAAGTCATGACAAGAGGGATGCGCCATGGACCACCTCGTACTCACTGTTTTCGCTCCGGACAAGCCAGGGCAGGTCGAGCGCATTGCCCAATGCATCGCCGAGCACGGCGGCAACTGGCTGGAGAGCCGCATGTCGCGCATGGCCGGGCAGTTCGCCGGGATTCTTCGCGTGGGCGTGCCGGCCGAGGCCTACGATGAACTGGTCGATGCCCTACAGGCGTTGTCCGCCCAAGGCATTCGTGTGTTGATCGCCGAAAGCGGTATCGAGCAATCCTGCACCTGGAAACCGATTGCCATGGAACTGGTAGGCAATGACCGCCCGGGGATCGTACGCGACATCACGCGTCTGCTGAGTGAACAGGGGGTGAACCTGGAACGTCTGGTGACCGAAGTACGTCCGGCGCCGATGAGCAGCGAGCCTTTATTCCACGCTGAAGCGATTCTGGCCGTGCCTCTGACGTTGTCCCTGGACGTGCTGCAATCGCGCCTGGAAACCCTGGCGGACGATTTGATGGTCGAATTGGTGCTGCGCAGTGAGCCCTGAATAAGGTTATCCAAGTTATACGTGCACCTGCCTGTGGATAACCTGTAGAGACAGCTCGCCAGGCCACGTCGGCCGGGGTTCTTCAGGATTTGATCAAAAAACCAGCAGTTTCAGGGACTTGCGCACAAACGCCGGGGATCACGCTGTGGATAACCTTGGGAAGGATCGATGCAGGCCACGGTTGCCGTGGCCTGCAGAGGTTTGTGCGTTTTTTGATCAGCTACGGCGGCGCAGACTTATCCACGCGTCGACGCTGTAAACCGCCAGGCCTGCCCAGATAAAGATGAACGCTACCAGTGTGCTCGACGACAAATGCTCGCCAAACAGCAGAACGGCCTGCAACAGCACCAGCGTCGGCGCCAGGTACTGGAGGAATCCCAGGGTCGTGTAGGGCAAATGCCGTGCAGCGGCGTTGAAACACACCAGCGGCACCAGCGTCACCGGACCGGCGGCCACCAGCCACCAGGCTTCGGACGTGGTCCAGAATTCGGCCTGAGCGCTGGTCGCGGTGGGGTTGAACAGCAACCACGCGACGGCAATCGGCACCAGCATCCAGGTTTCCACCACCAGCCCCGGCAGCGCCTTGACCGGTGCCTGCTTGCGGATCAGTCCGTAGAAGCCGAAGGTCAGCGCCAGCACCAGGGACACCCACGGCAGACTGCCGACTTGCCAGACCTGCTGCGCGACGCCGACCGCCGCTAGGCCAACCGCCAGCCATTGCATGCGCCGCAGTCGTTCGCCAAGGATCAGCATGCCCAACAGCACGTTCACCAGCGGGTTGATGTAGTAACCGAGACTGGCTTCGAGCATGCGCCCGTTGTTCACCGACCAGACGTAGGTCAGCCAGTTGGCTGCGATCAGCGTGCCGCTCAGGGCCAGGATCGCCAGGCGTTTCGGGTTGTCACGCAACTCGCGCCACCAGCCCGGATGTTTCCACACCATCAGCAGCATGGAGCCGAACAGCGCGGACCAGAGCACTCGGTGGATGATGATCTCCACGGCGGGCACGCTGGCGATGGCTTTGAAGTAGAGCGGGAAAAGTCCCCAGATGATGTAGGCACTCAGGCCCAGGATGTACCCGCGACGCGGGTTGGCGGCTTGCATGCAGAATCCTTGCTTAGGCAGCTAACAAAGAGGGGATTGTAAGGAGATTTGTCTACGAGTGTCCTGCATGAATAGGTTGGGCAATTGTGAACACCTGACTGTGGGAGTGAGCCTGCTCGCGATGGCGGTGTGTCAGCTACTGATGTGCTGAATGTGTCGCCGTCATCGCGAGCAGGCTCGCTCCCACAGGGGGCTGTTGGGTCAGAAGAGTTTTAGCGGCTCTTCGTTGAGTGCGGCGAGTTGTTCACGTAACGCCAACACCTGATCCCCCCAATACCGCTCCGTACCGAACCACGGAAAACTGTGCGGGAACGCCGGGTCATCCCAGCGCCGGGCGAGCCAGGCGCTGTAGTGCATCAGGCGCAAGGCGCGCAGCGGTTCGATCAACGCCAGTTCCCGCGGATCGAAGTCGTGGAACTCACTGTAGCCGTCCATCAATTCCGACAACTGACCGAGACATTCCTGACGATCACCGGCAAGCATCATCCAGATGTCCTGCACCGCCGGGCCCATGCGACAGTCGTCCAGATCGACGATGTGGAACATCTCGTCGCGGCACATCATGTTGCCGGGGTGGCAATCGCCGTGCATGCGGATGTTCTGGTGCGGCGTGGCCTTGTAGACCTCTTCCACCCGTTTGAGCAGGTCGCGGGCCACGGACTCGTAGGCCGGCAGCAGACTTTTGGGTACGAAATTGCCTTCGAGTAATGTCGTCAGCGAGTCATGACCGAAGTTCTTCACACCCAGCGCTTCGCGGTGTTCGAACGGTTTTGTAGTGCCGACGGCGTGTAAGCGACCGAGCAGTTGCCCCAGGCGATACAGTTGATCGAGATTACCAGGCTCCGGCGCACGGCCACCACGGCGGGGGAACAGGGTAAATCGGAAACCATTGTGTTCGTGCAGGCTGGCACCGTTGTGAATCATCGGCGCAACCACCGGAACGTCGCACTCGGCGAGTTCGAAGGTGAATTGGTGTTCTTCGAGAATCGCTTCGTTGGTCCAGCGCTGGGGGCGGTAGAACTTGGCGATCAGCGGCTCGGAGTCTTCGATACCGACCTGATAGACACGGTTCTCGTAGCTGTTGAGCGCCAGAATGCGCGCGTCGCTGAGAAAGCCGATGCTTTCGACGGCATCGAGCACGAGGTCTGGGGTGAGGGTTGCAAACGGGTGGGCCATGCTGACTCCTGCGCGCGGCAGGCTGCCGCGTCCGGCCAAGCATGGTAGCGCAGACGGGGCTTCTTTAGTGTTAACGCTTGAGATGAGTGTTTTCCGGGGTGACGCCTTCGCGAGCAGGCTCGCTCCCACAAGGGATCTCCTGTGTGTCACAAATCCTGTGCACACCGCAGACCCCATGTGGGAGCGAGCCTGCTCGCGAAGGGGCTTATCAGGCGCCGACGATCCCACCGTCCTCACGGGAAATGGCCATCACCGACGACCGCGGCTTGCCATTCGGCAGATGCTCAGGGAACGTCGACCCACCGTTCTCCCCTGGATGCTGAATCCCGACAAACAAGGTCTTCTGGTCGGGTGAGAAGCTGATCCCCGTCACCTCGCAGCCCACCGGCCCGACCATGAAGCGACGAATTTCCCCGGTTACCGGGTCGGCACACAGCATCTGATTGTTACCCATGCCCGCGAAGTCGCCGGCATTGCTCGAATCGCCATCGGTGAGAATCCACAAGCGCCCAGCCTTGTCGAAACCCAAGCCGTCCGGGCTGTTGAACATGTTCTGCGGCGTGATGTTCGACGAGCCGCCCTTAGGCGTATCGGCGTGAACACCGGGGTTGCCGGCGACCACAAACAGGTCCCAGGAAAAGCTTTTGGCACCGTGATCGTCACGGTCAGTGCGCCAGCGCAAAATCTGTCCGTAGACGTTCTTCTCGCGAGGGTTCGGTCCGCCCACCGGTTGCCCATCCTCACCCCGCTTGGCGTTGTTGGTCAGCGTGCAATAGACCTGGCCATCCTTGGGGCTGACGACGATCCATTCCGGACGGTCCATGCGCGTGGCTTTCACCACGCTAGCCGCGAGGCGCGCGTGAATCAGCACTTCGGCTTGATCGGCAAACCCGCTGCTGGCGTCGATGCCGTTTTTGCCGTGGGTCAGTTCGATCCATTCGCCCTGGCCTTTTGGGTGATTGGCATTGCCGTCGCCCGCGTCGAAGCGCGCCACGTACAAGGTGCCGTGGTCCAGCAGGTCGCGGTTGGCCTTGGGGTTTTTATGGTTGATCTTGTCGCGGCTGACGAATTTGTAGATGAACTCGCCGCGCTCATCGTCGCCCATGTACACCACGGCGTGACCGTCACCGGTTTCGGCCAGGGCGGCGTTTTCATGTTTGAAACGACCCAACGCGGTGCGTTTGACTGGCGTCGATTGCGGGTCGAACGGGTCGATTTCCACCACCCAGCCATGACGGTTGAGTTCGTTGGGGTTTTTCGCCAGGTCGAAGCGCTCGTCGTGTGGGTGCCAGTTGATCTCTTTACTGGCCGCCACCGCGCCGTAGCGTTTTTGCGCGGCGTCGAACTTTTGTTCGGCATTGCTGCTGCCGAAGCAGTCGGTGAAGTTTTCTTCGCAGGTCAGATAAGTGCCCCACGGCGTCTTGCCGTTGGCGCAGTTCTGGAAGGTGCCAAGGACGTTCTTGCCGTGTGGGTCGGCACTGGTTTTCAACAGTTCGTGGCCGGCGGCCGGACCGCCCAGGCTGATCGGCGCGTTGCCGTGAATGCGTCGGTTGTAGCGCGAGCCCTGGACGAACTGCCACTGGCCGTTCTGGCGCTGGACTTCGATCACCGACACGCCTTCACAGGCCAACGCCTTGTGCACGTCTGCAGCCGACTGAGGCATGCCGCCGTGGTCGTAGAGGTAGCGATAGTTGGTGTATTCGTTGTTGATCGCCATCAGCGCCCGGTTGTGGTCACCGGGAAATTCGAACAGGCTCATGCCGTCGTTGTTGTCGCCGAACTGGACTTCCTGATGTTCGGCCGAGCCGTTGCCACTCGGGTCGAATGCCGGGCCGTTCTTCTGCAGGGGTTGGCCCCAGCTGATCAATACCGAGGATTTGTAGCCTGGCGGCAGGGTGATGGCGTCGCTGGTGGCGGCGGGAATACTGTCAAAACCCAACAGTTTGCTGGAGCCGGCGCTGACGTTGGCGGCATGCACGCTGCGACTCAGCAGGTTGCCACCCAGGAACATCGCTGCACCACAAAGGGCGCCGGCGCTGATGAAACCTCGGCGGCTGAGGCCGACCATGTTCTCGAGGTCGGTGGATTGGTTGTCTTCTAATAGGCTCACATCAGGCTCCCTGCGGGTTTTTGCAGTCACCTTAATGAGCATCGATGACGCTTTTGTTGCAGTCACTCGCCACGATCCTTGTAGCAGCTGCCGAAGGCTGCGTTCGGCTGCGAAGCAGTCGCCAGCCGGTTAACTCAATACCCATTCAGAATCGCGGTGTCGGTTTTACGACTGCTTCGCAGCCGAACGCAGCCTTCGGCAGCTGCTACACGGGTTGCGGAACACCTGATTTAGAGCGGTGTGCCGAGCAAGATGTTGGATGGCGCGAACTGCACTAACACCGGTTTATCAGCGGTCAATCCGAGGGTTTTCAAGTGCAGCGGTTCGGCCAGCGCGCAGAGTGTCTGGCCATTGGGCAGACCGATGCGCACTTCGCAGGGGCCGTCTTCAGCGTCGAGAATTTCCTCGATGATGCCCTTCAGGCAATTATTGCCGGGTGTTGCCACTTGATCGATGCCTAGCAACTCCAGCCAACCGGCCTTGATCAGTGCGACCACTTCGGTGCCGGTTTCCAGCTCCAGGCGCGTGGTGCTGTCGTGAGTGATCTGCGCATCGATGCTCAAGCCTTCGGCCAATTCGAGACGAATACAGTCGTTGTGCCCTTGGTTATCAATTGCCACGACCTTGCCATGCAGTTGATTGCGTGCGCTGGTTCTGAGCATCAGTCGACCGAGCAGGTCCAGATCGCTGGCATCTTCGGCGGCTTCCAGCACCTGAGCCTGCAAGGCTTGCAGCTTTTGATACAGGCGCAATACGCGCTCGCCTTCGCTGGAGAGTTTGGCGCCACCGCCGCCCTTGCCGCCAACACTGCGCTCCACCAACGGTTTTTGCGCGAGGTTGTTCAGCTCATCGATGGCGTCCCAGGCTGCTTTGTAACTCAGCCCCGCGCTTTTCGCAGCGCGGGTAATCGAGCCTTGTTCGGCGATGTGTTGCAGCAACGCGATGCGCTGCGGACGACGGACGATGTGCTGGGACAACAACGTAGGCAAGGACATGGCAAGACGCTTTGGGCTGTGACGATGGTGAGGACGTTGGCGGCTTGGCGCGTGGGAGTCAAGTCAGGCTATGTCCCTGTGGGAGCGAGCCTGCTCGCGAAGGCGTCAGTTCAGTCGACATCTATGTTGAAAGCCAGTCCGTCTTCGCGAGCAGGCTCGCTCCCACAGGCTTTGTGTCCTTAGGTCAAACCAAGTCGCCGGGTTTGGGTGTACGGGCCAGGCAATAGACGTCCACCCGAGCGGCGCCGGTGTCCATCAACAGACGAGCCAGGGCTTGGGCCGTGGCGCCGGTGGTCAGTACGTCATCCACCAGCGCCAGGTGACGACCATTGATGACAGCACCGGGTGCCAGAGCGAAGGCGTTACGCAGGTTCTTTTTGCGGGCCTCGGCATTCAGGTCCTGTTGCGCGCTGGTGTCCTGAACCCTCAGCAGCAGCGTTTCATCGCACGGTATGTCGAGGCTGGTGCTGAGCCAGCGAGCGAGCATCGCCGCTTGGTTGAAACCCCGTTGGCGCAGGCGTTTGGTGGCCAGCGGCACTGGGATCAGGGCGTCGGGCCGTTCTAGATCCTCATCGAAGCGATTTTGCAGGAATTGCGCGAGAAGTTCGGCGAGCAGGCGGCCAAACGGCCACTTTGCAGAATGTTTGAAGCGCGTGATCAACGTGTCCACCGGAAAGCTGTAAGCCCAGGGCGCGGCGACCCGTTCGAAGGCTGGCGGTTGTTTCAGGCATTGGCCGCAGGTCAGGCCAGCGGCGGGCAACGGCAGGGCGCAGGTTTGGCATTGATCGCCCATCCAGGGCAACTCCGTTTCACAGGCCATGCAGATGGGTGTGCTTTCATCGGTGGGTTCTGTGCAGAGCAAACAGGGCTGGTCGTTTTTTAACCAGATGTAAACCGGTCCTTCGTATCGTGGTTGACAGCGCATAAGTCTTCCTTAAATATGCCGAACATCCGTGTCGCGTCTGTGGGTATTCCATTCCCCAGCCGCTTGCCAAGCATAAAACAAAGGAAACGCCCATGAGCGCCAGCACCACTGCAACCCTGCGTCATGACTGGTCTTTGGCCGAAGTCAAAGCACTCTTCGTTCAGCCATTCAACGACCTGTTGTTCCAGGCGCAGACGGTGCACCGCGCGCATTTCGACGCCAATCGGGTCCAGGTGTCGACGCTGCTGTCAATCAAAACCGGTGCCTGCCCGGAAGATTGCAAATATTGTCCGCAGTCCGGTCACTACAACACCGGCCTGGAAAAAGAAAAACTGATGGAAGTGCAGAAGGTCCTCGAAGAGGCCGCTCGCGCCAAGGCCATCGGATCGACCCGTTTCTGCATGGGCGCGGCGTGGAAACACCCGTCGGCCAAAGACATGCCTTACGTGCTGGAAATGGTCAAAGGCGTGAAAGCCATGGGCCTGGAAACCTGCATGACCCTCGGTCGTCTGGATCAGGATCAGACCGAAGCGCTGGCCCAGGCCGGCCTCGACTACTACAACCACAACCTTGATACCTCGCCGGAATTCTACGGCAGCATCATCACCACCCGTACTTACAGCGAGCGCCTGCAAACCCTGGCTTATGTGCGTGATTCGGGGATGAAGATCTGCTCCGGCGGCATCCTCGGCATGGGCGAGTCCCTCGACGATCGCGCCAATCTGCTGATCCAGCTGGCCAACCTGCCTGAGCACCCGGAGTCGGTGCCGATCAACATGCTGGTGAAAGTCGCCGGTACGCCGCTGGAAAATGCCGACGATATCGACCCGTTCGACTTCATCCGCATGCTCGCAGTCGCACGCATTCTGATGCCGCAATCCCACGTGCGCCTGTCCGCCGGCCGCGAAGCGATGAACGAGCAGATGCAGGCCCTGGCATTCTTCGCTGGCGCCAACTCGATTTTCTACGGCGAAAAATTGCTGACCACCGCCAACCCGCAAGCCGACAAGGACATGCAACTGTTCTCGCGCCTGGGCATCTTGCCGGAAGCGCGCGAAGAGCACGCAGACGAAGTCCATCAGGCCGCGATCGAACAAGCGCTGGTTGAGCAGAAGAGCAGCGAGCAGTTCTATAACGCTGCTGTTTGATCGCGCTACCGATACCTCTGATTGAAATGCAAAACACTGTGGGAGCGAGCCTGCTCGCGAATGCGATTTGATATTCAACATAGATGTTGAATGTTATGGCCTCTTCGCGAGCAGGCTCGCTCCCACAAGGTACAGCGATCGCTTCTGAATTCTGATCCACGAGGCCTGCATGTCTTTCGATCTCGCCGCACGCCTTGCTGCCCGTCGTGCCGAAAATCTTTATCGCCAACGCCCATTGCTCGAAAGCCCTCAAGGCCCGGAGGTGGTGGTCGATGGTCAGCCGTTGCTGGCGTTCTGTAACAACGACTACCTGGGCCTGGCCAATCACCCGCAAGTGATTGAAGCCTGGCGCGCCGGTGCGGCCCGTTGGGGCGTCGGCGGCGGGGCGTCGCATTTGGTGATCGGCCACAGCAGCCCGCATCACGCGCTGGAAGAAGCCCTGGCCGATTTCACCGGTCGCCCGCGCGCGTTGTTGTTCACCACCGGTTACATGGCCAACCTCGGCGCAGTCACTGCGTTGGTGGGGCAGGGCGATACGGTGCTGGAAGACCGGCTCAATCACGCGTCACTGCTGGATGCGGGGCTGTTGTCCGGTGCGCGCTTCAATCGCTATCTGCACAACGATGCGGCGAGCCTGGCCAAGCGTCTCGAGAAGGCGACCGGCCATACCCTGGTGGTCACCGACGGGGTGTTCAGCATGGACGGCGACATAGCCGACCTACCGGCGTTGGCTAGGGAGGCGAAAGCCAAAGGTGCATGGCTGATGGTCGATGACGCGCACGGCTTTGGTCCGCTTGGCGCCAATGGCGGCGGGATCGTCGAGCATTTCGGCCTGAGCCAGGAAGACGTGCCGGTACTGGTCGGCACCCTCGGCAAGGCGTTCGGCACGGCCGGGGCTTTTGTGGCGGGCAGCGAGGAGCTGATCGAGAGCCTGATCCAGTTCGCCCGTCCCTACATTTACACCACCAGCCAGCCGCCGGCGCTGGCCTGCGCGACGCTGAAAAGTCTTGAGTTGCTGCGCAGCGAACACTGGCGACGTGAGCATCTGAACACGCTGATTCGCCAATTCCGCCACGGTGCCGAGCAGATCGGCCTGGAGTTGATGGACAGCTTCACGCCGATCCAGCCGATCATGATCGGCGATGCCGGGCGTGCGGTTCGGCTGTCGCAGATGCTGCGTGAGCGCGGTCTGATGGTGACTGCGATCCGTCCACCGACCGTGCCCGCCGGCAGCGCCCGACTGCGTGTGACCCTGACCGCCGCGCACAGCGAGGCGCAGGTGCAGCTATTGTTAAATGGACTGGCCGATTGTTTTCAACAACTGGGACCGGAGCCAAGCCATGCGTGATCGCCTGATTTTGCTGCCTGGCTGGGGCCTCGGAATTTCTCCCCTGGAGCCCTTGGCGGCCGCGTTACAAGGACTGGATGAACACTTGCGTGTCGAGATCGAGCCGTTGCCGGAACTGGAATCAAGCGATCTTGAGGAGTGGCTCGATGAGCTGGATTCGACGTTGCCTCAGGACGCCTGGCTCGGCGGTTGGTCGCTCGGCGGCATGCTCGCTTCAGCGTTGGCTGCCCGGCGCGGCGATCGCTGCTGCGGCTTGCTGACGCTGGCGAGCAATCCTTCTTTTGTCGCCCATGAGCAATGGCCGAGTGCGATGCCTGCCGAAACCTTCGATGCGTTTCTGGCCGGTTGCAAGGCTGATCCTCGCATGACGTTGAAACGTTTCTCGCTGCTCTGCGCTCAGGGTGCCGAAGACCCGCGTGGATTGTCTCGGCTGTTGCTCGGTGGGGCGCCACACACTTCGGCAGAGGTGCTGATGAGCGGCCTGGAGTTGCTCGCACAACTGGATACCCGCCAGGCTTTGCAGGCCTTCCGTGGCCCGCAACTTCATTTGTTCGCGGGCCTCGACGGATTGGTTCCAGCCGAAGCGGCGGGGGAACTGCTGGCGTTGCTGCCGGATGTCGAAATCGGTCTGATCGAGCAGGCCAGTCACGCGTTTCTTCTGGAAGACCCTCACGGTGTGGCGGGGGCGATTCAGGCCTTTTTGCATGAGTCCGGTGATGACTGATTTATCCCTTCCCAACCTGCCCGGCGGTTTGCCCGACAAACGCCAGGTGGCGGCATCTTTTTCCCGTGCGGCGGCAAGCTACGACAGCGTGGCCGAATTGCAGCGAGATGTTGGCAGTGAATTGTTGAGTCGTTTGCCAGAGGATTTCGTGCCGGGTGTCTGGCTGGATCTGGGCTGCGGCACCGGGCATTTCAGCCGTGCATTGGGCGAGCGATTTCCTGCCAGTAACGGGCTGGCACTGGACATCGCCGAAGGCATGCTCAACCACGCCCGGCCATTGGGTGGTGCAACGCATTTCATCGCAGGCGATGCCGAGCGGTTGCCGTTGCAGGATTCGACCTGCGATTTGATCTTCTCCAGCCTGGCGGTGCAGTGGTGCGCGGACTTCGCCTCGGTACTCAGTGAAGCCAATCGCGTATTGAAACCTGGCGGAATTTTCGCGTTTGCTAGTCTGTGCGTGGGCACACTGTTAGAACTGCGTGACAGCTGGCGTCAGGTGGATGGCATGGTGCACGTCAACCGCTTCCGCGAGTTCGGGGTTTATCAACAGCTTTGCGCGGACAGTGGGTTGAGCGTCGCGAGTCTGGAAACCCGACCGCACGTGTTGCATTACCCGGATGTGCGTAGCCTGACCCATGAACTCAAGGCACTGGGAGCCCACAACCTGAACCCCGGTCGGCCGGGTGGTTTGACCGGCAGGGCGCGGATCCTCGGATTGATCGAGGCTTATGAGCAGTTTCGTCAGGCCGAAGGATTGCCGGCGACTTATCAAGTGGTCTACGCCGTGTTGGAGAAACCTTTATGAGCGCAGCCTATTTCATCACTGGCACTGACACCGATGTCGGCAAGACCACCATTGCAGCAGGTTTGTTGCATGCCGCGCGGTCGGCCGGTTTGAGCACGGCGGCGGGCAAGCCGGTCGCCTCCGGTTGCGATGTGACGCCCAAGGGCTTGCGCAACGCTGATGCATTGGCGCTGTTGGCGCAGTGCTCGTTGCCTTTGACTTATGCGCAGGTCAACCCAGTGGCGTTCGAGCCGCCGATCGCGCCACATCTGGCAGCGCGGGAGGCCGGCGTGGCATTGACGGTGCAATCACTGTTGACGCCGATGCAGGAGATTCTCGATATGCAGGCGGATTTCACCTTGATCGAAGGTGCTGGAGGCTGGCGGGTGCCGTTGGCAGATCAGGACAATCTGTCGGACCTGGCGATGGCCCTGGATCTGCCGGTGATCCTGGTGGTGGGGGTGCGCCTGGGTTGCATCAACCATGCGCTGCTGACGGCTGAGGCGATTGCTCAGGATGGTTTGCAGCTGGCGGGGTGGGTGGCCAACATCATCGATCCGAAGACTTCGCGTCTGGAAGAAAACCTTGCGACACTCGCTGAGCGGATCCCGGCACCGTGCCTGGGGCGGGTGCCGAAACTCAAGTTGGTGACGGCTGAAGCGGTGGCGGAGTATCTGCAGCTGGATCTATTGGACTGAGTTTTCTGGCAGGGGTTTTAACTATGACAAGGCACAGTGCCATTAGTGTTTTTGTCGGGCCTTTTGTCAGTGGGTCTGCTTCAATGGCCGCTGTTGATCCTTTGTAGGACGAGTTCTCCCATGGAAATCTCAGGAAACACCGCTTTTTATGCCGGTCTGAGCACCATTCAGACAGGGCAGAACCGTGTCGATCAAGCCTCCGGCCAGATCGCCAACACGACGATCGAGCGTTCAGTGACCAGCCAGTCTTCCGAGGCTCAAGTTGATCGTCTGCGTTCGGTGGATCGCAGTCAGCAGTCGGACCTGGCCAGTAATGTGGTCGAGATGTCCCAGGGCAAATTTCAGGTTGAACTGGGTGTCAAAGTCGCCAAGGCATCCGACGAAGTGCTCGGTACGCTGATTGATACCTTCGTCTGATCCCTCGCTGAATCCGCTCCCTCAACGCCGCGACTATTCGCGGCGTTTTTCTGCGTGAATCCTTCTCTCTCAACTAGTCTTTCCTCCACAGCGTATTGCTCAGGCGACGATGTTGCGTTGCTGTGGGTCTGGCATTTGCGTCGCGTGATGACGAACGGCAAAAGATCGGCGCTTGACAAGATTTAGGCGTAAACGTATGTTTCAAACAACTGTTTGACCGCAACAACAAATCAACGCGGTCGTTCATTCCCGGTTACATCAGCAGAGGTTTATCGCTATGCCTGACTACAAGGCCCCCTTGCGTGATATTCGCTTCGTTCGTGACGAACTGCTCGGCTACGAAGCGCACTATCAGAGCCTTCCGGCTTGCCAGGACGCAACTCCAGACATGGTTGACGCCATTCTCGAAGAAGGCGCCAAGTTTTGTGAGCAGGTGCTGGCTCCGCTGAACCGCGTGGGTGACACCGAAGGCTGCACCTGGAGCGAATCCGGCGTCAAAACCCCGACTGGCTTCAAAGAAGCCTACAAACAATTCGTCGAAGGCGGCTGGCCAAGCCTGGCCCACGACGTAGAGCACGGTGGCCAGGGCCTGCCAGAGTCTCTGGGTCTGGCCGTTAGCGAAATGGTCGGCGAAGCCAACTGGTCGTGGGGCATGTACCCAGGCCTGTCCCATGGCGCGATGAACACCATTTCCGAGCACGGTACGCCCGAGCAGCAAGAGGCTTACCTGACCAAACTGGTTTCCGGCGAATGGACCGGCACCATGTGCCTGACCGAACCGCACTGCGGCACCGACCTGGGCATGCTGCGCACCAAGGCCGAACCTCAAGCCGACGGTTCCTACAAAGTCTCCGGCACCAAGATCTTCATCTCGGCCGGCGAACACGACATGGCCGACAACATCGTCCACATCGTGCTGGCACGTCTGCCGGATGCACCGGCTGGCACCAAAGGCATTTCGCTGTTCATCGTTCCCAAGTTCATGCCGAACGCAGACGGTTCGATCGGCGCTCGCAACGCTGTGACCTGCGGTTCCCTGGAACACAAGATGGGCATCCACGGCAACGCCACCTGCGTGATGAACTTCGACGCGGCTACCGGCTTCCTGATCGGCCCGGCGAACAAAGGCCTGAACTGTATGTTCACCTTTATGAACACCGCCCGTCTGGGTACTGCGCTGCAAGGTCTGGCTCACGCCGAAATCGGCTTCCAGGGCGGCCTGAAATACGCTCGTGATCGTCTGCAAATGCGCTCCCTGACTGGCCCGAAAGCGCCGGAAAAAGCTGCTGACCCGATCATCGTGCACCCTGATGTACGTCGCATGCTGTTGACCATGAAGGCCTTCGCCGAAGGCAACCGCGCGATGGTTTACTTCACGGCCAAGCAAGTCGACATCGTTAAATACGGCGTGGACGAAGAAGAGAAGAAGAAAGCCGACGCATTGCTGGCCTTCATGACGCCAATCGCCAAAGCCTTCATGACTGAAGTCGGCTTCGAATCCGCCAACCACGGCGTGCAAATCTACGGCGGCCACGGCTTCATCGCTGAGTGGGGCATGGAGCAGAACGTTCGCGACAGCCGCATTTCGATGCTGTACGAAGGCACCACCGGTATCCAGGCACTCGACCTGCTGGGCCGTAAAGTACTGATGACTCAAGGCGAAGCCCTGAAAAGCTTCACCAAGATCGTCCACAAGTTCTGCCAGACCAACGAAGGCAACGAAGCGGTCAAAGAGTTCGTCGAGCCATTGGCGGCGCTGAACAAAGAGTGGGGCGAGCTGACCATGAAGGTCGGTATGGCGGCCATGAAAGACCGTGAAGAAGTCGGCGCCGCGTCGGTGGACTACCTGATGTACTCCGGTTACGCCTGCCTGGCTTATTTCTGGGCTGACATGGCGCGTCTGGCTGCCGAGAAACTGGCTGCCGGTACTACCGAAGAAGCGTTCTACACCGCCAAGCTGCAGACTGCGCGCTTCTACTTCCAGCGCATCCTGCCGCGTACCCGCACTCATGTTGTCACCATGCTGTCGGGCGCCAACAACCTGATGGACATGAAAGAAGAGAACTTCGCGCTGGGCTACTAAGCCTTAACGCGTCCTTCGAAAAAAAACCGCCGCTCCTTCGGGAACGGTGGTTTTTTTTTACGCCTTCATCAGCCTCGGCTCACCACGGGGTCGGGTCCAGAGGACCGACACCGGTCGGTGTGCTGACGCCTTCTCCGTTACGCAGGAACGGCAGGTGCCAAAAGTCGTTCGGGGTGACAGGGTCGCCTGGCTTGACGCCTTCGGGAAAGATGAACTCAAAGACCGGCGCCACATACTGGCCGGCTGTCAGACCATTGGCCACCGCCAGCCTGCCGGCATTTTGGATGCAGCTGTCGACGGCGGTTTGGGAAGCGGTCAACTGAGGAACGCAAAGTGAGCGCGAAACGACACGCAAGGTACGGGTCGGCTGGCTGAGGAGGCCTGTCGGTGCCTTCGTTGCACGAAGCCTGGCGCGTTGTGGCTGAGGACCCGTGTTCTGGGTCGTGATGCCGCCCGAAACCCCAAAGCAACTTGCAGCAAGCGTCAGGGCAGGGTTGCATTCGCCCGTCATCTCATAGGGTGTAATCCAGCGATTGGTTTGTAAGCCCGTCGAAGGATTGACGTCTATCAGATAGATGTCGACCGGAGTCTTGATGTCGGTGGTCGATGCTTCAAGGAATATCCGGTCCTGCGTTTCCTGCGCTACACCATTGATGGCCGTTGCCGAGGGGTCGGCGGTACCGATACCAAACTCTCCGATAGACAGGTAGCTGGGCTGCGTACCTGGCTGGGTGTAGATCCCGATGTTAGCTTCAATCGTGTGTGCAGAAATGTAGTCCGGGGTACCCGCTGTCGCAGATTTGAACAATGTGCCCGCGTAGCTGATGAAGTCGCCGACTTCAAAGGGCGCCTGTTGCGTCGGGTCGGGGTCTGTCGCCGTACGCGAAGCATCGCTGAATCTTTTCATGACGTACTGGCTGCAGTAGGCCTGACCCGGAACCGGAGGGGAAAGCTCGCCGCTGGCTGGAGGCGTTACACCGGCCTGGCTGAAGTTCCGGCAGTTGTTGGTCGTGGTCGGAGTCACCACTTTTGGCCGGTTTTTCTGTGGGCAGAGTGCGTCGTCACCGGAAATCGTGCGTGGCACGCACATCGGGTAGCCAGTGGCGGAGTGAATCGTCGGGTTCGCGTCATCGACGGAGAAACGAGGGTCGGGACTTTGCGCGCGGCCAAAGCGCCCATTCGGATCGTTGATCTGGATGATCGTCGGTTGAAGCGGGTTACCGCTGTCAATTTCGATGTTGCCGGTGGTGTAGTCGATCCTGGTGATGTAGCCGCTGCCAGCGTTGGCGGATTGCTGGGAGACAAAGATCAACCCGGCGATCTGCTTGTTGGCGACGGTATTGCCAACCACATGGATTTCGAACGAGGGGTACGACAACGGCGCCTTGTTAAGGCCCAGCGGTCCTCCCCTGACAAAATCAGCCCAGGTCAGGGTATTGGCCGGCATCTGGAGAACCGTGTTGCAGGGGACTGTGATTGTTACCCCGTTCAGTTGGACCGTGCCCCCGAAACGACCGGGATCGCTGGTATTCGGGCAGTTCACATTGGAGGGATCCAGGGTCATGTTCTGGATAAAACCCGTGACGTCGAAGCCGTGAATCGCATCCGGGTTGGTGAATACCGGATCGGGCAGTGTGGGGGTCGAGAACGGCGAGGGTGCGCCCTTGACGGGTTTGGCGGTTCCCCCCCCTTTTGCAAATGCATCACCTCCTACTCCAACGGTCAGTGCGAGGGCAACTGAACAGGCCAGCAGCGCGTGGCGACCGAGCCTACTGTTAAGTCGTTTGTGGAGCGGCGGTATAGCGAGCGTCTTTGTGTGTAGAGATAAGCTCATGGTTCTCTCCAGAATCTTGCGGGACCAGTTGCCGGCCAATCGACTCGCAGGCCTGCTGATGCGCTGAATCCCGCGCAAGAAAGACGGAAGGTGTGAGCGTCGAGCTGGCTCGATCCAGAGGGAAAGTGGCTGCGATTTTGTACGGTGGATACACGATTGCCACTCACCCTTCAGATGCATTGCGCGTGTGTTGGCCGGTTAGAGACACAATCGCGAAAGACATTTCCTTGAGCCGAGGCGTACTAAGCAGTTGTCGTGCCTGAACGGCACCAATCATCGCGAGTGCAATAAAAATGCGGGCTGCGCCGCTGTTGCTGGCATTGCGCGAAAGGCTGCCGATGGATATTCACCAATATAGGGGGGGATACATGCCCATATTAGGGAGTGCAATAAGTAGCTTGAGTCGCAGTTTCAGGCTGGGTTTTTCCATAAGTAAGTTAATGAGAAATGTTGTCTATATGTACTTTGAATGGTGATGGTTGGCAAGTAGGGTTTGCTGGAGTGGTCGCAATAAAAGTTGATTTATCTTTGATATAAAATAAAAGCCATAGCTCGCGCAGTGCAACTTGCGCACGCATGGGGTTGCTGTGGTTAGTTAATGCCAGTCGACTCTTACTGCTCACTGGCAAGCGGTGTCTACACTGCACGCCGCCGATGCGTTGTTGGTAATAGCAATTACCCTGCCAGCTGATTGAAAGGCGCAGTTGATGTGCTTTAAGCCTTCTAAATCAACGCTTACAGCCATGTTATTGGACGCTTGGCAGTTTCTGTTGGGGAATGCCACCCAGAAATGGGGGGGAAGTACACCGGTACCTAGGGGATGTGTGCAACTGCTGTTGATGTGCTCTATCGGCGTTTTTGTGAAGCAGTTTTTTACTTGGTCGCGTCAAAATAAAAAATATTGATTTTTACTGTTGAAATTTTTTTGTTACAGCTAGAGTTGGATTGAGCGCCCTCGGAGGTGCGACAGAGCAATGTTTAATAAAGCCTGAGCCAAGCGTGTACTTTGGCAGTGAGGCCATTCCCTGCCCGCCAACTTTTGCGTTGGTTTGATCGCAGGTACAAGTAGCAGGATTCATCGCGATGAGTTCATCGCAACAGGATAATCACGGAGCCTGGCTACTCCGTACTGGATCGAGAATGTGATCATGGTTAAATACTTGAGCATCTTTCGAACTCGCCGTCTGGCCTGTGCAATCGCGGGCGCTCTGCTCGCCAGCGGTCTGCCGGGCATGAGTGCATGGGCCGCCGCCGCCGCCGCCGCCGCGCCCGAGGTCAATCTGCCTGTGCCCGACGTGCCCACTCTGCAATCCTTGCGTGGCATGACACCCCCTGACCCCTCGGGAACCGAAGGCGGACGCAAAGTCGATCTGATGACCGACTATGTCCTCAATCGCAGCGCGGCGGTTCTCTTAGGCAAGGCCCTGTTTTGGGACATGGAGGTTGGCAGCGACGGCGCCACCGCCTGCGCGTCTTGCCACTTCCACGCCGGGGTCGATCACCGGATCACCAACCAGATCAACCCCGGCCAGGCGAACACCAATGCCAACGTCGCGTCGATCTTCAACAAGCCGTTTGTAGCCTCGGATATCCCCGGCGACGTGGCTTCCTACGTGACCCTGTCCGGCGGCAAGGGCGGCCCGAACTACACACTCAAGAAAACCGACTTTCCCACCCACGTGCTGGCTAATCCGCTCGATCGCAATTCGCCCATCCTCTATTCGACCGACGATGTGGTTGGCTCGCAAGGCGTATTCGACGCCAACTTCGTCAAGCCCCGTCAATCGCGCTTCGACAAGTGCACGCAGCAGCCGGACGGTATTTTCCAGGTGGGCGGGATCAATGTCCGTCGTGCGACAGGGCGTAACGCGCCGACGGTGATCAACGCCGCGTTCAACGTGCGCAATTTCTGGGATGGTCGGGCCAACAACGTGTTCAACGGATTTTCGCCGTTTGGCAATCGCGACCCCGATGCCGGGATTTTCGTCACCCGCGATAGCAGCGGGGTAGCGACCAAAGTGCGGCTGGCGCTCAACGATGCGTCTGCCGCCTCGCAAGCAGTGGGGCCGCCCGGTAGCGCGGTGGAAATGTCCTGCGGCGGACGCACCTTTGCGGACATCGGCCGGCGCATGCTCGACACGATGTTGCTCAAAGAGCAGCGGATTTCCCCCTCCGATTCAGTGCTGGGCCGGGTTTCCGATGTAACCCGGCCTACCTATCGTGAACTGATCAAGGCGGCCTTCCAGCCACGGCTGTGGAACGCCACGCAACAGGTGTCCCTCGGCGGCGCTCCGTTTACCCAAATGGAGGCCAACTTCTCGCTGTTCTTCGGACTCGCGATCCAGATGTACGAATCGACCCTGATTTCCGACCAGGCGCCGTTGGACGCCTACCTGCAAGGTAATCATCAGGCAATGAATGCCCAGCAAGTCGAAGGGATGAACCTGTTCCTCGGCAAGGGCAAGTGCGTCAGTTGCCATGGCGGCGCAGAATTGACCAACGCCGGCAGCCGTTTGCTGTTTCATCCGCGCGAGCGCATTGAACGGATGGTCATGGCCGACAACCTGACCACGCTCTACGACAACGGTTTTTACAACACCGGAGTACGCCCGACGTCGGAAGACCTGGCGCTTGGCGGGACGGACGCGTGGGGCAATCCGCTGTCGTTCACCCGTGAATACAACACGCAAATCCAGGGCGGCAACGTGCCTGACCCGCTTGACGTCGATGTCTGCACTTTCGAAGTGCCCTTGAGCGCGGCAATCCCCTGCGATGCGACGCTTAAACCCAATGTCGGTTTCCGCGATGCAGTGGATGGTGCCTTCAAGACCCCGACGCTGCGCAACATCGCGTTGACCGGTCCGTATTTCCACAATGGCAGCCGGGCGACGCTCAAACAGGTCATGGAGTTCTACAACCGCGGCGGTGACCGGCGTGGCTCGGAAGCGAACAACACCAGCGGCTTCAATCATCCCAGTGTGAATCAGCACAACACCTCGAACCTCGATCCGGACATGACGCCGCTGAACCTGACGCCCGATGAAATCGATGCTCTGGTAAAGTTCATGGAGGTCGGCTTGACCGATCCGCGGGTGGCGTGGGAGCAAGCGCCGTTCGATCATCCGTCGCTGGTGATTCATCAAGGCCACGTCGGGGATGAAAATGCGGTCATGCCAAAACCGGTCAATCCGAAGATTACGACCCAGCGGGCCATGGATGCGGTGGTGAAACTCAAACCGGTCGGCGCGGAAGGGCGCAAAGTGAGGGAAGGGCCGTTGCAGCCGTACTACAACGACCTTTGATGCTTCATTTTGTGTAACTGGTTGCATCGGTTGCAGCCAGTTACACGGCTTCAAAAAAAACCTTAGCAAATTACTCAGAAAGTCAGGGTTTCTGCCGTTAAAGTAGGTGGGCACAATGCCATCTATTGATATGACGGGTCGGAGCTTTACCCTTGCCGCGTTCTTCCGCTGTACGTTTCAGTCATTTCCTGCCGTCATTACTGCTGTTACTTGCGGGGCTTGCAGCTGCCTATGTCAAGGATCTCAACGTCTTCTTCACCTCGTTGTTCAACGTGCTGCCCACTCTGGTGCTGTTGCTCGGCGGTGCGTACTGCGCGGTTTACCGACGTCAGCGTGAGCTGTTTCTGATGGTCACGGTGTACATCGCCTACTTCCTGCTCGACACCCAGACCGACTATTACCGCGACAACGGCAAAGTCCGTGAAGATGCGGCGGTGGTTTTTCATCTGTGTTGTCTGTTGCTGCCACTGATGTTCGGCGTGTTCGCTGCCTGGCAGGAACGCACTCACCTGTTTCAGGACATGGTGGCGCGCTTCGCAGTCTTGCTGGCCGTTGGCAGTGTGGCGTTGGGGGTGGAGCAAAGTTACCCACAGGCACTGTTGATATGGCTGTCAGAAATCCGCTGGCCGGCGCTGCATGGCGCGTGGATGAGCCTGATCCAGCTGTCGTATCCGGTGTTCATCGCTTCGTTCTTGCTGCTGAGCTGGCAATACTGGCGTAACCCCAGACCCTTGCACGCGGCCCAACTGGTGGGTTTGCTCGGATTGTTCTGGGCACTGCCGAAAACTTTCATCCTGCCGTTCACCCTGAACATCATGTGTAGTCAGGTGATGTTGATGATTGCCGCAGCGGTCGCCCATGAGGCCTACCAAATGGCCTTCCGCGATGAACTCACCGGTCTGCCGGGCCGCCGCGCCTTGAACGAGCGGATGCAGCGGTTGGGGCGCAATTACGTGCTGGCGATGAGCGACGTCGATCACTTCAAGAAATTCAACGATACCCACGGTCACGATGTCGGCGACCAGGTGCTGCGACTAGTCGCCAGCAAACTGTCGAAAATCGGTGGTGGCGGTAGGGCGTATCGCTACGGTGGTGAAGAATTCGCCTTGGTGTTCGCAGGTAAGACTCTCGAAGAGTGCATGCCGCACCTGGAAGTCATCCGCGAGTCCATCGCCACTTACAACATTCAGCTGCGCAATCAGGACAGCCGTCCTCAGGACGACCAGCAAGGTCGTCAACGTCGCGCGGGCTCGGGCGCCTCAAGTGTGTCGGTCACCGTCAGCATCGGCGTGGCCGAACGACTGGAGCAGCGCACCCCCGAAAAAGTGCTCAAGTCCGCGGACGAGGCGCTCTACAGTGCCAAGGGGGCGGGGCGAAACTGTGTGGTGGCGTTCGGTCAGACCCGTCGTGGCGCGGTGCGCATGGACGCCGCTACTGATTGAGTGATGATGGCGCATTCAGCGTCTGGACTGTGATTGTGAGGCCCGGTGCGCGGCAGTAGGTTTGGGGAATCTGCTGCCGGAGAAATGACCATGCCTGAGTACAAAGCTCCCCTGCGCGACATGCGCTTTTTGATCGACCACGTCTTCGATTTTCACAGCAACTACGCCGCGCTGGGCGCCACCGATGCCAGCCCGGACATGGTCAATGCGATCCTCGAAGAAGGTGCGAAATTCTGTGAGAACGTTCTTGCACCGCTGAACCGCAGCGGCGACGAAGAAGGCTGCCATTTCGACAATGGCGTGGTCACGACGCCTGCAGGCTTCAAGCAGGCCTTCGCACACTATGTTGAAGGCGGCTGGCATGGTCTGGCGGCTGATCCGGTTTACGGTGGCCAGGGTTTGCCGAGTTCACTGGGGCTGGTCATCAGCGAAATGGTCGGCTCCAGCAACACCTCCTGGGGCATGTACCCCGGCCTGACTCACGGCGCGATGTCGGCAATCCACGCCCATGGCACCGAAGAACAGAAACAGACTTACCTGCGCAAACTCACTGCCGGCCAATGGACCGGCACCATGTGCCTGACCGAAGCCCATTGCGGCACCGACCTGGGCATCATCAAAACCCGCGCCGTGCCTGCGGCCGACGGCAGCTATGCAATCTCCGGCAGCAAGATCTTCATCTCTGCCGGCGAGCACGACATGAGTGAAAACATCATTCACTTGGTGCTGGCGAAACTGCCGGACGCTCCGGCAGGCACCAAGGGCATTTCGCTGTTTATCGTTCCTAAATTCCTACCCAATGACGAAGGTGAGGCGGGAGAGCGCAACGGCGTTTCCTGCGGCTCGATCGAACACAAAATGGGCATCAAGGCCTCGGCCACCTGCGTGCTGAACTTCGACGACGCCAAGGGCTTCTTGATCGGTGAGCCGAACAAGGGCCTGAACTGCATGTTCACCATGATGAACCATGCACGGCTGGGCACCGGCATGCAGGGTTTGTGTCTGGGGGAGGCGAGCTTTCAGGGTGCGATCAAGTACGCCAACGACCGCTTGCAAATGCGCTCGCTGACCGGCCCGAAAGCACCGGAAAAAGCCGCCGATCCGATCATTGTTCACCCTGATGTGCGCAGGATGTTGCTGACGATGAAGGCCTTCAACGAAGGCAATCGGGCGCTGACTTATTTCACTGCGCAGTTGCTGGACGTGGCACATCTGAGTACGGATGAGACGGCGCGTCAGGATGCCGAAGACCTGCTGGCGTTCCTCACGCCGATCTGCAAAGCCTTCATGACCGATACCGGACTGGAAGTGACCAACCACGGTATGCAGGTGTTTGGAGGTCACGGATTCATTCGCGAGTGGGGCATGGAGCAGCTGGTACGCGACTGCCGGATCGCACCGATCTACGAAGGCACCAACGGCATTCAGGCGCTGGACTTGCTTGGACGAAAAGTCCTCGGCAGCCAAGGGAAATTGCTGCGCGGCTTCACCAAAATCGTCCACAAGTTCTGTGCGGCAAACGCCGGACATCCGCAACTTGCCAGCTACGTGGCGCAGCTCAACGACCTGAATCAGCAGTGGGGAGAGGTGACCACCAAAGTCGGCATGGCTGCGATGAAAAATCCGGATGAAGTCGGCGCGGCTTCGGTGGATTACCTGATGTACAGCGGTTACATCATCCTCGGCTATTTGTGGCTGCGCATGGCGCTGGTCGCTCAGGCGCAGCTCGATTCGGGCAGTGGCGATGCCGATTACTGCCAGGCAAAACTGGCGACCAGCGAATTTTACTTCAAACGTTTACTACCACGCACGGCAGCTCATCGGGCGGCCATTGAGGCGGGCAGCGATTGTCTGATGAACCTGCCTGCGGAGTTATTCGCGCTATAGTTTTCAAGTCGACGTAAAAGAGCCCGCCTAGTTGCGGGCTTCTTTAATGGTTCGCTTTCCAGTGACTAAAAATAACAAAACGGTCATGAGTTGACCCTATGTGTCGTAAAAGTTGTTGGGTTACACTCGAACTCAACGAAAGCACCATTCCTACGACTCCCCTGTTTAGATCTTGCGAGGTTTGCCATGGCTGACTACAAAGCGCCCCTGCGCGATATGCGCTTCGTCCTCAATGAAGTTTTCGAGGTCGCCAAACTCTGGGCCGAGCTGCCTGCGCTGGCCGAGACTGTCGATGCGGAAACCGTCGAAGCCATTCTTGAAGAAGCCGGCAAGGTCACCAGCAAAAGCATCGCGCCCCTGAGCCGGGCGGCTGACGAAGAAGGTTGCCATTGGGCGGACGGTGCCGTCACCACGCCGGCAGGTTTCCCACAGGCTTATCAGACTTACGCGGAAGGCGGTTGGGTCGGTGTCGGTGGCGATCCGACCTACGGCGGCATGGGCATGCCCAAGGCTGTTTCGGCTCAGGTCGAAGAAATGGTCAATTCCGCGAGCCTGTCGTTCGGTCTGTACCCGATGCTCACCGCTGGCGCTTGCCTGTCGATCAACGCCCACGCCAGCGAAGAGCTGAAAGCCGCGTACCTGCCAAACATGTATGCAGGCGTCTGGGCCGGCTCCATGTGCCTGACCGAGCCACATGCGGGCACTGACCTGGGGATCATTCGCACCAAGGCCGAGCCTCAGGCCGACGGCTCCTACAAAGTCAGCGGCACCAAGATTTTTATCACCGGTGGCGAACACGACCTGACCGAGAACATCATCCACTTGGTGCTGGCCAAACTGCCAGACGCACCGGCGGGGCCCAAGGGCATTTCGTTGTTCCTGGTGCCCAAGTTCATGGTCAATGCCGATGGCAGCCTGGGCGCGCGTAACCCGGCGAACTGTGGCTCGATCGAACACAAGATGGGCATCCAGGCGTCCGCGACCTGCGTGATGAACTTCGACGAAGCCGTGGGTTACCTGGTCGGTGAGCCGAACAAAGGCCTGGCGGCGATGTTCACCATGATGAACTACGAGCGTCTGGGGGTCGGTATCCAAGGCCTGGCCACCGGCGAACGCTCCTACCAGAACGCGATCGAATACGCCCGCGACCGTCTGCAAAGCCGTTCGCCAACCGGCGCGCAGAACAAGGACAAGGTCGCTGACCCGATCATCGTCCACCCGGACGTGCGTCGCATGCTGTTGACCATGAAAGCCTCGAACGAAGGCGGTCGTGCATTCTCGACGTACGTGGCCATGCAACTGGACACCGCCAAGTTCAGCGAAGACGCCACGACCCGCAAGCGCGCGGAAGATTTGGTGGCCTTGCTGACCCCGGTGGCCAAGGCGTTTCTCACCGACCTCGGGTTGGAAACCACCATTCACGGTCAGCAGGTGTTCGGCGGCCACGGTTACATCCGTGAGTGGGGCCAAGAGCAATTGGTCCGAGACGTGCGCATCACCCAGATCTACGAAGGCACCAACGGCATTCAGGCGCTCGACCTTGTCGGACGCAAGATCGTCGGCACCGGCGGGGCGTTCTACAACCTGTTCGCTGACGAGATCCGTCACTTCACCGCGACTGCCAGCGCTGACCTGGCCGAGTTCACCAAGCCGCTGAACGATGCCGTGACCACGCTCGATGAGCTGACCGCCTGGTTGCTGGACCGGGCGAAAAACAACCCGAATGAAATCGGCGCCGCTTCGGTCGAGTATTTGCAAGCATTCGGTTACACAGCTTATGCGTACATGTGGGCACTGATGGCCAAGGCCGCTTTTGGCAAAGAAGCGCAGGACGATTTCTACGCGAGCAAGTTGGGCACGGCGCGCTTCTATTTCGCACGTCTGCTGCCGCGTATTCACTCGTTGAGCGCGTCGGTGAAGGCCGGCAGCGAGTCATTGTTCCTGCTGGACGCAGGGCAGTTCTGACACTGTAATGTCATGTAAGCATTCTCTTACATGACGTGCTGCTCTTCTCCCATAGATGAAGATTGGATCCACAGCTAATCTACTTCACATGGACGTCGCGCAGGAAGCGCAAAGCAACAACACGGACACGTAGGATTCTGCCAGGACGGCGGAGTGAAATGGATGTCAGGGAAACAGTCTGCAAAGCCCCGCTTCGGCGGGGTTTTCTTTTGCCTGCAGAAAAGTGCTCAGGTCATTTCATCCAGTGTTGCCGGGCTGCTCAAACGCCCCTCCGAGCCATTCATCACTTCTTCCAGCAACGTACGCAGTAAGGCCAGCGAGGTCTGTTGTCGCTGCACATCCCGACACACCAATCCGACTTTCAGCGGCACCCGCGGCTCGCTCAGTGGTTTCCACAACAGTTCCTTGTTGCCGTGTGCCTGT
This sequence comes from Pseudomonas sp. LB3P25, assembly GCF_054897985.1. Taxonomy (NCBI): domain Bacteria; kingdom Pseudomonadati; phylum Pseudomonadota; class Gammaproteobacteria; order Pseudomonadales; family Pseudomonadaceae; genus Pseudomonas; species Pseudomonas sp. LB3P25. The sequence goes on along the minus strand of NZ_CM142711.1, from coordinate 6,635,310 downwards.
TGCGAGCGCCCGGGCAACACCGTCGCCAGTCGTGTGTGCGGCAAACTGTCGAGAATCCCCGCCATGTTGTTCAGTTCGGCCTGTACCTGCGGGCGTCGTCCGAGGCTTGCCAGTTGCGCCTGCCAGATCTGCCGCACTTGAAACTCTTCACCCAGCAACAACATCGGCAATTCGGCGGCCTGACTCATCGAGACTTTCTTGAATTCCCGCAACGGATGGTCTGCCGGGATGACCAGGGTCAGCTCGTCTTCGTACAGCATCACGCCGTGCAGCCCCGGCTGACGAGGCGGCAGATAGCTGATGCCGATGTCCAGAGAACCGTTGAGCAAGCGCCGCTCGATTTCCAACCCCGTCAGTTCATAGATCTGCACCACCAAATGCGGCTGCGCCTTGCGCACGCGCTCGAGCATCTGCGGCACCAGGCTGGTGTGGACAGTTTGCAATACACCGATGGCCAAGGTGCGCAGCGCTTGACCCTTGAAGTTGCCCAAGGCTTCCCGTGCCCGTTGCAATCCATCCAGCAAGGGCAGGGCATGGTTGTACAACGTATGAGCAGCCAGGGTTGGCAGCAGGCGTTTGCTGCTGCGTTCGAACAGGCTTACATCGAGGTTTTGCTCGAGGTGGCGGATCTGCTGGGACAGTGCCGGTTGGGAGATTGAAAGCCGCTCGGCAGCCCGGCCCACATGACCTTCTTCGTAGACCGCGACGAAATAACGCAGTTGCTTGAAATCCATAAGGTGTGCTTATCGAAAATACTGGGAAATCGAAATGGCTCAAGGCCTTTCGTGAGCCTAGTCTAACCGCATTCACAAGGCTTACAGGGCCACAGAGCGCGATGAATACCGTTTGCTTCGATGGTGTTTACATAGGTAAGGCAAAAAACCTCGCACGAGGTTTGATCAGATGAACCTGTTTAATTTGCGGCGAAATCCTCCGAGTCTTGATGACCTGGCTGTGGGCACCTTCTTGCCGTTCAAAGGCGACAATCTTTCCAGCGAGTGCCTGATGCCCAGTGTCGAGCGACCGAAACAGATATTCGTGCGCGGCCAGGGCTCATGGTTGTGGGACAGCGATGACCGTGCTTATCTGGATTTCTCACAGGGTGGCGGGGCCAATAGCCTCGGACACAGCCCTTCGGTTCTGGTCAACGCCATCGCGGCGCAGGCTCAGTCGCTGATCAACCCTGGTTTCGGCCTGCATAACCGCGGCATGCTCAATCTTGCTGAGCGGCTGTGTTCCAGCACCGGCAGTGATCAGGCGTACCTGCTCAACAGCGGCAGCGAAGCCTGTGAAGCGGCGATCAAACTGGCGCGCAAATGGGGCCAACGGCATCGCGGCGGGGCTTCGCGGATCATCGTTGCCAACAAAGGTTGCCACGGCCGTAGTCTGGGGACGATATCGGCGTCGGACAGTTCGAATCTGACTAACCGATTCGAGCCGCTGCTTCCAGGCTTCAATCACGTTCCGTTCAATGACCTTCCGGCCTTGCATGCGGCCGTCGATGCCCAGACCGTGGCGATCATGCTTGAACCGATCCAGAGCGAGGCCGGGGTGATACCGGCCACTGAGCATTACCTCAAAGGGGTCGAGCGCCTGTGTCGTGAGCTGGGCATTCTGCTGATCTTCGACGAAGTGCAAACCGGTATCGGTCGTTGCGGCACTTTGCTCGCCGAACAATCCTACGGCGTACGGGCAGATATCGTTGTTCTCGGTAAAGGACTGGGCGGTGGCGTGCCATTGGCGGCGTTGCTGGCGCGGGGCAAGGCCTGCTGTTTCGAGGTCGGCGAAGTGACAGGTACTCATCATGGCAATGCGCTGATGACGGCTGCCGGTCTTGCCGTGCTCGACAGCGTGCAGGACAAGGGGTTTCTCGATCATGTCGGGGAAACCGGTCAGCACTTGAGCGAAGGTCTGCAGCGTTTATCCCATCGCTATGGTCATGGCGAGTTGCGCGGGCAAGGACTGTTCTGGGGCCTTGACCTGTCCGACGAATCGGCTGACGCCGTCGTTAAAGCTGCGATGTACGAAGGCCTGCTGCTCAACGCTCCGCAGCCTGATTGTCTGCGCTTTACCCCGTCCCTGACCGTCAGCAAAGCCAACATCGACGAAATGCTCCTGCGCCTGGCCCGCGCCTTCTCCCGCGTGCGCACTGCGCAACTGCAGTGCCGCAAAGGGATTGCCGTCTGATCAGACCCGCCCTACACGAATTCCCGAACCGTCTCGCGGTATAACGCATCGCCCCATGCCTGATTCTTTTGGCGTGGGGCGTTTTTTTGTCTGTGAATTTCGCCGGAAAGGTTTCACGTCTCGGACGTGATGGCACTGAACCCTGACGAATGGCAAAGGTCGATTAGCTGTAGGCTCACACGAGCCAACTTCAATCAGGAGCTGACCCCATGGACTTTATCCGCATCATCATCGCCATTCTGTTGCCGCCACTGGGTGTGTTTCTGCAAGTCGGTTTCGCCGGAGCGTTCTGGCTGAATATTCTGCTGACGCTGTGCGGTTACATCCCCGGGATCGTGCATGCGGTGTACATCATCGCCAAGCGTTGAGTTTCGCGGCGCCAGTTAGATCGCTTTCGCGAGCAGGTCGAATCGTCGCACCGTCGCTCCCACAATGGATCTGTGGTGTACAGAAATCCCTGTGGGAGCGAGCCTGCTCGCGAATGGGGCACGGGCCGCAGACTTCAGCCCGCCAATTCCATCACCCGCCGATAAAACAACCACTCCTGCTCCAGCGCATGGGCCTGATTGCCGGCCTTGCGAAAGCCATGGCGTTCGTCGGCGTAGTAATGCGCTTCAACCAGAATGCCGTTGTCCTGTAGCGCCGTGACCATGTCGCGAGTCTGTTGCGGCACCACCACAGCGTCCAGCTCACCCTGAAAGAAAATCACCGGCACACTGATGTTGCCCGCGTGCAGCCGCGGCGTTCGTGCGGCGTAGCGTTCGGCATCCCGCACCGGGTCGCCGATCAGCCAATCCAGATAATCGCTTTCGAACTTGTGAGTCGTCCGGCCCAGCGCCACAGGATCACTGACGCCATATAGGCTGGCGCCGGCGCGAAAGACGTTGTGGTAGGCCAATGCGCAAAGGGTGGTGTAACCACCGGCACTGCCACCGCGAATAAACGCCTTATTGCCGTCGATCAGTCCGCGCTCGGCAAGATGAGCGACGACTGCGCAGGCGTCCTCCACATCCACTTCACCCCAGCTCAAATGCAGCGCTTGTCGATAAGCCCGGCCATAGCCACTGCTGCCGCGGTAGTTGAGGTCGGCCACGGCGAAGCCACGTTGCGCCCAGTACTGGATACGCGGATCGAGCATGGGGTAGCAGGCCGAAGTCGGGCCGCCGTGGATAAACACCACCAGAGGCGGTTTCGCGTCACCGGTCATTGCTGGATAGAAGAAACCGTGTGCCTCGCCCGAACCGCTCGGGTAACGCAAGGTTTGCGGGACGCTGATCTGCTCGGCAGGCAACGGTGCAATACCGCCAGCCAATGTTTTGACCTGCCGGGTCTGGCGGTCGATGGCAATGACTGCCGATGAACTGACTGGCGAAGCGGCGATGCAGTAAATGAACTGCTCATCCAGTGCAAGATGGCGGAAGCGGCTGTAATCGCCAGTGAAGTCTTCACAGGAATCACCACAAAGACCCAGTCTGCCAAACCCGTCTTTGGTCCAGCTTGCCAGATAGCTGCCTTCGCTCAGCGGCAACCAAGTGCTGCCACCCAGCTGCCACGGCGCTGGCCCATGATCAGCGGCGGCACTCGGCAGCGGGCTCAGACCGTCTGCCGATTCCACCCAAGGCTGCCAGTAGCCGCCGCGATCAGTCAGGCAAAACAAGCGGCTACTTGCATCGAACCTCGGTTGTTGCAGCGACTCCTCGGCGTCTTCGCCCGCCACGCAACGCGGCGGAGCAAAGCGGCCATCGTTCTGGCGTTCGGCAACCATCAGGCGAGTCGCGGTCCATGGCTGATCCGGGCGGCTCCACTCGATCCACGCCAGGCGTTGCGCGTCGGGACTCAACGTCGGCGCGGCATAGAAATCGGCGCCTTCGGCCAGCAGATGACGTACCCCGTCAGCCACATCGATAGCCACCAGACGATGCCGATCGCGGTTTTCTTCAACCGCCAATACCTGCCCGTTAGCGAACTGCAGATCGCCGTATCGGCATTCGCCTGAGCTCAGTAACTCAGGTGTCTCGCCGGCCAGTGACTGCCGATACAGCTGTTGGTCCGCCTCGTTGACGAACACAATCCCGTCATCGGTCAGACAAAACGCTCCACCGCCATATTCGTACACGCGACTGCGCACACTGAAACCCGGTGGCGTCAGACAAACGGCCTGGCCGTCATGCCAATGCCAGATCCGGCAGGCGGCATCCTCGGGTCGGTACTCGTTCCAGAACAAGCCGTGCCGGCCTACCTGCAACTCGGCGAAGTCGATGCCGGCCGCGACGGCCCTGGCAGCGCTGAGGGGTTCAACTTTTAGCGATGAGTCGTGAATTTCGTTCATTGCGAAAGGCCAGTTGTTCGATGGTCTGGGTCGCGTGCTCGGCTTCTTCGCGGGCCTTGAGGATCACGCCGTGATGTTCCGACTTGCTGCACACCGGGTCGGCGTTGCTCGCGTCACCCGTGAGCATGAACGCCTGGCAGCGACAGCCGCCGAAGTCTTTTTCTTTCTCGTCACAGGAACGGCACGGCTCGGGCATCCAGTCGTAACCGCGAAAGCGGTTGAAGCCAAATGAGTCGTACCAGATGTGCTGCATGCTGTGGTCGCGCACGTTGGGAAACTGCACCGGCATCTGTCGGGCGCCGTGACAAGGCAGAGCGGTTCCGTCCGGTGTGACTGTCAGAAAAATACTGCCCCAGCCATTCATGCAGGCTTTCGGGCGCTCTTCGTAATAATCCGGGGTGACGAAAATCAGCTTGCACGGATGCCCTTCGGCTTCGAGTTTGGCGCGGTACTCGTTGGTAATGCGTTCGGCGCGGACCAGTTGTTCCTTGGTCGGTAACAGACCGACCCGATTGAGCTGGGCCCAACCGTAGAACTGGCACGTGGCGAGTTCGACAAAGTCCGCCTCAAGGGCAATGCACAGCTCGATGATCCGGTCGATCTTGTCGATGTTGTGCCGATGGGTCACGAAGTTCAGCACCATCGGATAACCGTGGGCTTTCACTGCGCGGGCCATTTCCAGCTTTTGGGCGAAGGCCTTTTTCGAACCGGCCAGCAAGTTGTTCACCTGCTCGTCGCTGGCCTGAAAGCTGATCTGAATGTGGTCCAGGCCGGCCTTCTTGAAGTCGCTGATTTTCTGCTCGGTCAGGCCGATGCCCGAGGTGATCAGGTTGGTGTAGAAACCCAACTTGCGCGCTTCGGCAATCAGCTCGGCGAGGTCCTGGCGCACCAGCGGTTCACCGCCGGAAAAGCCCAACTGCGCCGCGCCCATCTCCCGCGCTTCGCGAAAGACCTTGATCCACTGCTCGGTACTCAACTCTTTGCCTTGCTCGGCGAAGTCCAGCGGATTGGAACAGTACGGGCATTGCAGCGGGCAGCGATACGTCAGCTCGGCCAGCAGCCACAGCGGCAGGCCGATTTCGGGCTTGGGCGGTAACTTGTCTGACGCGGAGTCAGGCAAGTTCGATCCAGTGCTGAGCACGGGCGACCTCCATGAATTGCTCGATGTCGTCACCGAGCTCGGGCACGCCGGGGAACTGCGCGTCCAGTTCGGCGATGATCGCCGCGACGTCACGCTCGCCGTCGATCAAACCGCCGATCAGCGCGGCGCTTTCGTTGAGTTTGATCATGCCTTCCGGGTAGAGCAGCACATGACCTTTCTGCGCCGGTTCGTACTGGAAGCGGTAGCCGGTACGCCAAGTCGGGGTCTTGCTGCGATCAAAATTCATAAGGTGATTCCTTTATGCCAGACCCGTTGCTCAGTCACGCTGTGATACGGCGGGCGATTCAGTTCGTAGGCCATGCTCATGGCATCGAGCATGCTCCAAAGAATGTCCAGTTTGAACTGGAGAATTTCCAGCATGCGCTCTTGGCCGACCCGCGTAGTGTAGTGCTGCAATGTGATCGCCAAGCCGTGCTCCACGTCGCGGCGCGCCTGACCCAGGCGGGTGCGGAAATACTCGTAACCGGCCGGGTCGATCCACGGGTAATGCTGCGGCCAACTGTCGAGGCGCGACTGGTGGATTTGCGGCGCAAACAGTTCGGTCAGCGAGCTGCTGGCGGCTTCCTGCCAACTGGCTCGGCGGGCGAAGTTGACGTAGGCGTCGACGGCAAAACGCACGCCGGGCAGTACCAATTCCTGCGAGCGTAGCTGATCCGGGTCGAGGCCGACGGCCTGGCCCAAGCGCAGCCAGGCTTCGATGCCGCCGTCTTCGCCGGGGGCGCCGTCATGGTCGAGCAAGCGCTGAATCCACTCACGACGAATCTCGCGGTCCGGGCAGTTGGCGAGGATCGCGGCGTCCTTGAGCGGGATGTTCACCTGGTAGTAGAAGCGGTTGGCGACCCAGCCCTGGATCTGTTCGCGCGTCGCCCGGCCTTCATACATCGCCACGTGATACGGGTGATGGATGTGGTAATAGGCGCCCTTGGCTCGCAGGGCTGCTTCGAACTCGGCGGGGGACATTGCTGTGTCAGTCATTTCGGTTCTCCGGGTACGACCGGTGGATTCGTTGGTGTCAGGACGGGCCTCATCGCGAGCAGGCTCGCTCCCACAGTTGATCGCATTCCCCTGTGGGAGCCAGCCTGCTGGCGATAGACCGCGCAGCGGTCTCGATGTCCTACAACACAATACTCATGCCGTCATACGCCACTTCAACCTCACGCCGAACCAGCTCCGCACGCTCTGGCGAATCCTCATCGAGAATCGGGTTGGTGTTGTTGATGTGGATAAGGACTTTGCGCTGGTTGGGCAGCTGTTCCAGCACTTCCAGCATGCCGCCGGGGCCGTTCTGCGCCAGGTGGCCCATTTCCCGACCGGTGCGGGTGCCGACGCCACGACGCTGCATTTCGTCGTCATCCCACATTGTGCCGTCCACCAGCAGGCAATCGCTGGCGGCCATGATCTCCAGCAGCGGTGCGTCGACCTTGCCCAGGCCCGGTGCGTAGAACAGTTTGCCGCCGGTGTTGAGGTCTTCAACGATCAGGCCGATGTTGTCGCCGGGGTGCGGGTCGAAGCGGTGCGGCGAGTACGGCGGTGCGGCGCTGCGCAGCGGCAGCGGGGTGAAGCGCAGACTCGGGCAGGCCGGGATGGTGAAGCTGCAGTCAAGCTCGATCTGGTTCCAGGTCAGCCCGCCGTTCCAGTGGGTCAGCATGGTGAACAGCGGGAAACCGGTACTCAGGTCTTCGTGGACCATGTCGGTGCACCAGACTTGGTGCGGGCAACCTTCGCGCAGGCTGAGCAGGCCGGTGGTGTGGTCGATCTGGCTGTCCATCAGGATGATCGCGTTGATGCCGGTATCGCGCAGGGCGCGGCCCGGTTGCATCGGGGCGAAGCTCTGGAGCTGGGCGCGGATGTCCGGCGATGCGTTGCACAACACCCAGTTCACGCCGTTATCGGAAATTGCGATGGACGACTGGGTCCGCGCCTTGGCGTTCAGGCTGCCATCGCGAAAACCGGCGCAGTTCACGCAGTTGCAGTTCCACTGGGGGAAACCACCGCCGGCGGCAGAACCTAGAATCTGGACAAACATGGCCGCTCCATCATTTGAAAACTGAAAATAAAAACGCCTCGGCGAGCCGAGGCGTTGCACTGCGCTACAAAAAGATTAGCGGCTTGCGAAGTACATGGTGACTTCAAAGCCGATACGCAGGTCGGTGTAAGCAGGTTTGGACCAGGACATAGAAGCGCTCCTTCAGGTGATGGGACAGTTGAGATCTATACATATAGTCCACCTCCAGCCGGAGATGTTCAGATAGTTAGGTGGCTATGTTACTCAAAATTACAGGGCGATTGGCCGGGAATCTTTGAGAAAGCTAATTGCAGCACCGGTAATGATCATTTTGCCGCTTGCCAAGGTGAGGCCGGGCACGGCCCGCTGGCCAGACAGCGCCAACCGCCTTCGGCCTGATTCAGTCGTTGTGCTGCGGCCAGTAACGTTTCGCGGTCGATCTTCAGAATGGCCTGGGGCAATTGAGTCAGATAATCCGACGAGTGGCCGGCCAGTTTGCCCTGCCAGAGCAGTTCGGCGGCCTGCGCATTGGGCAGTGCCGCGCTATCGAATTGATCGGCCAGAACCTGGCGCTGGTCGATGAAAGTCTGGTCATTGATATCGTCGATCAACCCGGCCAATCCGCTCAGGAAATGTTCGATGTGTTCCAGCAGATTCGAAGGGGCAACGCTCGGTGATTGCACACCGAACAGCAGCCCGGTCTGCCCATGGATCTGCCGCAGGGTGCTGAACACCGCATAGCCGAGCTGGAGTTCTACCCGCAGGCGTTGGTAAAACGGCGTCTGGCAGAAGTGAGCAAGCAAGCGCCAGGCGGCTTCGTCAGCGATGTCCGCAGTTGCCGTCGGGCAGAAGAGCAACAACGCGTGTTCGCTGGATCCGGTATCGACCGCGCTCCACAGATGCTGCGCGTTTATCGGGGAGGGCGGCGTCAGTTGATTGTCCGCAGTGCCAGGCACACGACTCAAGGCAAGGCCCATCGCCGCTTGTATCTGGGTGGACAGGCCGGTCGCCAGACCATCCCAGCGCGCGCTCGACCAAAGCTGCATCAAATCGTCCGAGTCAGCTGTGTGCTCAAGGCAGTGATCAGGCAGCGCTTTAAGCAACTGTCGAATCGGCATCAACGCAACGCTCGGCGGCTCTTCTTGCGAGAAACCGGCATCAGGTGTTGTCAGTTCTTTCAGCGCGTGTTCAAGGACGGTCGGCATCGGCTCCTGTAGCCCGGTCATTTTCAGCAGCCATTCATTGCCTGATGCGCCGAAGGAAAAATCGACACCTGCCTGACGAGCGTCTTCACGCAATGGCTGAAGGCGGTTTTCCAGGCTCGTCTGAAGATTGCTGTGAGGTGCCGAGTCCAGACGCCAGCGCAGGTAAACGGCGCCTTCGGCACTGTTATCCGGCAATACCTGACTGAACTGCATGGGCGAACGTTCACGACGACCGCGTGAGCGATCCTGGGCAAAAGTCCGCAAGCCTCGGTGTTTGCTGGTCTGGCCGCGGATCAGTCCGGCACTCGGGGCCTGAGTCTCTGTGCGTAAAAACGGATTAGGTGTTGGCAGTTGCCATTGGCCGGTGAAGTTATCCACAGCGCCGATTTGTTTCAGGACTTCCTTGAGGGCTGCAATGCCCGAATCGGATAACCCTGTTTCACGCTGTTCGCTGTCCAGTCGGGCCAGTTGCAGGGCGCCGCTGACTTGCTGCTGACGTTGCAGCAGGGCGGCGTATTCTTCGCGCAACCCGGCCCAGGGTTGCTGTGAGGCAAAGAATCCAAGCCAATCCAGTAGCCGCTCGCGGATCCCGTTGGGCGTCGCGGTGGTAGGCAGCGTGAATTCGATGTGTAACAAAGCCTGGCCGGCGAACTGATACAACGGAGCAGCTTTCAGGCTGTCAGCCAGCCCGCGCTCACGCAATTGCGCCAGCAGACCACCGGGTTTCGCGGCGTTCAGCCAATGACACAGGAACGCCAGCGCCTCGGGCGATGAATCGGGCAACGCTTCGAAGGCAAACAGCAGATCCAGTCGACGCGCTCCAGCTTGTTGATAACTTTTGTCCGAAGAGTCCATCAGCGATGTAGGCGCTTGTTGCGGGACTTCTTCCCCTACGGGAATAGCAGCGCCAAAGCGCTGAGCCATCGCCCTCAACTCATCAAGACTCTGCGGCCCGGTCAGACTCAAGGTCATCTGTCCGGTCTGATAAAACCGCTGATAGAAATCCTGCAAGGCTTGCTGGAATTCAGAGTGCGGCACCGGCAGGCTGTAGCGGTTTCCGGCATGAAATGCCCGCAACGGGTGCGCCGCTGAAAGACCGTCGTACAACGCGAATTGCTGCTGAGCGGTCGCATCACGGGACCACGCGACAAATTCTGCGTGCAACACTTCCCGTTCCCGCCGCTGATCGTCCAGATTCATACGCGGATGGGCGAGCATGTCTGACAGACGCGCCAGCCCGCCGCTAAATGCCTGAGGCGGCAGTTCGAAAAAGAAGTCGGTGGTTCGTTCGCTGGTCCGCGCATTCACCTGCCCGCCATGACCCTGGACGTAGGCCATCAGGTCTTGTCCCGCAGGAAAGCGTTCCGTTCCGAGAAACAGCAGATGTTCAAGAAAATGCGCCAGCCCGGGCCAGGCCAGTGGCACGTCATGGCTGCCGGCGGCGACCCGCAACGCAGCAGCACTGCGTTTCAAATCAGGAGCATGACGCAGCGTCACCCGCAGACCGTTGGCCAGGGTTTCAGTGTGAAGGTGGGGGTGATTCAGCGCAGGCATGAGCACTTCCAGAACAGAGAAGCGCTAATGCTAGCGGATTACAGAGACTCAGCGCTTGTTAAGCTCGCCATAAAGCTCGGGGCGGCGATCGAGGAAGTAGCGATTGGCGGCGCGGGAATCGACCATCAACTGACGATCCAGCTCGCCGACAATCAGTGCTTCATCAAGGCCTGCCTGGGCGATGCGATTGCCATCCGGCGCGGCAATGCTGCTCTGGCCGCAATACTGGATCTCGCCTTCGTTACCGCAATAGTTGGCGTAAGCCACATAGCACTGGTTTTCGAAGGCACGGGCGCGGACGGTGACGTCGGCGATGAAGTCGTAAGGAATCATGTTCGCCGTCGGCACCAGGATCAGCTCGGCGCCGGCCAGGGCCAGGCGTCGGGCGTTTTCCGGGAACTCCAGGTCGTAGCAGATCAGGAAACCGAGCTTCCAGCCATTGAGTTCAACCAACGGAAACTCATCTGGCCCGGCGCTGAACATCGAGTGATCGAGGTCGCCGAACAGGTGAGTCTTGCGGTAGTTGCACAGGCGTTCGCCATTGGCGTCGATCAACTGCACGGCGTTGTAAATCTGACCGTCCTCAGTGCGCTCGGGGTAGCCATACAAAATGGCGATCCCGGTCGTCTTGGCGATGCGCGCGATCTGCTGCGCCGATTCACCGTTGTGCACTTCTGCCAGCACGCTGACGGCATCGATGCCGATGTTGTAGCCGGTCAAAAACATCTCCGGCAGCACCAACAAATCCGCGCCCTTGGCCTCCAGCGCCAATTGATGCAGACGTTGCAGATTACCTGCGACATCCAGGGGCAGCGGTGGACATTGGTAAAGGGCTACGCGCATTTCGGATTCCTCTTACTCGGGCAAGGCGATCGGACCGATCTCGTTGAACACATCTCCTGGACCCGGGTTCTCGGCGTGAGTTTCACCGCCGAAGTGTTTCATGATGCCCCACACCGCATTGAGCGAGGTCTGCACCGCGCCTTCGACCCAGGCCGGCGTCCACGATACATCGTCGCCGGCGATGAAAATCCCGCGTTGCTCGGCCGGCATGTCGGCCTGCATGAAGTGCGCGTACATGCGCTGGTTGTAGCGGTAGTGGCCGGGCAGGGCGCCTTTGAAAGCACCGAGGAAATGCGGGTCCGCCTCCCAGGATACGGTGATCGGATCGCCGATGATCCGCGCGGCGATGTCGACTTTCGGGTAGATCTTCTTCAAGGCATCCAGCGCCAGTTTCACGCGTTTTTCTACAGGCTGCGGGAGCATTTTCAGCGCGTCGCTCATCCACGAGTACGACAGGCAAATCACGCCCGGCTTGTCGTCGCCGTTGTCGAACAGATAAGTGCCGCGGGTCAGGCGATCGGTGAGGGTCATGCTCATCAGGTCGCGGCCGGTTTCCGGATCCTTGTCCTTCCAGAATGGTCGGTCGACCATCACAAAGGTCTTCGACGATTGCATGTAGCGGGTGCGGTCCAGGGCCATCCACATCTTTTGCGAGAACAGGGTTTCGTCGCATTCGATCTGGGTGGTCAGCAGCCAGCTCTGACAGGTGGTCAGCACCGCTGCGTATTCGCGGGTGTCGCCCCAGTTATCGGTGACGGCAAAGCGCCCGTCTGCCGCGTGGGCAATTTTCTTCACGCCAGTGCGTGGTGCGCCGCTGTGCAGCGAGCTGAGGCTGGTGCCTTCCGGCCAATGCAGGCAACGTTCCGGCACATGGCGCCAGATCCCCAACGGCACTTGTTCCACGCCGCCGACCACCAGGTGTTGGTGATCGTCGCAGTTGGTCATCACCACGCGGAAGATTTCCAGCATCGAGTTCGGGAAGTCCGAATCCCAGCCGCCGGTACCGAAACCGACCTGACCAAACACTTCGCGGTGATGGAACGAGAGCTTGGCGAAGGCTTTTGAGGTGGCAACGAAGTCGTAGAAGGTGCGGTCGTCCCACAGCGGCACCAACGTATTCCACAACTCTTTCAGGCGTGGGACGTCGCGGTCGCGGATCGCTTGCTGGATTTTGCCGAAGCGCGAACCGTCTTCCAAGGCATCCGCCCAAGCGTCAGCCACTTCCTGGAACAGTACAGGAAGATCCGCCAGTTTTTGTGCGTAATGGGTCTGGCCTTCCAGATCGATCACCGTGCTGCCTGACGCAGGCGTCAGTGGGTTCGGGAACGGTTTGGTTTCCAGGCCGAGTTTGTCGACGTAGTGATAAAACGCGGTGGACGACACCGGGAAACGCATGCCGCCGAGTTCGGCAATAATGCCTTCGGCGCCGTTGAACGCCTGGGAGCGCAGGCGACCGCCCATCTTCGAGGCTTCGTAGACGACGGGTTTCAGGCCCAGCTTCATCAGTTCGTAAGCCGCCACCAAACCGGCGATCCCGCCACCGACGATTGCCACTTCGGCACCGTGGTTGTGTTCAGGGATGCTGCCGAGGCCGGCCGGGTGTTCGATCCAGTCGTCGAAGGCGAAGGGAAAGTCCGGACCGAAAATGGTGACTGGTTTTTTACCGTCTGCAGGATGGCGATTGTTCTTGTTCATGGCTGACCTTGCTGGCGACCGGACGCGGCATGCGCGTCTGAGTATAGGAAAAGATGGCAGCCATTCTAGAGAGCGTAGAACACGTTAATAAGACGCAATGTGTCGTCGTTTTGCTAATTGTTTGATCAGAGTGACGATAGATTGCTACACACCGTCAATGTGGGAGCCGAGCTTGCTCGCGATGAGGCCCTCCCAGACACCAAAGAACTATCGGCAAAAACTCAAACCGGCTGCCCCCGATCAATCTTGCTACTCAAGATGATCGACGTAGTTGTCTTCTCCACCCCATCCACACTGCCGATCTGATCGAGCAACTGATCCAGCTGCTCAGGTGAATCGGTGCGCAACCACGCCACGTAATCAAATTCGCCACTGACTGCACACAACTGCTGCACCTGAGCCATCGCGCTGAGACGTCGCAACACTTCCTTGCCCGAGCGCGGTTGCACCGTGATCCCGACGTACGCCTGCAAGCCGCCATCCACGACACGTTGACCCAAACGCACGCCGTAACCGGTGATGACTCTGGCCTTTTCCAGCCGAGCCAATCGCGAAGTGACGGTGGTGCGGGCGATGCCCAGTTGGCGGGCGAGCATGGCTACGCTCTCGCGGGCATTGATCTGCAGGGCTGCAATCAATTGGCGGTCAATTTCGTCAAGAACGGGTGGGCGAGTGTCAGGCAAAGGTCGTCTCCAGCAGCACAAATCAGTGGGTTGGCATGTTACAGCACGGCTCACGCAGCGGATGTTTGATCTGGCCTCTGTACCGTTCGGGACGTTTTTACCTGTGACTTTGGCTGAGCGAACTGACCCGTCTGTCCTTCCCATGGCGATAGCTGAGCGCTACGCCATCAACAGGACGATAGGATGGACAGCAACAGTCACTCGTAGTCGAATGCGAAATCGAGGGATGCGAGGCGATGGAAATGACGAACAAGATGTCTCCCGCTATACGGGACCATGCATTGCAGATTGCACATCATGAAATGGGGCACTACGTCATGGCCCGAGCCCTAGGGTTTGCAACGGGCGGCGTGACCCTGACAGTGACCATGGACTTGCGGCATCAAGGTGGGGCCTCCATTACCTTGGCGCGGTCAATTTCGTCGATGGAAGACATGAAGGAACATCTGGAAGCCCGGATGATGGTCCTCTTTGCTGGCGCTATGGGGCAGGCATTAACTTCAAAACATTCGCCCGAAAAACGCGTTGATCAGTCGAAAGCGACAGCCATCCTCAAAGGAGAGCTTGGGGCGGAACAGGATTTCGCAAAAATAAGGGAGTTGCGGCACTTGTTGCGCAATATCGCCTACCCCGATACGGATCCGGCGTCGTCTGACCGCATCACGGCTGAGCTGAAAGAGATTACTGATCGTGTGTGGCTCCAGACTCAAACGATCGTAGAGGCATTGGCCGATACGATTACCGGACTGGCAGGGGCGCTGGTAGACGGCATGGTCATCGTGGAGCAGTGGGGTAGGGCGGCAGATACGTATGAGGTCGTGTTGACGGGTGAAATGCTTGAACGGCTGCGGCCCGTGCAGGCCATTCCATCGTTAAGTGTTGCTTCTTAAGCTGAGGGTGAAAGCTCCGATAACTCGGTAATGCTGTTCACTTAAGCGCGAGCACCTGCATTTGTGGCGAGGGGATTTATCCCCGTTCGGCTGCGAAGCAGTCGTAAATCCAGACAACTTAAGTCTGTCTGAAAAGACGCTGGGGCCGCTTCGCAGCCCAACGGGGATAAATCCCCTCGCCACAGGTTCTTGCTCGACTGAAGATTGTCTTAAGTGAGCAGCATTACGATAACTCGGGGCGTATTCATGGGGAGCTGCCGCTACTCTTCAGATTTCGTCGCCGTCCGAGCAGTCACCGTGTCAGCACTTTCACGACATCATCGATCACTGCTTTGCTCATCGCCGTCAGATAGTGCGCGGCCCATGTAGGGTGGTCGGTATCTTTTGCGTAGGCAGCATCTACGGTCAGTGCTTTGGCGAGGAATAGCAGATCGGAGGCCTGGGCCAAGGCATCCGCAATGGGAACGCCGCGACTGACATGGAACAGCGCTTGGTTTGAGCAGTAGATGAAAGGCGTGAGGCCGATGGTTTTCAGTTCTGAGGGTTCGGATGGATTTGTTTTGGTCATGGTTTTACTCCTGGGTTAGAGGAGCTGTCATTTTCGTTACCACATGAAAGGGAGGCAGCTGTACGCAGGGTGGTAAACCGGGAACCAAGGAAACCGGCACGCCCGAGGGCGTCCCACGCACAGCCGCCATAACTCGAGATCGCAGACATAAAAAATGCCTATGTTCGGGATGAAGGCGCTGTTGCGCTGGTTTCGCCGGGTTACCACACCCGATCGCTGAATGGTCAGCGACACAACTAAACGCCAGGCACCGAACACCCAGATCCAACCAGAAACCACCGTTAACAATTTCATTGGCAACCAAGGTGGTCGCAAGGCAGTTAAAGCCTAGAGTTATTCCCTTGAGATCATATTCCTTGGGTGGCATATTGGTATGGGTTGGGAGATTGAATACACCGATGAATTTGAAGGTTGGTGGGAGGGGTTGGATGCAAAGGAGCAAGCCTCGGTTTCAGCCAGCGTCGATCTGCTGGGGTTTTTCGGGCCGGGTCTGCGTTACCCGCATAGCAGCGATATTAAAGGCTCACGACTGGGCAATCTCCGAGAGTTACGGGTCCAGCATGCGGGTCGGCCTTATCGTGTGCTCTATGCGTTTGATCCACGCCGATGCGCGTTACTTTTAATCGGAGGGGACAAAACCGGTCGAAACCGTTGGTATGACGAGCATGTCCCACAGGCGGAAACATTGTATGACGACCATTTGGAAACATTGCGTAAAGAGGGCCGCAACGATGGCTAAAAAATTTGCTGAACTTCAAGCTCGCATGACCCCGGAGTCTCGCGCTAACGCAGAGCGGTTGTTCCAGCAGCACCTGAAAGAAATGCCTCTGCACGAGCTGCGTAAGGCCCAAGAGCTGAGTCAGGAAACGCTGGCCAAGACGTTGCACGTCAACCAGGCAGCGATCTCCAGAATGGAGCGGCGCACAGACATGTACATCAGCACCTTGCGAAACTACATCCGTGCCATGGGAGGCGAACTGGAAATTATCGCGACCTTTCCTGAGGGCCAGGTCAGAATCGAGAATTTCGCCAACTGAGTGATGTTTCGGCAGGCGGTCGTCGCGATTGAGTTATTCCAACAGACACGAAAAAGCCGCGCATTGCGCGGCTTTCTTGTTTGGTGGGCCCACACGGACTTGAACCGTGGACCAAAGGATTATGAGTCCTCTGCTCTAACCAACTGAGCTATAGGCCCTCAGTAGGCCGCGGATTATAGCGACGGTTTCTCCGCTGTGCTATCCGAAAAGTCTGAAATGGCTATACGAAGAAACGTCGCGGCAAATTCGTCCGGTGGCAAGGGCAGGCTGACGATATAGCCCTGGATCTGCTCACAGCCTTCGGCAGCGAGGAATTGCTGCTGAGCGAGGGTTTCGACGCCCTCGGCAATGATGGTGAATTGCATGCTGCGACCCAGGGCGATAATGGCGCGAACGATGGCTGCGTCGTGGGGATCATCCGGCAGGCCGCGGACGAAAGACTGGTCGATCTTCAGAATGTCCAACGGTAAACGTTTGAGGTAACTCAGGGACGAGTAACCGGTACCGAAGTCGTCGATCGCCAGTTGTACGCCCAGATGTTTGAGTTGATGCAGCACTGCCAGCGCCTCTTCAGCCTGGCTCATGATGAAGTTCTCGGTAATTTCCAGTTGCAGGAAACCGGGTTTGAGGCGGTTGTCTTTGAGCAATTGTTCGATCCGGCCGAGCAGGGTCGGCTGGCGCAATTGAGCGCCCGCGAGGTTGACTGACAGCGGGCCGACGGATTCGTAAACCTGATTCCACTCGAACATCTGCCGGCAGGCGGTTTCGAGAACCCAATCGCCGATTTGCAAGATCATGCCGTTTTCTTCGGCCAGCGGAATGAAGTGCTCCGGCGGCACATCGCCGAAGGTTGGGTGGCGCCAGCGAATGAGCGCTTCTGCGCCGACCAGGCGATGGTCGACCAGGCTGATCTTCGGTTGATAATGGAGGTGCAGTTCGTTGCGCTCGATAGCGCGCCGCAGTTCATGTTCCAGTGCGACTCGCTCGCTGGCTTGAGCGGTGAGGTCGCGGGTGTAGCTTTCGACCCGGTTGCGACCCTTGGCCTTGGAGCGGTACATCGCCGCATCGGCGTTCTTGACCAGCGTGGCGACGTCGCAGCCATCCTTGGGATACAGGCTGGTGCCAATACTGGCGCTGATAAAAAACTCATGTTCGCCAGCCTGGAACGGTGCGCCGAAGCAATTGAGCAGCTTGGTCGCGATGTTGTCAGCGTCACTGGATTGCTGCAGCCCGGGCAGCAAGATGATGAATTCGTCGCCGCCCAGGCGTGCCACGGTGTCGATGTCCCGCAACTGCTCCTTGAGGCGCACGGCAATGCCTTTGAGCAGCAAGTCGCCGACCGGGTGACCCAGGCTGTCGTTGATGTGTTTGAAACGGTCCAGGTCCAGGAACAGCACCGCGCCCTGGCCACCGTTTTCCTGCTGGTTGTTGAGCGCGGTCAGCAATCGGCTCTCGAACAGCGTGCGATTCGGCAACCCGGTCAACGGGTCGTGGTGAGCCTGGTAGTCGAGCTTGGCCTGGGCGTGTTTGAGACTGGAAATGTCCGCGAACACCGCGACAAAGTGGGTGATGAATTTGTCCCGGTTACGCACCGCACTAATGGTCAGCCAGCTCGGGTAGAGTTCGCCATTTTTGCGCCGGTTGGAAATTTCGCCCTGCCAATGACCTTCGGCGGTCAGCTGATGCCACATGGCGGCATAAAATGCGCTGTCATGCAGGCCCGAGGCGAGCAGGCGAGGGGTGTGGCCCAATGCTTCGCTCTCGCTGTAGCCGGTGATTTCGGTAAACGCACGGTTGACCGCGCTGATGTGCTGTTGAGTGTCGGTGATCAATACGCCTTCGGCGGTGCTCTCGAATACCGTGGCGGCCTGTTGCAGTTTCTCCTGCATCAGGTGTCGCTCGGTGATGTCCCGGGCGATGGTCAGCATGCAATCTTCATCGCCGATCGGCAGCGGACGGCTGGACACCTCACAGAGGCGGATCTGCCCGTCGCTGCGGCGTATATGGCAACCGAAGTCGCGGACGAAACCGTCCCTATGCAGCAGATCGAGCATCTGTTTGCGTTCGTTGAGATTGACCCAGATTCCCAACTCGAGGGCGGAGCGATCCACGGACATCGCGCTGTTGAAGCCGGTGATGCGACTGAAACCCTCGTTGACTTCCAGCAGTAAACCGTCGCTCTGCCGGGACAATAGCAAGCCGTCGGGGGAGGCATGGAAGGCCTTGGCGAATTTCTCTTCGGAGGTTTGCAGTTGTTTCTGGGTTTCCTTGAGCTGGCTGATGTCCCGCACGACCACTACCAGCGCAGGGGTTGTATCGAGGTCGAACGGCTCAGCGGAGATCAGGCCGGTAAACACTTGGCCATTGTTGCGGCGAAAGGGCATCTCCAGGTTACGGATGCTGCCGGCCTGCAACCGTTGCAACAAGCCCGGCCCGACGCCGGGTATGCCCCAGATGTTCAGGTCGGTGGCCGTCTGGCCGATGACGTCTTCAGCCTTGAGGCCGATCTGTTCTTCGAACGCCTCGTTGACCTCCAGCAGGCAGCCGTCGGAGAGTCGCGCGATGACTAGAATGTCCGGGCATTGCTGGAACACCGAGGCGAACTTCTGTTCCGACAGGCGCAACGCCTCTTCGGTGCGCTTGGCTTCGCTGATGTCGATCATCAGCCCGCGCATCACTGGTTCATGGCCGTGCTCAATCAGGCTGACGATATCGCGCACCCAAATGCAGCGGCCATCGGCGGTGATGACCCGGTAATCGAGGCTGTGATCGCGCCCGGCCAGTACTTCGTGGTCGCAGAAGGTCTGGGCGCGGGTCAGGTCGGCCGGGTGAATAATGTTGCGCCAGAAGCCCGGAATCAGCCAATGAGACAGGGGGTAACCGAGCAGGTCCTCGGCATGGGGTGATACATAGCTGTAGGTGAAATCGGTGATCCGCGCTTCCCAGGCGATGGCCGAAAGGCTCTCCACCAGCCCGCGGTAGTGGTATTCGCTGCTGCGCAGTTCTTGTTCCAGATCGACCCGGCGGGCAATTTCTGAACTCAGTCGGCGGTTGATCCGGATAACCACCGCCAGCACGATGATCAGCAGCAGCAATCCCGGCAGACCGTAAACCAGTAGATCGGACCAGAAGGTCCGATGATCGAGGACGTTGCCGACCCAGTGCTCCTGAATCTCATTGATTTCGTCCGGGGTCATGTCCGCCAGGACTTTATCCAGAATGCCGACCAGTATCTTGTTGTCCCGGGGCACGCCCATCGCCAATTGATAGCGATAGGGGGTTTCACCGCTGACATAAAGCCCGTCTAGCTTGAGCTGACGCAGGCTCCAGACGCTGGAGGCAAGATCGCCGACCACCGCATCCACTTCATCGGTAGCCAGTGCCTGCAGCGCTGAGCTGACGTTGGGCAACGCCACCAGATTGAGGTCGGGATTGTGGGTGCGCAACAGCTCGTGGGGTGCGTAGTTTTCCACCACGGCGACTTTCAGACCGTACAAGTCTTCGAGTTTGCGTGGCTGGGGGCCTCCGACATGGGCAAGGATGACAATCGGAAAGTCCAGGTAGGGGCGGGTGAATGACAGGTAAGTCTGGCGCTCCGGGGTCGACATGATGCCGGGCAATAGGTCCAGCCTGGCTTGTTTGGCCTGCTCCAGGACGACGGTCCAGCTGACGGGCTCGATGGGTGTGAGCTTGATGGCCAGGCGTTGACGGATCAGGTCGATATAGTCTGCCGCAAGGCCCTGATAGCGGCCCTGATCGTCGCGAAACTCGAAGGGTGGCCATGACGCATCGACACCCAGGCGCAAATCCGGGTGAGCCGCCAGCCAGCTACGTTCTTCGTCGGTCAGAGTCAGCGCGCCAGCCGTTGCGGTCCAGGTCATCAGCGACAGCAAAAAAAGCACGGTCGGCAGTCTGGGCATAACGGTCTCGTTATGGCTCGGGGAATGTTTCGAGTGTAGACGGGCAATTCGGGGGGAGGGAGGCGCGGGGGATTTAATCTGCAAAAAGCAAAACCCCCGGCCTGGGCCGGGGGTTTCGTTGTTACTCGTCGAGGAAGGAGCGCAAATGCTCGCTTCTCGTCGGGTGACGCAGCTTGCGCAGCGCCTTGGCTTCGATCTGACGAATCCGTTCACGGGTCACGTCGAACTGCTTACCAACCTCCTCGAGGGTGTGGTCGGTATTCATGTCGATACCGAAGCGCATGCGCAGAACCTTGGCTTCACGGGCAGTGAGGCCGGACAGAACTTCGCGAGTCGCTTCTTTAAGGCTCTCAACAGTGGCGACATCGATTGGCGACTGCATGGTCGAGTCTTCGATGAAGTCACCCAGATGGGAGTCTTCGTCATCACCGATCGGGGTTTCCATGGAGATCGGCTCTTTAGCGATCTTCAATACCTTGCGGATCTTGTCCTCAGGCATTTCCATGCGTTCGCCCAGCTCTTCCGGGGTCGGTTCGCGACCCATTTCCTGCAACATCTGGCGGGAAATGCGGTTGAGCTTGTTGATCGTCTCGATCATGTGCACCGGAATACGGATGGTGCGGGCCTGGTCGGCGATCGAGCGAGTGATCGCCTGACGGATCCACCAGGTGGCATAAGTCGAGAATTTGTAGCCGCGGCGGTATTCAAACTTGTCTACCGCTTTCATCAAACCGATGTTGCCTTCCTGGATCAGATCGAGGAATTGCAGACCGCGGTTGGTGTACTTCTTGGCGATGGAGATCACCAGACGCAAGTTCGCTTCTACCATCTCTTTCTTCGCGCGGCGGGCCTTGGCCTCACCGATCGACATGCGACGGTTGATGTCCTTGATCTCGGCGATCGTCAAACCGGTTTCGGTTTCCAGCGCGGTCAGCTTCTGCTGGCAACGAATGATGTCCGGCTGCAGGCGACCAATGGCTTCAGCGTATTTGCTTTTGCCTTTGGCCAGTGCGTCGGTCCAGCTTTCGTCGACTTCGTTGCCCGGGAACTGGCGCAGGAAGTCGGCACGCGGCATGCGGGCATCACGAACGCAAAGTTGCATGATCGCGCGCTCTTGCTGACGCAGACGATCCAGGGCACTGCGAACACGCTCGACCAAGCCTTCGAATTGCTTCGGAACCAGTTTGATCGGCATGAACAGCTCAGCCAGAAGCACCAGCTCGGCAATTGCCAGCTTGTTGCCACGACCGTGCTTTTTCAGCGCCTTGCGGGTGATTTCCATCTGATCGGAGACAGCGCCAAAGCGCTGAGCTGCGATGACCGGATCCGGACCGCTTTCGGCTTCTTCTTCGTCGTCGGTGCTGGCTTCAGCGTCATCGTCGTCGGTGTCGTCGTCCGCTTTCACGGCTTTCGGGTCGACAGGCGGCGGCACTTCTGCAGCAGGCGGCGCAATGCCGTCGTCCGGGTCGATATAACCGCTCAGGACGTCGGACAGGCGGCCACCTTCGGTGGTGACGCGAGTGTACTCGGAGAGAATATGGTCAACCGTGCCAGGGAAGTGCGCAATTGCGCCCATCACTTCGCGGATGCCCTCTTCAATACGTTTGGCGATTTCGATTTCGCCTTCACGTGTGAGGAGCTCTACCGTACCCATTTCACGCATGTACATGCGCACTGGGTCGGTGGTGCGACCAATGTCGGTCTCGACCGCTGCCAACGCTGCTGCTGCCTCTTCGGCCGCGGCTTCGTCGGTATCGGCGTCGGCCAGCATAAGGGAATCCTTATCTGGCGCAACCTCGAATACGTTGATCCCCATGTCATTGATCATGCGGATGATGTCTTCCACCTGTTCCGGATCTGAAATATCCTCCGGCAGGTGGTCGTTGACCTCCGCGTAAGTCAGGTAACCCTGCTCACGACCAAGTGTGATCAACTCTTTGATACGAGACTGCTGTTGCGCTTTTCCGGACATAACACCCTATCCACTGAAGGTCTTGGCGGGCAAAAAACAAGCCGAGGATTATACCTGAGCTATGACCTCACGCGCCAGTTGAGGTCGGGTCTGATACAGCCATATTGCGTTTTAATAGGTCGCGCATCTGATTTGCTATCTGATTTGCTTCCTCCGCAGTCAATCCTGGCTGCCTTGCTTTCCTGATAAGTACTTCCAGGCTATCCGTGTGTTGACTTGCCGATAACCTAGTAATGGTGTCTAAAAACTGTTGTTCAAGGTTGTCGCCGTCAATCAGCCATTCCTTTTCCGCCAAAGCCTTGAGCAGGCGCCCCTGTTCAGTCCCATGCCAGCGGGCCATCAACTGAATAGAGTTTAGCTTAGGATTTTTCTGCACCGCCCCGATGAGGGCTACCAGCAGTTGCGCGTACGTGTTGCTCTCATTCGCGAAGTGATCGGCGGTTTCTACCTTGCCCGCCAGTTCCGGGTGATGAATGAGGGTGCGCAGCGCAATCAGCGTTGGCGCTTCGACAGCGATCGGTGTGCGTGGGGCGCTATGTTGGTCGCGATCACCACCGCGTTTGCCGTTCTTGTCCCACGGCTTCTTGTCCCACTTCTTGCCGCCTGCACCGGGTTTTTTCGGCGTCCATTCCTGCTGCGGCACGTACATCTCTTGTGCCTGTGGCTGATGGTAGTCGCTGTAATCGGGCATGGCGTCGTAATCGATGCCGGGGTCGTACGCCGGTGGGGCATCCTGAGGAGCGCTTTGCACCAGCTGACTGACGGCTTCACCGCTAAGCCCGGTAATTTCGGTCAGGCGCTGCCGCATCAGGATGCGCAGGTTCGCACCCGGGACTTTGTCGATCAGCGGCGCGGCGAGGGTGGCCATGTGGGCCTTGCCTTCGAGCGAGCGTGGGTCCGACTCCTCGGTCAGCTGTTGAAAAAAATAATCCGCTAATGGTTGGGCATGCTGGTTGATCCGTGCGCGGAAGGCATCAGTGCCTTCGGAGCGGACCAGCGTATCCGGGTCTTCGCCTTCAGGGAGGAACAGAAAGCGTGCGCGCCGCCCGTCCTGCAGGCTCGGCAACGCCGCCTCCAATGCTCGCCAGGCGGCATTTCGACCTGCCTGGTCTCCGTCGAAACAGAACAGCACGTTGGGCACGACGCGAAACAGTCGCTTCAAGTGCTCTTCGCTGGTGGCGGTACCCAGGGTCGCGACAGCATTGCGCAGGCCTTGCTGGGCGAGGGCGATGACGTCCATGTAACCTTCGACGACGATGATTTCGTCGAGGTTGCGGTTGTTTTTGCGTGCTTCGTAAAGGCCGTAGAGTTCCTGGCCCTTATGGAATACCGGGGTTTCCGGTGAGTTCAGGTATTTCGGCTTGTCGTCGCCCAATACCCGGCCGCCGAAAGCGATGATTCGCCCGCGGCTGTCGCGGATCGGGAACATCACGCGATCGCGGAAGCGGTCATAGCGTTTGCCGGTTTCGGCGTTCTCGATCAGCAGGCCGGCATCGATCATGGCTTTCTGTTGCAGAGTGTCGCTGCTCAAGTGCTTGAACAGATTGTCCCAGCCGGGCGGGGCAAAGCCGAGGCCGAAGTCACGGGCGATTTCACCGGTCAGTCCGCGACCTTTCAAGTAATCCACAGCCGCTTTTCGCGATGGATGGTTTTTCAGTGCCTGGCGGTAAAAGTCGGCGGCGGCGGTGAGCAGCGGGTAGAGCGGCGAATCGGTCGGCTGCCGTGGTTTGTGCGGCCGTCCGCTTTCTTCGCGGGGGATTTCCATGCCGGCGGCTTTGGCCAGTTCTTCGACAGCCTGGACGAAATCCAGGTTGTCGTGGTCCATCATGAAGCCGAGGGCATTGCCGCCGGCGCCGCAGCCGAAGCAGTAGTAGAACTGCTTGTCGGGGCTGACGCTGAAGGAGGGGGTTTTCTCTTTGTGAAACGGGCAGCAGGCGGTGTAATTCTTGCCGGCTTTTTTCATTTGCAGGCGCGAGCTGACCACATCGACGATGTCGGTGCGGTTCAGAAGGTCGTCAATGAAGCTCTGGGGAATTAGCCCGGCCATGGCGTTCTCGTCATCTGCGCTGAAATGGACCCAAAACAAAGAGCGGCCGAACGCAGGTCGTTGTTTGAGGCGCGCAAAGTGTGCGGCTCGACCAGTGTCGTCTGCGTATTCGCTGTCGGGAAGTGTATCTGCCGAAAATCCACTGACGTTAGTACCAATCAGTATTCGACTATTTGAAAGTGTTGCGCTGAATCCGGCTGCGGCCCGTCGATGGCCTCGGATAGCTCATAAACTGGCACGCAAGAAGGTGCCTTGGGCTGATCGTCGTGAGAGGAATCAGTGGGTGTGCTCGTCAGTAGCCTTGGAAGGCTCGTCAGAAAAGACGTGCACCGCTGGCAAAAGAGCCAGGTCTGACGCTGTGAAGCAGATTTGTCTCGGTCGCGTGTGCGGCTTTGACGGTGAAGCATCAAGCGTTTTCCGCAAATGCCATTAGCCCGGCTGAGGGCCGGGCTTGGCAGAAGCTTGCTACGAACGTCTGTGTATTAGTACAGACGAACGGCGCGGCGCTGTTCGCGCTGAACTTTCTTGGCGTGACGCTTAACAGCGGCTGCTGCTTTGCGCTTACGCTCAGAAGTAGGCTTCTCGTAGAATTCGCGGCTACGAACTTCAGCCAGTACACCGGCTTTTTCGCAGGAGCGCTTGAAACGACGCAGAGCTACGTCGAAGGGTTCGTTCTCTTTTACTTTGACGGCTGGCATCCAGAGCTACCTTCATTCATTACCGGGGTCAACATCCTCGTGGCAAAAGAGCACTTGAAGACGTCGGTTTTTAAGGGTTGCGGATGTTAACCCCTCATCGCTCGGAATGCAAAGCCTCTGATCGAAAACCGCTGGTCGGGGCATCACGTGGCGACTATTATGCGCGCCTTCGAATTCAGCCTAAACAAGGCGCAAACCCATGCTAGTACTGGGATTAGAAACCTCCTGCGACGAAACCGGTGTCGCATTATATGACAGTGAACGCGGCCTGCTGGCCGACGCGCTGTTCAGCCAGATCGACCTGCACCGCGCCTATGGCGGCGTGGTGCCGGAGCTGGCCTCGCGTGACCACGTCAAACGCATGCTGCCCTTGATTCGTCAGGTGTTGGCTGAAGCCGACTGTGTGCCGACCGAGATCGACGCCATCGCTTATACCGCGGGTCCCGGCCTGGTCGGTGCCTTGCTGGTGGGCGCCTCCTGTGCTCAGGCGCTGGCCTTTGCCTGGGGCATTCCGGCGCTGGGTGTGCACCACATGGAAGGGCACTTGCTGGCGCCCATGCTGGAGTCGCAGCCGCCTGAATTCCCGTTCGTCGCTTTGTTGGTGTCGGGCGGTCATACGCAGCTGGTTCAGGTTGACGGGATCGGTCAATACACGCTTTTGGGCGAGACCCTCGACGATGCCGCCGGCGAAGCTTTTGACAAGACCGCGAAGATGATGGGCCTCAATTATCCGGGTGGCCCGGAAATCGCGCGCCTGGCGGAGCAAGGGGTTGCAGGACGTTTCACTTTCCCGCGTCCGATGTGCGACCGTCCGGGCCTGGCTTTCAGTTTCAGTGGCTTGAAAACCTTCGCCCTTAACACCTGGCAGCAGAGCGTCAGCGCCGGGGACGACAGCGAGCAAGCCCGTTGCGACATCTCGCTGGCGTTCCAGCAGGCCGTGGTGGAGACTTTGACCATCAAGTGCAAGCGCGCCCTGAAACAGGCGGGCATGAAGCGTCTGGTGATCGCTGGGGGCGTCAGCGCCAACAAGGCGCTGCGTACTTCGCTGGAGAAGATGCTCGGCGACATGAAGGGCGATGTTTTTTATGCCCGTCCGGAGTTCTGCACCGACAATGGCGCGATGATTGCGTTTGCCGGCTGCCAGCGCTTACAGGCCGGTCAGCACGAAAGCCTGGCGATCAGCGTGCAGGCGCGTTGGCCGATGGAGCAATTGTCGGCGCTGTGATGATGTGCGGGATGAGCCGCGCTCATGCCCGGTATTTAAAAATGCCGTTCGCGCCCGGCAAACAGGTCGCGTAGATTGCCGCGATGGCGCCAGACGATCAGACCCGTGAGTGCGCTCATGGGCAGCAGTGCCGCCGGTTCTTGCCAGGCCAGCAGCGGTAGGGTCAGCGGTGTGGCGATCAAGGCCGCCAGTGAGCTGGTGCGAGTCAGGTAGAACGTCAGCAGCCAGGCGCAAACCGCCAGCAGTGCGGCGGGCGGGTAGAGGCCCAGCAGCATGCCGGCTGAGGTGGCGACACCCTTGCCACCGCGAAAGCGAAAGTACAGCGGGAACAGGTGGCCGATAACGGCGCAGACGCCAATCCAGGCCTGTTCCTGAAGCGAAAGACCCGCAACGCCGGCGATAAGTACGGGTAGCAGGCCTTTGAAGAGGTCCCCGATCAAGGTCAGGACGGCGAGTTTCTTGCCGGCCAGGCGCAACATATTGGTGGCGCCGGCATTGCCGGAGCCACTCATTCGCGGATCGGGGTTACCGGTCAGGCGGCTGAGCAAAATGGCGAAGGACAGAGAGCCGAGCAGGTAGGCGAGGGTCGCCAGTAACCAAAACATGCTAACTATTCCGGGCAAGGACGCCCTGATTCTAACGGCGCATTGCGCCCTTGTCGTGCAGCGGAGAAAAGTGCTTGGACAGAGTGTTTATCGAGGGCCTGGAAGTCGACACCGTGATTGGTGCCTACGACTGGGAGCGAGGCATCCGACAGTGCTTGCGTCTTGATCTGAGTTTCGCCTGGGACAATCGCCCAGCCGCCGCCGGTGATGACCTGACACTGGCGCTCGATTACGCGAGCGTTTCGTCGCGCATCCAGGCGTTTGCCGAGCAGGCGCAGTTCCAGTTGGTCGAGACCTTCGCCGAGCGTCTGGCTGAAGTCCTGATGAGCGAATTCAACATCACATGGATGCGCCTCAAGCTGACCAAGCCAGGTGCCATCCCGGCTGCCACGGGCGGTGTGGGCGTGGAGATCGAGCGCGGATGTCGCTGACTCAGGTGTATCTCGGGCTCGGTAGCAATATCGAGCGTGAATCCCATTTGCAGGCTGGCCTGGAAGCCTTGGCAGGTTTCCTGGTGGATATACGCTGCTCGGCGGTGTTCGAAAGCCAGCCGGTGGGGATCAAGAGCGGGCCGTTCTTCAATTTTGTGGTGTCGGCTTTTACCGATTTGCCGCTGATGGAGCTGGATCGCCGGCTGAAATTCATCGAGGCGGACAACGGCCGTTATGCGCCGGATCGCAAGGGGTTGCCGCTGGATATCGACGTGCTGCTGTTCGGCGATCTGGTGGGCAACTTTGATGGCTTGATCCTGCCGCGGGCAGAAATTCTGAAAAACGCCTTCGTGCTGTGGCCGTTATCGCTGATCGCACCGGATCGCGTGCATCCGGGTGTAGGCAAGAGCTTTGCGACGTTGTGGCGCCAGGCGCAGATTGATCAGGTGTTGGCGCCGGTGGCTTTTGAGTGGCGTGGTAAGCAGCTGACGCCCTCAGATTTGCTGTAAAGCAAAAGATCGTCCGAACGCGGCCCGAACCTTCGGCAGCTCCTACATGGATTGATGTGCGCCCTGTAGGAGCTGCCGAAGGCTGCGATCTTTTGCTCTTGCTTAGGCTTTTTCTTTGTAAGCCTTCAATGCCTTGAGCCGCTCACGCTTGATCGCCTCACCCAGCTCCGGCCCTTTGAATCCTTTCTCCAGCAATGGCTGAACTGCCACGGTCCGAGCCGCATTCGCCGCCCCGCGCAAATAATCCGCCTGTGGATAACTTCTCTGCTCCAGACCTTTGCGTCCACGCGCGTCCATCTCGCATGCCGCAATAAATTCCTCGAACCGCTGCGGTCGGCGGTAGATGTCGAAACTCTGCAGCAACTCCAACAAGGTCGACGCTTTCAGCTCCAGGGCGCGATGGCCATGGGTGTGATATTCGCCCACCAGCAGCGCCAGTTCCTGGCAATCCCTCGGCGCCTTGAAGCGTTCGTTGACCGCTTTGATTAACTTCAGGCCTTTGTGCTCGTGGGCAATGTGTCGGGGCCATTCCTCCTCGGGCGTCAGTCCCTTGCCGAGGTCGTGCAACAGGCAGGCCCAGCGCACGGTGAGTGGTTGTTTATGTTTCGCCGCTTGCTCCAGCACGCTCAGGGTGTGCACGCCTGTGTCGATTTCCGGGTGGTGGGCTTCCGGTTGCGGTACGCCGAACAGCGCATCGACCTCCGGCATCAGCACCTTGAGCGCGCCACACTCGCGCAGCACCTCAATGAACACCTGAGGCTGATCTTCCATCAATGCGCGGGAGATTTCTTTCCAGCTGCGTTCGGCGGTCAAGGCTTCCAGTTCACCTGACTCGCTAAGTTGGTGCATCAGTTCCAGAGTCTCAGGTGCGACGGTGAAGCCGAGTTCGGCATACCGAGCGGCGAAGCGGGCAACGCGCAGAACCCTGAGGGGATCTTCGGCGAACGAAGGGGAAACGTGGCGCAGGAGGCGATCCTCGAGATCGCGTTGGCCATGATAAGGATCGGTCAGGTTCTGCTGATCGTCTTCGGCCATGGCATTGATGGTCAGGTCACGACGGATCAGGTCTTCTTCGAGGGTGACTTCGGGGCTGGCGTGAAAAGTAAAGCCGCCGTAACCGCGTCCGCTTTTGCGCTCGGTCCGGGCGAGGGCGTACTCCTC
Source organism: Pseudomonas sp. LB3P25 (assembly GCF_054897985.1). Classification (NCBI taxonomy): domain Bacteria; kingdom Pseudomonadati; phylum Pseudomonadota; class Gammaproteobacteria; order Pseudomonadales; family Pseudomonadaceae; genus Pseudomonas; species Pseudomonas sp. LB3P25. Next base: position 6,606,584 of record NZ_CM142711.1, on the reverse strand, counting down.
ACCGCTTTTTGGGTGAAGAAACACCGGGAAGTCCGCGCCCACCGGGCGAAAGCCCTTGGCGAGCATTTCCTCAGTGGTGGCGCCGACCACGACCCAGTCGATATCGGTGACTGGCTTGCCCAGCAGGCGATCACGTACCGCACCACCGACTTTATAAATCTGCATAAAAAACCTCCGTTAGCTCGACAGAATAACCGTTGCGTCGAACTTTCGGAGGCAGAAACAGGATCAAAGATGGATGACAGCCAGGTCCAGCCGGCCGTAATCCCCTTCGCCGTGTTCACCTCTGGGCGGAACGTGATGGGTTTTCATCACCTGATCCCCTTGCAGGGTTTCCAGGTGAATGTCGAAGCCCCAGAGCCGATGGAGGTGCTTGAGTACTTCCTCGGTGGACTCGCCCAGCGGTTTTCGGTCATGTTGCTGGTGACGCAGGGTCAGGGAGCGGTCACCACGCCGGTCGATGCTGTAGATCTGCACGTTGGGTTCACGGTTGCCGAGGTTGTATTGCGCCGCCAGGGTTTCACGGATGATCCGGTAACCATCTTCGTCATGAATCGCCGGGACCAGCAGGTCATCTTTCTGGTCGTCATCGAGAATGCTGAACAGCTTCAGGTCGCGGATCACCTTGGGTGACAGGTACTGGAGGATGAAACTCTCATCCTTGAAACTGCTCATGGCGAATTTGATGCTCGACAGCCAGTCGGTCCCAGCGATCTCAGGGAACCAGCGGTAATCCTCTTCGGTAGGGTTTTCACACATGCGGCGGATGTCCCGGTACATGGCAAAACCCAGAGTGTAGGGGTTGATACCGTTGTAGTAGGGACTGTCGAAGCCGGGTTGATAGACCACGCTGGTGTGGGACGTCAGAAACTCCATCATGAAGCCGTCGGTAACCAGGCCTTCGTCATATAGGTCGTTCATCAGGGTGTAATGCCAGAACGTGGCCCAGCCTTCGTTCATCACCTGAGTCTGGCGTTGCGGATAGAAATACTGGGCAATCTTGCGCACGATCCGCACGATTTCCCGCTGCCATGGCTCCAGCAGCGGTGCGTGTTTTTCGATGAAGTAGAGGATATTTTCCTGAGGTTCGGCGGGGAAGCGCGCGTTGTCCTTGTCGCTGTACTTGTCCGCACCTTTTGGAATGGTCCGCCACAGATCGTTGATCTGTTTCTGCAAATGCTCTTCCCGGTCCTTTTGCCGACGGCGCTCTTCTTCAGCAGAAATCGGATACGGGCGTTTGTAGCGATCAACCCCGTAGTTCATCAGGGCGTGGCAGGAATCCAGCAAGTCCTCGACCGCGTCGATACCGTGGCGCTCTTCGCACTGCATGATGTACTGCTTGGCGAAGACCAGGTAATCGATGATTGAACTGGCGTCAGTCCAGGTGCGGAACAGGTAGTTGCCTTTGAAAAAGCTGTTGTGCCCGTAGCAGGCATGGGCGACGACCAATGCCTGCATGCAGATGGTGTTTTCTTCCATCAAATAGGCAATGCAGGGGTCCGAGTTGATCACGATCTCGTAGGCTAGCCCCATCTGCCCACGGCTGTAGGATTTCTCGGTGCTGAGGAAGTGTTTGCCGTAGGACCAATGGTGATAACCCAGCGGCATGCCGACGGAGGCGTAGGCGTCCATCATCTGCTCGGCGGTGATCACTTCGATCTGGTTGGGGTAAGTATCGAGCGCGTAGCGAGCCGCCAGACGACTGATTTCTTTGTCGTAGGCCTGGATCAGCTCGAACGTCCATTCGGAGCCGGTGGAAATGGGTTGGCGCTTCTGCTCTTTGGCGGTCATGTCACTAACCTGCGCTGGAAGAGTTCACGGAAGACCGGATAGATATCCCCGGCCGAGACCAGTTGCTGCTGGGCAAAAGTGTCAGAGAAGGCTTCGGCGATGCGTTCGTACTCGAACCACAGGGCCTGGTGTTCGCGCGGGGTGATCTCAACGTAAGTGTAGTACTGCACGAACGGCATGATCTGGTTGATCAGTATGTCGCGACAGATCGGCGAGTCGTCGTTCCAGTTATCGCCGTCAGAGGCCTGGGCGGCATAGATGTTCCACTCGTTGCTCGGATAGCGTTCGGCCATGATTTCCTGCATCAGTTTCAATGCGCTGGAAACGATGGTGCCGCCGGTTTCGCGGGAGTAGAAAAACTCTTCTTCATCCACTTCCCGGGCACTGGTGTGGTGGCGGATGAACACGACGTCGATCTTGTCGTAGTTACGCTTGAGAAACAGGTACAGCAGGATAAAGAAGCGCTTGGCGATGTCCTTGGTCGCTTGGGTCATGGAACCGGACACGTCCATCAGGCAGAACATCACTGCCTTGGAACTGGGGTTGGGTTGCTTGATCAGCAGGTTGTACTTGAGGTCGAAGGTGTCGAGGAACGGTACGCGATGAATGCGCGCACTGAGTTTTTCGATTTCTGCTTCGATTTTCTGAATATCGCCGAAGTTGTCTGGCTCATCCCGCTTGAGTCGCAGCAGTTCTTCTTTGGCTTCGCGCAGTTTTGCCCGGCTGCTGCCAGACAGGGCGATTCGCCGTGCGTGGGCCGAGCGCAAGGTACGGATGATGTTGATCCGCGACGGATTGCCCTCGTTACTGATCCCGGCACGAACAGTCTTGAAGGTGTCGGTGCCGGTCAGGTTACGCTTGACCAGGTTCGGCAGCTCAAGGTCCTCGAACATGAACTCGAGGAATTCCTCCTGGGTGATCTGGAAGACGAATTCGTCCATCCCTTCGCCCGAATTGCCGGCCTTGCCGGGGCCTCTGCCACCGCCACCTCCGGGCGGGCGGGCAATGTGCTCGCCGCTGGTGAATTCCTTGTTGCCCGGGTGCACGACAGTCTGCTTGCCACCGCGACCGTGGTGAAGCACCGGCTCGTCAATGTCGCGGCCGGGGATGCTGATCTGTTCGCCGTGTTCCATATCGGTAATGGAGCGCCGGCTGACCGCCTCTTCGACAGCCTTTTTGATGTGATCACGGTAACGCCGCAGAAACCGCTGACGGTTCACCGTGCTCTTGTTCTTGCCATTGAGACGTCGGTCGATCACATAGCTCATGACTGCTCCTTAGAAGCTGTCCTGAAAGGGGCGAGCGGTTATGCAGCATCGACCGTGCCAAGGGATGTTAACGCTCCCCCAAGCGCTTTTGGACGCCGCCTGAACCTCGCTACCGACTTTCGAACACCTTCAGAGGTCTGTGTAACAGAAAATGCGTACACAGGCCTCTGGCTGACGACAACCGGTCTGACCGGCAGCGGGTTATTGTGATTTTCTGACCCGCAGGTACCACTCGGACAGCAGTCGGACCTGTTTGTCGGTGTAGCCCCGCTCGACCATCCGTGTGACGAAGTCGTTGTGCTTTTGCTGGTCCTCTTTGCTGGCCTTGGCATTGAAGCTGATGACTGGCAGAAGATCCTCGGTGTTGGAGAACATTTTTTTCTCGATGACCACCCGCAGTTTTTCGTAGCTGAGCCATGTCGGGTTCTTGCCGTTGTTGTTGGCCCGGGCGCGCAGCACGAAGTTGACTATTTCGTTGCGGAAATCCTTCGGATTGCTGATGCCGGCCGGTTTTTCGATTTTCTCCAATTCTTCGTTCAGCGCTACGCGGTTGAGGATCTCGCCGGTTTCCGGGTCGCGGTATTCCTGGTCCTGGATCCAGAAGTCGGCGTATAGCACGTAGCGATCGAAGATGTTCTGGCCGTACTCGCTGTAAGACTCGAGGTAGGCGGTCTGGATTTCCTTGCCGATGAATTCGATGTAACGCGGTGCCAGGTACTCCTTGAGGAAGCGCAGATAGCGTTCGCGGGTCTCGGCCTGGAATTGTTCCTGCTCGATCTGTTGTTCCAGCACGTAGAGCAAGTGCACCGGGTTGGCGGCGATTTCGTGCGGATCGAAGTTGAACACTTTCGACAGGATCTTGAACGCGAAACGGGTCGACAGGCCGTTCATGCCTTCGTCGACACCCGCGTTGTCGCGGTATTCCTGGATCGACTTGGCCTTCGGATCGGTGTCCTTGAGGTTTTCGCCGTCATACACGCGCATCTTGGAGTAGATGTTGGAGTTTTCCGGCTCCTTGAGGCGCGAGAGTACGGTGAACTGGGCGAGCATTTTCAGGGTGTCAGGCGCGCAGTGTGCCTTGGCCAGGGAGCTGTTGAACAAGAGTTTGTCGTAGATCTTCACTTCGTCGCTGACCCGCAGGCAGTACGGCACTTTGACGATGTAGATCCGGTCGATGAAGGCTTCGTTGTTCTTGTTGTTGCGGAAGGTGTGCCATTCCGATTCGTTGGAGTGGGCCAGCAGGATCCCGGTAAACGGAATCGCCCCCAGACCTTCGGTACTGTTGTAGTTGCCTTCCTGAGTGGCGGTCAGCAGTGGGTGCAGCACCTTGATCGGTGCCTTGAACATTTCGACGAATTCCATCAGGCCCTGGTTGGCCCGGCACAGGGCGCCCGAGTAGCTGTAGGCGTCGGCGTCGTTCTGCGGGAATTCTTCGAGTTTGCGGATGTCGACTTTGCCCACCAGTGCCGAGATGTCCTGGTTGTTTTCATCTCCCGGCTCGGTTTTGGCCACGGCGATCTGGTTGAGGATCGACGGGTAGAGCTTCACCACCCGGAACTGGCTGATGTCGCCGCCGAATTCGGCCAGGCGTTTGGTCGCCCATGGCGACATGATGGTGTTGAGGTAGCGCCGTGGGATGCCGAAGTCTTCCTCAAGGATCGCGCCATCTTCAGTGGCGTTGAACAGACCCAGAGGTGATTCGAATACCGGCGAGCCCTTGATCGCGTAGAAGGGCACTTTTTCAATCAGCTGTTTCAGCTTTTCGGCCAGGGACGATTTACCGCCACCCACGGGGCCGAGCAAGTAAAGAATCTGTTTCTTCTCTTCCAGGCCCTGAGCGGCATGGCGGAAATACGACACGATCTGGTCGATGCATTCTTCCATCCCGTGGAAGTCTTCAAAGGCCGGATAGCGGCGGATCACCTTGTTGGAAAAGATTCGCGACAGCCTCGAGTTGGCGGAGGTGTCGAGCAGCTCCGGTTCACCGATGGCCAGTAACAGACGCTCGGCGGCGGAGGCGTAGGCGCTGCGGTCGCTTTTGCACAGCTCAAGATACTCTTGCAGCGAGAGTTCTTCCTGGCGTGTGGACTCGAAGCGTTGTTGGAAGTGGCTAAAGATACTCATGACGTCACCTCGCTCGATACGTGGAGCCGACGCCGGATCATTCAGTCGATGCTGGCAGCGACCGAATATGCAGTCGCTGTTTACCCCCCAGAACTCTTTCGAAGCTGACTACCCCGAAAGCTACTCCCGATGACCCGCGCGCCGGTGTACCGGCTCTCCCCTGTTTTGGATGGCCTGCGCTTAAGGATAGTTGGGAATTCGGCAGGTAAAGGCGAGATACGTAATTAGTTGTGGCAGACCGTTCGTCTGCCACCGCGCGAGCCCGCGGGGGCCGGGGCTTGCGCGTTACAAAAATATTATTCGGAAGTGCCTTGCGCCGTTTCCGAAGGATAAGTCGTACGCCACAGCTCAAAACCGCCATCCATGCTGTAGACGTCGGAGAAGCCCTGGCTGATCAGGTACGCCGCTGCGCTCTGGCTGGAATTGCCGTGATAGCAGACCACTACCGTCGGTGCATCAAGGTCGGCGGCGCGGATGAAATCCGAGATGGAAACGTTGTCCAGATGCTTCGATCCGGCGATGTGCAACGCGGCAAAGGTCGCAGGATCGCGGACATCGACCACCACCGCGCCTTGTTCGCGCAGGGCCTGGGCCTGTTCTGGGGGGATACGTTTGAATTCGCTCATGGCGGGCTCCTGTGGCTCGGCTGAAAGCGCAGTCTAGCGCGGGGCGCTGGCTGACGATGGTTCGGGTCTAAGTGGGGCGACTGGCGGCAGCGCAAGGCCGTGCTCGTCGCATTGACAGGACAGGCGCTCACCGCTGTCGACATTCATCAGGGTCAAGGCGCCACCCCAGACACAGCCGGTATCGAGGGCCGAGATGCCCGGTTCGTTGCACCGACCTTCCAGCGCGGCCCAGTGGCCGAAGATGATCTTCAGGCCCTTGGTCTTGCGCTCTTTGTGCTGGAACCAGGGTTTGTAGCCTGGTGGCGCATTGTCGAGGCCTTCCTTGCTTTTAAGGTCAAGCTTGCCCTCGGCGGTGCAAAACCGCATGCGGGTGAAATAGTTGGTGATCACCCGCAGGCGGGTCACGCCTTTGAGATCGTTGTCCCATTTCGCCGGGTCGTTGCCGTACATGCCATCGAGGTAGGCCGGGAGCAGGTTATCGTCGCGCAGCGCAGTCTCGACTTCGCCGGCATACTTCAAGGCCTTGCGCAGTGACCACTGGGGCGGAATGCCAGCGTGTACCAGGGCGACATCGCGCTGTTCGTCGTAGTGCATGAGCTTTTGCTGACGCAGCCACTCCAGCAGTTCCGCACAATCGGGCGCCGCGAGAATCTCGAGCAGGGTGTCGGACTTCTTCAAGCGTTCGATGTTTTTCCCGGCGGCCAGTAAGTGCAGATCATGGTTGCCGAGCACACACACCAGCGATTCGCGGATGCTATAGAGGAAACGCAAAGTGTCCAGGGACTGCGGGCCACGGTTGACCAGATCGCCCACCAGCCACAGACGATCCCGTGTCGGGTCGAAGGCGACTTGCTTGAGCAGGCATTGCAATGCTTGAAGGCAGCCTTGCAGATCGCCGACGGCGTACGTTGCCATCAGTGCAGGGCTCCGGGCACCGCCAGGCGGAATGGGGCGATGATGGCGTCGAAGTGTTTGCCGTCATCGGCAAGCATCTGGTAAGTGCCCTGCATGGTGCCGACCTTGGTGGTCATGACCGTGCCGCTGCTGTAGGTGTGGTTTTCACCTGCCTGGATCAGCGGCTGCAAACCCACGACGCCGGCACCGCGAACCTCCTCGACATGCCCGTCACCGTCGGTGATCACCCAGTGCCGCGACAATAGTTTGGCTGGTAGCTCGCCATTGTTGTGCACGGTGATGGTGTAGGCGAAGGCAAAGCGATTGTGCTCGGGTTGCGATTGTTCTGCCAGATAGCGGGTGACGACGCTGACGTCGACCTGATAACGAGGATCGGACATGCAAGAGGCCTTAAAAACGAAGCGGAACGCGGGGCGTAGCTGATAGAACTCAGTCTAGGCCAAGTATCGGGTAGTAAACCAGACATGAAGGCTGGTGTCCTACCCGATAACGCTCATAGCCTGTCAGTCAGCGGCGGGCATCTGTAGGACTTGTTCGCTGAGCTTGTCGGCCAGGCGCACGAAGGCGGCCAGATCGAGCTGTTCGGGACGCAGGCTGCCATCAACGCCAGCGGCTTCGATTTCAGCGTTGCTCAGCAGCAGCTTGAGGGTGTTGCGCAGGGTCTTGCGGCGCTGGTTAAAGGCTTCACGCACAACACGCTCTAACAGCTTGTGATCCTTGGCTGGGTGTGGCAGCACCGCGTGGGGCACCAGGCGCACGATGGCCGAATCGACTTTGGGCGGCGGATTGAACGCGCCCGGGCCAACGTTGAACAAATGTTCAACCCGGCAGTGGTACTGAACCATGATCGACAAGCGACCCCAGTCACCACCACCAGGGCCTGCCGCGAGGCGCTCGACCACTTCTTTTTGCAGCATGAAATGCATGTCGCGAATCAGGCTGGCGTTATGCAACAGGTGAAAAATCAGCGGCGTAGAGATGTTATACGGCAGGTTGCCGACCACCCGCAGGCTATTCGGCGCAGCGTTCAGGCTGTTGAAGTCGAACTTCAGTGCGTCGCCCTGGTGCAGGTTGAAGTTGCTCTTGCCGGCGAATTGCTGGTTGAGGATCGGGATCAGATCCTTGTCCAGTTCTACCACGTCCAACTGGGCACCGCTGTTAAGCAGGCCTTCAGTCAGCGCACCCTGGCCAGGGCCGATTTCCAGCAGGCGGTCTTCGGGCTTGGCGCGGATGGCGCGCAGGATGCGGTCGATAACGCCAGCGTCGTGCAGGAAGTTTTGGCCGAAACGCTTGCGCGCCCGGTGTTGGTAATGCTCGGTCATAAACGGGTCTCGGCCATCTGGTAGGCGGTTTCCAGGGCGACTTGCAGGCTGCCAGTATCGATTTTTCCGCTTCCAGCCAGGTCCAGGGCAGTGCCGTGGTCGACCGATGTGCGGATGATCGGCAAGCCGAGGGTCACATTGACAGCCGCGCCGAAGCCTTTGTACTTCAGCACAGGCAGGCCCTGGTCGTGGTACATCGCCAGCACCGCATCGCAGTGCTCCAGATATTTGGGGGTAAACAGAGTGTCGGCGGGCAGGGGGCCACGGAGGTCCATTCCTTCGCCGCGCAAGCGCTCTAATGTAGGTTCGATGATGTCGATTTCTTCATGGCCCAGGTGTCCGCCTTCGCCGGCATGGGGGTTGAGCCCACACACGAGGATGCGTGGCTGGGCAATGCCGAATTTTTCTTGCAGGTCGGCGTGCAGAATTCGCGTGACCCGTTCCAGTCGCTCCGGCGTGATCGCATCGGCAATCTCGCGAAGAGGCAGGTGAGTGGTGACCAGCGCCACGCGCAATCCGCGGGTGGCGAGCATCATCACGACTTGTGCGGTATGAGTCAGGTCGGCGAGAAACTCTGTGTGCCCGGAAAACGCGATCCCGGATTCATTGATCACGCCCTTGTGCACGGGGGCCGTGATCATGCCGGCAAAATGCCCGTCCAGGCAGCCTTGGCCAGCTCGGGTCAGGGTTTCAAGGACGAAAGCCGCGTTGGCCTTGTCCAGTTGCCCGGCAGTGACCTTGGCGTTGAGCGGTGTATCCCAGACATACAGGCTGTTGGCTGGCGCGGGTACATCTGGCCAGTTGTCCGGGGTTACCGGCAGCAAATCGACAGCCACCCCCAGCTGCACGGCCCGCTCAAGGAGCAGGTCGCGGCTGGTAATGGCAATCAGGGGATGTGGCTGGGCTTGCGAGGCGAGCAGCAGGCACAGGTCAGGACCTATACCGGCCGGTTCGCCGGGTGTCAGCGCGAAACGTTTGGGTTTCACTGCGCTGCCTGGTTTGCACCAGGGAGTTTGATCTCTACGTACGCTTCGTCACGGATCTGACGCAGCCAGGTTTGCAGCTCTTCGTCGTATTTGCGGTTACGCAATACGGTCATTGCTTGCTGCTCACGGGCCTGGGTGGTGCTGTCAGTGGCGCGACGGCCAAGGACTTCCAGAACGTGCCAGCCGTATTGGGTCTGGAACGGCTTGGACAGCTGACCTTGCGGGGTCTTGGCCATCACTTCGCGGAATTCAGGCACCAAAGCATTCGGGTCGATCCAGTTCAGGTCACCACCGTTGAGGGCGGAACCCGGATCTTCCGAGAAGCTTTTCGCCAGTTCGCCGAAATCTTCGCCCGCTTCTATACGGGAGTAGAGCGACTGAGCCAGAGCCTTGGTTTTTGCTTCGTCGCGGATCGGGCTCGGTTTGACCAGGATATGACGCACGTGCACTTCGTCACGCGTCTGGGTCTCACCGCCACGCTTGTCGAGGATCTTCAGGATGATGAAGCCGCCCGGCGTACGCATTGGCTGGGTAATGTCACCGACAGCCATAGTGCTCAGCATGCGATCGAACGGTGGTGGCAATTGACCGGCTTTACGCCAGCCCATGTCGCCACCTTCCAGTGCGGTTTCGCTGGCGGATTTGGCGATTGCCAACTGACCGAAGTCAGCGCCTTGCTTGAGCTGCTGGTAAACCGCGTCGGCTTGCTTGGCGGCATTCTGAATGGCGTCGGAGTTGGCGCTTTCCGGCGTAGGAATCAGGATGTTGGCCAGGCGGAACTCTTCTGACAATTGCATTTTGCCAAGGTCGGAAGCGAGGAAGTTTTTCACTTCCTGCTCGGAGACCTGGATGCGTTCGGCCACACGACGCTGACGCACACGGCTGATGATCATTTCGCGACGAATCTGGTCACGGGCGTCGTCGTAGGACAGACCATCGTGAGTCAGGGCGGCGCGGAATTGATCCAAAGTCATATTGTTGCGCTGGGCAATGGTGCCGACAGCCTGGTTCAGTTCTTCATCGGTGATGCGGATACCGGAGCGCTCACCGATCTGCAGTTGCAGGTTTTCGACGATCAGACGCTCAAGCACCTGCTGATCCAGCACGCCGGCCGGTGGCGCGGCTGCACCGCGTTTGGCGATGGTTTGCTGAACTTCATGGACACGTTGGTCCAGTTGGCTCTGCATGACCACGTCGTTGTCGACAATGGCCACCACTTTATCAATGGACTGTACCGCAGCGTTCGCTGCGGTACCCAGGAACAACGCGCCCAACACTAGCGGGCGCAGACAATCAGAAAGCTTGGTCTTCACGTTCACGATAACCTTGGATGCCTTTGTCGAGGAAGCTCTCTACTTTGGCGCCGGTGAGGCCGCCGAGACCTTTCAGAACGATTTGTAGGAAGACGCCGTGGTCGCCTTTTTCGTTTTGCGGAGCGTCCTGGCTAAATTCGTCGTAGTCGACGAAGTAGCGGTTGATCAAACGCAGTTTCCAGCAGCAGTTGTCGTACTCGAAACCACCAAAGGCTTCCAGGGTACGGTTACGGTTGTAGTCATACTGCCAGCGGCTGATGGCGTTCCACTGCGGCACGATTGGCCAGATCACCGAGAAATCGTGCTGCTTGATCTTGTAGTAGTCCTTCACGAAGCCAGGCTGCCCCGGGGTGCCATAGTCACCGCCGCCCACCGACCATTTACCGGTGTTTTGGTCGTAACGGACCTGGTCATTGCGATAGCGATAGCCAGCGTTGATGACCTTGTTCGGGTTGTCTTCAGGCTGGTAGTGGAACATCGCGCTGCCCGAGCGAGGGCTGCGGCTGTCCGGGTCCCAGTTGTAATCGGCTGTGGTGCGCCAATCGCGGTTCCAGCGGTATTCGTATTCCAGTGCATAAGGCGAAACGTTGGCATGCGCATCGTCGCGGGTTTTGGCATCGATCCCCGGCAACTGGACTTCGCGGTCCTTGAAGTACAAGGCCTGGCCGACGCTGATGCGTTGACGTTCGAAGCCATTGTCTTCGATCCAGCGGTTGGTTATGCCCAGAGACAGTTTGTTCTCGTCGCCGACGCGGTCGGAGCCGGAGAAACGGTTGTCACGGAACAGCGACGCGTAGTTGAAGGTGTATTCGGCGGTGTCGAAGACTGGAATGTCGGTCTGGTCTTTCTCAGGTACATAGAGATAGTACAGACGCGGTTCCAGGGTCTGGCGATAGTTCTTGCCGAACCAGTTGGTGTTGCGATCGAAGTACAGGCCGCTATCGATGCTGGCGATTGGCACGCCACGGCTTTGGTTGCTGCCGAAGGTGCCGTTGAGTCGATCGCCTTCAGCGCCTTGGCTGGCGATGTCAGCTTTGCCCTTGTTATCGAGATCCAGGTCGTACTGGGTGTATTGATATTTGAGCGATGGTTTCAGGAAGCCATAACTTGCATTCATCGGATAGCTGACAACCGGAGCTACGTTGAGGCGATTGCCGTTGGCCCGGGCCAGGCCGAAAACGTTGGTATCAAGACGTGGAGTACCGGTGGTGCCATCCGCATTAAGCGGCCCGCCATCTTCATCTACGAAATTGCCGGTTTTCAAATCCCGATCAAACCGCACGATTTCCGTGTTGTATGCGAAATCCAGGCCGCCCGGATGTACCGGCAGCGCACCATCAAAGGTGATCTGCGGCAAGCGGTCATACGGCGTGATGTTTGAAACGGTCGCCAGCTGATAAGCCTGAGCGTTGATGCGAGCGACATAGCTGTCGCCCCGATAGCTGACAGAACCCTGCTGATTCACGTAATCCGCGCTTTTCACGCCAATCTGGTCAGTCTGCAGATCCTGGAAGTAATACGGATCGCTGATCTTGGTGTAGTCGACTTGCGTGAAGACGCGCGAGTCGAGACCACCCTTGTGCTGCCAGTTGTACATGTACCGGGTTTTTTCGTAGTCGGTCTGCAGCTTGCGATCGGTGTCTTCGTCGTTGAGGTACGCGGCGCCGAACTGACCTTCGCTGGACGGGGTCAGGTAACGGAACTCGCCTTCCATCAACAGCCCGTGCTTGGCCATGTAGCGCGGGTACAACGTGGCATCGTAGTTCGGTGCCAGGTTGAAGTAATACGGTGTGACCAGCATGAAGCCGGTATCGCTGCCGGTGCCGATAGTCGGCGGCAGGAAGCCGGACTGGCGACGGTCATCGATCGGGAAATAGATGTACGGCGTGTACAGGACCGGAATGTCTTTGACCCGCAGTGTCACGTTGGTCGCTGTACCGAAGCCGGTCGCCGGGTTCAAGGTGATGTTGTTGCCCTTGAGCTGCCAGGCGTTGCTGTTCGGTTCACACGTGGTGTACGTACCATCCTTGAGGCGGATGATCGCGTTCTCGGCACGTTTGGCGTACAGCGCATTGCCTCGGATACGGGATTTGTGCATCACGTATTCGGCGTTGTCGACCTTGGCTTCACCGGTGTCGAGCTGCACGTCGGCGTGGTCGCCCACGATCAGTGCGCCGTTGTCGCGAACACGGACGTTGCCGCTCAGTTCGCCACGGCTTTCAGCCTGGTAGAGGTTCGCTTCGTCGGCTTCGACCTGCATGCTGCCCTGGCGCATGACCACGTCACCGGCCAGGGTCGCGATCTGCTCATCCTGCTTATAGCGAGAGGCTTTGGCGCCAAGAAAGGTCGGAGCGTCACTTTTATTCGTCTTGTCATTCATGCCAGGACGAATCGGTTCGATATAGGAACCAGAGCAGTAAGGACCGGTTTCGGCCAATTGCGCTGCAGTGAGCTTCTCGCGCGGAACCCAATCGAGGTGGCTGTAGTCTTCGCTACGCGATTTTAGCCCGCGGCCCTTGGATTCGGTCACCAGCACAGGCTTAGGGCCGGTGTCTTGACTGGAACCGCTGTCGGCCGGAGTCTCGCCGCTCGTGCTTACCGCCGCACTGCCGTCATGGACGGGACGCGGTGGCAGCGCAGCTGCTGGAGATTTTGGCGCACAGTTCCAGGCACCCGAAGCAGAGACTGAGCAGTCATACTGTTCCGCGGCGACCACGAACGAAGTGGCTAGAGGTTGCAGGGCCAGCAGACTGCCGGTAACCAACAACGGAAATTTTTTACGAAACGCGGGGGATTTCAATGCCATCTTATTAGTCCGGGCTTCCTGCGTGCCATCTGCCCGCGGTGTGGGCCGCACGCCTCTCGATGGTCTGAAAAAGATGCTGGATAATAAAGCATGACCCGCTTGACGGCTAGCGCCGTCGGAGACCCTTGCAATGCCTGACCAAGATGTACGTTTGCAACACCTGAAAGTTTGGCTCGATGAGCAATTGGCTGTCCTCTTTGCAGAGCAGGGCTGGGGTGCCGTACCCCCGGCCACGTTGACCGCGGCCAGCAGCGATGCGAGTTTTCGACGTTATTTCCGCTGGGAAGGCGAGGGCAGAAGCTTCGTCGTGATGGACGCGCCACCGCCCCAGGAAAACTGTAAACCCTTCGTGGATATCGCTTTTTTGCTCGCGAAATCCGGAATAAATGTTCCGAAAATTTATGCCGAAGACCTCGAGCGTGGTTTTCTTTTGCTCAATGACCTGGGCAACAAGACTTACCTGGACGTGATTGACAGCGAAAATGCCGACGATTTGTTCAAGGATGCCCTGCAAGCACTGCTGGCTTTTCAGCAGTTACCGATGGTTGCACCGCTGCCGGGTTATGACGTGACGCTGCTGCGCCGCGAGCTGGAATTGTTCCCTGAGTGGTACGTGAAGCGCGAATTGGGTATCGAGTTCGACTCGGCGCAGCAAATGCTCTGGCAGAACGTGACTGAGCTATTGATCGACAGCGCGCTGGCCCAGCCCAAAGTGCTGGTGCACCGCGACTACATGCCACGCAACCTGATGCTCAGCGAGCCAAATCCCGGTGTGCTGGATTTCCAGGACGCGGTCTATGGCCCGGTGACCTACGACGTGACCTGCCTGTTCAAGGATGCGTTCCTCAGCTGGCCCGAGGAGCGTGTGCGCGGTTGGCTGGAAGTTTACTGGCAGCAAGCGGGCAATCTCGGGATCCCGGTTCAGCCCGACTTCGAAGATTTCCTGCGTGCCAGCGACCTGATGGGCGTGCAGCGGCACCTGAAAGTGATCGGCATCTTCGCCCGCATCTGCCACCGCGACGGCAAGCCGCGCTATCTCGGCGATGTACCGCGCTTCTTTGCTTATATAGACGCCGTGATCGCCCGCCGTCCTGAACTGGCTGAGCTGGATGTGTTGCTGCTGAGTCTGCGTGCTGGAGCGAATGCATGAAGGCGATGATTCTGGCGGCAGGCAAAGGCGAGCGCATGCGCCCGCTGACCCTGACCACGCCGAAACCACTGGTTCGCGCTGGTGGTATTCCGTTGATCGAGTATCACTTGAAGGCCTTGGCGGTGGCGGGGTTTACCGAGGTGGTGATCAACCACGCCTGGCTCGGCCAGCAGGTCGAAAGCTACCTGGGTGATGGCTCGCAATACGGCGTACGTATTCAGTACTCGCCGGAAGGTGAGCCACTGGAAACCGGAGGCGGGATTTTCCGCGCGTTGCCGTTGTTGGGTGATGAGGCCTTTTTGGTCGTCAACGGTGACATCTGGACCGATTACGACTTCAGCGTATTGCATCAGCCCATTGGCGGGCTGGCTCATTTGGTGCTGGCGGACAACCCGCCCCACCACCCGGCCGGGGACTTCAGTTTGATCGACGGGCAAGTACGCGACGGCCAGCCGGACACTGCAACCCTGACCTACAGCGGTATCGCGGTGTTGCACCCGCGGCTGTTCGACGGTTGCTCCGCCGGCGCCTTCAAGCTTGCACCGCTGCTGCGCAAGGCCATGGCCGATGGACACGTCACCGGCGAGCACTTGAATGGACATTGGGTGGATGTTGGCACTCACGAGCGCCTGGCTGAAGTCGAAACTCTGTTAGAAGCGAGACGCTGACATGCTGTGGCCAGGGACTCTGATTGGAGCCGGAGCGGGCTTTTACATAGCCAGCATTCCCGGGGCCATGCTTGGCGCCTTGTTGGGGCAGGTACTGGACCGGCACTTGCACATACAGAGCTGGGCGCACTTGCGAGAAAAGCTCGGTGGCCGCTCGGTGCTGCGCAATGATGAACTGCTGTTTGTGTTGTTGGGACGGCTGGCCAAGTGCGATGGACGGGTGGTGGAAGGCCACATCCAGCAGGCCCGTCAGGAAATGCGCTCGCTGGACATGACCGAGTCGGCCCAGCGCCGGGCAATTGCCGCGTTTAATCGCGGCAAGTCGGGAGATGACCGGTTGCGCGGTTACCTGCGCCGCTTGAGTAAACAACCTCATGCCGCCGAAGGCGTCTTGCGCGCCTGTTGGCGGATGATCTGGGCTGATGGCCGCGCCGGCAGTGCTGAACGAGCGCTGATCAGGCAGTGGGGTAAATGGCTGGGCTGGACGTCACAACAGGTGCAGGCTCTGGCGGCCGATTACGAGCAGCACAAGTTTGCACAGGTCAGCAGCGCGCTGACCTATCAAGATGCCCTGCGGCTTTTGGGCGTTTCGGCGACCAGCGAGCCGGCGCAGATCAAGCGCGCCTATCGACGCCTGCTGAGTCGCCATCACCCGGACAAGATTGCTGGCAGCGGTGCGACGGCGTTGCAAGTTCGCGAGGCCACTGACAAGACTCGTGAGCTGCATAGCGCCTACACATTGATTCGTGAGCGGCGGGATTTTCGGTAGGGCAGGCTCGCTCCCACATTGAATCTTCAGTGGACACAGAATGTGTGTACGACCGAGATCAACTGTGGGAGCGAGCCTGCTCGCGAATGGGGCGACGCGGTCTATCAGTCCGCCGCGTTCTGTGGATTCAACCAACCGCGGACCCGACGGAACAGTTGCTCTTGCTCTGCCTTGGTATTACCAGGCAAGGCCTTGAGCGAGACCTGACTGAACCCCGAAGTCTTCAATCGTTTGCTGGCCTGCAAGCGTTCCAGTGCCAGGTTGCGATCCAGCGGCTTATCCATATAGAAGATGTCTGCGGTGGGCAGCTTCAGGGTCGGTGTCAGTTCGGCCAGCTCTGGCTTGGCTTTCGTCGGCATCTGAGCGGCGACCATCACAAACTTCTCCACTTGCGAGGGCTGCTTCTCGCTCAGGTAGCGCGCGGCCCAGTAAGCGCCAGTACCATGCCCCAATATGACAATGCTGCGAGCGCTTTGCTGTTCGGCGTAGGCAATGGCGGCGTCGATGCGGGCGAAGATTCGTTCGGCGTCGGCTTTGGCCTGTTCCTCGGTGGTTTCGGCGATCGCCTTGTCCGCCACCTCCGCTTCACCGCCCGCCGCTTGTTCGATGGGCGCTGCGGTGGTGGAGTCTTTGCTGCCGGTGTCCGGGGCTTTTGGTGTGGGTGCCACTTCTGCGATACGCGGCGCAATGGCATCGCTTTGCAGGTCCGGCAAGGTGATACTCACGCTGCTCCACTCGGCGTCCGGCAATTTACGTCGCAATGGACCTATTGCTTGCGGCCAGTCAACGGTTTCGCCGGCGCCCGGGATGATAATCACCGCGCCTTTGGGTTCGGCGGTATTGGCCGGTTTCCACAAGGCCAGAAACGTGTCGCTGCCCGCTTGCAGTTGCTGCTGTTCCTGAGCAGGAATCTGTCGCTCAAGTGCAGACGCTTCTTCCTGACTACGCTCAAGCAGCGGCTGGCGCTCGACCGGTTTTTCTTCGGCGGGCGTTTCCGTTGCGGCAGGTACCGGGTCGGCGGCCTCGACGGAAAAGGCGCAAGGCAGGATCAGCGACAGGCACAATGCTGGCAGTGCCAGGCGGTAGACAGGGGGCATCGGATATTCCAGGCCAGAAGTTATTCCGGCAGCCTAATGGGTTGGTCAGTATTTGTCAGTGTGTGAGACTTCGATGATGCGTTTTCGCTGCCTGTGGGTTATCGGCTGTTTGTGGTTTCCCTTGATGGGCTGGGCGGCTCCCGCGCCACCGGCGCATGTCGCGCAATTGTCCGCGGGCCAGCGCCAATGGCTGGCGCAACATGGCGAATTGCGCGTGGGGCTGGTGTTGCAAGTGCCCTACGCCCAATACGATCGTCGCTTGCAGCGATTGTCCGGGGTCAATGTCGAGCTGATGAAGTGGTTGGCCAAGGCGCTTAAAGTCGAGCTGAGCTGGCGTAACTTTCCCGACCTGGCGCAGCTGGAAGACGCCGCGCGAGAGGGTGAAATCGACATCGCTCCGGGGCTGACCCAAACACCCGGTGGCTTGCGTCTCTGGCAGTTTTCCGACCCGTATATGCGGGTGCCGCAACTGGTGGTCAGTGACCAGAAAAGCACCGGCGTGGTAGAGCTGGAAAAACTCGACAGCCAGACCCGCGTTGCCGTGCGCATGCCCGGCGCCACCGCCGATTACCTGCGCAGCAACTACCCGCATCTGAACCTTCAAGGCGTACCGATCGAGCGCCAGGCACTGCAACTGTTATTGAGTCAGCAGGCCAGTTACGCCGTGGTCGACGAAGCGCAGCTGGGACGTCTGTCTGCCGAGCCGGAATTCGCCGGGCTGGTGGTGGTGGGAGACATCGGCTTGCCGCAACTGTTGCGGGTGGCCACGCGCCGGGATTGGCCGGAACTGGCCGGCATCGTCGAAAGCGCGTTGCGGGCGATCCCGGCCAAAGACCTGGAGCAACTGCACAACCAATGGCTGCAACCCAAATACCCGCGGCTGACCGAGTCCCCGGGGTTCTGGCAAAACCTCTGTCTGTTGTTGGCGGTGTTGATGCTGAGCAGCATGGCCATCGTGTTCTGGCAGCGTCGGCAGCAGCACAGTCTTGAGCATCGTTTGCTGGCAGCGCGCGAAGACATTGCCCTGCGTGTCGCCAGCGAAGAAGCCTTGAGCCTCACCCAGTTTTCCATCGACCAGAGCACCGTTGGCATCCTTTGGGTCAACTGGGACAGTCATGTGCGCTACGCCAATCGCGCGGCCGAAACCATGCTGGGTTATCCGGCGGGCGGGATCATTGATCGGCCGCTGATCGACTTCGAGCCCGGCTTGTACATGGATCGCTGGTTGAACCTGTGGAAACGCGCCCGGGCCAGTGAGGACAGCCCGCAAAGTTTCGAAACCAACTGCGTGCGGGCCGATGGCAGTAATCTGCCGGTGGATGTTTCGCTGAGCTTTTTGCGGTTTCGCGACGGCGAATACCTGGTGGTTTACCTCAACGACGTCACCGAGCGCCGTCGTGCATTGGCCGCGTTGCAGGAAAGCGAAGCGCGTCTGCAAGGGATCGCCGCCAACGTTCCAGGACTGGTCTTTCGTCTGGAGCGGGCGCCGGTGACGGGGCAGATCGATTTTGCCTACATCAGTGAAGGCAGCGAGAGCCTGGTGGGTTACGCACCGGCCACCCTGGCCCATCGCGACAAAGGCCTGCGCAGCCTGGTGCACCCGGACGACAAGGCCAGTTACCACCAAACCCAGGACCATGCGCTGGATACGGACAGTGACTGGTCGTGGCAGGGACGGATTCTCACCCGTTCGGGCGAACAACGCTGGGCCGAGATCAAGGCCATCACCCGCCGACTCGAAGACGGCGCCTATGTCTGGGACGGGATCGTCTGGGACATCAGCGAGAGCAAGCGCATCGAACTGGAACTGGCCAGCTCTCGCGAGCAGTTGCGTGAGTTGTCCGCGCACCTGGAGAGCGTGCGGGAAGAGGAAAAGGCCCGCATCGCCCGGGAAGTTCACGACGAACTGGGTCAGATGTTGACCGTGCTCAAACTGGAAACGTCGATGTGTGAACTGGCCTACGCCCAGCTCGACCCCGGCCTGAACGAACGCTTGAACAGCATGAAGCGACTGATAGCGCAGTTGTTCCAATTGGTACGCGATGTGGCCACGGCGCTGCGGCCGCCGATTCTCGACGCCGGCATTGCGTCGGCCATTGAATGGCAGGCCCGCCGATTCGAGGCGCGCACGCAGATTCCGTGTCTGGTGCAGGTGCCGGAGAATCTGCCGGTGCTCAGTGATGCCAAGGCGATTGGCCTGTTCCGGATCCTTCAGGAAGCGCTGACCAATGTCATGCGCCATGCCCAGGCGCATACTGTCGAACTGACATTGGCGCTGGAAGGCGACGAGTTGTGTCTGACCGTCAGCGATGATGGCGTAGGATTTGTCCCTGTCACAGGTAGGTCAACATCCTTCGGGGTGGTCGGCATGCGCGAGCGAGTGTTGATCATGGGCGGGCAGTTGTCGCTTGAGAGTGAACCGGGTGAAGGCACGACCCTGAGTGTGCGAGTGCCGTTGGATGAGGCCTGATGGCTTCGTGGTGTTTGGGCTGACGCTTTCGCGAGCAGGCTCGCTCCCACAGGGATTTGGTAAATGCACAAATCTATGGAACACCGAAGTCCAATGTGGGAGCGAGCCTGCTCGCGAAAGATCTTGAATCTGGAGAAGTCTGTGATCCGTGTACTGGTAGCCGAAGACCACACCATCGTCCGCGAAGGCATCAAGCAATTGATCGGCCTGGCCAAGGATTTGCTGGTGGTAGGAGAGGCGAGCAATGGCGAGCAGTTGCTCGAGACCTTGCGCCATGTTCCCTGCGAAGTGGTCTTGCTGGACATCTCCATGCCCGGGGTTAACGGCCTGGAGGCGATTCCGCGGATTCGCGCGCTGAACAATCCGCCGGCGATTCTGGTGTTGTCGATGCACGACGAAGCGCAAATGGCCGCCCGTGCGTTGAAGGTCGGCGCCGCGGGTTATGCGACCAAGGACAGCGATCCGGCACTGCTGCTGACGGCGATCCGCAAGGTCGCAGCGGGCGGGCGCTACATCGACCCGGACCTGGCCGACCGCATGGTCTTCGAAGTCGGCCTGACCGATTCGCGGCCGCTGCACTCGTTGCTGTCTGAGCGCGAATTCTCGGTATTCGAACGCCTGGCCCAGGGCGCCAACGTCAACGACATCGCCCAGCAACTGGCCTTGAGCAGCAAAACCATCAGCACCCACAAGGCGCGGCTGATGCAGAAACTCAACATCACCTCCCTGGCGGAACTGGTGAAGTACGCCATGGAGCACAAACTTCTCTAAAGCCCACCACCGTCCCAATGTGGGAGCGAGCCTGCTCGCGATAGCGGCGTGTCAGTCGGCATAGCTTTGCCTGATTCACCGCTATCGCGAGCAGGCTCGCTCCCACAGGGATCTCGTCGTCATATCCGTTTGCGACATCCTGAAAAGCTACTTTTGCCAGTTCTTGCGGCTTGTAGCTTCAGACTAGCCACCGCCCCTATCCATCCCCGCCATCCGTGTAGGGCAATCCCTACCCCCAACCTTCCATCCGGCTGAGGCCATTCTCTCCTGCGCCCCGATTTGCGTGGTCGGCAGCGTCCACTAGGCTTAGTCCACAGCAGTCATCAACAACAAAGGTGTGGGTATGAGCCAGGTCGATTCAAGCGCAGGGGCCAATGACATTCTGGTCAGCTTTCGTGGAGTGCAAAAAAGCTACGACGGCGAGAACCTGATCGTCAAAGACCTCAACCTGGAGATTCGCAAAGGCGAATTCCTCACCTTGCTCGGCCCGTCCGGCTCCGGCAAGACCACCAGCCTGATGATGCTCGCCGGTTTCGAAACGCCGACCGCAGGCGAAATCCAGCTGGCCGGGCGTTCCATCAACAACGTGCCGCCGCACAAGCGCGACATCGGCATGGTGTTCCAGAACTACGCGTTGTTCCCACACATGACCGTTGCCGAGAACCTGGCGTTCCCGCTGACCGTGCGCGGCCTGAACAAGAGCGACGTCAGCGACAAGGTCAAAAAAGTCCTGAGCATGGTTCAGCTCGACACCTTCGCCCAGCGTTATCCGGCACAACTGTCCGGCGGTCAGCAGCAGCGTGTGGCCCTGGCCCGTGCCTTGGTGTTCGAACCGCAACTGGTGCTGATGGACGAACCCCTCGGCGCACTGGACAAACAACTGCGCGAACACATGCAGATGGAGATCAAGCACCTGCACCAGCGCCTCGGCGTGACTGTGGTCTACGTGACCCACGACCAGGGCGAAGCCCTGACCATGTCCGACCGTGTGGCCGTGTTCCACCAAGGCGAGATTCAGCAGATTGCGCCGCCGCGCACCCTCTACGAAGAGCCGAAAAACACCTTCGTCGCCAACTTCATCGGCGAGAACAACCGCCTCAACGGCCGCTTGCACAGCCACACCGGCGACCGCTGCATCGTGGAACTGGGTCGCGGTGAGAAGGTTGAAGCCCTGGCCGTTAACGTCGGCAAGACCGGCGAACCGGTCACGCTGTCGATTCGCCCGGAACGCGTGAGCCTCAACGGCTCCAGCGAGTCCTGCGTGAACCGCTTCTCAGGGAGGGTGGCGGAATTCATCTATCTGGGCGACCACGTCCGGGTTCGCCTGGAAGTCTGCGGCAAGACCGACTTTTTCGTGAAACAACCGATTGCCGAGCTCGATCCCGCGCTGGCTGTCGGCGACGTGGTACCGCTTGGCTGGCAGGTCGAACACGTTCGCGCGCTCGACCCACTTCTAGAGGCGAACTGATCGCCCCCTGCTACACCAACACCAACCCTGCACGTGGAGAGAACAATAAATGTTGAGATCCCTGAAATTCACCGCTTTGGTCATGGGCATGATCGGGGCAGCACACGCGATGGCGGCGGGCCCGGACCTGACCGTGGTGTCCTTTGGCGGGGCGAACAAGGCGGCGCAGGTCAAAGCCTTCTACGCACCGTGGGAAGCGGCAGGCAACGGCAAGATCGTGGCGGGCGAGTACAACGGCGAGATGGCCAAGGTCAAAGCCATGGTCGACACCAAGAGTGTGTCTTGGGACCTGGTAGAAGTTGAATCGCCAGAACTGTCCCGTGGTTGCGACGAAGACATGTTCGAGCAGCTTGATCCGAAGTTGTTCGGCAAGTCCGAAGACTACGTCAAAGGCGCCATCCAGCCATGCGGCGTGGGCTTCTTCGTGTGGTCGACCGTGCTGGCTTACAACGCCGACAAACTGGCTTCCGCACCGACCAGCTGGGTGGATTTCTGGGACACCAAGAAATTCCCGGGCAAACGTGGCCTGCGTAAAGGCGCCAAGTACACCTTGGAATTCGCTCTGATGGCCGACGGCGTTGCGCCGAAAGACGTCTACAAAGTACTGGCCGGCAAGGATGGTCAGGACCGCGCGTTCAAGAAGCTTGATGAACTGAAGCCAAGCATCCAGTGGTGGGAAGCCGGCGCACAACCGCCGCAGTACCTCGCTTCCGGTGACGTGGTCATGAGCTCGGCCTACAACGGCCGGATCGCAGCCGTGCAGAAAGAAAGCAACCTGAAAGTCGTGTGGAACGGCGGCATTTACGACTTCGACGCATGGGCCATTCCAAAAGGTCTGGACAAGGCACGGGCTGAAGCGGCGAAGAAGTTCATCGCTTTCTCGGTGCAGCCGCAGCAGCAGAAGACCTACTCGGAAAACATCGCCTACGGCCCGGCCAACATCCAGGCCGTACCGTTGCTGGCCAAGGATGTCCTGAAAGACATGCCGACCACCCCGGAAAACATCGCCAACCAGGTGCAGATCGACGTCAGCTTCTGGGCTGACAACGGTGAGCAACTGGAACAGCGCTTTAATTCCTGGGCAGCGAAGTAACCAGAGGGCTCGCCCTCCTGTGAGGGCGAGCTTTGTGATGGGGAATTGTGTGGTGAAGAGATGTATGTGGCGAGGGGATTTATCCCCGTTGGGTCGCGAAGCGGCCCCAAAACCTGCGACTAAGGAGTTTCAGGTACACCGCATTCATCGGATTTGCGACTGCTACGCAGCCGAACGGGGCGGTGCGGCGTCCCGCTAAATCCCCTCGCCACACAAGCTCGCTCGCCACAAAAGCCCGCTCCCACATTAACGATCGATCAAAGATTTCCGGAGTACGCCATGGCCACCGCCATTCCCCTGAACGCGGGCACTGACCCCACCTTGAAGCAGCGGCTCAAGCACGCCGAGCGGATCAACCGCTGGAAAGCCCAAGCCTTGATCGCGCCATTGGTGTTGTTTCTGTTGCTGGTGTTTCTGGTGCCCATCGTGGCGCTGCTCTACAAAAGCGTCGGTAACCCGGAAGTGGTCGGCGGCATGCCGCGCACCGTGGCGGCCATCGCCAGTTGGGATGGCCGTGGCCTGCCCGCTGAACCGGTTTACAAGGCAACCAGCGAAGACCTCGCTGAAGCCCGCAAGAATCAGACCTTGGGCGACCTGTCCAAGCGCTTGAACATGGAGTTGGCCGGCTACCGCAGCCTGCTGACCAAAACCGCACGTGCCTTACCGTTCGCCACCGAACCGGCCTCCTATAAAGAAGCGCTGGAAGGTCTCGACGAGCGCTGGGGCGACCCGGCCTACTGGCAAGCCGTGCGCCGCAACACCAGCAGCATCACGCCTTATTACTTGCTGGCAGCGGTTGATCACCGTATCGACGACCTCGGCGAAATCGCCCCGGCCACGCCCGATCAGGCGATCTACCTCGACATCTTTGCCCGGACGTTCTGGATGGGGCTGATCATCACCGTGATTTGCCTGCTGCTGGCTTATCCGTTGGCCTACCTGTTGGCGAACCTGCCGTCACGGCAAAGCAACCTGCTGATGATTCTGGTGCTGCTGCCGTTCTGGACCTCGATCCTGGTGCGGGTCGCCGCGTGGATCGTGTTGCTGCAATCGGGTGGCTTGATCAACAGCGGCCTCATGGCGATGGGCATCATCGATAAACCGCTGGAGCTGGTGTTCAACCGCACCGGGGTTTACATCTCCATGGTGCACATCCTGCTGCCGTTCATGATTCTGCCGATCTACAGCGTGATGAAAGGCATCTCGCCGACCTACATGCGTGCGGCGATTTCCCTCGGCTGCCACCCGTTCGCCAGTTTCTGGCGGGTGTACTTCCCGCAGACCTATGCCGGTGTCGGCGCCGGTTGCCTGTTGGTGTTCATCCTCGCCATCGGCTACTACATCACCCCGGCGTTGCTGGGCAGCCCGAACGATCAGATGGTCAGTTACTTCGTCGCCTTCTACACCAACACCAGCATCAACTGGGGCATGGCGACCGCACTCGGAGGGCTGCTGCTGTTGGCGACCGTGGTGCTTTATCTGATTTACAGCTGGCTGGTGGGCGCCAGTCGCCTGCGCCTGAGCTAAGGGGAGAACGAAATGCTGAGTCCTTATATGTCGCCCATTGAGCGGGTGTGGTTCTACAGCTTGCGCATTCTCTGCGGGCTGGTCCTGTTGTTCCTGATCCTGCCAGTGCTGGTGATCATCCCGCTGTCGTTCAACTCCGGGAGTTTTCTGGTGTACCCGCTGCAAGGCTTTTCGCTGCACTGGTACCAGGATTTCTTCGCTTCGGCCGAGTGGATGCGCTCGCTGAAGAACAGCATCATCGTCGCTCCGGCGGCGACTGTTTTGGCGATGATCTTCGGTACGCTGGCGGCGATTGGCCTGACGCGGGGCGACTTCCCCGGCAAACCGCTGGTGATGGCACTGGTGATTTCGCCGATGGTGGTACCGGTGGTGATCATTGGTGTGGCCAGTTACCTGACCTTTGCCCCACTGGGATTTGGCAACAGCTATATCTCGCTGATCGTCGTGCACGCCGTATTGGGTGTGCCGTTTGTGATCATCACGGTGTCGGCGACGTTGCAGGGGTTTAACCAGAACCTGGTGCGGGCCGCTGCAAGCCTTGGGGCTTCGCCGCTGACCGCGTTTCGTCGGGTGACCTTGCCATTGATTGCGCCGGGCGTGATTTCCGGTGCGCTGTTTGCCTTCGCCACCTCATTCGATGAAGTGGTGGTGACGCTGTTCCTCGCAGGTCCCGAACAAGCGACCCTGCCACGGCAGATGTTCAGCGGCATCCGCGAAAATCTCAGCCCGACCATCGCGGCGGCTGCAACGCTGTTGATTGCCTTCTCGGTGATCCTGCTGCTGACCCTGGAATGGCTGCGCGGCCGCAGCGAAAAACTGCGTACCGCCCAGGTTTAGTGGCGAGATGGAGAGCCACCCCTCACCCCAGCCCTCTCCCCAGTGGGGAGAGGGGGAAAGGGGGCTGATCTTCAAGCTTTTCAAAATCTGAGTTCGACTCAGAATTTTCAGATCGATGTATAGCGAAAGACACCTCGGTCAGTCCCCTCTACCCCCTGGGGAGAGGGTTAGGGTGAGGGGCGGATCCAACTGACCCACCCAATACTTATCCACCGCCGCAAACCAACCGATCATTCACCCCCCGAATAGCAGACAATCCCAAATCCCCAGCTACTCTTGTGCCCAGCTCCCCCATTATAAGAGGCTGCGCACATGAGTCTTTCCTCTTTCAAAATCGCTCACAAACTGATCACCGGCGCAGGTGCCATCGAGCAACTGGCGGCTGAACTGACACGCCTGGACATCGACAACCCGCTGATCGTCACTGATGCCGCACTGGTCAAGTCCGGCACGGTCGAGCTGGCGCTGGCGCAGATGGGCGACCGAACCTACGAAATTTTCGACCGTGTGCTGCCAGACCCGGAAATCGCCATCGTCGAAGACTGCATGCGGGTCTACCGCGAGGGCGGGCACGACGGACTGATCGGCCTGGGCGGCGGCAGTGCCATCGACATTGCTAAAAGTGTCGCAGCCTACGCCGGTTATCACGGGGCGCTGGAGGATCTGTTCGGCATCGATCAGGTACCGCGCAAAGGCCCGCCGCTGATCGCCATCCCGACCACCGCCGGCACCGGCTCGGAAGTCACCAACGTGGCGATCCTCTCCGACAAGGTTGCGCAGCTGAAAAAAGGCATCGTCAGCGACTATCTATTACCGGACGTGGCGCTGGTCAGTCCACAAATGACCCTGACTTGTCCGCGCAGTGTCACGGCTGCCAGTGGCGTCGATGCACTGGTGCACGCCATCGAATCCTATCTGTCGCTGAACGCGTCACCGATTACCGACGCGCTGGCCATCGGCGCCATCAAGCTCATCGCCAGGGCGCTGCCCAAGGCCTACGCCAATCCGTCCAGCCTTCAAGCCCGCGAAGACATGGCCACCGCCAGCCTGATGGCCGGTATGGCGTTCGGCAATGCCGGGGTCGGGGCGGTGCACGCGCTGGCGTATCCGCTGGGCGGGCGTTTCAACATTGCCCATGGTGTCAGCAACGCCTTGCTACTGCCGTATGTCATGACCTGGAACAAAATGGCCTGCGTGGAGCGCATGCAGGATATCGCCGAGGCCATGGGGGTGAAGACCGCTCATCTGAGCGCCAACGACGCGGCGGACAAGGCCGTAGAGGCGATGACCGAGCTGTGTGCTGCGGTGGAAATCCCGCCGGGCCTGCGCAGCTTCGGCGTTCCCGAAGACGCCATCCCGGCCATGGCCGTGGAAGCGGCGGGAATCGAGCGCCTGATGCGCAACAATCCGCGCAAATTGAGTGCCGTCGATATCGAGAAGATCTACCGAGCGGCTTACTAGAGCGGGTCAATCATCGCGGCCACGGTGCGCGGGTCAAAGCATGAGGTATACAATGCGCGCCATCGTGATTCTGCTCAAAAAAGGTGCGTCATGCAGCCCTTCGTAATTGCTCCGTCGATTCTCTCCGCCGACTTCGCCCGCCTGGGTGAAGAAGTGGACAACGTCCTGGCCGCTGGCGCCGACTTCGTGCACTTCGATGTCATGGACAACCATTACGTGCCGAACCTGACCATCGGCCCGATGGTGTGTGCCGCGTTGCGCAAGTACGGCGTGACTGCGCCGATCGACGCGCACCTGATGGTCAGCCCGGTGGACCGCATCGTCGGTGACTTCATCGAAGCCGGCGCGACCTACATCACTTTTCACCCGGAAGCCACGCAGCACGTCGACCGCTCCCTGCAACTGATCCGCGAAGGTGGCTGCAAGTCGGGCCTGGTGTTCAACCCGGCGACCCCGCTGGACGTACTCAAGTACGTGATGGACAAGGTCGACATGATCCTGCTGATGAGCGTCAACCCGGGCTTCGGCGGGCAGAAGTTCATCCCCGGCACCCTCGACAAGCTGCGTGAAGCGCGGGCGCTGATCGATGCTTCCGGGCGTGATATCCGCCTGGAAATCGACGGTGGCGTGAACGTGAACAACATTCGTGAAATCGCCGCGGCTGGCGCTGACACCTTCGTCGCCGGCTCGGCGATCTTCAATGCACCGAACTACCAAGAGGTGATTGAAAAGATGCGTTCCGAACTGGCGCTGGCCCGTCCATGAGTGGCTTTGAGCAGCTGTTCCCGGGGTCTCTGCCGCGGTTGGTGATGTTCGATCTGGATGGCACGCTGGTCGATTCGGTCCCCGACCTCGCAGCGGCTGTGGATAACATGCTGCTCAAACTCGGGCGTCAACCTGCTGGCATCGAATCGGTGCGTGAGTGGGTGGGCAACGGCGTGCACGTACTGGTACGCCGGGCCTTGGCCAACCACATCGACGCCGAGGGTGTCGATGAGGTCGAAGCCGAGCATGCCCTGGAGCTGTTCAACGGCTTTTATGAGGACGGTCACGAGCTGACGGTGGTTTACCCCGGCGTGCGCGACACCCTGAAATGGCTGCACAAGCAGGGTGTCGAGATGGCGCTGATCACCAACAAACCGGAGCGCTTCGTCGCGCCGCTGCTGGATCAGATGAAAATCGGTCGTTATTTCCGCTTGATCATCGGCGGCGACACCCTGCCACAGAAAAAGCCGGACCCGGCAGCGCTGTTTTTCGTGATGAAAATGACCAACATCCCGGCGTCGCAATCCTTGTTCGTCGGCGATTCGCGCAGCGATGTGCTGGCGGCAAAAGCGGCGGGGGTCAAATGCGTGGCACTTAGTTACGGCTATAACCATGGCCGGCCGATTGCCGAAGAGTCGCCGGCGCTGGTGATCGACGATCTGCGCAAGTTAATTCCCGGTTGCCTGGATCCGGCCGCTGAGATAACGTTGCCCGACGCTGTTCAACCCCCTTCTGGAAACGCCATCGTGGTGGTCACTCGCAAACTCTGGATGAAAGTCATCAAGGCCCTGGCCCGCTGGCGTTGGCGCGCCTGACTTGTTCCTGGCCGGCATACCGGCGCGTTTGCATACCTGACTGTTAGACCCTCAAGCCACGAGGCTACCCCATGATCCGCGAAGAATTCCTGCGTTTGGCCGCTGCCGGCTATAACCGCATCCCGCTTGCCTGCGAAACCCTGGCCGACTTCGACACACCGCTGTCGATCTACCTGAAACTGGCCGACGAGCCCAACTCCTACTTGCTGGAATCGGTGCAGGGCGGGGAGAAGTGGGGTCGTTACTCGATCATCGGCCTGCCGTGCCGCACCGTATTGCGGGTTCACGACCATCACGTCAGCGTGACCCACGACGGCATCGAGATCGAAAGTCATGAGGCTGAAGATCCGCTGGCGTTCGTCGAAGCATTCAAGGCCCGCTACAACGTGCCGACCATCCCTGGCCTGCCGCGCTTCAATGGCGGCCTGGTGGGTTACTTCGGTTACGACTGCGTGCGCTATGTGGAGAAGCGATTGGGCAAGTGCCCGAACCCGGATCCGTTGGGCGTACCGGACATTCTGCTGATGGTCTCCGACGCGGTGGTGGTGTTCGACAACCTTGCCGGCAAGATGCACGCGATTGTCCTGGCCGATCCCTCGCAGGACGATGCTTTCGAACAAGGTCAGGCGCGTCTGGAAGCGCTGCTGGAAAAACTCCGCCAGCCGATCACGCCGCGCCGTGGCCTGGATTTCAGCAAACAACAGTCTGCTGATCCGGTATTTCGTTCGAGCTTCACCCAGGACGATTACGAAAAAGCCGTCGACACCATCAAGGAATACATCCTGGCCGGCGACTGCATGCAGGTCGTGCCGTCCCAGCGCATGTCGATTGACTTCAAGGCTGCGCCGATTGATCTGTACCGGGCGCTGCGTTGCTTCAACCCGACGCCTTATATGTACTTCTTCAACTTCGGTGACTTCCATGTCGTCGGCAGCTCTCCGGAAGTGCTGGTGCGGGTCGAAGACAACCTGATCACCGTGCGCCCGATCGCCGGCACTCGCCCACGCGGGGCCAACGAAGAGGCCGACCTGGCGCTGGAAAAAGACCTGCTGTCCGACGACAAGGAAATTGCCGAGCACTTGATGCTGATCGACCTGGGCCGTAATGACACCGGTCGGGTCTCGGAAATCGGTTCGGTGAAACTCACCGAGAAGATGGTCATCGAGCGTTATTCCAACGTGATGCACATCGTTTCCAACGTCACCGGTCAATTGAAGGCAGGGCTGACGGCGATGGACGCACTGCGGGCAATTTTGCCGGCGGGCACCTTGTCTGGCGCACCGAAGATTCGCGCGATGGAAATCATCGACGAACTGGAACCGGTCAAGCGTGGTGTCTACGGCGGCGCCGTCGGCTACTTCGCCTGGAACGGCAACATGGACACTGCGATCGCGATCCGCACCGCGGTGATCAAGAACGGCGAACTGCACGTGCAGGCCGGTGGCGGCATCGTTGCCGACTCGGTACCGGCGCTGGAATGGGAAGAAACCCTGAACAAGCGCCGCGCGATGTTCCGCGCCGTAGCCCTGGCTGAACAAACCCCGGAAAGCTGAGTTCCCACAAAACCTGTGGGAGCGGGCTTGCTCGCGATGGGGTCAGCACAGCCGACATTGATGTTGCCTGACCCACCGCTATCGCGAGCAGGCTCGCTCCCACATGGATCTCACCACCATAAAAAAACGCGGCACCTGTAGGGGCGCCGCGTTTTTTTATGCCTGCGGTTTACTGCGGATCAGAAGTCCAGCGCAACCCCAACGGTAAGCCCTTGCTGGGTAAAGTCATCATCCTTGCGGAACGTGTATCCGCCACGCAGCGCCAGATCGGCCGTCAACTTGTGGCTGACCCCCAGGCTCACGCGATTCAAGTGGCTTTGCGGTGTATAGCCGTCCAGCTTGAAGTCCAGGGACGGCAGGCTATTGAGCGCGATGTTTACTTTCTGAGTGTCATCCTCGTATTCATGCTCATACGCGTACTCGCCGAACACTTGAGTCTGCGCGGTGATCTGATACTTACCCTGCAGACCGGCGCCCAAACGTTTTGAGTCGCGAGTCTGATCATCAAAGGTCAGCGCCGTGGAACGATTGCTGTTTTCCGAATAACCGTCAACTTCCACTTTTGCGTAATCGGCGCTGATGAACGGCGACAGGTGCCACTCGCTGCCCGGTTGCGCAATGTCGTAGCCAACGCGCGTGCTGAAGGCCCAGAGATGGCCATCGGTATCGCCTTTTTCCGCACCTTCGGCGGCGCCCAGGTCGAATTTGCGTTTGAGGTTGTCGTAATCCAGCTTGCCGCCGGTCAACGCGGCATCGGCCCACCAGTGATTCTGCTGGAACTGGGCGAAGGCGGTGGCCAGGTAGCTGTTGAGTTTGTAGTCCGAATCGTTATTGCCTGCTTCCAGGTTCTGACGATAGAAAC
This sequence comes from Pseudomonas sp. LB3P25, assembly GCF_054897985.1. NCBI lineage: Bacteria > Pseudomonadati > Pseudomonadota > Gammaproteobacteria > Pseudomonadales > Pseudomonadaceae > Pseudomonas > Pseudomonas sp. LB3P25. Next base: position 6,576,127 of record NZ_CM142711.1, on the reverse strand, counting down.
CCGCCGCCACACCGACGCGCCAGGCGTCATTGAGACGATAGCTGCCGCCGATGTTCAGGTTGTAACCGCCGCCGTCGGCGCTGGCGCCGCTGCTTTGGCTATCGACATCCAGATGCTGGCCGCCACCGGCGACAATGGCGCGCCATTGGCCGATCGCTTGCCAGTTCTCCCAGTCCGATTGCCATTGGCTGCGCAGTTCATCCTGGTGCGCACGCAAGGTGGCGTGGGCCATTTCCGGCAGCAACGTCAGCTCCCAAGGCGCTGCCAGTAAGGAATAGGCGTAGTCGGAAATCAGTTTTTGCCCGGCTTCGGTCGGATGAACCCCATCGTTATAAATCAGCTTGCTGGGGTCCGGCGTGGCACTGTTGATGCCATACGTAGGGTTTTCGGTGCAGCCGTTACCGCTGAAACAGGTCGCCGTCAGGTTCTGGCCTGTAGCAAAACCGAATCGAGCCGGATCGGCGAAGGTTTCCTGCAACAGCAGCGGAATGTTCAACGGGATGATTTCGGCATCGATCCCCGCCAGTCGAGTGACCAGTTGCCGGTTGAAGGCAGAACTCAGTAGTGAGGTGGGTGTCTGCTGGGGCGTGCCATTGATGGCGGGCGTCAAACCCAGGTCGGGCAGCAGCCAGACCATAATGTACCGGGCGCCGGCGGTTTGCAGAACCTGGACGCTGTTGGCCAGTCGATCCGCAGCTGCATTCGCCTGAGCGCCACTTTGTACACGGCCCTGAAGAAAATCGTTACCACCCCCGGAAATGTAATACAGCGCATTCGGATCGGCGCTGAAGTTGTTTGTCGGCAGATAGCCCGAACGCGTGCGTTCACCCGTGGCGGATACGCTGGTGATCGAGGTGAGGATCTGGTCGGTGCGATATCCGCCAACGGCCCAGTTATTACCGTCCGGCAGGCCCTGGTTCGCACGCGCCGCCGAGGTTGAAGCGGCCGTCTGGTCTGGTGAAAACCCGAGCCTTTCACCCAGCAGTTGGGTCGAGTTGGCGGAGTAGACTTCGCCGCTGCCGTCCTGGTAAACCGGTCCGGTCCGGTTGGTGAAGCGCAGGGTCGAGCCGGGAGGGCCGCCCGTGTCGGTAAACTGCCCGGCATCGTTGAGGCTATCGCCGAAGACGATGAAATTCGAATAAGGGTTGGGCGCCGCGATCGCCTGGGTGCAGGCCATAGCGAGCAAGCAGCCGGCAAGCGGTACAGCCAACGTCTGTCTCATCATGAGCAAGTCCGTTTGTTATTGTTTTAGTGAGCAAAACGACAGTGCCAAAAACTATAGAGCCTGTTGCCGTTCGGCGCGAACCCGTCGATTGTTTCACGCGCTTCGATCGCCCCATATTGCACGCTCTGCCCAGCTAAGTTACTGTGCCGAGACGTATAAATGAGACCTTCCCCGTGTTGATCGTCAGCAAACTTCTGGATCAAGTCATCAAGGCACACGCCCGTTGGCGTTGGCGCGCCTGAATCCTTCTGCCGGCCCGGCCGGATCTTTACCGCTTTGCCTTCTTTACCCGCAAGACAAACCGCTTTGCAGCGCGACTCCAGCGACTGACAAAGTGCAGGACGCTGCGGGTAAATCATTCGAAGGCTGTATTCAAAGTCAGTAAATTCAAGAGGTTCTTAACGCCATGTTGCTGATGATCGATAACTACGACTCTTTTACTTACAACGTTGTGCAATACCTCGGTGAGCTCGGCTCCCAGGTCAAAGTCGTGCGCAACGATGAGCTCACCATTGCCGAAATCGAAGCCCTCAACCCTGAGCGGATCGTCGTCTCGCCCGGTCCTTGCACCCCGAACGAAGCCGGCGTCTCGATTGACGTCATCAAGCATTTTGGCGGAAAACTGCCGATTCTCGGCGTCTGCCTGGGCCATCAGTCCATCGGCCAGGCCTTTGGCGGCGATGTGGTGCGCGCGCGTCAGGTCATGCATGGCAAGACCAGCCCGGTGTTCCACGAGGACAAAGGCGTATTTGAAGGCCTGAATCATCCGCTGACGGTCACCCGCTATCATTCACTGATCGTCAAACGCGAAACCCTGCCCGATTGCCTGGAGCTGACCGCCTGGACCCAGCTTGAAGACGGCTCGGTCGACGAGATCATGGGCCTGCGTCACAAGACACTGAACATCGAGGGCGTCCAGTTTCACCCTGAGTCGATCCTCACCGAGCAGGGCCATGAGCTGTTCGCCAACTTCCTCAAACAAACCGGCGGCACGCGCTAAGGACTTTTCATGAATATCAAGACAGCCCTGAGCCGTATCGTCGATCAGCTCGACCTGAGTACCGATGAGATGCGCGATGTCATGCGCGAAATCATGACCGGGCAGTGCACGGACGCGCAGATCGGCGCGTTCATGATGGCCATGCGCATGAAGAGCGAAAGCATCGACGAGATCGTCGGCGCCGTGTCGGTCATGCGCGAGCTGGCGGACAAGGTCGAACTCAAGACCCTCGACGGCGTCGTCGATGTGGTGGGTACCGGTGGTGACGGTGCCAATATCTTCAACGTCTCGACGGCTTCCTCGTTCGTGGTCGCGGCGGCCGGTTGCACCGTCGCCAAACACGGTAACCGTGCGGTCTCGGGCAAAAGCGGCAGCGCCGACCTGCTGGAGGCGGCCGGAATCTACTTGAACCTGACGTCGGTTCAGGTAGCACGCTGCATCGATAACGTCGGTATCGGTTTCATGTTCGCCCAGACCCATCACAGCGCCATGAAGCACGCCGCCGGCCCTCGCCGGGAGCTGGGCTTGCGCACACTGTTCAACATGCTCGGCCCGCTTACGAATCCGGCCGGCGTGAAACATCAGGTGGTCGGCGTGTTCAATCATGCGTTGTGCCGGCCGTTGGCCGAAGTCTTGCAGCGTCTGGGCAGCAAGCACGTGTTGGTGGTGCACTCGAAGGATGGCCTGGACGAGTTCAGTCTGGCGGCGCCCACCTTTGTGGCGGAATTGAAGGATGACCAGATCACCGAGTATTGGGTCGAGCCAGAAGACTTGGGCATGAAGAGCCAGAGCCTGCACGGTCTGGCAGTGGATAGCCCGGCGGCCTCCCTGGAACTGATTCGCGATGCCTTGGGCAAGCGCAAGACCGAAAACGGTCAGAAAGCCGCGGAAATGATTATGCTCAATGCCGGTGCCGCGCTGTACGCCGCCGACCATGCCAGCAGTTTGAAAGAAGGCGTTGCCCTGGCGCACGATGCGCTGCACACAGGCCTCGCTCGGGAAAAACTGGAGGAGTTGGGTGCATTTACCGCGGTATTCAAAGTGGAGAATGAGGGATGAGTGTACCGACGGTTCTGGAAAACATTCTGGCCCGTAAAATCCAGGAAGTCGCCGAGCGTAGCGCTCGCGTAAGCCTGGCGGAGCTGGAAAGTCTGGCCAAGGCGGCCGATGCACCCCGTGGTTTTGCCAAGGCATTGTTGGCTCAGGCCAAGCTCAAGCAGCCAGCGGTCATTGCAGAAATCAAGAAAGCTTCACCGAGCAAGGGCGTTATCCGCGAGAACTTCATTCCCGCCGACATCGCCAAGAGTTACGAGAAGGGCGGCGCGACCTGTCTGTCAGTGCTCACCGATATCGATTACTTCCAGGGCGCCGATGCATATCTGCAACAGGCGCGGGCGGCATGCAAACTGCCGGTGATCCGCAAGGACTTCATGATCGATCCGTACCAGATCATTGAAGCCCGAGCGTTGGGCGCCGACTGCGTGCTATTGATCGTCTCCGCACTTGATGACGTGAAAATGGCCGAGTTGGCGGCCGTGGCCAAAAGCGTCGGCCTCGATGTGCTGGTGGAAGTTCACGATGGCGACGAGCTGGAGCGGGCCTTGAAAACCCTCGACACGCCGTTGGTCGGCGTGAACAACCGCAACCTGCACACCTTCGAAGTCAATCTGGAGACCACCCTCGATCTGTTGCCGCGTATCCCGCGTGATCGCTTGGTGATCACCGAAAGTGGCATTCTCAACCGGGCCGATGTTGAGCTGATGGAAATCAGTGATGTGTACGCGTTCCTGGTGGGCGAAGCGTTCATGCGCGCCGAAAGCCCGGGCACCGAGCTGCAGCGTCTGTTCTTTCCTGAACGTGGTATCGCGGTGAGCGGTTCTACACTCGACTGATTGTTCGCAGACCGAGTCGACCCCATCGCGAGCAGGCTCGCTCCCACATTGGATCTCTGGTGTTAGAAAATCCTTTGTGGGAGCGAGCCTGCTCGCGAAGACGGCATAAGATGCGCCACAGACAGACCGTCCTACGGAAACCTCTATGACTCTACCAACCGCTCTGACTGTCGAAGCCGGCCTGCTCTCCGAACAGGACCTGTTGGCCCATGTATGCACCGGCGATTCGGAGTTTGGCCTGCTGTTCTGGCAACCCAGTGATCAGGCGCTGGTCATGCCGCGGCGGTTGAATCGTCTGCCTGGGTTCGAGGCTGCGTGCGAGGTGTCGGCTGCGGCGGGTTGGCCGGTGCTGTTGCGTGAAACTGGCGGTGAGCCGGTGCCGCAATCGGCGTCGACGATCAACATCGCGCTGGTCTACGCGCCACCGCGTAGCGAGGGTGACCAGAACCGGATCGAAACCGGTTATCGCCGGCTGTGCGATCCGATTTGTCAGCTCCTCGATGAACTGGGCGGCGTTTCGTCTTTGGGCGAAATAGAGGGGGCGTTCTGTGATGGACGTTTCAACGTCAACCTTGATGGGCGCAAGATGGTCGGCACGGCTCAACGCTGGCGCCAGAGCAAGGGCGGCACGCGCCCGGTAGGCTTGGTACACGGTGCTTTGTTGCTCGACAACGAGCGTGAGTCGATGGTTGCGGCGGTTAACCGGTTCAATGAAGCCTGTGGCCTGGAGCAGCGAGTTCGTGCCGAAAGCCACATTGCCCTGCATGAAAAATATGCAGCACCTGATGCGTTGGAGCGACTCGACACGTTGTACCGCCAGTTGCTGGCAGAGATGTTCAGGGCTTAGCGTGTACCGAAGACCACCATGGTCTTGCCTTTGACGTCCACCAGGTTGCGCTCTTCCAGATCCTTGAGTACGCGACCGACCATCTCACGTGAACAACCGACAATCCGCCCGATCTCCTGACGGGTCACCTTGATCTGCATGCCGTCCGGGTGGGTCATGGCATCCGGCTGTTTGCACAGTTCCAGCAGGCAGCGTGCGACGCGGCCGGTTACGTCGAAGAATGCCAGGTCACCGACTTTGCGCGTTGTGTTGCGCAGGCGCTGTGCGATTTGTCCGCTGAGCACGTAAAGAATGTCTGGATCCTGTTGGGACAGTTCACGGAATTTCGCGTAGCTGATCTCCGCGACTTCGCATTCGATTTTGGCGCGCACCCACGCGCTGCGTTCCTGTTCCAGGCCGGCCTGTTCGAACAGGCCCAACTCGCCGAAAAAGTCTCCGGAGTTCAGGTAGGCAATGATCATTTCGCGGCCGTCGTCATCCTCGATCAGGATGGTGACCGAACCCTTGATGATGAAGAACAGCGTGTCCGAGCGGTCGCCGGCACAAATGATGTTGCTTTTGGCCGCATAACGACGGCGCTGGCAATGCATCAACAGCTTGTCGAGGTTCTTGATTTTGGGTGTTGGGGTAATAGCAACCATGGTTGTATCCCGAAAAGACTTCACGGTGTGTTTGGTTTTCTTATGAGTCGCTGAGGTTGCTACAAAGCTGGCTATGCGCCAGTGAATTGGCGCCAGCTTAACAGACACTTCCTGCAATATTCGAGAATTTACCTACAGCGCAGAAGCTTGCGTCCTAGGAAGGCAAGGCACCGTCAATCAAGGGCCCTGTGCTAAGCTGGCGACCCTTTTTTAGACAGTGGAGTCTTGGCGATGAAGGCACGCATCCAATGGGCTGGCGAAGCCATGTTCCTCGGTGAATCCGGCAGCGGTCATGTCGTGGTCATGGACGGTCCGCCCGATGCCGGCGGTCGCAACCTGGGTGTCCGGCCGATGGAAATGCTCCTGCTGGGTGTTGGTGGTTGCAGCAATTTCGATGTGGTCAGCATCCTCAAGAAGTCCCGTCAGGCCGTTGAAAGCTGCGAAGCTTTCCTCGAAGCCGAGCGCGCCACCGAAGATCCGAAGGTGTTCACCAAGATCCACATGCACTTCGTGGTCAAGGGCCGAGGCTTGAAAGAAGCCCAGGTCAAACGCGCCATCGAGCTGTCGGCCGAGAAGTATTGCTCGGCGTCGATCATGCTCGGCGCGGCTGGCGTGGCAATCACCCATGACTACGAGATCATCGAACTCGGTTGAATCGACATTCAACTATCATAAAAGCAGTGCAGACTCTGGCGATCCCAAGCTGACGTCTGCATAATGCGCCACTTTTTTCAGGGTAGTGGCCCGTCCGCCGACAGGCCTCGCACCCGAACAGACAACCAAAATCGCCATCGCGAAGAGGTGTTAACCGTCCTACGCAGGTGCGTCGTCCGCATCTGACGGGCATGCTTGATCACGCGGCCCGGGCCGCAATACATAGAGAGTTTTTAACGGTGAAAAGCAAACTCAAGCTCCACGGGTTCAATAACCTGACAAAGACCTTGAGCTTCAACATCTATGACATCTGCTACGCGGAAACCCCGCAAGACCAACAGGCTTACGTTGAGTACATCAATGAAGAGTACAACGCGAAGCGCCTGACGCAGATCCTCACAGAAGTTGTCGATATCATTGGTGCCAACATCCTGAACATCGCCAGTCAGGACTACGACCCACAGGGCGCCAGCGTCACGATTCTGATCTCTGAAGAGCCGGTGACCCCCACCGACAGTCAGATTGAAGAGTCCCCGGGCCCGCTGCCTGAAATTATCCTGGCCCACCTCGACAAGAGCCACATTACGGTGCACACCTACCCGGAAATCCATCCGGTGGACGGTATCGCAACGTTCCGTGTGGACATTGATGTGTCGACCTGTGGCGTCATTTCACCGCTTAAGGCGCTCAACTTCCTGATTCACCAGTTCGATTCGGACATCGTGACCGTGGATTATCGCGTGCGCGGTTTCACCCGTGACGTGGAAGGCAAAAAGCACTTCATCGACCACGAGATCAACTCGATTCAGAACTACCTTTCCGAAGACACCCGCGACGCGTACCAGATGACTGACGTGAACGTGTACCAGGAAAACCTGTTTCACACCAAAATGCTGCTGAAGAACTTCGAACTGGATAACTACCTGTTCGGCGACGCTACCAGCAATCTGTCTTCTGAGCAGCGTGCCCAGGTGACCGAGCGTGTTAAACACGAAATGCTGGAAATCTTCTACGCGCGCAACATGCCGAGCTAAGATTTTCGAGCACAAAAAAGGCGACTTCCTCACGGCAGTCGCCTTTTTTTGTAGGAGCAAGGCCCCTGAGGTCAGATCCGATAAGTACTCTTGGTCATGACCTTGGCCATCAGGCTCATGCCGAACTTCACCGGTGCCGGGAAGCGGAAACCACCAGCCTCCAGCGCGCTTTCAGCGTGGTGTTCTTCATCAATGCGCATCTGCTCGAGGATCGCCCGGGATTTTTCGTCCTCGGCCGGCAGTTGCTCAAGGTGTTCGTTGAGGTGTTTGCAGACCTGATGCTCGGTCGCGGCAACAAAACCCAGGCTGACTTTATCGCTGATCAACCCGGCCACCGCGCCAATCCCGAACGACATGCCGTAGAACAGCGGATTGAGAATGCTGGTGTGGCTGCCCAACTGTTTTATGCGTTGTTCGCACCAGACCAGGTGGTCGATTTCTTCTTCGGCGGCATGTTCCATGGCGGCGCGCACTTGCGGCAGCTTGGCGGTCAGGGCCTGACCCTGATACAGCGCCTGGGCACAGACTTCGCCGGTATGGTTGATGCGCATCAGACCGGCGACGTGCCGGGTGTCTTCGTCGCTCATTTGCGCATCCGGCTGCACGATAGCGGGCGAAGGACGGTACGGCTGGCCACTGAAGGGCAGCAAGGTACGCATCGCGGCATCGGCTTGCAGCAGAAGACGGTCAATCGGCGAGTAGTGACGTTGGGTAGTCATGCTGACCTCCGGGAAGAATCTCGGCGGCCAGTTTAACCCAATCGGCCGGGGAAGGTTTGCGCTGGGTCATTTCTGCTTTCTACGCCCAAAAGCAAAAGATCGCAGCCTTCGGCAGCTCCTACAGGAGAATAGTGTGTAGGAGCTGCCGAAGGCTGCGATCTTTTGAGGGCTTAGCGAAACATCAGCCCGGCGGCCAATGCATCTGGCGCTGACCCAATACATGCATATGAATGTGATAGACGGTCTGCCCACCCAGTGGATTGCAATTCATGACCACGCGGAAGCCCTCTTCGCAACCCAGCTCCAGGGCCAGACGCTGGGCGGTGAACAGAAGATGCCCCGCCAATGCCTTGTCGTCCTCGGTCAGGTCGTTAAGCGTGCGCACCGCTTTTTTCGGGATCACCAGAAAATGCACCGGTGCCTGTGGGGCGATGTCGTGGAAGGCCAGTACCTGGTCGTCCTCGTAAATGATCTTGGCCGGGATTTCCCGGTTGATAATCTTGGTGAACAGAGTATCCACAGCTGTTTTCTCCGTTGTTTGGGCTGGCCTGAGTGTAACCATGGGTTATGCCTGAGCCCAGCCTTTTACCTTGAGGGTGTGATCAGCGCGGGCAGTAAGCCTTGTTGACCATGCCGGCGATTGTCCGGGTCAGCCAGCGCGAGCCGAGGCGCGGCAGGAAGGCGCGCCAGCGGTTGCGTCGGCCCGGAATAATGATGGCGCGATTTTTCTCTAGTGCCCGCACGGTATAGAGCGCGACTTCCTCGGGGTTCATCAGCATTTTGCTGTCGATCAGTTTGCCAGCGTCCAATTGCGCGGTGCGGAAAAACGCCGTACGGGTAGGGCCGGGGCAGAGCACCGACACCTTGACCGCACATTTTTTCAGTTCGACGCGCAACCCTTCGGAAAAATGCAGCACATAAGCCTTGCTGGCGTAATAAGTACTCATCCACGGGCCCGGATGGAACGCCGCAACCGAGGCGACATTCAAAATCTGCCCGCCGCCCTGCAGCGCCATACTGTTGCCGATCGCGTGACACAGGCGAGTGAGCGCGAGGATGTTCACTTCGATCAGGTCCTGCTCGGTCATCCAGTCCTGAGCCAGGAAAGGGCCGCAGGTGCCGATGCCGGCGCAGTTGACCAGCAAATCGATCTGTCGGTCACCTTCCTCCAGCTCCAGCAGAAAACCGGACAGCCGTAGCGGCTCGCCGAGGTCACAGGCTCGGAACAACACTTCCACGCCAAAACGTTGAGTCAGTTCAATCGCAATACTTTCCAGCTGATCACGCTGACGGGCCACCAGAATCAGGCTGCGGCCGCGCCGGGCCAGCGCTTCGGCCATCGCCAGGCCGATGCCGCTGGAAGCGCCAGTGATCAGAGCGTAACGGGTCATGCATTTCTCCATCGCAACAGCTCCGCGCCGGCGACGCAGGTGTCACGGGCGGGGAGCGCTGTTCATTCTTTCGCAGAGTCTACAGGGGGCTGGGCTTCTTCGGCTGCATCGTCGGCCGAATTTGGCGCTGGCTCTGCTTCCACGGCGGTTTGATCTTCGATCTCTTCGGTGGTCACGGAGTCACTTTCATAGCGGCTCTGGGTGGCGCTTTCGTATTCGCTCTGGATGGTCGTAAGGCCACCAGTCAGTCCGCCGATGAACAGGATCGCGATAAACACCAGCCACAGTGAAGACAGGACCTTGACCGCGGTGCTGTTGGGCGGTGGTGGCGCACCGTATCGATTGGCGGTGTTATTACCCTGCGCAATCATCATCACGAACGGAAAGATGCTGCCCACGAACGGCACGAGGGTAAGCAGCCAGAGCCAGCCAGACCAGCCAATATCATGCAGGCGCTGGACACTGAACTGAATGCTGACGAACGCGAGCGCCACGACGAGCATAAAGGCCAGCAGGCCACCGAGAATCAGGCCGGCGGTCGAATCCGTACTGATGAGGGCCAAGCCGAAAACAGCAAGCACAGCGCCAACGCTAAGGGTCACCAGCGTCAGGGACATCGTCCAGGCCAGATAACGCAAGCGGCCGATCCGACCCTCGAAGCTGAAGGGCTTGGGTGTGGAAAATTCAGGCAAGGCTTCGCCGACGGTAGCCCGGGGTGGTGCGTAGGGGGATTCGGGATCTGCCGCGACGGCAGGAGCGTGTTCGTGAACGTCAGACAGGTTCAGCTCGATCGACGGTTCACTCTCGACCCGTGCATCGATACCGGTTTTGGTCAGCGCCTGGAGATAAGTCTGCGCATCGGCCTGTGACAGGTCGCGTTTGAGCGCAACCGGCTTGCCGCTGAACAGTCGCTCGATGGCAGCCACATCGCTTTTGAACAACTCGGCGAGATTGAACTTGGCGGTGGTGACATCAACACCGGGCAGCAGAGCGCCGTCGAATACGATCTTGAAACGGTTTTCGTTCATTGCGAGGCATCCTTGTCGCGAGTGTTTTAGGGAGTATTGCACGTGGCGTGTAAGGCCAGCCGGAATGGACTGGCCCGGTTTTCCTGTCAGCGTGGCCAGCGCTTGGGCAGCGCTGCCGCCAGCTCCAGCGCTTTGCGGTACTCGGCATCGAGGCGAGCGACCAGTTGATCGACACTCGGCAGGTCCTCGATCTCGCCGACACCCTGGCCTGCGGACCAAACGGTTTTCCAGGCTTTGGCTTCATCGTTTATGGGTTTGAGTTTGGAGCCGAAGTCCACCTCGCCCTTGCCTTGCAGCGCTGCCATGTCGAAACCCGCAGCCTCAAGGCTCTGACGCATAAAGCTCGCCGGTACTCCCGACACCGCTGGAGTATGGACGATGTCCGCCGCTCTGGAAGTCAGCAGCATCTCTTTATAGGCGTCAGGCGCATGACTTTCGGTGGTGCCGATAAATCGCGTACCGAAGTAGGCCAGATCCGCACCGAGCAATTGTGCAGCGAGAATCTCGTGGCCGTGGTTCAGGCAACCGGCCAGCAGCAGGGTCTTGTCGAAGAATTGGCGTATCTCGGCAATCAGCGAGAACGGGCTCCAGGTTCCGGCGTGCCCACCGGCGCCGGCTGCCACCGCGATCAAGCCGTCGACTCCGGCCTCGGCGGCTTTTTCTGCATGGCGACGAGTCGTCACGTCATGGAACACCAGACCGCCATAGCTGTGCACTGCATCGACCAGTTCTTTCACGGCGCCGAGGCTGGTGATCACGATCGGCACTTTGTGCTCGATACAGATCTCCAAATCCGCTTGCAGTCGCGGGTTGCTGTTGTGGACGATCAGGTTCACCGCATAAGGCGCCGGATTCTCCAGTGTCGCCAACCCTGCTTCGATCTCTTCCAGCCAGGCCTTGAAGCCACTGCTCTCGCGCTGGTTCAGCGCAGGAAAGCTGCCCACCACGCCATTACGGCAGCAGGCGAGCACCAGTTGTGGGTTGGAGATCAGGAACATTGGCGCTGCCACCACAGGCAGACGCAAGCGTTGTTCGAGCAGAGCGGGCAGCGACATTGGAAGTACCCCGGTGAGTTGTGCTTATTGGAGTTAGAACGGTCGAACGACGACCAGAATTACAATAGCCAGCAATATCAGAACCGGCACTTCATTGAACCAGCGATAAAAGACATGGCTGCGGGTGTTCTCACCACGGGCAAAACGTTTCACCTGGGCGCCGCACATGTGGTGGTAGCCGATCAGGATCACCACCAGGGTCAACTTGGCGTGCATCCATGCGCCTTGGCTGAAGATGCCGGGGTTGAGGCCGATCAGCGCGATGCCGAAGATCAGGGTGGCGATCATCGCCGGGCCCATGATGCCGCGGTACAACTTGCGCTCCATGATGCTGAAGCGTTCCTTGCTGACGGTGTCTTCGCTTTGGGCGTGATAAACGAACAGACGCGGCAGGTAGAACAGGCCGGCAAACCAGCAGACCATGCTGACGATGTGAAGCGCTTTGAGCCACAGATAAAGCATTTTTAGTTATTCCCAGGTTCACGGTAGCCCGAATAGTAGAGAAAGTGTCCCGTCTGGGACATAACTGTTCAATTTTGACAGCGTCTTTTGCGGCCATACTGCGTTGCCGCTCCTCGCCATAGCGCGCTATGACTCGTCGCGGCGCCTTGTCTGGCCACAAAAGCCACTCGCCAAAAGTTGAACGTTATGCCCCAGACGGGACACGTGAGCCGCCGCACGTCACCTTGACGGTTGTCGCAGAGCCGCGCGGCCCCTATTATCGACGGCTTTCCAGTGGGTTCGTTGAGGGCAGGTTTATGGTCAAGGTCGGTATCGTCGGCGGCACGGGTTACACCGGTGTCGAACTGCTGCGTCTGTTGGCGCAGCACCCGCAAGCTGAAGTGGTCGTCATCACTTCCCGATCCGAGGCCGGTCTGGCCGTGGCTGATATGTATCCGAACCTGCGCGGCCATTACGATGGTCTGGCGTTCAGCGTTCCGGACATCAAGACGCTGGGCGCTTGCGACGTGGTGTTCTTCGCCACGCCTCACGGTGTTGCTCATGCGCTGGCTGGCGAACTGTTGGCGGCCGGGACCAAGGTCATCGACCTGTCGGCGGACTTCCGTCTGCAAGACGCTGATGAGTGGGCCAAGTGGTACGGTCAGCCGCATGGCGCACCGGAGCTGCTGGAAGAGGCGGTCTATGGCTTGCCGGAAGTCAATCGCGAGCAAATCAAGCAGGCTCGCCTGATCGCCGTCCCGGGTTGCTACCCGACTGCAACGCAATTGGGATTCCTGCCATTGCTTGAAGCAGGTCTGGCTGATACCACTCGCTTGATCGCTGACTGCAAATCCGGCGTCAGTGGCGCCGGTCGTGGCGCGTCTGTAGGTTCGCTGTACTCCGAGACGTCGGAAAGCATGAAGGCTTACGCCGTCAAAGGACACCGTCACTTGCCGGAAATTCGCCAGGGCCTGCGTCGCGCAGCGGGCAAGGATGTCGGTCTGACTTTCGTTCCGCACCTGACGCCAATGATTCGAGGCATCCACTCGACGCTCTACGCGACGGTTGTGGATCGCTCCGTGGATCTGCAGGCGCTGTTTGAAAAGCGTTATGCCAACGAACCGTTCGTCGATGTCATGCCAGCCGGCAGCCATCCGGAAACCCGCAGTGTGCGCGGTGCCAACGTTTGCCGTATTGCCGTGCATCGTCCACAGGATGGTGATCTGGTGGTGGTGTTGTCGGTGATCGATAACCTGGTCAAAGGCGCGTCGGGTCAGGCGGTACAGAACCTGAACATCCTGTTTGGTCTGGATGAACGTCTTGGCTTGTCCCATGCAGGCATGCTGCCGTAAGGCTTTATCCCGCTCAGCAAAAAGGCCCGTCTGACGGGCCTTTTTGCATTCCGGGCTTACGATTGGGTTGATTGATATACCGTAACAATAGTTGACCGATTTTCTAGGAGAAGCGGATAATGCGCGTCATCACGCATTATGGCGGCGTAACGCCGGGAGATAGTCAGCATGAGCGTCGAATCCTTCACCCCCACGGCTTTGCAATTCACCCACGGTGCCGCGCACAAGGTGAAGAGCCTGGTCGATGAAGAGGGGAATGATCGCTTGAAGCTGCGCGTATTCGTTACGGGCGGCGGTTGTTCAGGTTTTCAGTACGGCTTCACCTTCGATGAGGAAGTGGCCGATGACGACACCATCGTCGAACGCGAAGGCGTGAGTCTGGTCGTTGATCCGATGAGCTTCCAGTACCTGGCAGGTGCCGAGGTGGATTATCAGGAAGGTCTGGAAGGCTCGCGCTTCGTGATCAAGAATCCGAACGCCAGCACCACGTGTGGCTGCGGCTCTTCGTTCTCGATCTGATCGCAATCTACCGCATCACCAAGCGCCGCATGGCCTCAGGGCTCTGCGGCGTTTTGCTGTGTGCAGATTAAGCGGGGTAGATGGCGCCGAGTACGCGCAGACCGCGGGCGCCAGTGACACTTGGGCGATTGGCCGCGATGCCTTCAAGGCAGCAATGGGCCAACCAGGCAAAGGCCATGGCTTCGACCCAGTCTGGGTCTATACCGTACGTGGCGGTGCTGCTGACCTTGGCGTTTGGCAGCAAGCTGGCCAAGCGGTTCATCATCGTGGCGTTGTGCGCGCCGCCGCCGCAGATCAACAGTTCCTGGGTATCTGATTGGGCGCTTTGCAGTGACTCGACGATGGTCAGGGCGGTCAGTTCGAGCAGGGTTGCCTGTACGTCTTCGGCGGCGAAGGTCGGCAGTTTCGATAGATGCTGTGTCAGCCATGGCAGGTTGAACACCTCGCGGCCGGTGCTCTTGGGGCCTTTGGTCACGAAAAATGGATCGCTCAGCAGTTCGTTCAGCAGAACCGGTTCGACCTTGCCGCTGGCAGCCCATTGGCCGTCACGATCAAAGTTGTCGCCGCGTTGCTGGTGAATCCATGCATCCAGCAGCACATTGCCCGGGCCACAGTCGAAACCGGCTACCGGTTTGCCGGGCTCGATCAGGCTGAGGTTGCTGAATCCGCCAACGTTCAAAACCGCGCGATTGCCTGCGCGCTCTTCAAACAACGCTTCGTGAAAGGCTGGGACTAGTGGGGCGCCTTGTCCGCCAGCCGCAACATCGCGGCTGCGGAAGTCGCTGATCACGGTGATGCCGGTCAACTCGGTCAGAAGGGCAGGGTTGCCAATCTGCACGGTGAAGCCGCGCGCCGGTTCGTGGCGAATGGTCTGGCCGTGGCTGCCAATCGCACGAATGTCTTCGGGCTTCAGGTTTTGTTGGTCGAGGAGGGTGTGAATGCCCTGTGCTGCCAGCTTCACCCAGTTTTGTTGGGCGATGGCGGAGCGGGCAATCTCGTCCGGGCCGCTGGCGCACAAGCCAAGCAGCTCGGCGCGCAGGGAGTCAGGCATTGGGGTGTAGTGCGTGGCGATCAGGTTGATCGCCGGAGTCAACTCGATCAGCGCAATGTCCAGACCGTCGAGGCTGGTCCCGGACATCACACCTATATAGAGAGCCATGGCTTAGCGCTTGCTCGAAGCCAGCTGCGTGGATTTCTCTTGATCCATGCGCGCCATCAGCGGTTGGCTCTGCGCGAGGAAACGTGCGCGTTCAGCTTTGGAGATCGGATCGGCCATCGCCACCTTTTGGCCTAGTGGGTCGACGTGCACGCCATTGACCTGGAACTCGTAATGCAAATGCGGTCCGGTGGAAAGTCCGGTGGTGCCGATGTAGCCGATCACCTGGCCTTGTTTGACGCTACTGCCAGTCTGCACGCCTTTGGCAAAGCCCTGCATGTGGCCGTACAGCGTACGGTAGGTGCTGCCGTGCTGGATGATCACGGTATTGCCGTAGCCACCGCGGCGGCCGGCCAACAACACTTTGCCGTCACCGGCTGCCTTGATTGGGGTGCCACGCGGCGCTGCATAGTCGACGCCTTTGTGGGCGCGGATCTTGTTCAGGATCGGGTGCTTGCGGCCCATTGAGAATTTCGAGCTGATGCGGGCGAAGTCCACCGGGGTACGGATAAACGCCTTGCGCATGCTGTTGCCGTCAGCAGTGTAGTAGCTGCTGTTGCCTTGTTTGTTGGTGTAACGCACGGCGGTGTAGGTCTTGCCGCGGTTGGTGAAGCGAGCGGAAAGGATCGGACCATTGCCGACAGCCTTGCCGTTGACGACTTTCTGTTCGTAGATGACATCGAACTCGTCACCCTGGCGAATGTCCTGGGCGAAGTCGACGTCATAGCCAAATACGCTGGCCATGTCCATGGTCAGGCTGTGGGACAGCCCGGCGCGTGCAGCGGACTGCGACAGCGAACTGTTGATCACGCCATGAACGTAGGCAGAGCGCACGGTCGGCTTGGCGGTAATGCGGTTGAATGCATAACCCTTGTCATTCTTGGTCAAGGTGATGCTTTCGACGTCGCTGACCTTGCTGTGCAGGTTGGTCAGTTGGCCATCGGGGCTTAGTTCGAATTCAAGTTTCTGGCCATGTTTGAGTTGGCTGAACTGCTTGGCTTGCTTGTCACTGGCCAGCACCTCATGCACTGAAGCTGCTGGAAGACCGACTTTCTCGAACAGTGTGGAGAGTGTATCGCCTTTGGAAACGATCACTTCCCTGTGGTTTGGAGACTTTTTTTCTTCGATCACAGGCGCCGGTGCGGGCGCGGCCTGAGCGGTTTCCTGGGGTTCTTCGGCGCTGTTTTCGATCTGCGCGAAAGGGGAAGCTGCTGGCTCATTTGTGGCCTGGACGGCCTCGGCAGCGTCTTGATCTTGTGTCAGTTGTTCAGCAGGACTTTCCAGTTCAAGACTCAGGGTTGTCTTTTTGGCTTCAACATCACTGGAAGGAAATACCAGAAGCGCCAGGCTCAGAAGGGCGGCGATGCCACTTGCTGCGAGCAGGTGGGTCTTCGGGTAAAGCGGCGGCGCTTTAGACGATTCTTTGGTCATAGGTAATTTTTGACTTTGAAAAAGATGAATTGGAAAAGATGAATGACATGATGAAGATGAAATAACTGTATAAAATATAACCAAATCATCTCTGAAGCAAGTCCGCGAACACTGTGTCCGTGGATTGGCATCCGTGCGCCGGGCAGAACTTGTATTTGACGCGCGATCTTGTATGGTTGGTTCCCTTTGAATTCGAGCCTTGCGGGTCTGTTATGAAGTCGGTTGAAGAGCAGCTAGCGCTGATCAAACGTGGTGCGGAAGAACTGTTGGTCGAGTCCGAGCTGATCGAAAAGCTCAAGCGTGGCCAGCCGCTACGTATTAAGGCAGGCTTCGATCCGACCGCGCCGGATTTGCACCTGGGCCATACCGTGCTTATTAATAAGCTGCGCCAGTTCCAGGAGCTGGGGCATCAGGTGATCTTTCTTATAGGTGACTTCACCGGGATGATCGGCGATCCGAGCGGCAAGAGTGCGACACGTCCTCCTCTTACCCGCGAGCAGGTTCTCGAGAATGCCGAGACGTACAAGACTCAGGTTTTCAAGATTCTTGATCCGGCGAAAACTGAAGTTGCGTTCAACTCCACCTGGATGGATCAGATGGGGCCGGCTGACTTCATTCGCCTGACCTCGCAATACACCGTGGCTCGCATGCTCGAGCGCGACGACTTCTACAAGCGCTACACGACCAATCAGCCAATCGCCATTCACGAGTTCCTCTATCCGTTGGTTCAGGGGTATGACTCGGTCGCTTTGCGCGCGGATGTCGAGCTGGGTGGTACCGATCAGAAGTTCAACCTGTTGATGGGGCGTGAGTTGCAGCGTGGTTATGGTCAAGAGGCTCAATGCATTCTGACCATGCCGCTGCTCGAAGGTCTGGATGGCGTGAAGAAGATGTCCAAGTCCTTGGGCAACTACGTGGGTATTCAGGAAGCGCCGGGTGTGATGTACGGCAAACTGGTTTCCATTCCGGATGCGCTGATGTGGCGCTACTTCGAATTGCTCAGCTTCCGTTCCATGGATGAGATCAATGCATTCCGTGCCGATGTCGAGGCGGGTGCCAATCCGCGTGATATCAAGATCAAGCTGGCCGAAGAGATCGTCGCGCGTTTCCATGGTGAGGAGGCGGCTGCTAATGCTCATCGTGCGGCGGGTAACCGTATGAAGGAAGGCGAGTTGCCGGACGATCTGCCGGAGATCGAATTGACTGCTACTGAAGACATGCCGATCGCTGCTGTCCTTAATAAGGCGGGCTTGGTCAAGAACTCGGCTGTCGCGCGAGACCTTCTGGGGTCTGGTGGTGTGCGTATAGATGGTGAGGTTGTTGATCGCACCTTTATATACGTACTGGGCGCGACTCATGTTTGTCAGGCTGGAAAGAAGGCATTTGCGCGTATTACGCTCAAATCCGAATAAAGCTGAAATTAGGGGTTGACGGCAGATTCTGGAAGTCTATAATTCGCCCCACTTCCGGCGCAGTCGAAACGGAAAACTCCTTGGTAAACAAAGAGTTATGCAGTTTTCGGCAGCCAGTTGCTTCAGTTCATCGAAGCCTGGAAGGAGTTGAAAGAGCGGGGTTGTTTGGCTCTTTTAACGGTTCGATCTTCTCGGTCGAAAGCGGTGAAAAAGAGGTGTTGACAGCAGCGAGTAACGCTGTAGAATTCGCCTCCCGCTAACGAGAGATCGAAAGCGCAAGTGGTTGAAGTTGCAAAGGAAACTTTGAAAACTTCGAAAAATAACCGCTTGACAGCAACAGAGGCTGCTGTAGAATGCGCGCCTCGGTTGAGACGAAAGATCTTAACCAACCGCTCTTTAACAACTGAATCAAGCAATTCGTGTGGGTGCTTGTGGAGTCAGACTGATAGTCAACAAGATTATCAGCATCACAAGTTACTCCGCGAGAAATCAAAGATGTAACCAACGATTGCTGAGCCAAGTTTAGGGTTTCTTAAAAACCCAAAGATGTTTGAACTGAAGAGTTTGATCATGGCTCAGATTGAACGCTGGCGGCAGGCCTAACACATGCAAGTCGAGCGGCAGCACGGGTACTTGTACTTGGTGGCGAGCGGCGGACGGGTGAGTAATGCCTAGGAATCTGCCTGGTAGTGGGGGATAACGCTCGGAAACGGACGCTAATACCGCATACGTCCTACGGGAGAAAGCAGGGGACCTTCGGGCCTTGCGCTATCAGATGAGCCTAGGTCGGATTAGCTAGTTGGTGAGGTAATGGCTCACCAAGGCGACGATCCGTAACTGGTCTGAGAGGATGATCAGTCACACTGGAACTGAGACACGGTCCAGACTCCTACGGGAGGCAGCAGTGGGGAATATTGGACAATGGGCGAAAGCCTGATCCAGCCATGCCGCGTGTGTGAAGAAGGTCTTCGGATTGTAAAGCACTTTAAGTTGGGAGGAAGGGCATTAACCTAATACGTTGGTGTCTTGACGTTACCGACAGAATAAGCACCGGCTAACTCTGTGCCAGCAGCCGCGGTAATACAGAGGGTGCAAGCGTTAATCGGAATTACTGGGCGTAAAGCGCGCGTAGGTGGTTCGTTAAGTTGGATGTGAAATCCCCGGGCTCAACCTGGGAACTGCATTCAAAACTGTCGAGCTAGAGTATGGTAGAGGGTGGTGGAATTTCCTGTGTAGCGGTGAAATGCGTAGATATAGGAAGGAACACCAGTGGCGAAGGCGACCACCTGGACTGATACTGACACTGAGGTGCGAAAGCGTGGGGAGCAAACAGGATTAGATACCCTGGTAGTCCACGCCGTAAACGATGTCAACTAGCCGTTGGGAGCCTTGAGCTCTTAGTGGCGCAGCTAACGCATTAAGTTGACCGCCTGGGGAGTACGGCCGCAAGGTTAAAACTCAAATGAATTGACGGGGGCCCGCACAAGCGGTGGAGCATGTGGTTTAATTCGAAGCAACGCGAAGAACCTTACCAGGCCTTGACATCCAATGAACTTTCCAGAGATGGATGGGTGCCTTCGGGAACATTGAGACAGGTGCTGCATGGCTGTCGTCAGCTCGTGTCGTGAGATGTTGGGTTAAGTCCCGTAACGAGCGCAACCCTTGTCCTTAGTTACCAGCACGTTATGGTGGGCACTCTAAGGAGACTGCCGGTGACAAACCGGAGGAAGGTGGGGATGACGTCAAGTCATCATGGCCCTTACGGCCTGGGCTACACACGTGCTACAATGGTCGGTACAGAGGGTTGCCAAGCCGCGAGGTGGAGCTAATCCCAGAAAACCGATCGTAGTCCGGATCGCAGTCTGCAACTCGACTGCGTGAAGTCGGAATCGCTAGTAATCGCGAATCAGAATGTCGCGGTGAATACGTTCCCGGGCCTTGTACACACCGCCCGTCACACCATGGGAGTGGGTTGCACCAGAAGTAGCTAGTCTAACCTTCGGGAGGACGGTTACCACGGTGTGATTCATGACTGGGGTGAAGTCGTAACAAGGTAGCCGTAGGGGAACCTGCGGCTGGATCACCTCCTTAATCGACGACATCAGCTGCTCCATAAGTTCCCACACGAATTGCTTGATTCATTGAAGAAGACGATAAGAAGCAGCCCGAAATTGGGTCTGTAGCTCAGTTGGTTAGAGCGCACCCCTGATAAGGGTGAGGTCGGCAGTTCGAATCTGCCCAGACCCACCAATTTTGTGTGGGAACCTGTAGTAATACGGGGCCATAGCTCAGCTGGGAGAGCGCCTGCCTTGCACGCAGGAGGTCAACGGTTCGATCCCGTTTGGCTCCACCACTACTGCTTCTGTTTGTTGAAAGCTTAGAAATGAGCATTCCATCGTTGAGATGGTGAATGTTGATTTCTAGTCTTTGGCTAGATCGTTCTTTAAAAATTTGGGTATGTGATAGAAAGATAGACTGGACCACACTTTCACTGGTGTGGGATCAGGCTAAGGTAAAATTTGTGAGTTAAATTGCGAATTTTCGGCGAATGTCGTCTTCACAGTATAACCAGATTGCTTGGGGTTATATGGTCAAGTGAAGAAGCGCATACGGTGGATGCCTTGGCAGTCAGAGGCGATGAAAGACGTGGTAGCCTGCGAAAAGCTTCGGGGAGTCGGCAAACAGACTTTGATCCGGAGATGTCTGAATGGGGGAACCCAGCCATCATAAGATGGTTATCTTAAGCTGAATACATAGGCTTAAGAGGCGAACCAGGGGAACTGAAACATCTAAGTACCCTGAGGAAAAGAAATCAACCGAGATTCCCTTAGTAGTGGCGAGCGAACGGGGACTAGCCCTTAAGTGGCTTTGAGATTAGCGGAACGCTCTGGAAAGTGCGGCCATAGTGGGTGATAGCCCTGTACGCGAAAATCTCTTAGTCATGAAATCGAGTAGGACGGAGCACGAGAAACTTTGTCTGAATATGGGGGGACCATCCTCCAAGGCTAAATACTACTGACTGACCGATAGTGAACTAGTACCGTGAGGGAAAGGCGAAAAGAACCCCGGAGAGGGGAGTGAAATAGATCCTGAAACCGTATGCGTACAAGCAGTGGGAGCCCACTTTGTTGGGTGACTGCGTACCTTTTGTATAATGGGTCAGCGACTTATTTTCAGTGGCGAGCTTAACCGAATAGGGGAGGCGTAGCGAAAGCGAGTCTTAATAGGGCGTCTAGTCGCTGGGAATAGACCCGAAACCGGGCGATCTATCCATGGGCAGGTTGAAGGTTGGGTAACACTAACTGGAGGACCGAACCGACTACCGTTGAAAAGTTAGCGGATGACCTGTGGATCGGAGTGAAAGGCTAATCAAGCTCGGAGATAGCTGGTTCTCCTCGAAAGCTATTTAGGTAGCGCCTCATGTATCACTGTAGGGGGTAGAGCACTGTTTCGGCTAGGGGGTCATCCCGACTTACCAAACCGATGCAAACTCCGAATACCTACAAGTGCCGAGCATGGGAGACACACGGCGGGTGCTAACGTCCGTCGTGAAAAGGGAAACAACCCAGACCGTCAGCTAAGGTCCCAAAGTTATGGTTAAGTGGGAAACGATGTGGGAAGGCTTAGACAGCTAGGAGGTTGGCTTAGAAGCAGCCACCCTTTAAAGAAAGCGTAATAGCTCACTAGTCGAGTCGGCCTGCGCGGAAGATGTAACGGGGCTCAAACCATACACCGAAGCTACGGGTATCACTTAGGTGATGCGGTAGAGGAGCGTTCTGTAAGCCTGTGAAGGTGAGTTGAGAAGCTTGCTGGAGGTATCAGAAGTGCGAATGCTGACATGAGTAACGACAATGGGTGTGAAAAACACCCACGCCGAAAGACCAAGGTTTCCTGCGCAACGTTAATCGACGCAGGGTTAGTCGGTCCCTAAGGCGAGGCTGAAAAGCGTAGTCGATGGAAAACAGGTTAATATTCCTGTACTTCTGGTTATTGCGATGGAGGGACGGAGAAGGCTAGGCCAGCTTGGCGTTGGTTGTCCAAGTTTAAGGTGGTAGGCTGGAATCTTAGGTAAATCCGGGATTCTAAGGCCGAGAGCTGATGACGAGTTACCCTCTGGGTGACGAAGTGGTTGATGCCATGCTTCCAAGAAAAGCTTCTAAGCTTCAGGTAACCAGGAACCGTACCCCAAACCGACACAGGTGGTTGGGTAGAGAATACCAAGGCGCTTGAGAGAACTCGGGTGAAGGAACTAGGCAAAATGGCACCGTAACTTCGGGAGAAGGTGCGCCGGTGAGGGTGAAGCATTTACTGCGTAAGCCCATGCCGGTCGAAGATACCAGGCCGCTGCGACTGTTTATTAAAAACACAGCACTCTGCAAACACGAAAGTGGACGTATAGGGTGTGACGCCTGCCCGGTGCCGGAAGGTTAATTGATGGGGTTAGCTAACGCGAAGCTCTTGATCGAAGCCCCGGTAAACGGCGGCCGTAACTATAACGGTCCTAAGGTAGCGAAATTCCTTGTCGGGTAAGTTCCGACCTGCACGAATGGCGTAACGATGGCGGCGCTGTCTCCACCCGAGACTCAGTGAAATTGAAATCGCTGTGAAGATGCAGTGTATCCGCGGCTAGACGGAAAGACCCCGTGAACCTTTACTATAGCTTTGCACTGGACTTTGAATTTGCTTGTGTAGGATAGGTGGGAGGCTTTGAAGCGTGGACGCCAGTTCGCGTGGAGCCAACCTTGAAATACCACCCTGGCAACTTTGAGGTTCTAACTCAGGTCCGTTATCCGGATCGAGGACAGTGTATGGTGGGTAGTTTGACTGGGGCGGTCTCCTCCTAAAGAGTAACGGAGGAGTACGAAGGTGCGCTCAGACCGGTCGGAAATCGGTCGTAGAGTATAAAGGCAAAAGCGCGCTTGACTGCGAGACAGACACGTCGAGCAGGTACGAAAGTAGGTCTTAGTGATCCGGTGGTTCTGTATGGAAGGGCCATCGCTCAACGGATAAAAGGTACTCCGGGGATAACAGGCTGATACCGCCCAAGAGTTCATATCGACGGCGGTGTTTGGCACCTCGATGTCGGCTCATCACATCCTGGGGCTGAAGCCGGTCCCAAGGGTATGGCTGTTCGCCATTTAAAGTGGTACGCGAGCTGGGTTTAGAACGTCGTGAGACAGTTCGGTCCCTATCTGCCGTGGACGTTTGAGATTTGAGAGGGGCTGCTCCTAGTACGAGAGGACCGGAGTGGACGAACCTCTGGTGTTCCGGTTGTCACGCCAGTGGCATTGCCGGGTAGCTATGTTCG
Organism: Pseudomonas sp. LB3P25; assembly: GCF_054897985.1. Classification (NCBI taxonomy): domain Bacteria; kingdom Pseudomonadati; phylum Pseudomonadota; class Gammaproteobacteria; order Pseudomonadales; family Pseudomonadaceae; genus Pseudomonas; species Pseudomonas sp. LB3P25. The sequence continues at coordinate 6,553,022 of NZ_CM142711.1, read as the reverse complement.
GAATAGATAACCGCTGAAAGCATCTAAGCGGGAAACTAGCCTCAAGATGAGATCTCACTGGGACCTTGAGTCCCCTGAAGGGCCGTCGAAGACTACGACGTTGATAGGTTGGGTGTGTAAGCGCTGTGAGGCGTTGAGCTAACCAATACTAATTGCCCGTGAGGCTTGACCATATAACACCCAAGCAATTTGCGTCGGCTCCTTAATAAAGAGCAGCAGATTGCGGTGTGTGAAGACGACACGAACCGAAAGTTCGAGATACTCACAAAACACCAACCTATCGCATACCCATTCGCTGGAGCGTGAACCTGCAAAGGCCCACGACCTGGCTACCGAATTTCTTGACGACCATAGAGCATTGGAACCACCTGATCCCATCCCGAACTCAGCAGTGAAACGATGCATCGCCGATGGTAGTGTGGGGTTTCCCCATGTGAGAGTAGGTCATCGTCAAGATTAAATTCCGAAACCCCTATCTGCGTATGCAGGTAGGGGTTTTGTTTTGTCCGCAGGAAAACTGACCTGTAGGGTTTCTATGCAATGGCGCGGGGCATGGCTATCATGCGGACCTCATTGTGAGGCGAGACTTGCATGCTGACGTTGTTAAAGCTTCTTAAAGATGGCCGATTCCATTCGGGTCAGGCCCTGGGTGTTGCCTTGGGTGTCAGTCGTAGCGCCGTTTGGAAGCAGCTTCAGCATTTGGAAGCTGAGCTGGGATTATCCATTCATAAGGTGCGGGGGCGCGGCTATCAACTGGCTGCGCCATTGACGCTGCTTGATCCTGTCGAGATAAGAGAGCGGGCGCCTTCTTGTAATTGGCCCATCCTGGTTTTCGATTCAATTGACTCCACTAATGCCGAGGCTCTGCGTGCCATAGAGCGGGGTCAGGCGGCCCCCTTTCTGGTGCTTGCCGAACGGCAAACCGCAGGTCGCGGGCGGCGTGGACGAAAATGGGCGAGCCCATTCGCGGAAAACATCTATTACAGCCTAGTGCTGCGTATTGACGGTGGAATGCGTCAGCTGGAAGGCTTGAGTCTAGTTGTTGGGCTCGCCGTCATGCAGGCCTTGCGAGAGCTTGGTATTTCGGGGGCTGGATTGAAGTGGCCCAACGACGTCCTGGTTGGTCAGAAAAAGATTGCCGGGATATTGCTCGAGCTGGTGGGGGATCCTGCCGATGTGTGTCACGTTGTGCTGGGTGTGGGGATTAATGTGAACATGCAGATTACCGATGAGGTAGATCAGCAGTGGACGTCCATGCGGCTCGAGTCGGGCAAAGTGTTTGATCGAAATCATTTGGTCGGGGAGTTGGGCGCGATGCTCCAGGCATATCTGTGTCGTCATCAAGTCGACGGATTTTCAGCTATCCAGGCAGAGTGGGAGCAAAATCATCTCTGGCAGGGGCGGGCCGTGTCGTTGATCGCTGGTGTTAACCATATAGATGGCGAAGTGCTGGGTATTGATAGTCAGGGTGCTCTGCGCTTGAAGGTGGGTGGTGTGGAAAAAGTCTTTAGTGGTGGTGAGCTCAGCCTGAGGTTGCGTGATGATTCTTGAGCTCGACTGCGGAAACAGTTTCATTAAGTGGCGTGTGCTCGACGCTGATGTTTGGCGGGTGGTTGGCGAGGGAGTCGTTGATTCGGATCTCGCTTTGCTGGAGAGCCTGAAAGCGCTCAAGGGGCTCGCTCTCAAGTTTTGTCGGTTGGTGAGTGTCAGGACCGCTGAAGAAACCAGTGCGCTGATTTTTCTGCTGACAGAAGCTTTTGGTGTTTCAGTGGTATGTGCAGAACCGTCCCGTGAAATGTCCGGGGTTCGCAATGGCTATGATGAGTTCGAGCGGTTAGGACTCGACCGTTGGCTGGCGATGCTTGGGGGGTTCCATCTGGCCTCGGGCGCGTGCCTTGTGCTTGATTTTGGTACGGCTGTTACTGCGGACTTCATCTCCAGGGATGGAGAGCATCTCGGAGGATTCATATGCCCGGGTATGCCGCTGATGCGAAACCAATTGCGTACCCACACCCGTAGAATTCGTTATGGTGATCTGGCAGCCGAGCGCGCTCTGGAAAGTCTTATCCCTGGTCGGACAACTGTCGAAGCGGTCGAGCGGGGGTGCTCGTTGATGCTAAGAGGCTTTGTCCTGACACAGCTAGAGCTTGCGCGTAGCTATTGGGGAGACGACTTTACTGTGTTCCTTACTGGAGGAGATGCAGACCTGGTTTCCGAAATCGTGCCTGAGGCCAGGGTGGTTCCCGATCTGGTGTTTGTAGGCTTGGCTATGGCATGCCCCTTGTCCTGAGGTTTCTATGCGTTGGTTGTTTCTGCTGCTGCTTGTTCTCAATGTGTTCTATTACATCTGGCACCAACAAGAGGCTCCTTTGCGTGCAAAGGACGTAACCCCTTTGAGTTTGTATCGGGGTTCGCAGCAGGATATTCGCTTGTTGAGTGAGACGACTGACGCGGCTCGTGATAAAGGAAAGCCTTCCCAGGCAGACGATGGTTGCCTCTATCTGGGTGGTTTTGCTCGTCAGGAAGCGATTCAGGCGGTCGAGCGGCGATTGAGCGGTATGGAAATCAAGTTCGAGTCCTTGCTGAAGGCTCCCGCCGAGTCTGATGGTTACTGGGTGCGTGTGGCACCAGAAAGCCGGCGCTGGCTCGATGACTCGCAGCTGAAAAACCTTTCTAGAGAATTCAATGAGTTAAAACATAAAATAATGCCGTGCGAGGGGGTTGCACCCGTCGAATAGTTTGCATAGAATGGCGCCCGCTTCGCAGTGAAGACCTTTGATGGTTAACGCAGCAAGGCGACGTCAACGCAGCTAACCTCAGGTTTTTAATGAGAAAATGCTTGACAGAAGGCCGGCATGATATAGAATGCCGGCTCGCTTAGGAGGGGTTCCCGAGCGGCCAAAGGGATCAGACTGTAAATCTGACGTCTACGACTTCGAAGGTTCGAATCCTTCCCCCTCCACCATTTTTAGCGAGAGCTGCAAGCTCGCGGGTATAGTTTAGTGGTAGAACCTCAGCCTTCCAAGCTGATGATGCGGGTTCGATTCCCGCTACCCGCTCCAAGTTTGCAGATCCTGCACAGCGTTACGCTCTTGTAGCTCAGTTGGTAGAGCACACCCTTGGTAAGGGTGAGGTCAGCGGTTCAAATCCGCTCAAGAGCTCCATATAACAAGGCAGATATGAAAATATCTGCCTTTGTTTTAATGGCTTGTTTGACCTGCTCAATTCTTCTCCTGGGGGTGATTTTGATGGCTAAGGAAAAGTTCGAACGTAATAAGCCGCACGTCAACGTTGGTACTATTGGTCACGTCGACCACGGTAAAACCACTCTGACTGCAGCCTTGACCCGTGTTTGTTCCGAGGTTTTCGGTTCGGCAAAGGTCGACTTCGACAAGATCGATAGCGCCCCTGAAGAAAAAGCTCGTGGTATTACCATCAACACCGCTCACGTTGAGTACGATTCGGCCGTGCGTCACTACGCACACGTTGACTGCCCTGGTCACGCCGACTACGTAAAAAACATGATTACCGGTGCTGCCCAGATGGATGGTGCGATTCTGGTTTGCTCGGCCGCTGATGGTCCGATGCCGCAAACCCGTGAGCATATCCTGCTGTCCCGTCAGGTTGGCGTTCCGTACATCGTTGTCTTCCTGAATAAGGCTGACATGGTTGACGATGCTGAGCTGCTGGAGTTGGTTGAGATGGAAGTGCGCGACCTGCTGAGCGCTTACGATTTCCCAGGTGATGACACTCCGATCATCATTGGTTCGGCGCTGATGGCGCTGAACGGTCAAGACGATAACGAGATGGGCACCACTGCCGTCAAGAAGTTGGTCGAGACTCTGGATAGCTACATTCCGCAGCCTGAGCGCGCTATTGATAAGCCGTTCCTGATGCCGATCGAGGATGTATTCTCGATCTCCGGTCGCGGTACTGTTGTGACTGGTCGTGTTGAGCGTGGCATTGTTCGCATTCAGGAAGAAGTTGAGATTGTTGGTCTTCGTGACACTGTCAAAACTACTTGCACTGGTGTTGAAATGTTTCGCAAGCTGCTCGACGAAGGTCGTGCTGGCGAGAACTGCGGCGTTTTGCTGCGTGGTACCAAGCGTGATGATGTTGAGCGTGGCCAGGTTCTGGTCAAGCCGGGCACCGTCAAGCCGCATACCAAGTTCACTGCTGAGGTTTACGTTCTGAGCAAGGAGGAGGGTGGTCGTCATACGCCATTCTTCAAGGGCTATCGTCCACAGTTCTACTTCCGTACGACTGATGTGACTGGTAACTGCGAGCTGCCAGAAGGTGTTGAGATGGTGATGCCGGGTGACAACGTTCAAATGACCGTCACTCTGATCAAAACCATCGCAATGGAAGATGGTCTGCGTTTCGCTATCCGTGAAGGCGGTCGTACCGTCGGCGCTGGTGTCGTAGCTAAGGTTATCGAGTAAATTGTTGTAATGTCTTTTTCGGGCCGGCATAATGGTCGGCCTGATTTTGTTTTAGGTCAGTAGCTCAATTGGCAGAGCGACGGTCTCCAAAACCGTAGGTTGGGGGTTCGATTCCCTCCTGACCTGCCAGATTCACTTGGTGTGTCTGGCTTTCTTTTCACAGGATCTTCATAGATGACTCCTAAGGCTGAAGCTCAAGGCTCTCGCTTCGATCTGCTCAAGTGGCTAGTAGTAGTCGCTTTGGTGGTTGTTGGCGTTGTTGGCAATCAGTATTACTCTGCTTCGCCGATCCTGTACCGCGTACTCGCTTTGCTTGTCATTGCTGCTGTAGCTGCCTTTGTAGGCCTGCAGACAGTCAAGGGCAAGTCTTTCTTTGTACTGGTTAAGGAAGCTCGCACCGAGATTCGTAAAGTCGTATGGCCAACTCGCCAAGAAACCACGCAGACCACGTTGATTGTTGTGGCTGTTGTTCTGGTTATGGCGTTGCTGTTGTGGGGGCTTGATTCCCTGCTCGGCTGGCTTGTTTCCTTGATTGTCGGCTAAGGGTGTCCCGTGGCTAAGCGTTGGTACGTTGTGCATGCTTACTCCGGTTACGAGAAGCATGTCATGCGCTCGTTGGTAGAGCGCGTAAAGCTGGCTGGCATGGAAGATGGCTTCGGCGAAATTCTGGTTCCCACTGAAGAAGTGGTTGAAATGCGTAATGGCCAGAAACGCAAAAGCGAGCGCAAGTTCTTCCCAGGTTATGTGCTGGTTCAGATGGATATGAATGAGGGTACTTGGCACTTGGTCAAGGATACTCCTCGGGTGATGGGTTTCATTGGCGGTACCGCTGATAAGCCTGCGCCAATCACAGATAAAGAGGCAGAAGCGATTCTGCGTCGCGTCGCTGATGGTAGTGACAAGCCGAAGCCGAAGACGTTGTTCGAGCCAGGCGAGTCGGTGCGCGTTAACGACGGTCCGTTTGCCGATTTTACTGGCACGGTCGAAGAAGTTAACTACGAGAAGAGCCGGATCCAAGTGGCAGTGCTCATTTTCGGTCGCTCTACTCCGGTAGAGTTAGAGTTCAGCCAGGTCGAAAAGGTCTAGCTGGGCAAGCATCCCAACCCCGCAGCCCTAGGCTGTGGGGTTTTGTCGTCACTGGGATAAACGCGCAAGTAACCGGGGAGCCTTTCGAGGCGTTCGAACCCGTAATTGGAGTGCCTCATGGCCAAGAAGATTACCGCTTACATCAAGCTGCAAGTGAAAGCCGCTCAGGCTAACCCAAGCCCACCTGTTGGTCCTGCTCTGGGTCAGCACGGCGTGAACATCATGGAATTCTGCAAGGCTTTCAACGCCCGTACTCAGGGTATTGAGCCAGGTCTGCCGACTCCAGTGATCATCACTGTCTACAGCGACCGTAGCTTCACTTTCGAAACCAAATCCACACCTGCTTCGGTTCTGCTGAAGAAGGCTGCTGGTCTGACTAGCGGTTCCGCTCGTCCGAACACCGTTAAGGTTGGCACCGTTACCCGTGCTCAGCTGGAAGAAATCGCGAAAACCAAAAACGCGGATCTGACTGCAGCTGATATGGACGCGGCCGTGCGTACTATCGCCGGTTCTGCTCGTAGCATGGGCCTTAACGTGGAGGGTGTGTAATGGCTAAGTTGACCAAGCGTCAAAAGGCTATCGCCGGCAAAATCGAAGCAGGCAAGTCCTACAACTTTGTAGACGCTGCCGCTCTGCTGGCTGAGCTGTCGACTGTCAAGTTCAGCGAGTCGTTCGACGTTGCTGTAAACTTGGGTGTTGACCCGCGTAAATCCGACCAGGTCGTTCGTAGCGCTACTGTGCTGCCACACGGCACTGGCAAGACTGTTCGCGTTGCTGTGTTCACCCAGGGTCCGGCTGCTGAGGCCGCTTTGGCTGCCGGCGCTGACCGTGTAGGTATGGACGATCTGGCTGCCGAAATGAAAGGCGGCGACCTGAACTATGACGTAGTTATCGCATCCCCGGATGCAATGCGCGTTGTGGGTCAGTTGGGTCAGATCCTCGGCCCACGTGGCCTGATGCCTAACCCTAAAGTCGGCACCGTAACCCCAGACGTAGCTACCGCGGTTAAAAACGCCAAGGCTGGTCAGGTTCGTTATCGCACCGACAAAAACGGCATCATCCACACCTCCGTTGGCAAGGTCGGTTTCGACGCCGTCAAGCTGAAGGAAAACGTTGAAGCCCTGATCGCTGATCTGAAGCGTATCAAGCCAGCTTCCTCGAAAGGTATTTACGTCAAGCGCGTTACCCTGAGCACCACCATGGGTCCAGGTCTGGTCATCGACCAAGGCTCGCTCGACGCGTAAGACACAGGTTGGCGCAAGCGATTGCGCCAATTGAAAGATTGGGGTCCCTGCCTGGCGGGGGCTATCCAAGACCGTAGGCGACGCAAGTCTTAAACCTCAAGCCTACGCAGATGGTGCTCCCGGTTCCTTACCGAATCAGACACCAAAACGACATCTGGCCTCGGTTGGATGAAACGGTAACAAGCAGGAGTTTTTCCCGTGGCAATTAAACTTGAAGACAAGAAGGCCATCGTCGCTGAAGTCAACAAGGCTGCCCAAGTTGCTCTGTCCGCTGTCGTGGCTGATGCCCGTGGCGTAACAGTAGGCGCTATGACCGGACTCCGTAAAGAGGCTCGTGAAGCTGGCGTATACGTACGTGTTGTACGTAACACCCTGCTCAAGCGCGCCGTTGCTGGCACTCAATATGACGTGCTCAACGACGTGTTCACCGGCCCGACCTTGATTGCATTCTCCAAAGATCATCCGGGCGCTGCTGCCCGTATCTTCAAAGAGTTCGCAAAAGGTCAGGATAAGTTCGAGATCAAGGCAGCTGCGTTCGAGGGCAAGTTCCTCGCAGCTAATCAGATCGACGTACTGGCAAGCCTGCCGACCCGTGACGAAGCAATTTCTCAGCTGATGAGCGTGATTCAAGGCGCAACCAGCAAATTGGCTCGTACTCTGGCGGCTCTTCGCGACCAGAAAGAAGCTGCCGCAGCCTAAGGCTGAGCGACTCCTTTCAGCGTTTATTGTTTATTTCGATGGCCGCGTAGGCTGTCACCCCAATACAGGAATTTATAGTCATGTCTCTGACTAACGACCAAATCATCGAAGCAATCGGCGAAAAATCCGTTCTGGAAATCGTTGAGCTGATCAAGGCCATGGAAGAGAAGTTCGGCGTTTCCGCTGCCGCTGCTTCCGCTGGTCCAGCTGCTGTCGCTGCCGTTGTTGAAGAACAAACTGAATTCAACGTCATGCTGCTGGAAGCTGGCGAGAAGAAAGTTAACGTGATCAAGGCAGTACGTGAACTGACCGGTCTGGGCTTGAAAGAAGCCAAGGCTGTAGTTGACGGCGCTCCTGGCATGGTTCTGGAAGCTGTTTCGAAAGACGCAGCTGACAAAGCCAAAGCCACTCTGGAAGAAGCAGGCGCTAAAGTCGAGCTGAAGTAAGCATCGACTTTGCGTCTCCAGCCCGAGCGTTAAGCGAAAGGCTGATGGCTGGTGGCTCTTGCCACCGGCCTTTTTCCGTTATTGGCAGCCGACTGGGTCGGTGTCGATAACGAGCTGTAACCACCCGATGCGGTGGCGCAAACCATGGGGTTTGCACGATTTTCTGGCTGCTCCCGTCGGGAGGGGCCAAACAAGCAGGTGACCAAGCTGGGGAACGCTGATGGCTTACTCATATACTGAGAAAAAACGTATCCGCAAGGACTTTAGCAAGTTGCCGGACGTCATGGATGTGCCGTACCTCCTGGCCATCCAGCTGGATTCGTATCGTGAATTCTTGCAAGCGGGAGCGACTAAAGATCAGTTCCGCGACGTGGGCCTGCATGCGGCCTTCAAATCCGTTTTCCCGATCATCAGCTACTCCGGCAATGCTGCGCTGGAGTACGTCGGTTATCGCCTGGGCGAACCGGCATTTGATGTCAAAGAATGCGTATTGCGCGGTGTAACTTACGCCGTACCTTTGCGGGTAAAAGTGCGCCTGATCATTTTCGACAAAGAATCGTCGAACAAAGCGATCAAGGACATCAAAGAGCAAGAAGTCTACATGGGTGAAATCCCCCTGATGACTGAGAACGGTACCTTCGTAATCAACGGTACCGAGCGTGTAATCGTTTCCCAGCTGCACCGTTCCCCGGGCGTGTTCTTCGACCACGACCGCGGCAAGACGCACAGCTCCGGCAAACTGTTGTACTCGGCGCGGATCATTCCTTACCGCGGTTCGTGGCTGGACTTCGAGTTCGACCCGAAAGACTGCGTATTCGTGCGTATCGACCGTCGTCGCAAGCTGCCTGCATCGGTACTGCTGCGCGCGCTCGGCTATACCACTGAAGAAGTGCTCGACGCGTTCTACACCACCAACGTCTTCCACGTGCAGGGTGAAAACCTCAGCCTGGAACTGGTGCCTCAGCGCCTGCGTGGTGAAATTGCTGTCCTGGATATCCTGGATGACAAAGGCAAGGTTATTGTCGAGCAAGGTCGTCGTATCACTGCTCGCCACATCAACCAGCTGGAAAAAGCCGGGATCAAAGAGCTGCAAGTGCCTCTGGACTACGTCCTGGGTCGCACTACAGCCAAGGTCATCGTGCATCCGGCAACCGGCGAAATCCTGGCAGAGTGCAACACTGAGCTGAACACCGAGATCCTGGCGAAAATCGCCAAGTCCCAGGTTGTTCGCATCGAAACTCTGTACACCAACGATATCGACTGCGGTCCGTTCGTCTCCGATACTCTGAAGATCGACTCCACCAGCAACCAATTGGAAGCGCTGGTCGAGATCTATCGCATGATGCGTCCAGGCGAGCCGCCAACCAAAGACGCTGCCGAGACCCTGTTCAACAACCTGTTCTTCAGCCCTGAGCGCTATGACCTGTCTGCGGTCGGCCGGATGAAGTTCAACCGTCGTATCGGTCGTACCGAGATCGAAGGTTCGGGCGTGTTGTGCAAAGAAGACATCGTCGCGGTCCTGAAGACTCTGGTCGACATCCGTAACGGTAAAGGCATCGTCGATGACATCGACCACCTGGGTAACCGTCGTGTTCGCTGCGTAGGCGAAATGGCCGAAAACCAGTTCCGCGTTGGCTTGGTGCGTGTTGAGCGTGCGGTCAAAGAGCGTCTGTCGATGGCTGAAAGCGAAGGCCTGATGCCGCAAGACCTGATCAACGCCAAGCCAGTGGCTGCGGCGGTGAAAGAGTTCTTCGGTTCCAGCCAGCTTTCCCAGTTCATGGACCAGAACAACCCGCTGTCCGAGATCACCCACAAGCGTCGTGTTTCTGCACTCGGCCCTGGCGGTTTGACTCGTGAGCGTGCTGGCTTTGAAGTTCGTGACGTACACCCGACTCACTACGGTCGTGTATGCCCGATTGAAACGCCGGAAGGTCCGAACATCGGTCTGATCAACTCCCTGGCCGCCTATGCGCGCACCAACCAGTACGGCTTCCTCGAAAGCCCGTACCGTGTGGTGAAAGACGCTCTGGTCACCGACGAGATCGTGTTCCTGTCCGCCATCGAAGAAGCTGATCACGTGATCGCTCAGGCTTCGGCCACGATGAACGACAAGAAAATGCTGATCGACGAACTGGTAGCTGTTCGTCACTTGAACGAGTTCACCGTCAAGGCGCCGGAAGACGTCACCTTGATGGACGTATCGCCGAAGCAGGTAGTTTCGGTTGCAGCGTCGCTGATCCCGTTCCTCGAGCACGATGACGCCAACCGTGCGTTGATGGGTTCGAACATGCAGCGTCAAGCTGTACCCACCCTGCGCGCTGACAAGCCGTTGGTCGGTACCGGTATGGAGCGTAACGTAGCTCGTGACTCCGGCGTTTGCGTCGTGGCTCGTCGCGGCGGCGTGATCGACTCCGTTGATGCCAGCCGTATCGTGGTTCGTGTTGCTGATGATGAAGTTGAAACCGGTGAAGCTGGTGTCGACATCTACAACCTGACCAAATACACCCGCTCCAACCAGAACACCTGCATCAACCAGCGTCCGCTGGTGCGTAAAGGTGATCGGGTTCAGCGCAGCGACATCATGGCTGACGGTCCGTCCACCGACATGGGTGAACTGGCGCTGGGTCAGAACATGCGCATCGCGTTCATGGCCTGGAACGGTTACAACTTCGAAGACTCCATCTGCCTGTCGGAACGAGTTGTTCAAGAAGATCGCTTTACCACGATCCACATTCAGGAACTGACCTGTGTGGCACGTGACACCAAGCTTGGGCCAGAGGAAATCACTGCAGACATCCCGAACGTGGGTGAAGCTGCACTGAACAAGCTGGACGAAGCCGGTATCGTTTACGTAGGTGCTGAAGTTGGCGCAGGCGACATCCTGGTTGGTAAGGTCACTCCGAAAGGCGAGACCCAACTGACTCCGGAAGAGAAGCTGTTGCGTGCCATCTTCGGTGAAAAAGCCAGCGACGTTAAAGACACCTCCCTGCGTGTGCCTACCGGCACCAAGGGTACCGTCATCGACGTACAGGTCTTCACCCGTGACGGCGTTGAGCGTGATGCTCGTGCACTGTCGATCGAGAAGACTCAACTCGACGAGATCCGCAAGGACCTGAACGAAGAGTTCCGTATCGTTGAAGGCGCCACTTTCGAACGTCTGCGTTCCGCTCTGGTCGGCCACAAAGCCGAAGGCGGCGCCGGTCTGAAGAAAGGTCAGGAAATCACCGACGAAGTTCTCGACGGTCTTGAGCATGGCCAGTGGTTCAAACTGCGCATGGCTGAAGATGCTCTGAACGAGCAGCTCGAGAAGGCTCAGGCCTACATCGTTGATCGCCGCCGTCTGCTGGACGACAAGTTCGAAGACAAGAAGCGCAAACTGCAGCAGGGCGATGACCTGGCTCCAGGCGTGCTGAAAATCGTCAAGGTTTACCTGGCAATCCGTCGCCGCATCCAGCCGGGCGACAAGATGGCCGGTCGTCACGGTAACAAAGGTGTGGTCTCCGTGATCATGCCGGTTGAAGACATGCCGCACGATGCCAATGGCACCCCGGTCGACGTCGTCCTCAACCCGTTGGGCGTACCTTCGCGTATGAACGTTGGTCAGATCCTTGAAACCCACCTCGGCCTCGCGGCTAAAGGTTTGGGCGAGAAGATCAACCGGATGATCGAAGAGCAGCGCAAAGTCGCTGAGCTTCGTAAATTCCTCGACGAGATCTACAACCAGATCGGCGGTCGTAACGAAGATCTGGATAGCTTCTCCGACCAGGAAATCCTGGATCTGGCGAAGAACCTGCGTGGCGGCGTTCCAATGGCCACTCCAGTGTTCGACGGTGCCAAGGAAAGCGAAATCAAGGCCATGCTGAAACTGGCAGACCTGCCAGAAAGCGGCCAGATGCAGCTGACTGACGGCCGTACCGGCAACAAGTTCGAGCGCCCGGTTACTGTTGGCTACATGTACATGCTGAAGCTGAACCACTTGGTAGACGACAAGATGCACGCTCGTTCTACTGGTTCGTACAGCCTGGTTACCCAGCAGCCGCTGGGTGGTAAGGCGCAGTTCGGTGGTCAGCGTTTCGGGGAGATGGAGGTCTGGGCACTGGAAGCATACGGTGCTGCTTACACTCTGCAAGAAATGCTCACAGTGAAGTCGGACGATGTGAACGGCCGTACCAAGATGTACAAAAACATCGTGGATGGCGATCACCGTATGGAGCCGGGCATGCCCGAGTCTTTCAACGTGTTGATCAAGGAAATTCGTTCCCTCGGCATCGATATCGATCTGGAAACCGAATAACACGTGACGCGAATCGAGAGCGGGGCAGGATTGCCCGCTCTCTGCTCCGCCAGGAGGAAAGGCCTTGAAAGACCTACTGAATTTGCTGAAAAACCAGGGTCAAGTCGAAGAGTTCGACGCCATCCGTATTGGATTGGCATCGCCTGAGATGATCCGTTCGTGGTCGTTCGGTGAAGTTAAAAAGCCGGAAACCATCAACTACCGTACGTTCAAACCTGAGCGTGACGGCCTGTTCTGCGCCAAGATCTTTGGCCCGGTAAAGGATTACGAGTGCCTGTGCGGTAAGTACAAGCGCTTGAAGCACCGTGGTGTGATCTGCGAGAAGTGCGGCGTTGAAGTCGCGCTGGCCAAAGTTCGTCGTGAGCGCATGGCGCACATCGAACTGGCTTCGCCAGTAGCCCACATCTGGTTCCTGAAATCGCTGCCGTCCCGTATCGGCTTGCTGATGGACATGACCCTGCGTGATATCGAACGCGTTCTCTACTTCGAGAGCTATGTCGTTATCGATCCAGGCATGACCACCCTTGAAAAAGGTCAGCTGCTCAACGACGAGCAGTACTTCGAAGCGCTGGAAGAGTTTGGCGACGATTTCGATGCCCGCATGGGTGCCGAAGCTGTCCGTGAGCTGCTGCACGCGATCGATCTGGAGCACGAGATTGGCCGTCTGCGTGAAGAAATTCCGCAAACCAACTCCGAAACTAAAATCAAGAAGCTGTCCAAGCGTCTGAAGTTGATGGAGGCCTTCCAGGGTTCCGGCAACCTTCCAGAATGGATGGTGCTGACCGTTCTGCCGGTTCTGCCGCCAGATCTGCGTCCACTGGTCCCGCTGGATGGCGGTCGCTTCGCGACTTCCGACCTCAACGATCTGTATCGTCGAGTGATCAACCGTAACAACCGCTTGAAGCGCCTGCTTGATCTGTCCGCTCCGGACATCATCGTGCGCAACGAAAAGCGTATGTTGCAGGAAGCCGTCGACGCACTGCTCGACAACGGTCGTCGTGGCCGCGCTATCACCGGTTCCAACAAGCGTCCTCTGAAATCCCTGGCTGACATGATCAAGGGTAAACAAGGTCGTTTCCGTCAGAACTTGCTCGGTAAGCGTGTTGACTACTCCGGTCGTTCGGTAATTACCGTAGGTCCGACCCTGCGTCTGCACCAGTGCGGTCTGCCGAAGAAAATGGCTCTCGAGCTGTTCAAACCGTTCATTTTCGGCAAGCTGGAAATGCGTGGTCTCGCTACCACCATCAAAGCAGCCAAGAAGATGGTCGAGCGCGAGCTGCCGGAAGTTTGGGACGTTCTCGCTGAAGTCATCCGCGAACACCCGGTTCTCCTCAACCGTGCACCGACCCTTCACCGTCTAGGTATCCAGGCATTTGAACCAGTACTGATCGAAGGTAAGGCTATCCAGCTGCACCCTCTGGTCTGTGCTGCGTACAACGCCGACTTCGACGGCGACCAAATGGCCGTGCACGTACCGCTGACACTGGAAGCCCAGTTGGAAGCGCGTGCGTTGATGATGTCGACCAACAACATTCTGTCGCCAGCCAACGGTGAGCCAATCATCGTTCCGTCGCAGGACGTTGTATTGGGTCTGTACTACATGACTCGTGAAGCGATCAACGCCAAGGGCGAAGGTCGTGTGTTCGCGGACCTGCAAGAAGTTGACCGTGTGTTCCGTGCCGGCGAAGCCGCACTGCACGCCAAGGTCAAAGTGCGGATCAACGAAACCGTCAACGATCGTGATGGTGGCAGCGTCAAGAACACCCGTATCGTCGACACCACTGTCGGCCGTGCGCTGTTGTTCCAGGTTGTACCACCTGGCCTGTCGTACGACGTCGTCAACCAGCCGATGAAGAAAAAGGCGATCTCCAAGCTGATCAACCAGTGCTACCGCGTGGTTGGTTTGAAAGAGACCGTGATCTTCGCTGACCAGTTGATGTACACCGGTTTTGCCTATTCGACCATTTCCGGCGTTTCCATCGGTGTTAACGACTTCGTTATCCCGGATGAAAAAGCCCGCATCATCGGTGCTGCTACCGACGAAGTGAAAGAGATCGAAAGTCAGTACGCCTCCGGCCTGGTAACCCAGGGCGAGAAGTACAACAAAGTGATCGACCTTTGGTCCAAGGCGAACGACGAAGTTTCCAAGGCGATGATGGCCAACCTCTCGAAAGAGAAAGTCATCGACCGTCATGGCGTCGAAGTCGACCAGGAATCCTTCAACTCGATGTACATGATGGCCGACTCGGGCGCACGGGGTTCTGCTGCGCAGATCCGTCAGCTCGCCGGTATGCGTGGCCTGATGGCCAAGCCGGACGGTTCCATCATCGAAACGCCGATTACTGCGAACTTCCGTGAAGGTTTGAGCGTACTTCAGTACTTCATCTCCACTCACGGTGCTCGTAAAGGTTTGGCGGATACCGCGTTGAAAACTGCGAACTCCGGTTACCTGACTCGTCGTCTGGTAGACGTGGCGCAGGATCTGGTTGTGACCGAGATCGATTGCGGCACCGAACATGGCCTGGTAATGACTCCGCACATTGAAGGCGGTGACGTTGTTGAGCCGTTGGGTGAGCGCGTATTGGGTCGTGTCATTGCCCGTGACGTGTTCAAGCCAGGTACCGAAGAAATCATCGTTCCTGCTGGCACGCTGGTAGACGAGAAGTGGGTCGAGTTCATCGAGCTGAACAGCATCGACGAAGTGATCGTGCGTTCGCCGATCAGCTGCGAAACCCGCTACGGCATTTGCGCCAAGTGCTACGGCCGTGACCTGGCTCGTGGTCACCAGGTGAACATCGGTGAAGCGGTCGGCGTAATTGCTGCCCAGTCCATCGGTGAGCCGGGTACCCAGCTGACCATGCGTACGTTCCACATTGGTGGTGCGGCAAGCCGGACCTCCGCAGCTGACAGCGTTCAGGTGAAGAATGGCGGTACCGTCCGTCTGCACAACCTGAAGCATGTTGAGCGAGTGGATGGTTGCCTGGTTGCTGTGTCCCGTTCCGGTGAGCTGGCAATCGCTGATGACTTCGGTCGTGAGCGCGAGCGTTACAAGCTGCCGTACGGTGCTGTGATTTCGGTTAAAGAAGGTGACAAGGTCGACGCCGGCGCAATCGTGGCCAAGTGGGATCCGCACACTCACCCAATCGTTACCGAAATGAAAGGTACCGTGACCTACGTGGGCATGGAAGAAGGCATCACGATCAAGCGTCAGACTGACGAATTGACCGGTATGACCAACATTGAAGTACTCGACGCCAAAGACCGTCCAGCTGCCGGTAAAGATATCCGTCCTGCTGTGAAGATGGTTGATGACAACGGCAAGGATCTCTTGCTGCCGGGTACCGACGTAATTGCTCAGTACTTCCTGCCTGCCAACGCCTTGGTCGGCGTGGCGGACGGTGCGAAAATCGCGATCGGTGACGTTATCGCTCGTATTCCGCAAGAGACTTCGAAGACTCGTGACATCACCGGTGGTCTGCCGCGTGTTGCCGACTTGTTCGAAGCTCGTCGTCCGAAAGAAGCCTCGATTCTGGCTGAAGTCAGCGGCACCATCGCGTTCGGTAAAGAGACCAAAGGCAAGCGCCGTCTGGTCATTACCCCGAATGACGGTAGCGATCCGTACGAAGAGCTGATTCCGAAGTGGCGTCACCTGAACGTCTTCGAAGGCGAACAGGTAAACCGCGGCGAAGTTATCTCCGACGGCCCGAGCGATCCACACGACATCCTGCGTCTGCTGGGTGTGAGTGCGCTGGCCAAGTACATCGTTAACGAGATCCAGGACGTTTACCGTCTGCAAGGCGTGAAGATCAACGACAAGCACATCGAGACCATCCTGCGTCAGATGCTGCGTAAAGTTGAAATCGCTGAATCCGGCGATTCCAGTTTCATCAAGGGCGATCAGATGGAATTGACTCACGTTCTGGTAGAGAACGAGCGTCTGGCTGGCGACGAGAAATTCGTTTCCAAGTTCACTCGCGTGCTGCTTGGTATCACCAAGGCGTCGTTGTCCACCGAATCGTTCATCTCGGCGGCTTCCTTCCAGGAAACCACCCGTGTACTGACCGAAGCGGCGGTAACCGGCAAGCGCGATTACCTGCGCGGCCTGAAAGAAAACGTGGTCGTGGGTCGTCTGATCCCGGCTGGTACCGGTCTGGCTTATCACAGTGAGCGCAAGCGCCGCCGTGATGCTGACAAACCGTTGCGCGTAAGCGCCAGTGAAGTGGAAGCTGCACTGACCGAAGCACTGAACTCGAGCGGTAACTGAGTTCTGTAGTAATAAGCGTGAGGCCCTGGCGGCCCCGCTCATCGAATCGAGACAATTTGTCGAGGTTGGATGAGCGGGGAGGTCGGGGCCTTGCCTTGACTGGGGACAAGATCCTCTTTAGACTCTTGTACCCCTAAATTTGGCGGGAATTCGTTCCTGCCATTTTGCTTTTCTTGCAAGACAATAGCGTCGCAAGACAACAGTGGAGCTAGTAGATGGCAACTATCAACCAGCTGGTACGTCAGCCGCGTAAGCGTATCGTCGAGAAATCCGACGTGCCTGCGCTGCAGAACTGCCCGCAACGTCGTGGCGTATGCACCCGTGTGTATACCACCACGCCGAAAAAACCTAACTCGGCACTGCGTAAAGTATGCCGTGTGCGCCTGACCAACGGTTTCGAGGTTTCCTCGTACATCGGCGGTGAAGGCCACAACCTGCAAGAGCACAGCGTGGTACTGATCCGTGGCGGTCGTGTAAAAGACTTGCCAGGCGTTCGTTACCACACCGTACGCGGTTCTTTGGATACTTCCGGCGTTAAAGGTCGTAACCAGGGTCGTTCGAAGTACGGTACCAAGAAGCCTAAGTAGTAGCGGCTTTTTGTAAAAACTGATTTTTCTATTTTTCTGAGTCGATAAGAGTAAGGTCGGAGGCGTCCCGAAAGGGCACCGATTCCGAGCGAACCTGAAGACCGTTTGAGGGCTTATCCATGCCAAGAAGACGCGTAGCAGCCAAGCGCGAAGTGCTTGACGATCCAAAATACGGAAGCCAAATCCTGGCCAAGTTCATGAACCACGTAATGGAAAGCGGCAAGAAAGCCGTTGCCGAGCGTATCGTTTATGGCGCGCTGGACAAGGTTAAAGAACGCAAGAACAGCGATCCCCTGGAAATCTTCGAGAAAGCTCTCGACGCCATCGCTCCGCTGGTCGAAGTAAAGTCGCGCCGTGTAGGTGGTGCTACTTACCAGGTTCCGGTCGAAGTTCGTCCGTCCCGTCGTAACGCCCTGGCAATGCGCTGGTTGGTAGACTTCGCCCGTAAGCGCGGCGAGAAGTCTATGGCTCTGCGTTTGGCTGGCGAACTGTTGGACGCTGCTGAAGGTAAAGGTGCTGCAGTTAAGAAGCGTGAAGACGTGCACCGTATGGCTGAAGCCAACAAGGCTTTCTCGCACTACCGCTTCTAATTTTAGCGTCACTAATTTTGCGAGGGCTTTATGGCTCGTACTACTCCGATTAACCGCTACCGTAACATCGGTATCGTTGCCCACGTGGATGCTGGTAAAACCACCACCACCGAGCGCGTCCTTTTTTACACTGGCGTAAACCACAAAATGGGCGAGGTGCATGACGGCGCCGCGACCATGGACTGGATGGTGCAGGAGCAGGAGCGTGGTATCACTATCACCTCCGCTGCAACCACGGCTTTCTGGTCGGGCTCTACAAAGCAGTTCGACAAGTATCGCTTCAACATCATCGATACCCCGGGCCACGTTGACTTCACCATTGAAGTAGAGCGCTCCTTGCGCGTACTCGATGGCGCGGTTGTTGTGTTCTGTGGTACTTCGGGTGTTGAGCCGCAGTCGGAAACCGTATGGCGTCAGGCCAACAAATACGGCGTTCCACGTCTTGTTTACGTAAACAAGATGGACCGTGCTGGCGCAAACTTCCTGCGTGTAGTCGATCAGATCAAAAAGCGTCTGGGTCACACCCCGGTGCCGATCCAATTGGCTATCGGTGCTGAAGACAACTTCCAGGGTCAGATCGATCTGATCAACATGGAAGCGGTCTATTGGGACGATGCCGACAAAGGCATGGCTCCACGTCGCGAAGCTATCCCTGCAGAACTGCAGGAACTGGCTGAAGAGTGGCGCAGCAACATGGTTGAGGCTGCTGCCGAAGCCAGCGAAGAGCTGATGAACAAGTACCTCGAAGGTGAGGAACTCACCATCGCGGAAATCAAGGGCGCTCTGCGTCAGCGTACTATCGCTGGCGAAATCGTTCTGGCTGTTTGCGGTTCTTCCTTCAAGAACAAGGGTGTTCCCCTGGTTCTCGACGCCGTTATCGACTACCTGCCTGCACCAGTCGACATTCCTGCCATCAAGGGTACTGACCCGGATGACGAGACTGTTGAAATGGAGCGTCACGCAGACGACAGCGAGCCGTTCTCGGCTCTGGCGTTCAAGATCGCTACCGACCCATTCGTGGGTACTTTGACCTTTGCTCGTGTTTACTCGGGCGTGTTGAGCTCCGGCGACGGCGTGATCAACTCGGTTAAAGGCAAGAAAGAGCGCGTGGGTCGTATGGTGCAAATGCACGCAAACACCCGTGAAGAAATCAAGGAAGTACGCGCTGGTGACATCGCGGCCTTGATCGGCATGAAGGACGTCACCACTGGTGACACTCTGTGCTCCGCTGACAAGCCAATCATCCTGGTTCGCATGGACTTCCCGGAGCCGGTTATTTCGGTTGCCGTTGAGCCTAAGACGAAGGATGACCAGGAAAAAATGGGTATCGCACTGGGCAAACTTGCTCAGGAAGATCCATCTTTCCGCGTCAAGACTGATGAAGAGACTGGTCAAACGATCATCTCCGGCATGGGCGAGTTGCACCTGGACATCCTGGTTGACCGGATGCGCCGTGAGTTCAACGTCGAAGCCAACATCGGTAAGCCTCAGGTTTCCTATCGTGAGAAGATCACGAAGAACTGCGAAATCGAAGGCAAGTTCGTTCGTCAATCCGGTGGTCGTGGCCAGTTCGGTCATTGCTGGATTCGCTTTGCTCCTGCTGACGAAGGTCAGGAAGGTCTGCAATTCGTGAACGAAGTGGTTGGTGGTGTGGTTCCAAAGGAATACATCCCGGCTATCCAGAAGGGTATCGAAGAGCAGATGAAGAACGGCGTTGTGGCCGGCTATCCGCTGATCGGCCTGAAGGCGACCGTTTTTGATGGTTCTTACCACGACGTCGACTCCAACGAGATGGCGTTTAAGGTGGCTGCTTCCATGGCTACCAAGCAACTGGCTACCAAAGGTGGCGGTGTGTTGCTTGAGCCGATCATGGCGGTAGAGGTTGTTACGCCTGAAGACTATATGGGTGACGTGATGGGCGACTTGAATCGTCGTCGCGGCATGATCTTGGGTATGGAAGACACGGTCTCCGGCAAAGTAATTCGTGCCGAAGTTCCGCTGGGTGAGATGTTCGGTTATGCGACCGACGTCCGTTCCATGTCTCAGGGTCGCGCAAGCTACTCTATGGAATTCAAAAAATATGATACGGCTCCGGCGCACATCGTCGAAGCTGTTACTAAAAAACAAGGCTGATTCAGCCCTTTAGGCAAGGAGTTAATTGTCGTGGCTAAAGAAAAATTTGACCGTACCCTCCCGCACGTCAACGTTGGCACCATCGGTCACGTCGACCACGGTAAAACCACGCTGACCGCTGCTCTGACTCGCGTCTGCTCCGAAGTTTTCGGTTCGGCCATTGTTGCTTTCGACAAAATCGACAGCGCTCCGGAAGAAAAGGCTCGTGGTATCACCATCAACACCGCGCACGTTGAATACAACTCGCTGATCCGTCACTACGCTCACGTTGACTGCCCAGGTCACGCTGACTATGTGAAGAACATGATCACCGGTGCTGCTCAGATGGACGGCGCTATCCTGGTTTGCTCGGCCGCTGATGGTCCGATGCCACAAACCCGTGAGCACATCCTGCTGTCCCGTCAGGTTGGCGTTCCGTACATCGTTGTCTTCCTGAACAAGGCTGACATGGTAGACGACGCTGAGCTGCTGGAACTGGTTGAGATGGAAGTGCGCGATCTGCTGAGCACTTACGACTTCCCAGGCGACGACACTCCGATCATCATCGGTTCGGCTCTGATGGCTCTGAACGGCCAAGACGACAACGAAATGGGCACCACTGCCGTTCGTAAGCTGGTTGAGACTCTGGACAGCTACATCCCAGATCCAGTTCGTGTTATCGACAAGCCGTTCCTGATGCCAATCGAAGACGTATTCTCGATCTCCGGTCGCGGTACTGTTGTAACTGGTCGTATCGAGCGCGGTATCGTCAAGGTTCAGGATCCACTGGAAATCGTTGGTCTGCGTGACACTACCGTCACCACCTGCACCGGTGTTGAAATGTTCCGTAAGCTGCTCGACGAAGGTCGTGCTGGCGAGAACTGCGGCGTGCTGCTGCGCGGCACCAAGCGTGACGACGTTGAGCGTGGCCAGGTTCTGGTCAAGCCGGGTTCGGTCAAGCCGCACACTACCTTCGAAGCTGAAGTGTACGTGTTGAGCAAAGAAGAAGGCGGTCGCCACACTCCGTTCTTCAAAGGCTACCGTCCACAGTTCTACTTCCGGACCACTGACGTGACCGGTAACTGCGAACTGCCGGAAGGCGTTGAAATGGTAATGCCAGGCGACAACATCAAAATGGTTGTCACCCTGATCAAAACCATCGCAATGGAAGATGGTCTGCGTTTCGCTATTCGTGAAGGCGGTCGTACCGTCGGCGCTGGCGTCGTAGCCAAAATCATCGCTTAATAAGTGATGACTTGAAAAAGCCCCCGCCTAGCGGGGGCTTTTTTATTGGGTTGACACTGTAGTAGCCCGTCTATAGAATTGCGCCTCCTTTTAACGGGCGTATTGCGCTCGCTGGGAATAGCAGCCGGAGTCTGAAATCCAATGCAAAATCAGCAAATCCGTATCAGGTTGAAGGCTTTTGACCATCGCCTGATCGACCAATCCACCCAGGAAATCGTGGAAACCGCGAAACGTACTGGTGCTCAAGTGCGTGGTCCAATTCCACTGCCTACCCGTAAAGAGCGGTTCACCGTTCTGGTCTCCCCGCACGTCAACAAAGACGCGCGTGACCAGTACGAGATCCGTACTCATAAGCGCGTTCTGGACATCGTCCAGCCAACGGATAAAACCGTTGATGCTCTTATGAAGCTTGATCTTGCGGCCGGTGTGGAAGTGCAGATCAGCCTCGGCTAAGACTCGGTCTTAGTCGTGTAACGCTCTGAAATGGGCGGCCATAGCGGGTGAAAGCCCCGTACACTCATGAGGTTTACAACATGACTATTGGTGTAGTCGGTCGTAAATGCGGTATGACCCGTATTTTCACCGAAGAAGGTGTCTCCATTCCGGTCACGGTCATTGAGATCGAGCCGAATCGCGTCACCCAGTTCAAAACTGAAGAGACCGATGGCTATCGTGCAGTGCAAGTCACTGTAGGCGAGCGTCGTGCTTCGCGTGTTACAGCTGCTCAAGCTGGCCACTTCGCTAAAGCGAACGTTGCCGCTGGTCGTACCGTAATGGAATTCCGTCTTGAAGAAGGCGAGTACCAGGCCGGCGATCTGATCAACGCTGAAATCTTCGCTGCCGGTCAACTGGTTGATGTAACCGGTCAGTCCAAGGGTAAAGGCTTCCAGGGTACGATCAAGCGTTGGAACTTCCGCGGGCAAGATAATACCCACGGTAACTCCGTGTCCCACCGCGTTCCAGGCTCTATCGGCCAGTGCCAGACTCCTGGTCGTGTATTCAAGGGCAAAAAAATGTCCGGTCATATGGGCGCTGAGCGCGTGACCGTGCAGTCCCTCGAAGTAGTGCGCGTGGACGCTGAACGCAATCTGTTGTTGGTCAAGGGCGCTGTTCCTGGCGCTACTGGCGGCAACTTGGTTGTACGTCCAGCAGCCAAGGCTCGCGGTTAAGGGGAAGCTGACATGCAATTAAATGTAAATGACGCTCAAGCGATCGAAGTTTCCGAACTGACATTTGGCGGCGAATTCAACGAGACGCTGGTTCACCAAGCAGTCGTGGCCTACATGGCCGGCGGCCGTCAAGGTAGCAAGCAGCAAAAGACCCGTTCCGACGTTCGTGGTGGCGGTAAGCGCCCATGGCGTCAGAAAGGTACTGGCCGTGCTCGTGCCGGTACTATCCGTAGCCCAATCTGGCGTGGCGGCGGTACCACTTTCGCAGCTCGTCCTCAGGATCACACCCAGAAGCTGAACAAGAAGATGTATCGCGCAGCAATGCGTTCCATCCTTGCTGAGCTGGTGCGTACTGATCGTCTGGTTGTGGTTCAGGACTTCGCTGTTGATGCACCGAAGACCAAAGATCTGCTGAACAAACTGACCGGCATGGGCCTGACTGACGTCTTGATCGTGTCTGAAGTGGTTGATCAGAACCTGTACCTGGCTGCTCGCAACCTGCCACACGTTGATGTACGTGACGTGCAAGGTTCCGATCCAGTTAGTCTGATCGCATACGACAAGGTGTTGATCACCGTGTCGGCCGTGAAGAAATTCGAGGAGCTGCTGGGATGAACCAGGAACGCGTATTTAAAGTTCTGCTTGGCCCGCACGTTTCCGAGAAGGCTACGGTTCTGGCTGACAAGAAAGGCCAGTTCGTTTTCAAGGTTGCAACTGACGCAACCAAGCTGGAAATCAAGAAGGCCGTCGAAAGCCTGTTCAGCGTGAAAGTAGAGCGTGTTACTACCCTGAATGTTCTGGGTAAGAGCAAGCGCACTGCTCGCGGTCTGGGCAAGCGTAATGACTGGAAGAAGGCAGTTATCTCCCTTCAGCCAGGCCAAGATCTCGATTTCAGCAGCAGTGCTGAGTAAGGAAGGGGTGCATCATGGCAATCGTTAAATGCAAACCGACTTCCCCTGGCCGCCGTTTTGTGGTCAAGGTGGTCAACCAGGAGCTGCATAAAGGCGCTCCTCACGCACCGCTGCTCGAGAAAAAATCGAAGACTGGTGGTCGTAACAACAATGGTCGTATTACCACTCGTCACATCGGTGGTGGCCATAAGCAGCATTATCGTCTGGTCGATTTCCGTCGCAACGACAAAGATGGCATCTCTGCCACTGTCGAGCGTATTGAATACGATCCAAACCGTACTGCTCACATCGCTCTGCTGCTGTACGCAGATGGCGAGCGTCGCTACATCATCGCCCCTAAAGGCGTGAGTGCTGGCGACCAGCTGATCGCAGGTGCTCTGGCACCGATCAAGCCGGGCAACGCTCTGCAACTGCGTAACATTCCAGTTGGTAGCACCGTACACGGCATCGAATTGAAGCCAGGTAAAGGCGCGCAAATCGCTCGTTCCGCTGGTGCTTCGGCTCAGCTGATCGCTCGTGAAGGTGTCTACGTGACCCTGCGTCTGCGTTCTGGTGAGATGCGTAAAGTGCTGGCTGAATGCCGCGCGACCCTGGGTGAAGTCTCGAACTCCGAGCACAGCCTGCGTTCGCTGGGTAAAGCTGGTGCCAAACGCTGGCGTGGCGTTCGCCCAACCGTTCGTGGTGTTGCCATGAACCCGGTTGACCACCCACATGGTGGTGGTGAAGGTCGTACCTCTGGTGGTCGTCATCCGGTATCGCCATGGGGCTTCCCGACTAAGGGCGCGAAGACTCGTGGTAATAAGCGTACCGACAAAATGATCGTCCGTCGTCGCAAGTAAATAGAGGGATACGACAGTGCCACGTTCTCTGAAAAAAGGTCCTTTTATTGATCTTCACCTACTGAAGAAGATCGAAGTGGCGGCGGAAAAGAACGATCGCAAACCAGTTAAAACCTGGTCGCGCCGTTCCATGATCCTGCCACAAATGGTCGGTTTGACCATTGCAGTGCATAACGGTCGTCAACATGTTCCAGTTCTCGTGAACGAAGACATGGTCGGCCACAAACTAGGCGAGTTTGCCGGTACCCGCACATATCGCGGGCACGTGGCAGACAAGAAAGCCAAGCGTTAAGGGGTAAGGAACGATGGAAGTAGCCGCTAAGTTGTCGGGCGCTCGAATCTCCGCCCAGAAAGCCCGCTTGGTCGCCGACCAGATCCGCGGGAAGAAGGTGGGCGAAGCGCTCAACCTGTTGGCTTTCAGCAGTAAGAAAGCCGCCGAGATCATGAAGAAAGTGCTGGAGTCGGCCGTAGCCAACGCCGAGCATAACGAAGGCGCAGACGTTGATGACCTTAAAGTCAGCACCGTTTTCGTCAACGAAGGGCGTTCGCTGAAGCGAATCATGCCACGTGCCAAAGGCCGTGCTGATCGCATCGTCAAGCGGTCTTGCCATATCACTGTCAAGGTTGCTGACAAGTAACGGAGTCGAAGAGATGGGTCAGAAAGTACATCCCATTGGCATTCGCCTGGGAATCGTCAAGGAGCACACCTCCGTCTGGTACGCAGACGGTCGGACTTATGCGGACTATTTGTTCGCTGATCTGAAGGTGCGTGAGTATCTCCAAGACAAACTAAAAAGCGCGTCCGTAAGCCGTATCGATATCCATCGTCCGGCTCAGACTGCACGTATCACCATCCACACCGCTCGTCCAGGTATCGTTATCGGGAAGAAAGGTGAAGATGTTGAGAAGCTGCGTCAGGACCTGACCAAACAAATGGGTGTGCCTGTGCACATCAATATCGAAGAAATCCGCAAGCCGGAGCTCGACGGTATGTTGGTTGCGCAGAGCGTAGCTCAGCAGCTGGAGCGTCGCGTAATGTTCCGTCGCGCTATGAAGCGCGCTGTACAGAACGCCATGCGCATTGGTGCCAAAGGCATCAAAATCCAAGTGAGCGGTCGTCTCGGCGGTGCTGAAATCGCACGTACTGAATGGTATCGCGAAGGTCGTGTGCCACTGCACACCCTGCGTGCCGACATCGACTATGCCAACTACGAAGCTCACACCACTTATGGTGTGATCGGTGTAAAGGTTTGGATCTTCAAAGGCGAAGTAATTGGTGGTCGCCAAGAAGAACTGAAACCACAAGCACCAGCGCCTCGTAAAAAAGCTGCTAAGTAAGGGGTACGCCAAATGTTGCAACCAAAGCGTACGAAGTTCCGCAAGCAGATGACAGGCCACAACCGTGGTCTGGCTCAGCGCGGTAGCAAAGTCAGCTTCGGCGAGTTCGCGCTGAAGTCTGTAGCTCGTGGTCGTCTCACCGCTCGTCAGATCGAGTCAGCGCGTCGTGCTCTGACCCGTCACGTTAAGCGTGGCGGCAAGATCTGGATCCGTGTATTCCCGGACAAGCCTATTTCCAAAAAGCCACTCGAAGTTCGGATGGGTAAAGGTAAGGGTAGTGTGGAGTACTGGGTTGCCCAGATTCAGCCAGGCAAAGTCCTGTATGAAATCGAGGGTGTTACTGAAGAGCTGGCGCGTGAGGCTTTTGCCCTGGCTGCTGCAAAGCTGCCGCTCGCCACCGCCTTTGTTAAACGGACGGTGATGTGATGAAAGCGAATGAACTTCGTGAAAAAGACGCGCCGCAGCTTAACGAGCAACTGCTCGGCCTGCTGCGCGACCAGTTCAATCTGCGCATGCAGAAAGCAACTGGCCAGTTGGGGCAGTCTCACCTGCTCCGGCAAGTTAAGCGTGACATCGCTCGCGTGAAGACTGTGCTCAAACAGCAGGCAGGTAAGTAATCATGGCTGAAGCCGAAAAAACCGTCCGTACGCTGACTGGCCGTGTTGTCAGCGACAAAATGGACAAGACCATCACCGTTCTGATCGAGCGTCGCGTTAAGCACCCGATCTACGGTAAATACGTTAAGCGTTCGACTAAGCTGCACGCGCACGACGAAACCAATCAGTGCCACATCGGCGACAAAGTCACTATTCGTGAAACTCGTCCGCTGGCCAAGACCAAGTCTTGGGCATTGGTTGATGTTCTCGAACGCGCTGTGGAAGTCTAAGGACTAGGGGTCGGAGAAATTATATGATTCAGACTCAATCCATGCTCGATGTGGCCGATAACAGCGGCGCTCGCCGTGTTATGTGCATCAAGGTGCTGGGTGGCTCCCATCGTCGTTACGCTGGTATCGGTGACATCATCAAAGTTACCGTGAAGGAAGCAATTCCTCGCGGTAAAGTGAAAAAAGGCCAAGTGATGACTGCTGTTGTAGTCCGCACTCGTCACGGCGTACGTCGTGCTGATGGCTCCATTATCCGCTTTGATGGCAACGCTGCTGTTCTTCTGAACAACAAGCAAGAGCCGATCGGCACCCGTATCTTTGGGCCAGTGACTCGTGAACTTCGTACTGAGAAGTTCATGAAGATCGTCTCGCTCGCCCCAGAAGTGCTGTAAGGAGATCCGACATGCAAAAGATTCGTCGTGACGACGAGATCATCGTGATCGCCGGCAAAGACAAAGGTAAGCGCGGTAAGGTGCTTAAGGTTCTCGCTAATAACCGTCTGGTTATTGGTGGTCTGAACCTGGTTAAGCGTCATACCAAGCCTAACCCGGCGTCGGGCGTACAAGGCGGTATCGTCGAAAAAGAAGCTCCACTGGACGCTTCTAACGTCGCCATTTTCAACGGCGAAACCAACAAGGCTGACCGCGTTGGTTTCAAAGTAGAAGACGGCAAGAAAATTCGTGTCTTCAAGTCGACCCAAAAAGCGGTTGATGCTTGAACACTGCTAGGTAGAAGACCATGGCACGACTAAAAGAGATTTACTGGAAGGAAATCGCACCGAAGCTTAAGGAAGAACTTAAGCTTTCGAACGTGATGGAAGTTCCACGCGTTACCAAAATCACCCTGAACATGGGTCTGGGCGAAGCGGTCGGTGACAAAAAAGTCATCGAGCACGCTGTTGCCGACCTGGAAAAGATCACCGGTCAGAAAGTTGTTGTGACTTACGCTCGGAAATCCATCGCTGGCTTTAAAGTCCGTGAAGGTTGGCCGATCGGCGTCAAAGTGACCCTGCGCCGTGAGCGTATGTACGAGTTCCTGGATCGTCTGCTGTCGATCTCCCTGCCTCGGGTTCGCGACTTCCGCGGCCTGAATGCCAAGTCCTTCGATGGTCGTGGTAACTACAGCATGGGCGTTAAAGAGCAGATCATCTTCCCGGAAATCGACTACGACAAGATCGATGCTCTCCGCGGTCTGGACATTACCCTGACCACCACTGCCAAGAACGATGATGAAGGTCGCGCCCTGTTGCGTGCTTTCAAATTCCCGTTCCGCAACTGATTGGAGTAGGAAAATGGCCAAGATGAGCATGAAAAACCGCGAGCTGAAGCGTCAGCTCACGGTTGCCAAGTACGCCAAAAAGCGTGCAGCACTGAAAGCTATCATCGTTGATCTGAACGCAAGTCCAGAAGCGCGTTGGGAAGCTACAGTAGCTCTGCAGAAGCAGCCACGTGACGCAAGCGCTTCGCGCATGCGTAACCGTTGCCGCCTGACCGGTCGTCCACACGGCGTTTACCGCAAGTTCGGCCTTGGCCGTAACAAACTGCGTGAAGCTGCAATGCGTGGCGACGTACCTGGTCTGGTTAAAGCCAGCTGGTAAGCACTGTCAAAGTCTCGGTGTTCGGGATCGCAAGATCCTGACCGCCGGTGACCTTGAACTTGAATCAAGCCCCTATTGGGGCTTGATTCATTTGTGGGGTGTGTCTAGAATACCCGGCTCGCCTGAGCCCGTGCTTTTTTCGCATGGATGAGCTCGGCGACAAGTAGTAGCCGCAAGGCTAATTTTTTTGTATTAGGAGCGTCTAGCCCATGAGTATGCAGGACCCGTTAGCGGACATGCTAACTCGAATCCGTAATGCCCAGATGGCTGAAAAGTCCGTCGTAAGCATGCCATCTTCTACTTTGAAGGTAGCTGTTGCCAAAGTCCTGAAGGACGAAGGTTACATTGCGGGTTATCAGATCAGCAGCGAAATCAAACCACTGCTGTCCATCGAGCTGAAGTACTTCGAAGGCCGTCCGGTCATCGAGGAAGTGAAGCGCGTTAGCCGTCCAGGCCTGCGTCAGTACAAGTCCGTCGATGATCTGCCAAAAGTTCGTGGCGGTCTCGGTGTGTCTATCGTCTCCACCAACAAAGGTGTGATGACGGATCGTGCTGCGCGCGCTGCCGGTGTCGGCGGCGAAGTTCTTTGCACTGTGTTCTAAGGGGGGATAAGCATGTCACGCGTCGCTAAGAACCCCGTTAAGCTGCCAGCCGGTGTCGAAGTAAAATTCGCAGGCCAACAGCTTTCGGTGAAGGGTGCCAAGGGCACTCTCGAACTGAACATCCATTCGTCCGTTGAGATCGTTGAAGAAGCTGGTGAGCTGCGTTTCGCTGCTCGCAATGGCGATCAACAAACTCGCGCAATGGCTGGTACCACTCGTGCGTTGGTAAACAACATGGTCCAAGGCGTAAGCCAAGGCTTCGAGCGCAAGCTCCAGCTGGTCGGTGTTGGTTACAAAGCGCAAGCAAAAGGCACAGTGCTGAACCTGGCTCTTGGCTTCTCGCACCCAGTGGATTATGAACTGCCGGAAGGCATCACCGCTGAGACTCCTAGCCAGACCGACATCCTGATCCGGGGTATCGATAAACAGCTGGTAGGTCAAGTGGCCGCCGAGATCCGCGACTTCCGTCCACCCGAGCCGTACAAAGGCAAAGGTGTGCGCTACGCGGACGAAGTCGTCCGTCGTAAAGAAGCCAAGAAGAAGTAGGGCATAGCAAATGACCGACAAAAAAGTTACTCGACTGCGTCGCGCTCGCAAAGCACGCCTGAAAATGCACGAACTCGAAGTCGTGCGTCTCTGCGTGTTCCGCTCGTCGCAGCACATCTACGCCCAGGTCATTTCGGCCGACGGCAACAAAGTCCTGGCATCTGCCTCGACTTTGGATAAAGAACTGCGTGATGGCGCCACTGGCAACATCGACGCGGCCACTAAGGTTGGCCAGCTGGTCGCTACGCGTGCTAAAGCCGCTGGCGTCTCGCAGGTGGCTTTCGACCGCTCTGGCTTCAAGTACCATGGCCGCGTCAAGGCGCTGGCTGATGCTGCTCGTGAAGCTGGGCTGGAGTTCTAAGTTATGTCAAATAACGACCAAAAGCGCGACGAAGGCTACATCGAGAAGCTGGTTCAAGTTAACCGCGTAGCCAAAACCGTTAAAGGCGGCCGTATCTTCACTTTCACCGCGTTGACCGTGGTGGGTGATGGTAAAGGGCGTGTTGGCTTCGGCCGTGGCAAGTCGCGTGAAGTGCCTGCTGCGATCCAGAAGGCAATGGAAGCTGCTCGCCGCAACATGATCCAAGTTGATCTGAACGGCACCACTCTGCAGTACGCAATGAAGTCCGGTCACGGCGCTTCGAAGGTGTACATGCAGCCTGCTTCTGAAGGTACCGGTATCATCGCTGGCGGCGCTATGCGTGCTGTCCTCGAAGTTGCTGGCGTTCAGAACGTTCTGGCCAAGTGCTACGGCTCGACTAACCCGGTAAACGTGGTTCACGCCACTTTCAAAGGTTTGAAAGCTATGCAGTCTCCTGAATCCATTGCCGCCAAGCGTGGCAAAAGCGTCAAGGAGATCTTCTGATCATGGCTACCGTTAAAGTTACGCTGATCAAAAGCATGACCGGCCGCATCCCTAACCACAAACTGTGCGTTAAGGGTCTGGGTCTGCGTCGCATCGGTCACACTGTAGAAGTACTTGATACTCCCGAGAATCGCGGGATGATCAACAAGGCTTACTACATGCTGCGTGTCGAGGGTTAATCGATGAAACTCAATGATCTGAGTCCAGCGCCGGGTTCCCGTCGCGAAAAGCATCGTCCGGGCCGTGGTATCGGTAGTGGTTTGGGCAAGACCGGTGGCCGTGGCCACAAAGGTCAGTCCTCCCGCTCCGGTGGCACCATTGCTCCAGGCTTTGAAGGCGGTCAACAGCCGCTGCATCGTCGCCTGCCGAAGTTCGGTTTCGTTTCCCTGAAAGCCATGGACCGCGCAGAAGTGCGTCTGTCCGAGCTGGCTAAAGTGGAAGGCGACATCGTCACCGTGCAGTCCCTGAAAGATGCCAACGTGATCAACGTCAACGTACAGCGTGTGAAAATCATGCTGTCCGGCGAAGTTACTCGCGCTGTCACCATCGGAAAGGGAATCGGCGCCACCAAAGGTGCGCGTGCGGCTATCGAAGCAGCTGGCGGCAAGTTCGAGGAATAAATGGCTAAGCAAGGTGCTCTCTCTGCGCTCGGCAAAGGCGGTATGTCTGAACTCTGGGCTCGTCTGCGTTTTCTGTTC
Organism: Pseudomonas sp. LB3P25; assembly: GCF_054897985.1. NCBI lineage: Bacteria > Pseudomonadati > Pseudomonadota > Gammaproteobacteria > Pseudomonadales > Pseudomonadaceae > Pseudomonas > Pseudomonas sp. LB3P25. The sequence goes on along the minus strand of NZ_CM142711.1, from coordinate 6,522,562 downwards.
CTGGCGATTATCGTCTACCGAATAGGCGCACACATCCCGGTTCCAGGTATCAACCCGGACCGACTCGCGGACCTGTTTCGACAGAATGAGGGGACCATTCTTAGCTTGTTCAACATGTTTTCCGGCGGCGCGCTGGAGCGGATGAGCATCTTTGCACTGGGGATCATGCCGTACATTTCGGCATCGATCATCATGCAGCTGATGACCGCCGTCAGCCCGCAGCTGGAACAGTTGAAGAAGGAAGGTGAAGCTGGCCGTCGCAAGATCAGCCAGTACACCCGCTACGGCACTGTAGTTCTCGCTCTCGTTCAGGCAATTGGCATGTCCATTGGTCTGGCAGGGCAGGGCGTTGCGTTCACTGGTGACTTTGGCTTCCATTTCGTCGCAGTATCCACTTTTGTGGCTGGTGCGATGTTCATGATGTGGCTGGGTGAGCAGATTACTGAGCGTGGTGTTGGCAACGGTATCTCGATGTTGATTTTTTCGGGTATCGTCGCCGGTCTTCCGAGAGCGATCGGGCAGTCTTTCGAGTCTGCACGTCAGGGTGATATCAACATCTTCGCCTTGGTTGCCATCGGTTTGCTGGCAGTAGCGATTATCGGTTTTGTGGTGTTCATTGAGCGTGGTCAGCGTCGTATTGCTGTTCACTACGCCAAGCGTCAGCAGGGCCGCAAGGTCTTCGCTGCGCAGACTAGCCACTTGCCGCTGAAGGTGAACATGGCCGGTGTTATTCCGGCCATTTTCGCGAGCAGCATTTTGCTGTTCCCGGCTTCGTTGGGTGCCTGGTTCGGCCAGTCTGAAGGTATGGGCTGGTTGCAGGACATCTCGCAGTCGATCGCTCCTGGTCAGCCGTTGAATATTCTGCTGTTTAGTGCAGGGATTATTTTCTTCTGCTTCTTCTATACGGCGTTGATGTTCAATCCGAAAGACGTAGCGGAAAACCTGAAGAAGTCCGGTGCCTTTATTCCGGGCATCCGTCCAGGCGAGCAGTCTGCGCGCTACATTGATGGCGTTCTGACTCGCTTAACCATGTTCGGTGCTCTTTACATGACGGCCGTGTGCCTGTTGCCCCAGTTCCTGGTGGTTGCAGCAAACGTACCGTTCTACCTTGGCGGGACCTCGTTGCTGATCGTCGTCGTGGTTGTGATGGACTTCATGTCCCAAGTACAATCGCACCTCGTTTCGCACCAGTACGAATCCCTGATGAAGAAAGCCAACCTGAAGGGTTACGGCAGCGGCATGTTGCGCTGAGTACCCATAAGGTTCGAGGAGTTGGTGATGAAAGTTCGTGCATCGGTGAAAAAGCTGTGCCGTAACTGCAAGATTATTCGCCGCGAAGGTGTTGTTCGAGTAATTTGCAGCGCGGAACCGCGTCACAAACAGCGCCAAGGCTGAGTGTGATTGTGCTTCAAGCCCGGCAGCTAGTGCGCTGCCGGGTTGATTATTTGTTATTACAGCGATATTATCTCGCGCCCTATTTCTTGGCTTCCGGGGCGTAGGTAGCTGTCAATTGGAGTCCCACTGAATGGCCCGTATTGCAGGCGTTAACATTCCAGATAACAAGCATACTGTTATCTCGCTGACCTACATCTATGGTGTTGGTCGCACTACTGCACAGAAGATCTGTGCAGTGACTGGGGTAAACCCAGCCGCAAAGATCAAAGATCTGAGCGACGAGCAGATTGAACAGCTGCGTGGCGAAGTGGCGAAGTTCACCACTGAAGGTGACCTGCGTCGCGAAATCAACATGAAAATCAAGCGTTTGATGGACCTCGGTTGCTATCGCGGTCTGCGTCATCGTCGTGGTCTTCCAGTGCGCGGTCAGCGTACCAAGACTAACGCGCGTACCCGTAAAGGTCCGCGTAAGCCGATCCGCAAGTAATCGCCCCAGCGAATCGACAGGAAATTAATCATGGCTAAACCTGCTGCTCGTCCTCGTAAAAAAGTCAAAAAGACAGTGGTTGATGGCATCGCCCACATCCACGCGTCTTTTAACAACACAATCGTGACCATCACCGACCGTCAAGGTAACGCTCTTTCCTGGGCTACCTCCGGTGGTTCGGGTTTCCGCGGTTCCCGCAAGTCCACCCCGTTTGCTGCTCAAGTAGCTGCTGAACGTGCTGGTCAAGCTGCGCTGGAATACGGCCTGAAAAACCTCGACGTTAACGTCAAAGGTCCAGGTCCAGGTCGTGAATCTGCAGTCCGCGCTTTGAACGGCTGTGGCTACAAGATCGCCAGCATCACCGACGTGACGCCAATCCCGCACAACGGGTGCCGTCCGCCGAAGAAGCGCCGCGTGTAATCCAGGAGATTGTAAAGAATGGCTCGTTACATTGGTCCAAAATGCAAACTCGCTCGTCGCGAAGGCACCGATCTCTTCTTGAAGAGCGGCGTGCGCGCGATCGAATCGAAGTGCAACATTGAAGCAGCACCTGGTATCCACGGCCAACGCCGCGGTCGCCAGTCCGATTACGGCACCCAACTGCGTGAAAAGCAGAAGGTCCGTCGTATCTACGGCGTTCTCGAGCGTCAATTCAGCGGCTACTACAAAGAAGCTGCTGGCAAGAAAGGTGCAACTGGCGAAAACCTGTTGCAACTGCTCGAATGCCGTTTGGACAACGTTGTATACCGTATGGGTTTTGGCTCTACTCGTGCCGAATCCCGTCAGCTGGTATCGCACAAATCCGTAAGCGTTAACGGTCAGACCGTAAACGTACCTTCGTACCAGGTTCGTGCTGGTGACGTGGTCGCGATTCGCGAGAAAGCAAAGAACCAACTTCGCATTGTCCAAGCTCTCGATCTGTGTGCCCAACGTGGCCGCGTAGAATGGGTAGAAGTAGACACTGAGAAGAAGTCGGGCGTTTTCAAGAACGTTCCAGCTCGCAGTGATCTGTCCGCCGACATCAACGAAAGCCTGATTGTCGAGCTCTACTCCAAGTAAGGGCTAGAAAATAGGTGCATCCATGCAGATTTCGGTAAATGAGTTCCTGACACCCCGCCATATTGATGTGCAGGTTGTCAGTCCAACCCGCGCCAAGATCACTCTCGAGCCTCTCGAGCGTGGTTTCGGCCACACCCTGGGCAACGCGCTGCGACGCATCCTGTTGTCCTCAATGCCCGGCTGCGCAGTAGTCGAGGCCGAGATTGACGGTGTGCTCCATGAGTACAGCGCCATCGAAGGTGTACAGGAAGACGTAATTGAAATCCTGTTGAACCTTAAAGGTCTGGCTATCAAGCTGCACGGCCGTGACGAAGTTACGCTGACCTTGTCGAAGAAGGGTTCGGGGGTGGTTACCGCTGCCGATATTCAGCTGGATCATGATGTCGAGATCGTTAACCCCGATCACGTAATCGCTAACCTGGCGTCTAACGGCGCCCTGAACATGAAGCTCACCGTAGCTCGTGGTCGTGGTTATGAACCGGCAGACTCGCGTCAGAGCGATGAAGACGAAAGCCGCAGCATCGGTCGCTTGCAGCTTGACTCTTCGTTCAGCCCGGTTCGCCGTATCGCATACGTGGTGGAAAACGCCCGTGTCGAGCAGCGTACTAACCTGGACAAGCTGGTTATTGATCTGGAAACCAACGGTACTCTGGATCCTGAAGAGGCAATTCGCCGCGCTGCAACCATTCTGCAACAGCAGTTGGCTGCGTTCGTCGACCTCAAAGGTGACAGTGAGCCAGTGGTTGTCGAGCAGGAAGACGAGATTGATCCGATCCTGCTTCGCCCGGTTGACGATCTGGAACTGACTGTACGTTCGGCTAACTGCCTTAAGGCGGAAAACATCTACTACATCGGTGACCTGATTCAGCGTACCGAAGTAGAGCTGTTGAAGACTCCGAACCTTGGCAAGAAATCCTTGACTGAAATCAAGGACGTTCTGGCCTCCCGCGGTCTGTCCCTCGGCATGCGCCTCGACAACTGGCCGCCTGCAAGTCTTAAGAAGGACGACAAGGCGACTGCCTGATCGTCGTAATCACCGAACGTTGTGTTTGGTAAGGAATGAACCATGCGTCATCGTAAAAGTGGTCGTCACCTGAGCCGCACCAGCTCGCACCGCAAGGCCATGTTTCAAAACATGGCGGTGTCGCTGTTCGAGCACGAGCTGATCAAAACTACACTGCCAAAAGCTAAAGAACTGCGTCGCGTTGCTGAGCCGCTGATCACTTTGGCCAAGACAGACAGCCTGGCTAACCGCCGTCTGGCTTTCGACCGTACTCGTTCGAAAGCTATCGTTGGTAAGCTCTTCAACGACCTGGGCAAGCGTTATGCTACCCGTGAGGGTGGCTACCTGCGCATCCTCAAGTGCGGCTTCCGCACTGGCGACAACGCGCCTATGGCGTACGTCGAGTTGGTTGATCGTGCTACCGGCGGTGAAGCTGTATCCGCTGAGTAAGACGTCAGTCTGAAACGAAGAACCGGGCCTAGTGCCCGGTTTTTTGTGCCCGTAAGAAACGCGCTGTTTATACAAGCTTCCCTGCGGTCCATGCCGTCATGATGTGAACGGGGCTGTTGGTAGTATTTTTCTATTGATCTCTGCAAATTAATGAATTTGTAGCCTTCCTGATCAATGGTCAATACTCCGTTCCAAGCCGATTAGCCGGCAGTTCAAAAACTGACAAAGGAAGAGATCGCATGAGCCAAAATAAAACGCTTACCACCGCCAGTGGCGCTCCTGTCGCCGACAACCAGAATTCCCGTTCCGCCGGCCCGCGTGGCCCGCTGCTACTCGACGACTTCCACCTGATCGAGAAGCTTGCCCACTTCAACCGTGAAAACATCCCTGAGCGCCGTGTACACGCCAAAGGTTCGGGTGCTTACGGTACGTTCACCGTAACTCGGGATATCACCGAGTACACCAGCGCCAAACTGTTTGAATCTGTTGGTAAGCAAACCCCAACCTTCCTGCGGTTTTCCACCGTGGGCGGCGAGCGCGGTTCGGCCGACACCGAGCGCGATCCACGTGGCTTTGCCCTGAAGTTCTACACCGAAGAAGGTAACTGGGACATCGTCGGTAACAACACACCAGTGTTCTTCATTCGCGATCCTCTGAAATTCCCCGACTTTATTCACACCCAGAAACGTCTGCCACAAAGCAACCTGAAAAGCGCGCAAATGATGTGGGACTTCTGGTCGCACTCACCTGAGGCGTTGCACCAGGTCACCATTCTGTTCTCGGATCGCGGCATTCCTGATGGCTACCGTCACATGCACGGCTTCGGCAGCCACACTTACAGCCTGATCAACGCCAATGGCGAGCGTCACTGGGTGAAGTGGCACTACAAGACCAAGCAAGGAATCAAAAACCTGGCGCCGGCAGAAGCGGCACGCTTGGCCGGTACCGATCCGGATTACGCACAGCGTGATCTGTTCGGCGCGATTGAGCGCGGTGATTTCCCGAAATGGCGCGTGTGCATCCAGATCATGACCGAGGATCAGGCCGCAGCGCACTACGAGAACCCGTTTGACGTGACCAAGACCTGGTCGCAGAAAGAGTTTCCGCTGATCGAAGTGGGCGAGCTGGAGCTTAACCGCAACCCGCAGAATTATTTTGCTGAAGTCGAGCAAGCGGCGTTCGGTCCGAGCAACATGGTCCCGGGTGTCGGTTTGTCGCCTGACCGCATGCTGCAAGGTCGAGTGTTCGCTTACGCTGATGCTCACCGTTACCGCATTGGCACCAACCACCAGCAATTGCCGGTGAACGCGCCTCGCAGCCCGGTAAACAGCTATCAGCGCGATGGTTCGATGGCGTTTGGCAGCAATGGCGGTGCGGCACCTAACTATGAGCCGAACAGCTACGTCGAATCGCCGAAACAAGCGCCTCGCTATGCTGAGCCAGCGCTGGCACTGAGCGGCGCGGCTGATCGTTACGATCATCGTGAAGATACCGATTACTACAGCCATGCGGGGGCGCTGTTCCGCCTGATGAATGATGAGCAGAAAACCCTGCTGATCAACAACATTGCCGGCGCCATGGCGGGGGTGTCCGGTGACGTGGTTGATCGTCAACTGCAGCACTTCTTCAGGGCTGACCCGGCGTACGGAGAAGCAATCGCAAAGGCGTTGGGCGTACAGCTTAACGAAGTCTAAACGAGAAGCAGAACCGCCCTTATTTGGGCGGTTTTTGCGTTATTTGAACCACATTTCTCAGAATTTCTTCGCTTTTATCGCGCAAACGAAGTGACCAGGCAGTCGGCTTGGTTCAAACTACAGACTTTCAAGCAGGGAGATGTAGGGCGATGCAAGGCCACCCAGACGTAATCGATTACCTCAACACGTTGCTGACCGGCGAACTGGCGGCGCGTGATCAATATTTCATCCATTCGCGGATGTACGAGGACTGGGGTTTCACCGAGCTCTACGAACGTATCAACCACGAGATGGAAGAAGAGGCGCAGCACGCTGACGCCTTGATGCGCCGGATTCTGATGCTCGAAGGCACGCCACGCATGCGTCCCGACGATCTGGATGTCGGCACCACAGTGCCTGACATGCTCGCCGCTGACTTGCGACTGGAATACAAAGTCCGCGCCGCACTCTGCAAGGGTATCGAGCTTTGCGAGCTGCACAAGGACTACGTCAGCCGCGAGATGCTGCGTATCCAGCTAAACGACACCGAAGAAGATCACACCTACTGGCTTGAGAAGCAGCTGGGTCTGATCAAGTTGATCGGTCTGAAGAATTACCTGCAATCGCAGTGCTGATGCTGCTGACCTGTAGGAGCCAAGCTTGCCGGCGATGGCGTCCTTGAGATCGCTATCGCAAGCAAGCTTGGCTCCTACAGGATTAAATACAAAAAGCCCCTGTCACTGATGAAGTGACAGGGGCTTTTTCGTGGGCCTGATTCAGGCTTTGTCGCGAGCCAACAGCGGCTTGAGGTAGAAGCCGGTGTGAGATTGCTTCATCTCTGACACTTCTTCCGGCGTACCGACGGCAATGATCTGGCCGCCTTTGGAGCCGCCTTCCGGCCCCAAGTCCACCAACCAGTCGGCGGTCTTGATCACATCCAGGTTGTGCTCGATCACCACCACCGTGTTGCCGTGGTCGCGCAATCGATGCAGTACGTCGAGCAGCTGCTGAATATCCGCGAAGTGCAGGCCGGTCGTCGGCTCATCGAGGATATACAGCGTCTTGCCGGTATCGCGCTTGGACAGTTCGCGGGACAGCTTCACCCGTTGGGCTTCACCACCCGACAGCGTGGTCGCTGACTGCCCGAGCTTGATGTACGAAAGGCCGACATCCATCAGCGTCTGAAGCTTGCGCGCCAGAGCAGGAACTGCATCGAAGAACACCCGCGCTTCCTCGATCGTCATCTCAAGGGTTTCGTGGATGCTCTTGCCCTTGTACTTGATCTCGAGGGTTTCGCGGTTGTAGCGCTTGCTCTTGCAGACGTCGCACGGGACATAGATGTCCGGCAGGAAGTGCATTTCCACCTTGATCAGGCCATCACCCTGACAGGCCTCGCAACGTCCGCCCTTCACGTTGAAGGAGAAACGTCCAGGACCATAACCGCGGGAGCGGGACTCCGGCACGCCGGCGAACAGTTCGCGAATCGGTGTGAACAACCCGGTGTAGGTCGCCGGGTTGGAGCGCGGCGTTCGGCCGATCGGGCTCTGGTCGATGTCGACAACCTTGTCCAGATGCTCCAGACCTTTGATGCTGTCATGAGCGGCCGCTTCGAGCGTCGTCGCACCGTTCAATGCCGTAGCGCTAAGCGGGAACAACGTGTTGTTGATCAGCGTCGACTTGCCCGAGCCGGACACACCGGTCACGCAGGTCAGCAGGCCGATCGGAATGTCCAGATCGACATCGCGCAAGTTGTTGCCACGGGCGCCCTTGAGGGACAGCGACAATTTCTTGTTACGCGGCGTGCGTTTGGCCGGAACTGCAATTTTCACCCGTCCCGACAAGTACTTGCCGGTCAACGAATCAGGGTGAGCCATGACCTCGGCCGGCGTACCTTCGGCGACGATATGCCCACCATGCACGCCGGCACCCGGGCCGATATCCACCACGTAGTCAGCCAGGCGAATCGCATCTTCATCGTGCTCGACCACAATCACCGTATTGCCGATGTCCCGCAGGTGCTTGAGCGTACCGAGCAACCGGTCGTTGTCTCGCTGATGCAGGCCAATCGATGGTTCGTCGAGAATGTATAGAACGCCAACCAGGCCTGCGCCGATCTGGCTGGCCAGACGGATTCGCTGTGCTTCACCACCGGACAACGTGTCGGCACTTCGATCCAGCGACAAATAGTCCAGGCCAACGTTGACCAGGAACTGCAGTCGCTCGCGAATTTCCTTGAGAATCTTGTCGGCAATTTCACCGCGACGGCCAGTAAGTTTCAATATGCCGAAATACTCACAGGCATCGCCAATCGGCAGATTGGTCACTGCCGGCAGCGTCTTCTCGCCCACCCACACATGCCGCGCCTCACGCCGCAGGCGAGTACCACGGCAATCTGGGCAAGGTTGTGTGCTGAGGAACTTGGCCAGCTCTTCACGCACCGAAGCCGACTCGGTTTCGCGGTAGCGACGTTCCAGATTCGGCACGATGCCTTCGAACGGGTGCGAGCGTTTGACGATGTCGCCACGGTCGTTCAGGTATTTGAAGTCGACGTTCTGCGAGCCGCTGCCGTGCAGGATGAACTTCTGCTGATCGGCCGGCAGTTCGTTGAACGGCACTTCCAGGCTGAACTTGTAGTGCGAAGCCAACGACCCGAGCATCTGGAAGTAATAGACGTTGCGCCGGTCCCAGCCGCGAATCGCGCCTTCCGCCAGCGTCAGTTCGCCATTCACCAAACGCTTGATGTCGAAGAATTGCTTAACACCCAGGCCATCGCAAGTCGGGCAAGCGCCGGCCGGGTTGTTGAAGGAGAACAGCTTGGGTTCCAGCTCGCTGATGGCGTGACCGCAAATCGGGCAGGCGAAGCGCGCGGAGAAGATGATCTCTTCACCTGGCTCGTCGTCCATCGGCGCTACCAGGGCTATGCCGTCGGCGAGCTTCAGCGCGGTCTCGAACGACTCGGCCAGGCGCTGTTGCAGGTCGGCGCGCACCTTGAAGCGGTCGACCACCACATCAATCGAATGCTTCTTTTGTTTATCCAGCTTCGGCAACTCGTCCAGCTCGCAGAGCCGGCCGTTGACCCGGGCTCGCACAAAACCTTGGGCGCGCAGTTCTTCGAAGACCGAAAGGTGTTCGCCTTTACGCTCGCGAATCACCGGCGCTAACAGCATAAGCTTGCTGCCCTCCGGTTGGGCGAGGACCAGGTCAACCATCTGGCTGACGGTCTGGGCTTCCAGTGGAATGTCGTGATCCGGGCAACGCGGAATACCCACGCGAGCGTAAAGCAGGCGCAGGTAATCGTAGATTTCGGTGATGGTGCCGACCGTCGAACGCGGGTTGTGCGAGGTCGACTTCTGTTCGATGGAAATGGCTGGCGACAAACCTTCGATGGTGTCGACGTCAGGTTTTTCCATCATCGACAGGAACTGCCGGGCGTAGGCCGACAGCGATTCGACGTAACGGCGCTGGCCTTCGGCGTACAGCGTGTCGAATGCCAGGGATGATTTTCCGGAGCCGGACAGGCCGGTGATGACGATCAGTTTGTCCCGTGGCAGGGTCAGGTCGATGTTCTTCAGGTTGTGGGTTCGGGCCCCACGAATCAGGATCTTGTCCAAAGTGGCCTCGCTCGGCGGGCGTCGAAAACGTAGGAGTATACGGCCAAATACTGGATGGATGCACACTATCGAATGAGCGGGTTGCAGCCTTACATGAAGAGTCTGTCAGCAGAGCGCGTCAAAGCGTCGCGATATACCCCGTCAATCGATGGGACTGGTAGAATCGCCGCCGGTTCACATGAGGTTTTTCCATGCACGATCCCCACAGCGAACGCATGAGTGGCAGTGAGACCCGCGCAGCAAGCGGTCTGGCCCTGGTGTTCGCCTTCCGTATGCTTGGCATGTTCATGGTGTTGCCGGTACTGGCGACCTATGGAATGGATCTGGCAGGAGCGACCCCGGCCCTCATCGGGCTGGCGATTGGCGCTTACGGCCTGACCCAGGCGATCTTCCAGATTCCTTTCGGCTTTATTTCCGACCGCATCGGTCGCCGCCCGGTGATTTATCTCGGGCTGATCGTCTTCGCCCTCGGAAGCGTGCTGGCGGCCAACGCCGACTCGATTTGGGGCGTGATCGCCGGACGAATCCTGCAAGGCGCCGGGGCGATTTCCGCGGCGGTGATGGCGTTGCTGTCAGACCTGACCCGCGAACAGCATCGGACCAAAGCCATGGCGATGATCGGCATGACGATCGGTCTGTCGTTCGCTGTCGCGATGGTTGTAGGACCGTTGCTGACCCGCGCCTTCGGCCTGTCCGGGTTGTTCCTCGCCACGGGCGGCATGGCGCTGTTCGGCATCGTGATCGTGATGTTCATGGTGCCGCGCTCAACCGGGCCGTTGCAGCATCGCGAATCCGGTGTTGCGCGCCAGGCGCTGATACCGACGCTCAAGCACCCGGACCTGCTGCGTCTGGACCTGGGCATTTTTGTGTTGCACGCGATGTTGATGTCGAGCTTCGTTGCATTGCCGCTGGCGCTGGTCGAAAAAGCCGGGTTGCCCAAAGAGCAGCACTGGTGGGTCTACCTGACCGCGTTGTTGATTTCCTTCTTCGCCATGATCCCGTTCATCATCTACGGCGAGAAGAAACGCAAAATGAAACGAGTTTTACTCGGCGCCGTCGCGACGCTGATGCTCACTGAGCTATTCTTCTGGCAGTTCGGCGATAGCTTGCGGGCTCTGGTGATCGGGACGGTGGTGTTCTTTACCGCGTTCAACTTGCTGGAAGCGTCCTTGCCATCGCTGATCAGCAAGGTTTCACCGGCAGGCGGCAAGGGCACGGCGATGGGGGTTTATTCCACCAGCCAGTTCCTCGGTTCGGCACTGGGCGGCATCCTCGGCGGCTGGTTGTTCCAGCATGGCGGTCTGTCGGTTGTGTTCCTTGGATGCGCCGGTCTGGCTGCCCTCTGGCTGGCCTTTGCTGTTACCATGCGCGAACCTCCCTACGTGACGAGCCTGCGCTTGCCGTTGTCGCCCGAGGCGATCCGCGAAGCGGGTCTGGTCGAGCGCCTGAAGGCCGTCGTAGGGGTAACAGATGCAGTGATCGTCGAGGATGAAGCGGCGATTTACATCAAATTGGACACAGAACTATTGGATCGCACCACCCTTGAACGCCTGGTGAACAACCCGGCCGGGGCAGCGTGCGTAGCCTAGGAGAACGTTATGGCCCGTGGGGTTAACAAAGTCATATTGGTCGGCACTTGCGGCCAGGATCCCGAAGTTCGCTACTTGCCTAACGGTAACGCCGTGACCAACCTGAGTCTGGCGACCAGCGAACAGTGGACTGACAAGCAAACCGGTCAGAAGGTCGAGAAGACCGAATGGCACCGTGTGTCGATGTTCGGCAAGGTTGCCGAGATCGCCGGCGAGTACCTGCGTAAAGGTTCACAGGTTTACATCGAAGGCAAGCTGCAGACCCGCGAGTGGGAAAAAGACGGTATCAAGCGTTACACCACTGAAATCGTGGTCGACATGCAAGGCACCATGCAACTGCTGGGCGGCCGTCCACAGCAGGGCGACCAACAAGGCGGGGGCAATAACTACCAGCAGTCCGCCCCAGCCCCACGCCAACAGGCTCCGCGTCCGCAGCAGTCGGCAGCACCGCAACAGTCGCGTCAGGCTCCGGCTCCACAGCAGGCTGCTCCGCAACCGGCTCCGGATTTCGACAGCTTTGATGACGATATCCCGTTCTAAAAAGCAGCTATCCAGTCAGTAACAAAAAAGCGAAGCCATCTGGCTTCGCTTTTTTGTTGGCGCTATTAACTGGATAACGCGGTCACATTGGCCCGTGCCGAGTGCAGTTTCTTGTAGCTATCGATCAACCGCAGGTGCCTGTCGAGCCCCTCCAGTTTCAAGCTGGTCGGCGTCAAGCCATGGAAGCGCACGCTGCTGTCCACCGATCCGATCGCTGCATCCATCCGCTCGTTACCGAACATCCGGCGGAAGTTGGCCTCGTAGTCTTCCAGTTCCAGGTCTTCGTCCAGCTTCATCTCCAGCACCACGTTCACGGCCTGGTAGAACAAGCCGCGCTCAACCGTGTTGTCGTTGTACTGCAGGAACATCTCCACTGCCTCTTTCGCCTCTTCAAATTGCTGCAAGGCGAGATAAATCAGCAGCTTCAACTCCAGGATCGTCAGCTGACCCCAGGCCGTATTGTCGTCAAATTCGATGCCGATCAGGGAGGTGATATCGGTGTAGTCATCCAGCTCACTTTCCACCAGGCGCTCAACCAGCGCTTGCAGTTCGTCGTCGTCCAGGCGATGCAGGTTCAGGATATCGGCGCGGAAGAACAGCGCTTTGTTGGTGTTATCCCAGATCAGGTCGTCCACCGGATAGATCTCCGAGTAGTCCGGCACCAGGATGCGGCAGGCCGTCGCGCCGATATGCTCGTAGACCGCCATATACACTTCTTTGCCCATGCCTTCGAGAATGCCGAACAAAGTCGCGGCTTCATCGGTATTCGAGTTTTCACCCTGGCCGGAGAAGTCCCACTCCACGAATTCGTAATCGGACTTGGAGCTGAAGAAGCGCCACGACACCACGCCGCTGGAATCGATGAAGTGCTCGACGAAGTTATTCGGCTCGGTCACCGCATGGCCTTCAAACGTCGGCTGGGGCAGGTCGTTGAGGCCTTCGAAGCTGCGGCCCTGCAACAATTCGGTCAGGCTGCGTTCCAGCGCCACTTCCAGGCTCGGGTGCGCGCCGAACGAGGCGAACACACCGCCGGTACGCGGGTTCATCAATGTGACGCACATCACCGGGAACTCACCCCCCAGGGACGCATCCTTCACCAACACGGGGAATCCCTGCTCTTCCAGCGCCTGAATACCGGCCAGTATGGCAGGGTACTTCGCCAGCACATTGGCCGGGACATCCGGGAGTGCGAATTCGCCTTCGATGATTTCGCGCTTTACCGCGCGCTCGAAGATCTCCGACAGGCACTGCACCTGGGCTTCGGCCAGTGTGTTACCGGCACTCATGCCGTTGCTCAGGAAAAGGTTTTCAATCAGGTTGGACGGGAAGTACACCACCTCGCCGTCCGACTGGCGCACGTACGGCAACGAGCAGATGCCGCGCTCTTCGTTGCCCGAGTTGGTGTCGATCAGGTGAGAGCCACGCAGCTCGCCGTCGCGGTTGTAAATCTTCAGGCAGTACGCGTCGAGGATTTCACTTGGCAGCGCGTCTTTGCGGCCAGGCGTGAACCAGCGCTCGTTCGGGTAATGCACAAACGCAGCGTTGGCGATCTCTTCGCCCCAGAACTGATCGTTGTAGAAGAAGTTGCAGTTGAGTCGCTCGATAAACTCGCCCAACGCCGACGCCAACGCGCCTTCCTTGGTTGCGCCCTTGCCGTTGGTAAAACACATCGGCGAGTGCGCATCGCGGATATGCAGCGACCACACGTTGGGAACGATATTGCGCCACGAAGCGATTTCAATCTTCATGCCCAGGTCCGCCAGAATGGCCGACATGTTGGCGATGGTTTGCTCCAGCGGCAGATCCTTGCCCGCGATATAGGTGTGCGCCTCTGAATTAGACGCAGGCATCAGCAACGCCTGGGCATCGGCGTCGAGGTTTTCCACTTCTTCGATCACAAACTCAGGCCCGGCTTGCACCACTTTTTTCACGGTGCAACGGTCGATGGAACGCAGGATGCCCTGGCGGTCCTTGTCGGAGATGTCCGCCGGTAGCTCGACCTGGATCTTGAAAATCTGGTTGTAACGGTTTTCCGGGTCAACAATATTGTTCTGCGACAGGCGGATGTTATCGGTGGGGATATTGCGCGTGCTGCAATACAACTTCACAAAGTAGGCGGCACACAACGCCGACGACGCCAGGAAGTAGTCGAACGGACCCGGTGCCGAGCCATCGCCTTTGTAGCGGATAGGTTGATCGGCCACCACCGTGAAGTCATCGAACTTGGCTTCAAGCCGAAGGTTGTCGAGAAAGTTGACCTTGATTTCCATGGGGGATTACCAGAATAACGGGCTAGACGATTTGGTCGCCATTATCCGGCTTTTCGGCCGTAAGTCTCAGAAAAAAGGCCAGTCATGTGCGCACGCGACTGGCCTTCTTTGTTTCGGGAGCGTCGGATTGCAGCACCCGAGGCAGAAGCGTTGGTCAGTGATGCGCCGCCAGGAACTCGTCAGTGGACACCACGTTTGCATAGGCGAAGCCCAGGGCCGACATGAAGGCCGCGTGCACGTGGGCTGCCGGAACGGTGACACCGTTGAACTCCAGATCACGGGTAGCGCAGGCGTCGTGAATCACTGTGACGGTGTAGCCAAGGTCGGCGGCGGCGCGGGTGATGCCATCGACACACATGTGGCTCATGCTGCCGACGACGACCAGTTCTTTGATGCCTTGCTCGTCGAGGATTGACTGTAGTTCGGTTTCGCGGAACGAGTTGACGAAGTGTTTGAGCACGACCGGCTCGTCGGCGCGGTTGAGGACTTTGGGGTGCAGTTTCGCGCCTTCGGAACCCGGGGTGAAAAATGGCGCGGCGTCGGAGGTGAACTCGTGGCGGATGTGCACCACTGAATCACCGGCATCGCGGAAGGCTTTGATTAACCGTACGGCGTTGTCCGCGGCGGCATCGGCGCCCACCAGCGGCCACTTGCCTTGAGGGAAGTAGTCATTTTGGATATCGACTACGATGAGTGCTTGCTTGGCCATGACTGTTTCCTCGAAGTGCTTGTTGGGTGTGGAATGAAGTATTGGGTCTGGCAGGCCGTCCGAGGATTGGCCGCACCGACAATAGAAGGGGGAAAACTGACAATGGATGTAGAAAGACCAATCGCCGAACTGGGTGTACTGATCTATCCCGGCGCGCAGATGGCGGCGGTGCACGGATTGACGGACTTGTTCGGGGTGGCAAACCGGATTGCCGCCGAGCATCAGGCGGCGCAATTGCCATTGTTGCGGGTCAGCCATTGGCAAGTTGACGGCGATCAGACGCCCGAGCGGGTCTACGACAGTCATCCCGCTGCGGACGGCGCGTTGGTGGCAGTGTTGATTCCGCCGTCGATTGCCGGTTTTTCCGAAGGCCAGGCACCGCAGGGGCTGATTCGCTGGCTGCGTCAGCAACACGCCAATGGCGCGACACTCGGCGGGGTTTGTGTGGGGTCGATTCTGTTGGCCGAGAGCGGCCTGCTCGACGGCCGTAGCGCCACTACCCACTGGACCTCGGCCAAAGCCTTCGCCGAGCGTTACCCGGCGATCAAGCTCAAGGCCGACACACCCATCGTTGACGACGGCGACCTGATCACCACCGCCGGGCTGATGGCCTGGTCCGAACTGGGTTTGCGTCTGGTCAACCGCCTGCTGGGGCCGAGCATCGCCACCAGCACCGCGCGGTTTCTGGTGGTGGAACACAGCGACAGCGCGAGTGAGTGCGGCAGCAACTTTTCACTGATACTCAGCCATGGCGATGCTTCGATTCTCAAGGTCCAGCATTGGCTGCAAAGCACCGGCGCGACCGATGTGTCGCTGGCGACGATGGCCGATCGGGCAGGGTTGGAAGAGCGCACGTTCTTGCGTCGATTTCGCGCGGCAACCGGGCTTAAACCCACCGAGTACTGCCAGCACCTGCGGGTCGGCAAGGCCCGGGAAATGCTCGAGTTCACCAACGGCACCATCGATCACATTGCCTGGACGGTGGGGTATCAGGATCCGAGTGCGTTTCGGGCGACGTTCAAGAAGATTACCGGGTTGGCTCCGAGTGATTACCGGTCGCGGTTTGGAGTGACGCCGACTGCGGCAACCCGGTAGAAGCCTCACTCCAAATCCCCTGTGGGAGCGAGCCTGTGTGGCGAGGGGATTTATCCCCGTTCGGCTGCGAAGCAGTCGTAAACCATCGTGTGCGGTGTACTTGGCCCACCGCGGTTTTCGATTTCGGGGCCGCTTCGCAGCCCTACGGGGATAAATCCCCTCGCCACACAGGCTCGCTCCCACATTGGGTCAGTGGAAGGCTTGAGTCGTGCAAAATGCCGGAACCTTGAAGGCTGTCGTGCAGAATAAAACAGGCGGGGTGCCATCACGTTTTGCGCAATTGGCTGATTCCAAAGCCGTTTCACTCCAGCCGCACTTGGCCTGATCTCTGCACCCTTTCTACTACATTCATCAAGCGCAGATTGAAGGGGAACGCATGACCCCAACAAATCGCAACAAACTGGTGGTCGCCCACTCCGTGCGCCCCGAGGCTCCATTGCACGAAGTAGAAACCAATCGTGCGCTGGCCCGTTGGCTGGCGCAGATCCTGGGGCTTAAATACGGCGGCAGTTACGACCCCGAATTGCACAACGGGCGAGACCTTTATCTGTTGCCGACCCAGACGCTTGTTGGCGTTGCTGCCGCCCGGCAATTAGGCGTCAAGGGGCCGGAGGATTTGTGGGGCGGTTACGTCGACCATGATTTCATCTGCACCAAAGCCATCAGTCACGGGCTGCGCAACAAAGATGCTCACGCACCGGAAGGCTGGTCACCGTTGTTTTCCGAACGGGTGCGCAGCGTGGTGCTCGACGGCCTCAGTGTTTTTTCTATGGACGATGCGCGGCCCGCGGCAGAACACCTGCTCTACAGCGGCCCGATCCGCATCAAGCCTATTCATGCCTGCGCCGGACGCGGTCAGGAAGTGATCAAAAGCCTCGATCAGTTCGATGCCATCCTCGCCAGACCCGATGCCAAAACGCTGTTCACCGAAGGCGTGGTGCTGGAGCAGGACCTGGACCAAGTGATCACCCACAGCGTCGGTCAGAGCTTTATCGGCGACACGGTGCTGAGTTATTGCGGTGATCAATACTTGACCGAAGACGATCAGGGCGAGCAGGTTTATGGAGGCTCCAACCTGCTGGTGGTGCAGGGGCACTACGACGATCTGCTCGAACTGGAACTGTCGGACGATGTGCGGCTCGCGATCCGTCAGGCGCAAGTGTTCGACCGTGCCGCGGATGAGGCTTATCCCGGTTTCTACGCCTCGCGGCGCAACTACGACATCGCCCAAGGCGTGGACAGCAACGGCAAGCAGCGCAGCGGCGTGCTCGAGCAGTCCTGGCGGATGGGCGGTGCCAGCAGTGCCGAAGTCGCCGCCTTGCAGAGCTTCGTCAACAACCCCGGGATGCGCGCGATTCGCGTGTCGTCGGTCGAGACCTACCTCGACCAGCCGCTGCCGGCGAACGCCATCGAGGTGTATCGCGGGCCGGCGCAAAACAGTGACTTTCTTCTCAAGTACGTAACGGTTAAATCCTATGACGGCTAGAAGCGAAACCATTCAGATCGACATCGACGATGAACAGATGGTCGGGACTTTTCTCAGCCCCAAATCAAAAGTCCCCGGCGTGCTCTTTGTGCACGGCTGGGGCGGCAGTCAGGAGCGGGACCTTGAACGGGCCAAAGGCATCGCCGGTTTGGGGTGCGTGTGCCTGACGTTCGACTTGCGCGGGCACACCGGCGGCAACGGAATTCCATTGTCCCGCGTGACCCGTGAAGACAACCTGCGCGACCTGCTGGCGGCGTATGACCGCTTGCTCGCGCACCCGGCGCTCGACACCTCGGCCATCGCGGTGGTCGGCACCAGTTATGGCGGTTACCTGGCCTCGATCCTGACGTCATTGCGTCCGGTGCGCTGGCTGGCGCTGCGGGTGCCGGCGCTGTATCGCGATGATCAATGGCACACGCCCAAACGTGACCTGGATAAGCTCGATTTACGTGATTACCGCCGCACGTTAGTCCGCGCCGACAGCAATCGTGCGCTGCATGCCTGTTCGCAATTTACCGGGGATGTGCTGTTGGTCGAATCAGAGTCTGACGACTATGTGCCCCACGCAACCATCATGAGTTACCGGGCGGCCTGTCAGCAGACCCACTCGCTGACCCACCGGATTATCGACGGCGCCGATCACGCCTTGAGTGAGCCAGTTTCGCAACAGGCGTACACCTCGATCCTGGTGGGCTGGATCACCGAGATGGTGGTGGGCGAGCGGTTGAGTATTATCCAGTCATCGTGAAAATACGGACTGTTAATGCCTGATGCCGATAGATAAAGAACAACACAATCTGTAGCAGCTGGCGAAGCCTGCGTTCGGCTGCGTAGCAGTCGTAGATCCTGTAAGCACGGACTTCCTGAAACACCACATCGTCTGATTTCACGACTGCTACGCAGCCGAACGCAGGCTTCGCCAGCTGCTACAGAGTGCGTTTTGGCTTAACTGATTGGCATTAGGCTGTTAGTGCCTCGGTTTCTTCTCGATCCGCAACGACTTGGCCTTGGCTTCCACGATCAGGTACATCACCAGGGTAATCAGTAGCGGCAAAATGAAATAGATCGCCCGATACGCCAGCAATCCGGCCACCAGGCTTCCTCTGGACACTTCATGTTGTAGCAGCGCCACGAACACCGCTTCAAGCACGCCGAGCCCGGCGGGAATGTGCGTGATGACCCCGGCAATCGCGCTGATCAGCAACACTCCAAGTACCAGCGGGTAATCCAGCTTGCTCGGCAGCAGGGTGAAAATCACCGCCGCCATCAGCGACCAATTCAGCGCCCCGAGGGCCAGTTGCAGCACCGCCATGCGCAGGGACGGCAGGTCGATTTCCACCCCGCGTATCGCCCATTCCCGCCGCTTGGAAAACTGACACGCCGCCAGATACCCCGCGCTCACCAGCAACAACAACACGCCCACACCTTGCAAGGCGTCGCTGCTCAGCTTCCAGCCTGGCGGCATTCGCACCAGCCCGCTGCTGAACACCGCACCGGCAACCACCATGTAACCGAACCAGTTGGTCGCCAGGCTCAACCCGAGAATTTTCGCGATGTTGCCCTTGCTCACCCCAAGTCGCGAATACAGTCGATAACGCATGGCAATACCGCCGACCCAAGCGCTCAGATTGAGGTTGAAGGCATAGCTGATAATCCCCACCGGCAAGATCTGCTTCCACGTCAGGTTCTGGCGAATGTAGGTACGACCGATCAGGTCGAAGCAGGCGTAAACCAGAAAACTCAGCAAGGTCAGACCGGACGCGATGATCAGCGTGCGCACCTTGAAATCAGCGAGGTTGTCGAACACTTCATCCCATTCGATGCGCTGGGCAAGCATCGTGAACAGTACGATCAGCGCCAGGAAAAACAGCATCGTCAGCGGCCGTTTCCAGCGGCTCCAGCGTGATTTGCCCGGGCTGTCGGCGTGGGTCGCCGGTTGTGTATCAGAGTGGCTCATCAGGTGTCACTCCCGGCGGAGTGGGTAAAAGGTTTCAGGCGCGGCTTGTGCGCTGGCAGCCAACCGGCCCAGGCCGGGAAGTGCCGCAGAAAGTGAAACACCAGAAAGCCGACGGTCATGTGCCAGACCCGCCCGCGCGGGGACTTGTCTGTGGACATGACCTTGCAATGGTTGTTACTCAGGTCTTCGAGGCGCTCGAACAGGTCGCGGTTGAAGGCGCGATCGCGGATCAACACATTGGCTTCCAGGTTCAAGGACAGGCTCAACGGGTCGAGGTTGCTCGAACCGACAGTGCTCCAATCCTCATCCACCAGCGCGACTTTGCCGTGCAGCGGACGGTCGCAATATTCGTAAATCTGCACGCCGGATTTGAGCAGGTAGTCATAGGTCATGCGCGCGGCGAGTTTGGCCGCCAGCATATCGGGCTGACCTTGCAGGATCAGCCGCACATCGACGCCACGGCGCGCCGCGTTGCGGATCTCGCGCAGCAGGCGATAGCCCGGAAAGAAGTAGGCATTGGCGATCACCACCCGGCGCTGGGCACTGCGTAGCACCTGTCGGTAAACCTCTTCGATGTCGGTCGGATGCTCGCCGTTGTCGCGGTACACCAGGCGAACCTGACCGTCATGATCGCTGAACGCCAGTTCCGAGCGCCGTTGCCTGCGGCGTTGCCACCAGTATTTGGCCCGGGCCGGGCGACCGCATTGCAGCAAGGCGAAGTGATGAATGTCAGCCACCGCCGGGCCTTGTACTTCAACGGAATAATCCTGCTTGGCCTCAGGGCCGAAGTCGGCCAAATGGTCAGCAGAAAAATTGATGCCGCCGATGAACGCAACCGTGCCGTCGACCACCACGATCTTGCGGTGCAGGCGGCGGAACCAGTTGGTGCGGATGCCCAAATGTTTGGGCGCAGGGTCGAAAATCTGGATGCGCACGCCGGCCTCACTCAGGGCGGTGAGGTATCCCGTGCTCAGTTCACCGCAGCCAAAGCCATCGAGACTGGCGCTGATCCGCACGCCGCGTTGAGCGGCGGCGACCAGTACTTCCTGCAGCTCGTTACCGACCTTGTCCTCGAATACAATGAAGGTTTCCAACAGGATTTCAGTCTTCGCCTGACGCATAGCCTCGAACACCCGAGGGAAATAATCTTCACCATTTTCCAGCAGCTCTACGCGGTTGTTGCCTTGCCAGCCATATTCGACGTCGACCACGCCCGGCTCACGAATCGGCAGGGTTGTGGAGAGGTGCTCCACATCGGTTTTATCCATCGATGGGCTGCTCATAGCTCGATCTCCACCGACAGCGGTGCATGGTCGGAAAGGTGTGACCAGGGCCGCGCGGCCAGCACTTGCGGCTGGCTGGCCTTGAGGTTGCGCACGTAGATGCGGTCAAGGCGCAACGCTGGCAAACGCGCTGGAAAACTGCGCGCCGGTTTGCCGTGGAGTTCGGCGAAAACCTCCCGTAAACCACAGGGTTTGAGCAGTGCATCGGCACGCTGGCGCCAGTCGTTGAAGTCACCGGCAACGATCACCGGGGCATCGCTGGGCAGTTCTTCGAGGCGCCGGGCCAGCAACTTGAGTTGTTCGGTCCGGTGGGATTCGCGAAGGCCCAGGTGCACGCAAATGGCATGCACTTCCTGGCCGTCACCGGGCAGGCGCAGCACGCAATGCAGGATGCCGCGGTTCTCGTGACCGCTGATGGAAACGTCGAGGTTGTCGTGGCGAATGATCTGGAATTTCGACAGCAACGCATTGCCGTGATCGCCCGCCGGATAAACCGCGTTGCGTCCATAGGCGAACTGCGGCCAGAGGGTGTCGGCGAGGAATTCGTATTGCGGCATCGCCGGCCAATTGCTGTAGCGCTGGGGATGATGCTCGTGGGTGCCGTGGACTTCCTGCAAAAACACCACGTCGGCAGACACGCTGCGCACCGCTTCGCGCAATTCCGGCAGGATGAAACGCCGGTTGAGCGCGGTGAACCCCTTGTGCGTGTTGACCGTCAGCACGGTGAAGCTGCGCACGGAGGTGATGATGGGTTGCTGTTCGTCGGTGGTGCCGACCGGTTCGGAAATGCTCATGACAGCACTCCTTCGGCGGCCAGTTCACCGGGACGGGTGGCGAGGTCTTTATCCAGTTGAAAGCGCTCCAGCAAGCGGCGGGCATCGAAAGGCGCGCGGACTTTGATGTCGTTGTCGAAATAGCAGAACACTTCGCGGGACTTGCATGCCTTGGGCTTTTGCCGGGGCGCGATCAACTGCGGGTCGGGCGGTTGCTGGCCGTGGTACCAGGCTTCGATCCGGTCACCCCAGCGTTTCAGCGCTTCGGGGGTGTAACCGCTGGCGTAGAGTTCTTCGGCACCGTGCAGGCGCAGGTAGACGAAGTCGCTGGTGAGGTCTTCGCGGTACGGCCATTTACCGGCGGTGTCGGCGATCACCAGCGCAGCATTGTGGCGTTTGAGCAGGCGGATGAAGGCGGGGTCGACGAAGCTCTCGTTTCTGATTTCTACGGCATGGCGCAAAGGCTTTTTCCCGTAGGCCTTCATGCTGGCGTGACCGTTCACGTGCGAATCATGCTGGCGGGCGAGGGCGGCGGCCTCTTCGGTGTTGTGAGGCAACTGCTCCAGAAAGGTCTCGAACAACTCGGCATCGAATTTGAAGTTGGGCGGGAATTGCCAGAGGATCGGGCCGAGTTTTTCTTTGAGCTCCAGCACCCCGGAGGCGAAGAAATTCGCCAAGGGTTTATGGATCTCCCGCAGTCGCCTGATGTGGGTGATAAAACGCGGGGCTTTGACGCTGAAAACGAAGCCCCTCGGGGTTTCGGCGTACCATTGGGCATAACGTTCGGGCCGTTGCAGGGCGTAAAACGATCCATTGATTTCGATGCTGTTGACCGCCCGTGAGGCGAATTGCAATTCGCGCGTGTGGGTCAGCCCCTTTGGGTAGAAATCCCCCCGCCAGGGCGTGTAGCGCCAGCCTGAAATACCGATGTGGATCGCCGCCATATCGCCTCCCGTCTAATGGTCTTCGGACTGCCCCTGTCTTTTGATGACTGCGGGGCGGGCGAGAAAGTTTCGACGGGAATACGGACGGTTAAAGCAAAGATCGCAGCCTGCGGCAGCTCCTACAGGGGCATGTGAACACCTGTAGGAGCTGCCGAAGGCTGCGATCTTTTGATCTATCAATGCCCAGCGACGATGCGGGCCGTGCCTTCAACCGGTTCGGCATACACCGGCCCCAACCGATCAAGACGACCGCTCCACGCGGTCAGTACCAACGCGACCAACACCACCAGACCGCCAATCCACGCGGTGTGGATCAGGCCCATGTGAGCAACGATCAAGCCACCGCCCCACGCACCACCGGCGATGCCGAGGTTGAACGCGGCGATGTTCAGGCCCGACGCCACGTCCACCGCATGCGGGGTGTGATGTTCGGCCTGACGCACCACATACACTTGCAGGCCCGGCACGTTGCCAAACGCAACCGCGCCCCAGACCAGTACGGTGGCCAGGGCCAGCCATGGGTTGCCGGCGGTAAAGGTAAGTACGAACAACACCGCGGCGAGCAGGGCGAAGATGATTTTCAGGGCGATGATCGGGCCGCGTTTGTCCGCCAGTTTGCCGCCCCAGATGTTACCGACGGCCACCGAGATGCCGTAGACCAGCAACACCAGGCTGACAGTGCTGGCGTTGAAGCCGGAAATATCCTGAAGAATCGGTGCCAGGAAGGTGAACGCAATGAACGAGCCGCCGTAACCGACTGCGGTCATGGCGTACACCAGCAACAGACGCGGCTGCTTGAGCACCTGCAATTGCTGCAACAGTGAAGCCGGTTTGCTGTGGGCAATGTTTTTCGGCACGTAAAGCAGGCTGCCGATGAACGCGATCACACCCAGTGCAGACACCGCGAGGAAGGTTTCACGCCAGCCGAAATGCTGACCAATGAACGTCCCCAGTGGCACGCCGGTGACCAGCGCCACGGTCAGGCCGGTGAACATGATGGCGATCGCGCTGGCGGCTTTTTCCTTCGGCACGAGGCTGGTGGCGATCGTCGAGCCAATCGAGAAAAACACCCCGTGGGCCAG
Source organism: Pseudomonas sp. LB3P25 (assembly GCF_054897985.1). Lineage (NCBI taxonomy): Bacteria > Pseudomonadati > Pseudomonadota > Gammaproteobacteria > Pseudomonadales > Pseudomonadaceae > Pseudomonas > Pseudomonas sp. LB3P25. The sequence goes on along the minus strand of NZ_CM142711.1, from coordinate 6,499,156 downwards.
GCCAGTGACGATCCGCGCGATGATCAGCGATTCGTAGCTTGGCGCTTTCCAGGCCAGCAGGTTGCCGAGGGTGAACAGCACCATCAGCGACAACAGCAGCATTTTGCGCGGGACTTTGCCGGTGAGGGCGGTCAGCACCGGGGCGCCACTGGCAACGCCCAATGCGTAGAGGCTGACCAGCAGGCCGGCGGACGGCAGGCTGACGCCGAGGTCGGCGCCGATGGTGGGTAACAGGCCAACGATGACGAACTCGGTCGTCCCGATGGCGAAAGCGCTGAGGGTCAGCGCGAGCAAGGCAATGGGCATGGCTGCAACTCCGGTGGATTGATTGATGGAGCGCAGTGTCGGGGTTTGGGTTGTGCGGAAAAATAGGGGGATGGGCATTTGATATTTGCTTTGTGCGCAAAGATCAAAAGCGCCCCCTCACCCTAGCCCTCTCCCCAAGGGGCGAGGGGACTGACCGAAGTGTCTTTAGAAATACGGCGACCTGAATATTCGGAGTCGAACTCAGGTCCGGAAAGCCATGAAGATTGGCTCCCTTTCCCCCTCTCCCCTATGGGGAGAGGGTTGGGGTGAGGGGTGGCCCTTGATTTCACCCAATAACCGAACTTGCCCGCCGTTTCCCGATCAGTTCTTAACAGACCCTTCCCAAGGAGCTTCCCGTTTTGTTCAAGTTCAAGACCGCGATACTACTGGGGGCGTTGCTGGTTCTAGGCAGCAACGAGCTGGAGGCTGCCGCACTACCGGGTGTGCCAGCGGCGGCCACCGCCACGACACCACTGGCCCACCCCGAACCGCTGGTACAGGGTGGTTTGCTGGGTGCCATCAGTTCGAGCATTGATCAAGTCCAGGGAAAACTCGATCTCAACGAGGACCTGCTGGACGCCTGGCGTCTGCGTGCAGACCGGGCGGCCGATGAGGTGGATCAACTGGTCAATCATCCATCGTCCCGTTCGAGCTGGAGCGTGGCGGGGGATTTCCTGCTGTTGTCCGGTGTGTGGATGGGTGTTTTTGCGCTGCTGTGGCTGCTGGGAGGGCTGCTCGCCAAACGTCTGTGCCAGAACCGCCTGCTGCTCACTCGCGAGCGCGGTCAGGCATTACTGGGTTATGTGTTGCCTTACACAATTCCGGCGCTGATCAGCCTGCCGCTGACGCTGTATGTCAGCCACTTCTTGCAAGTGTCCGCCGGCCGGGCGCTGGCATTGTGTTTCGCCTATGCCACCAGCAGCGGCATTTTCGCCGCGTCGTTGCTGTTGTCGGTGGTGGTGCTGTTCAACGCCGGCCACAAACGCCGGGCGGTGCAGTTTATTCGTCAGCTCAGCCCACGACCGCTCTTTTTGATTGGCTTCCTCGTGGCCCTGAGTGATGCCTTGATCAGTCCGCAGATCGCCCGCCTGCTCGGGCGCAATCTCACCAGCAGTGTCGCGGTATTCACCGGGCTGGCGGCCTCGATCGCCTTTGGTCTTCTGGTGTTCAAGATGCGCCGTCCGGTGGCCCATTTGATCCGCATTTTGCCGTTGGCCCAGCGCCTCAGCCAGCCGGCCTTGCGTGAAATGCTGCGGATCTTTTCCGGGCTCTGGTACTGGCCGATTCTGTTGATGGTGCTGGTGTCGGTGATCAACCTGATTGGCATCGGCGATGACAACCAGAAAGTGCTGCGCTGTGCGCTGTTTACCACGGTGTTGCTGATTGCGACGGTGTTCCTCAGCACGTCGCTGCATCACCTGTTCAAGTCGCGCAGTGAGGTGGTCGTGCGCCGCAGCAGTGCCTACAAGGAGCGTTTTCTCAGCCTTTCCCATGCGTTGCTGCGGATCGCCCTGGCGATTGTCTTCATCGATGTCCTGGGGCGCATCTGGGGCGTGTCGCTGTTTGAGTTTGCGGTGAGCAATTCGGTCGGCCGGGCGATCAGCGATTCCCTGAGCCGTATCGGTTTGATTTTCCTGGTGACCTGGATGGGCTGGGTGGTATTGGACACGGCGATTCAGGAAGCGCTGAAACCGGCCGTCAACAAACGCTCGGCGCGCCAACCCAGTACCCGAACCAAAACCATCCTGCCGCTGCTGCGCAACGCGATCAAAATTATCCTGGTGGTGATCTGCGCCATCACCACCATGGCGAACCTGGGGATCAACGTTGCACCCTTTTTGGCCGGTGCCGGTGTCGTGGGGCTGGCCATCGGTTTCGGTTCCCAGCAACTGGTGCAGGACGTGATCACCGGATTGTTCATCATCATCGAAGACACGCTGTCGATTGGCGATTGGGTGGTGCTCGACTCTGGCCACGCCGGCACCGTCGAAGGCCTGACCATCCGCACCTTGCGCCTGCGCGACGGCAAGGGGTTCGTGCACTCGGTGCCGTTCGGTCAGATCAAGGCCGTGACCAATCAATCACGGCAATTCGCCTATGCGTTCTTTTCGGTGCAATTCACTTACGACACCGATGTCGACAAGGCTATCGAGTTGATCCGCGAGGCCGGGGATTCCATCCGCGAAGACGCGTTCCTCAAGTACAACCTGCAAGGGCCGCTGGATGTGTTTGGGGTCGACAAGATGGACCTCAACGGCGTGGTGCTGACGGCACAGTTCCGCACCGTGTCGGGTGGGCAGTACGCGGTGAGTCGGGCGTTCAACCAGCGTTTGAAAAAGCTTGTGGATAACAGCCCGTGGGTGCATTTCGCGCAGACTTATCCACAGCAGGTGTTGATGCCCCGGCAGGCTGTTGAGCCGCCGCAAAGCGATGGGCTTGCATCGGAGCATTCACCGGTGTTCCTGCCGGCTCAGCCGAGAACTCAATGATTTGTGTTGGGACTGATGGCCTCATCGTCGGAACGCCGCCCGGACCAAGCTCGCTCCCACATTGGATCTGTGTCTGAGCAAGGTTTTGTGACCGACACAGATCCCCTGTGGGAGCGAGCCTGCTCGCGAAGAGGCCGGTGCCGACAACATCAATGCCGGATCAATTTGTTGTGCAGCTCGGCAGTTGATTGCTGATCCAGCTCCAGCCAGAAATGCTGCTTGCCGGCAATCTCGGCAGCCGCCGGCAATCCATCGCGATAAACCAATCGATTACTCGCCAATGCCGGTACTTTTGCACCCGGTAAAAGCGTCCCGGCGAGGTTCAGCGGATCAACCCCGCAGACGGCAATCAAGCTCCCGTCATGCGGCCGTCGCCGCACCTCGCGCAGCAACGGTATGGCCTCGGGCAACGCAAACTGTTCACCGGCCAAGCCACTGACAAACCGCCCGCCGCGAATCTCACCGCGAGCTTCCAATCGATGGAAAGTGCGCAGCAATTCCCGCCAGCTCGGCAACCACTCCGCTTCACGTTCCAGCAAGCGCCAGAACACCACGCCGTAGCGCCGAAGCAAGATCATGGCGATGTGTTCAAGGGTGTCGGTCGGCGTGGGCGCCGGGCGCTTGTTATCCACAACCGGCGCAGGCGCCCCGCGCCGCAACAGCGCCCAGCGCCCGGCGTCGTCCATCCCGCCGACAAACGCACCGCGCCCGCGTCGGCTGCTGCGATTCTGCCGTTTGCTGGCCGGAGTAATCAGTGCTCGCAGACCGGCGAAGCTGTCGGCATTCACCAACCCGGCACCGACCAGTTCCTGCAAGGCGATTTCCAGTTCCGAGCGCAGCAGGTGGGCTTCGTGAGTCAGCTCATCGAAAAACAGCGCGCCGTGTTGGCTCAGGGCTTCGTAGACTTTTTGCGTCTTGGGCGACAGTTCGCTGACGGGTGTCTGCTCGGTCAACCCGCTCCACAACCCGACCCGACTGCGCGGCAATAGCAGAATCGGCGTGCTGCGCAGCGCCGTGCTGGCGCTCTTGTTGCGCGCAGTCAGTCGCGTCCAGACCAGTTTGCCGCTGCGACACAGGTCATCCAGCCAACTCGCTGAATAGTCTTTTATTCGGGCCGGTAAAATATCGCTGTCCCAGGCTGAAGCAGCGGCGGGGTAGCCTTCGAACTGACCGACAACGGCGGGCAACACTGCGCTGCCCTGACCCTGGGTCGCGGCGGACAGATGCTGCCAGTCGAACAGGAAACGCATGAAATCCTGCAACGCCACGGGCTCGATTTCCCGCCGCAGACGCTTGACGGTGTAGCGGTGAATCCGCGCCAGCAGATGCCGCTCGCACCATTCTTCCTCAGGCGTGCCGGGCGTGAATTGACCGCGCAGCACATAGCCTTCGCGTTCCAGTTGCGCCAACACCTGGGTGATTTGAGTCGCCGGTAAACCGAGCGGTTCGGCAATCGCGTTCAGCGGCAATGGACCGAACGCGCTGAGCCGCGCACGGATCACCTCCAGCACCGCTTCGTCCGGCGTCCAGACTTCATCGAACCCAGGCAATGCCTCCAACGGTGGCTGCAAAATCGCCTGAGGATAAATCGCCCGCAGACAGGTCAGCCGCTCCAGTGCCAACCATAGCGCTTGCCCGGCATTGATTTTCAGGCGGCTGGCGCGACCGCTGTCGGCTAGGGCGCTCAGCCAGTCGAGCCAGTCTGGATTGGCCTGGGCCTCGGCGTCAGTGATGCACGCGAGGCTCATCAATGCCTCATGCATTTCATCGACGCCGGTCGGCGTTGGCCAGGCTTCCTCGCGCACGGCTTGAATGGCTTGCGCATCCAGCGCACCGAGGTCGTCGGTGGACTGCGGATCGCTCCAGCGGCGGTTGAGTACCGCTTGAGTGCGACGCTCTTCCAGCGGCGCATCGTCGAGAAAGGTGTAGGGCCGGGCGCTGAGAATCTCCGCTGCCAGCGGCGAAGGGGCTGGCAAATCACGGCTGATCAGGCGGATGTCGCCACGTTCCATACGCTGCAACAACGCCAGCCAGCCTTCGCTGTCCATGGCTTCGTGCAGGCAATCATCGAGGGTTTGTTCCTCCAGTGGATGGTCGGGAATTTCCCGTTCACCGGCGAGGTTTTCCATGCAGGACACCTGGTCGGGAAACACGCTGGCGATCAGGTCTTCGCTTTTCATCCGCTGGATCTGCGGCGGGACTTTGCGTCCGCCACTGTAGCGCGGCAGCGCCAGAGCGACCCCGGCATTCCAGCGCCAGCGCACACCGAACAGCGGCGCATCGAGCACGGCTTGAATCAGGGTGTGCTCGGCGCTGTTGCTGTGCAAATAACGCCAAACGTCATCGAGTTCAAAACTGTGGCTGGTGGACAGCGACAGGACGATGGCGTCTTCGCTGGCGGCGCCCTGCAATTCGAAGTTGAAGGTGCGGCAGAAGCGCTTGCGCAGCGCCAGACCCCAGGCACGGTTGATGCGGCTACCGAACGGCGTGTGGATGATCAGTTGCGTGCCGCCGGACTCGTCGAAAAACCGCTCCATCAGCAGTGTGTCTTGTGACGGCAGGGCGCCCAAGGTCAGGCGCGCACGGGCCAGGTAATCGACCAATTGTTCGGCACTGGCCAGGTTCAGACCGAGGGTGTCGGTCAGCCAGTCGATCGCGGGCTGCAAGTGACCGGGAGTGGCGCCGAGCAGCTCATCGAGTTGCGCTTGCAGGCGGGCCACGGCAAACGACAGTTCCGCGCTGCGCCCCGGCGCTTCGCCGAGCCAGAATGGAATAGTCGGCGGTTGGCCCTGAGCGTCTTCGACCCGGACCTTGCCGGTTTCAACGCGCAGGATGCGGTAGGAAGTATTGCCCAATTGGAAGACGTCCCCGGCGATGCTTTCCACCGCAAAGTCTTCGTTGACGCTGCCGATATTCAGCCCTTGGGGTTCGAGTAAAACGCTGTAGTCGGCGTTGTCCGGGATGGTCCCGCCGCTGGTCACGGCAGTCAGTTTGGCGCCCCTTCTGCCGCGCAGGGTGCGGGTCACGGCGTCGCGGTGCAGGTAAGCGCTGCGGACACCCAGGCGACCGTTGTAGCCTTCGGCGAGCATCTGCAGCAGCGCCTGGTAATGTTTTTCGTCGAGCTCGGCGTAGGGCGAGGCGTTGCGGAACATCTCCAGCAGCGCCTGCTCCTGCCATTCCTGGCAGCTGACCTCGGCGATGATCTGCTGGGCCAGCACGTCCAGCGGTGCCTTGGGGATCAGCAACGTGTCGAGTTCGCCGCGCCGCACGCAGTCGAGCAGGGCAGCGCATTCGATCAGGTCGTCGCGGGTGGTGGCGAACAAACGGCCCTTGGGCGTGCCGCCGACCTGGTGCCCGGAGCGGCCGACCCGTTGCAGAAACCCGGCGATCGAACGCGGCGAGGCAATCTGGCAGACCAGATCGACATCGCCGATATCGATCCCCAGTTCCAGGGACGCCGTGGCAATCAGCACTTGCAGTTCGCCGCGCTTGAGGCGCTGTTCGGCGTCGAGGCGAAACTCCTTGGCCAGACTGCCGTGGTGGGCGGCCACCGCGTCCTTGCCGAGGCGTTCGCTCAAGTGACGGCTCAGGCGTTCGGCGAGGCGTCGGGTGTTGACGAAAATCAGGGTAGTGCGGTGTTCGCGGGCGAGGGCGGCGAGACGGTCGTAGACCAGTTCCCAGATGTCGTTGGCCATCACCGCCGACAACGGCACGGGCGGCACTTCGATGTCCAGATCCCGCGGGCGGGCGTGGCCGATGTCGATGATTTCGCACGCGCGATCACGGCCAACCAGAAATTGCGAGACGGCTTCGATGGGTTTTTGCGTGGCAGACAGGCCGATCCGCATCAGCGGTTGCGCGCACAACGCTTGCAGCCGCTCGAGGCTCAGGGCCAGGTGGCTGCCGCGCTTGCTGGCGGCGATCGCGTGAATTTCGTCGACGATCACCGTGCGGGCGGTACTGAGCATTTGCCGGCCGGAGTCGGAACCGAGCAGCACGTAAAGGGATTCCGGGGTGGTCACCAGAATGTGCGGCGCGGTCTTGCGCATCGCCGAGCGATCTTTTTGCGGCGTATCGCCGGTGCGCACGGCGGTGTTGATCTGCAATTGTGGCAGGCCCATTGTGCGTAACTGCTCGGTGATGCCGGCCAGCGGGTCTTGCAGGTTGATCTGGATGTCGTTGGATAAGGCTTTAAGGGGCGAAACGTAGACCACCAGGGTTTCATCCGGCAGATGGCCGCCGTTGGCCAATCCGCGGTGGACCAGGTCGTCGATGACCGCGAGGAACGCGGTGAGGGTCTTGCCGGAGCCCGTGGGTGCGGCGACCAGGGTCGAACGGTGCTGGCGGATCAACGGCCACGCCCGGGCCTGGGCGGCGGTAACCGTCGGGAAGGTGCTGCTGAACCAGGCGCTGACGGCGGGGTGGAAGCCTGCCAGGGCGCTGTCCGTCGGGATTGGCAGATTCATGTTCTGATTTATGCGGGCGAGTCGGGGAAGTTGCAAGTACCGCTCAAGACCTGCGTCGATCCTTATGGCCTCTTCGCGAGCAGGCTCGCTCCCACAAGGGATCCAGGCACACATATATCCAATGTGGGAGCGAGCCTGCTCGCGAAGAGGCCAGTAGCAGCGCCGCAGATCTCAGGTAACTACACTTTACGGATGACGGTTGCGCACTAAACCCGCAAAATGCAACGATTCCGGCAACTATCGACGGCATCGCCCGCGAGCGGTGTCGATAAAGCCATTGTTTCAATCAGACTGGGCCTGCTGACTCTATGCGAATGCGCCTTATGTTACTGGGCGGCGGAAATGCCCTTGGGCAGGCGCTGATTCGCCTCGGTGCGGAGGAAGACATCGGCTTCCTCGCCCCCCGCCCACCGCAAGACGGCTGGGATGCCGCGACCCTGACGCAACTGCTCGACGACACCCGTCCAGACGCGTTGATCAACCTCGCCTATTACTTCGACTGGTTTCAGGCGGAGACGGTCAGCGAACAGCGTCTGGCCGGGCAGGAGCGGGCGATCGAGCGTCTGGCCGAACTGTGCCAGCATCACAACATCGTGCTGCTGCAACCGTCGAGCTATCGAGTGTTCGATGGCTCCCGGGCGACGGCCTACAGCGAAAAAGACGAACCGGTGCCCCTGGGCCTGCGCGGTCAGGCCTTGTGGCGAATCGAACAAAGCGTTCGCGCCACCTGCCCGCAACACGTGTTGCTGCGATTCGGCTGGCTGCTGGATGACAGCCCCGACGGCACCCTCGGGCGTTTCCTCGGCCGCGCCGAGCTGCCTGAAGCATTGCTGATGGCCGATGACCGTCGGGGCAATCCGACACCGGTGGATGACGCCGCCCGGGTGATCATCTCGGTCCTCAAGCAACTCGATTGCTCGGCGCCGCTGTGGGGCACCTACCATTACGCCGGGCATGAGGCGACCACGCCGCTGGCGCTTGGGCAGGCGATCCTCACCGAAGCACGCGCGCTGCATCCGCTGGCCATCGAAGCGCCGACTGCCCAGGCTCACGCCGCCCGGCCCGATGCCGCCGAAGAGCCGCAGCACGCGGTGTTGGCCTGCAAGAAAATTCTGCACACTTTCGGGATCAAGCCCCGCGCCTGGCGCGCGGCACTCCCGGGCTTACTGGATAGGTTTTATCGCCATGGCTGACGGCCCTGTTTTAATCACCGGCGGTGCCGGTTTCATCGGCTCGCACCTCACCGATGCCTTGCTCGCCAAGGGCCATTCGGTGCGCATTCTCGATGACCTCTCCACGGGCAAACGCAGCAACTTGCCGCTGGACAATCCCGGCGTCGAACTGATCGTGGGCGATGTCGCCGATGCCGCGCTGGTCGCGCAGGCGATGATCGGTTGCAGCGCTGTGGCGCACCTGGCCGCGGTGGCGTCGGTGCAGGCGTCGGTGGATGATCCGGTGAAGACTCACCAGAGCAATTTCATTGGTTCGCTGAATGTCTGCGAAGCCATGCGCCAGGCCGGCGTCAAACGGGTGCTGTACGCGTCCAGCGCGGCGGTCTACGGCAACAATGGCGAAGGTGAGTCAATCGACGAAGACACGCCCAAGGCACCGTTGACGCCCTACGCTGCGGACAAATTGGCGAGCGAGCATTACTTCGATTTTTACCGTCGCCAGCATGGTCTGGAGCCCGTGGTGTTTCGCTTCTTCAACATCTTCGGCCCACGCCAGGATCCGTCCTCGCCGTACTCCGGGGTGATCAGCATTTTCAGCGAGCGCGCGCAGAAGGGCCTGCCGATCACTGTGTTCGGTGACGGTGAGCAGACTCGCGATTTCGTCTATGTCGAAGACCTGGTCGACTTGTTGGTGCAAGCGATCGAGAAACCGCAGGTCGAAGTCGGTGCGGTCAATGTCGGCTGGAACCAGGCCACGACCCTCAAGCAAATGCTTGAAGCCCTTGAAGCGGTGGTCGGTCAATTGCCGCCGGTAAGCTATGGCCCGGCGCGCTCCGGTGACATCCGCCACTCGCGAGCGAACAATCGGCGTTTGCTGGAGCGCTTTACCTATCCGGAGCAGACACCGATGTGTGTCGGCCTGGCGCGGTTGCTGGGGCGCTGATGATCAAATGAAAAAGGCGCCTTTCGAGGCGCCTTTTTGTGTGTGGAGGGTTTAGAACTTGTAACCCAGGCCAACCATGTAGATGAACGGGTCTACGTCCACATCGACCTTGGCGCGAGTGCCCTGTGCCACTGCGTTATTTTGCACGGTCGCGGTGGTGTCGATGTCGATGTAGCGCACCTGGGCGTTGATCATGATGTTGTCGGTCAGCATGTAATCGGCGCCGACCTGGAAGGCCATGCCCCAGGAGTTATCCGCCTTGAAGTTGCTGAAGCCGTTGGCGCTGGCTTCGCTGCCAACATGCTCGTCGTAGATCCAGGTGTAGTTGATACCGGCGCCGACATACGGCTGGAATGCGGACTTCGCGTCCAGTGGGTAATACACAATGCTCAGCGTCGGTGGCAGGTGTTTCAGCGTACCGAGTTTGCCATTGGCTGCGCCGAGGGCGGTGCCTTTGAGCTTCACGTCATGCTCGAACGGCGAGGCTGCCAGCAGCTCGATCCCCCAGTGGCTGTTGAGCATATAAGCGAAGTTAAGACCCAGTTGCGTGTCGCTGCTCATGGTGGCCTTGCCACCCAGATCGGCACCCTTCAGCGGACCTTGATCAACCTTGACGCTGGAGCTGTCGGCTTTCGGGTTGACGGTGATTGCACCGGCACGAACGATGATATCGCCGGCGTCGTGGGCGTAAGCTAGCGGTGCTGCGAGCGCGAGGGCAAACAGCGAAGCGCAGAGCTTGGACTTGTGCATGGAGAGCTCCAAAGGACGTTAAAAATGTTCGATGTCCAATGGTACGGAGGCGTCTGATAGGGTCTTTTGACTCAGCTCAATGAAACAGTGATGGCTCGTTTTTTGTGGTGGGGCTGATTGCCTCTTCGCGAGCAGGCTCGCTCCCACAAGGGATTTGTGTTGATGCACAGATCAAATGTGGGAGCGAGCCTGCTCCGGGCGGCGTTCCGACGAAAGCTATCTTCCAGGCGAAGAATAACTACCGGGTTCACTCCGGCAATTCATACACATAAATCTTGTCCGCCTCCATCTGATACCCGGCATCCGCCAACTCGCTGGTCGACGCTTTAACCTGCAATGCCCCTTCAATCCAGTACGGCTGATACAACTCGTCGAGCTTCACGCCCACCTCGCTTTTGACGTGCACGATCTGGTTCGACGGCGGTGGCGGCACGTGGATGCAGGCGCCGAAATACGGCACCAGCAGAAACTCGGTGGTGCGACCTTCTTCACTCACTTCCAGCGGCACGATGTAGCCCGGCAGCCGAATGTGCTGACCGTCGAGGCTTTTCACCACGGGAGCATTGGGCATGTCTTGCTTGGCCGCGGGTGCCGACTCGGCGGCCAACGCGTTGCCCATCTGCGACAAGTCGTGCAGCGGCGTCATGTTCGGCACTTCCGGTGCAGCGTCCGGCGGGATCATTTGCGACCAGGTCAGGTCTTTCGGCTCGGCCGCCCACAGGGGCAAGGCGACCAGCATCAACAGCGCAAGCACAGCGCGGGGCATGTTCAACGTCCTCATAAACGGATCGACAGGCCATCGGCCAGGGATTGGCGATACGCGCGCCAGGCCGGCACGCTGCCCATCAGCAACGCGGCGATCAGGATGCCACCGAGCAGCGTCCATTCATATTCGCTCGGCCAGGCCAGCGGCAGGTACAAGCCGTAATTGGATTGCACATAACCTTGGGCCAAGGCGATGCCCACATACAAAAGACCCACCCCGGCAATCACGCCCGACAGCGCCAAGGCAAACGCCTCCAGCACCAGCAACGTCGCGATGTGCCACGGTCGGGCACCCACCGAACGCAGAATCGCCATCTCCCGACGGCGTTCGTTGAGGCTGGTGAGGATTGCCGTGAGCATGCCGATCAACCCGGTCAGCACCACGAACAGTGAAACCACGAACAAGGCTTTTTCCGCCGTGCTCATTAAACTCCACAACTCTTGCAACGCCACGCCCGGCAGGATCGCCAGCATCGGCTCATCCCGGAATTCATTGATCTCACGCTGCAGCGCGAAGGTCGAAATCTTGTTGTTTAGGCCGAGCATGAACGCGGTGATCGCTTGCGGCGTCAGGTCCATGTTGCGTGCCTGATCGGCACTGATCCGACCATTGCCGCGCGCCGGCACGCCGTTGTGCCAGTCGATGTGAATCGCTTCCATGCCGCCGAGGCTGATGTGCAACGTGCGGTCCACGGGGGTGCCGGTGCGCTTGAGAATGCCGACCACGGTGAACGGCTTGTCGTCGTGCTTGACCAGGCTGATCGCCGCCACGCCGTGGGCCAGCACCAGTTTGTCACCGAGTTTGTAGTGCAGCGCGTCGGCCACTTCGGCACCGAGCACCACTTCAAACGGATCGGTGGCGAAGGCGCGGCCGTCGGCCAGTTCCAGGTGTTGCTGATGACCGTATTGGTAATGCTCGAAGTACGCCTCGGTGGTGCCCATCACGCGGTAACCGCGGTGGGAGTCGCCCAGGGACATCGGGATCGCCCACTTCACTTTCGGGTTGTTGGCAAAGTGTTCGAAGCTGTCCCAACGAATGTTGTTGGTGGCATTGCCGATGCGGAACACCGAGTACAACAACAGGTTCACTGAACCGGAACGCGCGCCGACGATCAGGTCGGTACCGCTGATGGTGCTGGCGAAACTGGCCTTGGCTTCGGTGCGCACCCGTTCCACCGCGAGCAGCAGGCAGACCGACAGGGCAATGGCGAACGCGGTGAGGATCGCGGTGAAGCGGCGGTTAGCCAGGCTGGCCATGGCTAGACGAAACAAATACATCTCAGACCTCGGACGGGGTGGCGGCGCGATTGAGATCGGCCAGCGACAGGTGGCGATCGAACAGCGGTGCCAGGCTCTGGTCATGGCTGACGAACAGCAGGCTCGACCCGGCTTCGCGGCATTCGGCGAACAGCAAGCGAATGAAATTCTCGCGGGCGTCGTAATCCAGGGCGGAGGTCGGTTCGTCGGCGATCACCAACTCAGGCTGACCGATCAACGCGCGCGCAGCGGCCACCCGTTGTTGCTGGCCGATGGACAGTGAGTCGGCGCGGCGGCTGAGCAGGTTTTGATCCTTCAAACCCAAGTGGGCGAGGAGGGTGGCCGCCGCCTGATCGACGCTGCCGTGACGCTGGATCGCCCGTTGAGCGCGCAGTTTGGAGAAGTGGCAGGGCAACTCAACGTTCTCGCGCACCGAGAGAAACGGCAGCAAGTTGAACTGCTGGAAGATGTAGCCGGTGTGATCGACCCGGAAGCGGTCGCGAGCGCCGGCCGAGAGTTCGGTCAGCTCCTGGCCCAGCAATCGGATGCTGCCGCGATCAGGCTTCTGCACACCGCCGAGCAGGCCGAGCAGGGTGGTCTTGCCGCTGCCGCTGGGGCCTTTGAGGAACAGGGTTTCGCCAGGTTCCAGGCGAAACGCCGGGATATCCAGCAGCGGCGGATGACCGGGCCAGCTGAAGCCCAGGTCGGACAGTTTGATGAGTGCTTGGGTCATGTGAAACCGGTCAGGTTGGTGGTGAACCCTGTGGGAGCGAGCCTGCTCGCGAAGGGGCCGTCAGCCTCAACATCAATGTCGACTGTCAGACCGCTTTCGCGAGCAGGCTCGCTCCCACAAGGGATCTTCGGTGAGTTTAGAATTTCAGGGCGGCAGCCTTGGCCGTCACTTCAACCCCTTGCTGCCCGCTCGGACTGATCAGTTGTACCTGAATCTTCTGGGTCGCCGGGAACGTGTTGAAAATGTTCGCCAGGTCCAGAGTCTTCAGCGCGCCCGGTGCCGAGCAGCTGAATTGATAATGCGCGTGGATTTCGCTGTGGTCGTGGTGATGCTCGCCCTTGGCATCTTCGTCGTGATCATCATCGGCATCCGGCTTGTCGCCGAACAATGGGCTTTCCAGTTCCTGAGTCGCAACCACGCAACCAGCGGCTTTCGGCAGGTTGAACAGCACCAGCGGTTTCTCAAGCTGCGCACGAACGGCGGCGACTTTGGCCTTGTCGGCGTCGGTGGTGGCGGCGTGTTCGAAACCCACCAGATTCATCGCCGGGCTTTCCAGTTCCAGCTCCAGGGTCTGACCGTCCAGCGCTGCGTTCAGGCGCCCGACACCATGTTCGTGAGCGCCGAGGCTGCCGTGCTCATGGTCGTGTTCATCGGCAGCGTGGGCGACGGCCAGCGGCAACAGGGCAAACGGCAGAGCGAGAAGCAGACGGCGCATGACGGGTCTCCGAAAAGTAAAATGAATAATTTGTTATGTGATCTTATAACGTAAGTGCTGAGAGTTTGAACGCCTGCTTGGCGTTGCACAAGTCCCATGGGAGCATGCTCGTCAGAAATGTGCAGGAGCAGACTTATGTTGCGTATACGCGGAAGCATCGGCGACTGGCCGGTGGATTTGACGCTGGAGATGGATGACGGCGACTGGGCACGACTCGGTGCGCAGTTGCAGGTGGTGAACCCCGAGGCCAGTGCTGCGCCGGCAAAACCGATCAATCAGGATGATGCGCTGTGGCAGATCGCCAAGGATTTGCTGCGCAAGGCCGGGCAATTGAGCGGGCCGGATTTGCTGGATCAGTTGGAAGGGCTGACTGGCAGTGCGACGTCGGGCAAGCGGTTGCTGGTGCGTTTGCGCCACTGCTCTGATGTGAAGGTGACGAGCGGCGGGGATACGCCGCTCTACAGCTGGATCGAGCCAGCGTAGGAGCTGCCGCAGGCTGCGATCTTTTGATCTTTCGGTTGTTTCAGCACCGCAAAAACAAGATCAAAAGATCGCAGCGTGCCGCAGCTCCTACGGGTTAATACAGCGCAGCAAACAACTTGCGACGGTACGTGGTCACCAGCGGGTGATCGTTGCCCAGCAGTTCGAACACCTGCAGCAAAGTCTTGTGCGGCAAGCCTTCGCTGTAGCTGCGATTGCGCACGAACAGCTTGAGCAACGCATCCAGCGCCGCATCGTACTGCTGACGGGCCAGTTGCTGGATCGCCAGCTGATAAACCGCTTCATCGTCCTGCGGATTTTTCGCCAGACGCGCTTTCAGGTCTGCCGCATCCGGCAAATCCTTGGCCTGGCCGAGAAACTGGATCTGCGCCTTGGCGCCGGCGAGGGCGGCCTTGTGCTCATCGCTCTTGACCGCATCGAGCACGATTTGCGCTTCGCCCAGCTCGCCACGTTCGGTGAGGCAACGGGCGTAGAGGATCAGCGCGCGGGCGTTGGTGTTGTCTTCGCCCAGCAGCACTTTCAGGGTGGCTTCGGCATCGGCGAAACGGTTGTCATCAAACAGCGCCTGAGCCTGTTCGAACGGGTCGGCAGCGGCCGGCGGCGGCATTTGCACGTGAGGTTCAAGCATCGCGCGCACGGCGGATTCCGGCTGTGCACCGGCAAAACCATCCACCGGCTGACCGTCCTTGAACAGCACCACCGTCGGCAGGCTGCGAATGCCGAAGCGCGAAACGATGTCCGGCTCGACGTCGCAGTTGACCTTGGCCAGCAGCAACTCGCCCTGATAGCTCTCGGCGATGGTTTGCAGCATCGGCATCATCGCCTTGCACGGCGCACACCATTCGGCCCAGAAATCCACCAGCACCGGTTTGTGGAAAGAGTTCTCGATCACCGACTGCTCGAAATCGGCAGTCGTGGCGTCGAAGATGTACGGCGTTTCCTGACTCATTGGGGGATCTCGTCAAAGCGTGAATGGGGCAACTATACGGCTTGGCGGGGTGTGGCCGGAAGCGGGGAGGCTGCTAGTCTTGCGTTGCCTGACAAACCGCCATCGCGAGCAGGCTCGCTCCCACCGGGATTTCCGGTGTGACAGAGATCCAATGTGGGAGCGAGCCTGCTCGCGAAGCTTTTAAGCGCGCCGCGCATGGTAAAGGCTCACATGCCGAAACTCTTCGGGTTCGGCCAGATCCGGCAAGGTCATCGCTTCCAGCATCTCGATGCGCTGATACAACGGGTGGCGAAAATCCCTTACGCGCGAATCGGCCACCAGCGCTTCCTGGCCGCGACTCAAGAATTCATCGAGCAACGGCAGATTCGCCCGGTCGTACAGCACGTCAGCCACCAGAATCAGATCAAAGCGATCTGCCTCGGCGAAAAAGTCCGTTGAGTAGTTGAGGTGTACGTCATTGAGTTCGGCATTCGCCCGACACGCGGCAATCGCCAGCGGGTCCAGATCACACGCCACCACTTCCAGCGCTCCGGCCTTGACGGCCGCAATCCCCGCCACACCGGAACCGGCACCGAAATCCAGCACCCGTTTGTCTTTGACCCACTCAGGGAATTCGGCGAGATAGCGGGCGACCGCCAGGCCGCTGGCCCAGCAGAAACTCCAGTAGGGCGGCTCATGGAGAATCCGCCGGGTTTCTTCCGGGCTGAAGGCGCGGTCCATATTATCGCCGTCGATCAGCCAAAGCTTCAGGTCGGTCTCCGGCAATGCGACAGGCACAAGCTGCGCATCACCGAGCAGTTCACCTAGCGCCTGTTGCAGGTCAAACGGTGCAATCATGGCGCTTTGACGAATTGCAGCTGACCCAGCGCTTGCGTCGTTGGCTGGCTGATGAATTGTGACGGCAGATGCAAAATCAGCTGGCCGGACTGGCTGGCGCGGCCACGCAGTTCAACGCGGGCACCGACCGGAAAGGATTCCGGGTTGAAACGCAGGTGAAACGGCAGAACCTGATTGGTGCCGATCAGGCTGGAACTGGCCAGCAATTGTTGCGGGCGGCCCTTGTCGTCGATCACCAGCAGCGCCAGTTCGACTTCGGCGCCGGCCGGCACGCCTTGCAGGGTGCCGCTCAATTCACGCTGATAGGCGGGTAACGGACCGAGGTTGGCCGATTCCCTGGCCTTCTTCTGTGCCTGTTGTGGCGCGGGGCCTGGCGTCGGCGGCTGGGGCTTGGGCGCATCGCTGCTGCAGGCCACCAGCAGGCTGAAAAGACTGAGCAAAACGAGCGGTCTTAGGGACATTTTCGGCTCCAGCAAGGTGAAATCCATGGATCTAGCTCTATAGCCCGTCTGTATACCGCAAACCCTATGGCTTGTCTTGCCACCGGGATGCGCTACCATGGCCCTCCCTTTTTTTGTTGCCTGCCACCATGCACTGTCCCTTCTGCGGTGCCAACGACACCAAGGTCATCGACTCGCGTCTGGTCGCCGAGGGCGAACAGGTGCGCCGCCGGCGCGAATGCCTGGCCTGCGGCGAGCGTTTCACGACGTTCGAGACTGCCGAACTGGTGTTGCCGCGCCTGATCAAAACCGACGGCAGCCGCCAGCCGTTCGACGAAGAAAAACTCCGCGCCGGCATGCAGCGTGCGCTGGAGAAGCGCCCGGTGAGTGTCGAGCGTCTGGAATCGTCGCTGGTGCACATCAAACACAAACTGCGCGCCACCGGTGAGCGAGAGGTTAAGTCCCTTGTCGTCGGTGAACTGGTGATGGCCGAGCTGCAAAAGCTCGACGAAGTCGCCTACATTCGTTTCGCCTCCGTGTATCGGCGCTTCCAGGACCTCAACGAGTTCCGCGAAGAGATCGATCGCCTGGCCCGTGAGCCGGTGAAAGAATGACCACCTCTGCCGAACAAGCCATCCTCGACGCCCATTACATGGCCCGTGCCCTGGAACTGGCGCGCAAAGGTCATTACACGACACACCCCAACCCTCGGGTGGGCTGCGTGATCGTGCGGGACGGGCAAATTGTCGGCGAAGGCTGGCACGTGCGCACCGGCGAACCCCACGCTGAAGTCCACGCCCTGCGCGCCGCCGGCGATAAGGCCCGAGGCGCCACCGCTTACGTGACCCTTGAACCTTGCAGCCACCACGGACGTACGCCGCCCTGCGCCGATGCGCTGGTACATGCCGGTGTGGCTCGGGTAGTCGCAGCGATGCAAGACCCGAATCCGTCGGTTGCCGGTCGTGGCATGCAGCGCCTGGCCCAGGCCGGCATCGCTATCGAAAGCGGTGTGCTGGAAGGCGAAGCGCGCAAGCTCAATGAAGGTTTCCTCAAGCGCATGGAGCACGGCTTGCCGTTCGTGCGGGTCAAGTTGGCCATGAGCCTCGACGGTCGTACGGCGATGGAAAGCGGCGAAAGCCAATGGATCACCGGCACCGCGGCGCGTTCGGCGGTGCAACGCCTGCGCGCTCAGGCCAGCGTGGTGCTGACCGGTGCCGACACGGTACTGGCAGACAACGCCCGTCTCACCGTGCGTGCCGATGAGTTGGGCCTGGATCCTGAGCAAACGGCCCTGGCCATGAGCCGTCCGCCGCTGCGCGTGCTGATCGACGGCCGTTTGCGAGTGCCGCTGGATGCACCGTTCTTCAAGGCTGGCCCAGCGCTGGTCGCCACATGCATGGCGATCGAAGAGCAATACGCCCATGGCCCGGAGTGCTTGATTGTGGCGGGCGAGGATGGCTTGGTCGACCTGCGCAAACTGCTGATCGAACTGGCCGCCCGTGGGGTCAACGAAGTGCTGGTCGAAGCGGGGCCGCGTCTGGCCGGGGCTTTCGCCCAGCAAGGGCTGGTGGACGAGTTCCAGATTTTCATCGCCGGCAAGTTTTTAGGTTCGTCTGCGCGTCCGTTGCTGGATTGGCCGCTCGCGCAAATGAAGGATGCGCCCGAGCTCAAAATCACCGAAATTCGCGCGGTTGGCGATGACTGGCGGGTCACTGCCATTCCTTCGCCAGCGGCGAGCGTATAATTCCGGGCCTGCGCCACGCGACGGCCCTGTTCTCGAGGAGGACTCCATGTTTACCGGCATCATCGAATCCATCGGCAGTATTCGTGCATTGACCCCAAAAGGCGGAGATGTGCGGGTCCACGTAGAAACCGGCAAGCTCGACTTGAGCGACGTCAAACTGGGCGACAGCATCGCGGTCAACGGCGTTTGCCTGACCGCGGTTGAATTGCCAGGCAACGGCTTTGCGGCGGACGTCAGTCGCGAAACCCTCGACTGCACCGCCATGAATGATCTGAAAAGCGGCAGCCCGGTCAACCTGGAAAAAGCCCTGACCCCGACCACTCGCCTCGGCGGGCATCTGGTCAGCGGCCACGTCGATGGCGTGGGCGAAGTGGTTGCCCGTACAGAGAATGCCCGCGCGGTGGAGTTCCGCATCCGCGCGCCGAAAGAGCTGGCCAAGTACATCGCCCATAAAGGTTCGATCACCGTCGACGGCACCAGCCTGACCGTGAACGCGGTTGATGGCGCCGAGTTCTTGCTGACGATCATTCCGCACACCCTGAGCGAAACCATCATGGCGTCTTACCAGCCAGGTCGCCGGGTGAACCTCGAAGTTGACTTGCTGGCACGTTATCTGGAACGCCTGTTACTAGGCGATAAGGCCGCAGAGCCGGCTTCTGGAAACATCACCGAAAGCTTTCTGGCCGCCAACGGCTACCTCAAATCCTGACCCAAGGGGGTGCCTTGTGGCGCTCAATAGCATCGAAGAACTGGTTGAAGACATCCGCCAAGGCAAGATGGTCATCCTCATGGATGACGAAGACCGCGAGAACGAAGGCGACCTGATCATGGCCGCCGAGTGCTGCAAGGCCGAGCACATCAACTTCATGGCCAAGCACGCCCGTGGCCTGATCTGCATGCCAATGAGCCGCGAGCGCTGCGAACTGCTGAAGCTGCCCTTGATGGCGCCGCGCAACGGTTCCGGTTTCGGCACCAAGTTCACCGTGTCCATCGAAGCGGCCACCGGCGTGACCACCGGCATTTCCGCCGCCGACCGTGCGCGCACCGTGCAAGCGGCTGCCGCGAAGGACGCCAAGGCTGAAGACATCGTCAGCCCCGGTCACATCTTCCCGCTGATGGCTCAGGCTGGCGGTACGCTGGCTCGTGCCGGCCACACCGAAGCGGCGTGCGACCTGGCGCGCATGGCCGGTTTCGAGCCGAGCGGCGTGATCTGCGAAGTGATGAACGACGACGGCACCATGTCCCGCCGCGCGGAACTGGAAGCGTTTGCTGCCGAACACAACATCAAGATCGGCACCATCGCCGATCTGATTCACTACCGGATGATCCACGAACGTACCGTTCAGCGGATTGCCGAGCAGCCGCTGGACAGCGAACTGGGCCAATTCAACCTGGTGACCTATCGTGATTCCGTGGAAGGCGACGTGCACATGGCCCTGACTCTGGGCACCGTGTGCGCCGAAGAGCCGACCCTGGTTCGGGTGCATAACATGGACCCGCTGCGCGACCTGTTGATGGTCAAACAGCCTGGCCGTTGGAGCCTGCGCGCCGCGATGGCTGCGGTTGCCGAGGCTGGCAGCGGTGTCGTGCTGTTGCTCGGTCATCCGCTCGATGGCGACGTCTTGCTGGCGCATATCCGCGAAACCGCGGAGCACGTACCGGCGAAAAAACCGACCACCTACAGCATCGTCGGTGCCGGTTCGCAGATCCTCCGGGACCTGGGCGTGCGCAAAATGCGCCTGATGAGTGCGCCAATGAAATTTAATGCGATATCCGGTTTCGATCTGGAAGTTGTAGAATACGTGCCCTCCGAATAATGACCGGTTGTTTCCAGTCCTTGATTCGCGGTTAACACATCACTGAGGGACGCGTAGAAAACGCGTCCCGGCTCTTTAAGAGATCTAACGAATGACCCTGAAGACCATCGAAGGTACCTTCATCGCCCCTAAAGGCCGCTACGCTTTGGTAGTAGGCCGTTTCAACAGCTTCGTCGTTGAAAGTCTGGTCAGCGGTGCAGTTGATGCCCTGGTTCGCCACGGCGTGAGCGAAAGCGACATCACCATCATCCGCGCACCTGGCGCCTTCGAAATCCCGCTGGTTGCGCAGAAAGTCGCTCAGAAGGGCGAATACGCAGCAATCATCGCCCTGGGCGCGGTCATTCGTGGCGGTACTCCGCACTTCGAATACGTGGCTGGCGAATGCACCAAGGGCCTGGCCCAAGTGTCCATGGAGTTCGGCATTCCAGTCGCATTTGGCGTGCTGACCGTTGATTCCATCGAGCAAGCCATCGAACGTTCCGGCACCAAGGCCGGTAACAAAGGTGCTGAAGCTGCCCTGTCCGCTCTGGAAATGGTCAGCCTGCTGGCGCAGTTGGAGGCCAAGTGATTAGCGACGAAAGCGATCGTTTCAACCCGCGCGATCCAAAGCCTGCGGATGCCGGCAAGCCATCGAAAAGCGTCAAGCGTCGCGAAGCCCGTCAGCTCGCGACTCAGGCGCTGTACCAATGGCACATGGCCAAGCAGTCTTTGAACGAGATCGAAGCGCAATTCCGGGTCGATAACGATTTCAGCGATGTCGATGCCGCTTACTTTCACGACATCCTGCACGGCGTTCCGGCGCATCGCACCGAGATCGATACGGCCCTGGCGCCATGCCTGGACATTACGATCGAAGAGCTGGACCCGGTTGAACTGGCCGTTCTGCGTCTGTCGACCTGGGAACTGCTCAAGCGCGTCGACGTGCCGTACCGCGTTGTGATCAACGAAGGTATCGAGCTGGCAAAAGTCTTCGGTTCCACCGACGGCCACAAGTTCGTCAACGGCGTACTCGACAAGCTGGCCCCGCGTCTGCGTGAAGCTGAAGTGAAGGCGTTCAAGCGCTGATTCGCGCTTGGAGGCCAGTGTCCTGTCTCGCCGATGCGTTCCTTTTTTGGCGAGTGGCTGTTGTTGTCAGACAAGGCGCCGCGACGAGTCATAGCTGGCTATGGCGAGGAGCGGCAACGCAGTCTGGCGACAACAGACGCCGCTAAAAAAGGAACAGCATTGGTGAGACAGGATACCTGATGGGCGAGTTTGAGCTGATCCGCAATTTCTTCGCCGCCGCGCCTTGTGCGCAGGGCGGCGAAGGCGTTGCCCTCGGGATCGGCGACGATTGCGCCTTGCTGGCTGTTCCTCCCGGGGAGCAGTTGGCCATTTCCACCGACACGCTCGTTGCCGGTGTGCATTTCGCAGACCCTTGCGACCCGTTTCTGCTCGGTCAGCGTTCGCTGGCCGTGGCCGTCAGCGATCTGGCTGCCATGGGCGCCACCCCCGTTGCCTTTACCCTTGCCCTGACGTTGCCGACGGTGACCGCCGATTGGCTGGACGCCTACGCCCGTGGTTTGAACCTCATGGCGCAAAGCTGTGGCGTGGCGCTGGTGGGTGGTGATACCTCCCGTGGGCCATTGAGCCTGACGATGACCGTGTTCGGTCGTGTGCCGGCAGGTTTAGCGTTGACCCGCAGTGGTGCGCAGCCAGGCGACTTGCTGTGCGTGGGCGGTGAGCTTGGTAACGCGGCGGGGGCATTGCCGCTGGTGCTCGGCCAGCGGACGGCTGAAGCCGCCATCGCCGATCCGCTGCTGGCACATTACTGGTCGCCGCAGCCGCAGCTTGGGCTGGGAATGGCGCTGCGCGGCAAAGCCACCTCGGCGCTGGATATCTCCGACGGCCTGCTCGCGGACTGCGGGCACATCGCTCTCGCGTCGAAGGTCGGCATTCAGGTTGAACGGGACACGCTGCCATTGTCGAAAGCTTTGGTCGCCTTCCTCGGTCAATCGGATGCAGAAGTCGCGGCCCTGAGCGGCGGTGATGATTACGTGCTGGCCTTCACCTTGCCGTCCGTCGAGTTGCCGCCATTGTTGAACGACGG
This sequence comes from Pseudomonas sp. LB3P25, assembly GCF_054897985.1. Lineage (NCBI taxonomy): Bacteria > Pseudomonadati > Pseudomonadota > Gammaproteobacteria > Pseudomonadales > Pseudomonadaceae > Pseudomonas > Pseudomonas sp. LB3P25. Next base: position 6,477,183 of record NZ_CM142711.1, on the reverse strand, counting down.
CTGGCCGATCCATGTGGTCGGCCGTGTTGTGGCGGGGCAGGGCGTGGTGCTGCTGGACGCTGATGGACATGACATCACCCCGCAAGCCCGGGGCTATCAACATTTTCGGGAGACACCGTGACAGATCATCCCAAACAGGTCCCGGCGGAATTCGTACCGCCGTCGGTCTGGCGCAATCCGTGGCATTTCCTGGCGTTCGGCTTCGGCTCGGGCACCTTGCCAAAAGCACCGGGCACCTGGGGTTCGTTGGTTGCGCTACCCTTTATCCCTTTGTGGCAGATGCTGCCCGATTGGGGCTACTGGCTGATGCTCGGCATCACCATGCTGTTCGGTTTCTGGCTGTGCGGTAAAGTGGCCGACGATTTACGGGTACACGACCACGAAGGCATCGTCTGGGACGAAATGGTCGGGATGTGGATCACCCTGTGGCTGGTGCCGGAAGGTTGGTACTGGTTGCTGGCGGGGTTTTTGATGTTCCGCTTCTTCGACATCCTCAAGCCTTGGCCGATCCACTGGATCGACCGGCATGTGCACGGCGGCGTCGGGATCATGCTCGATGACGTATTGGCCGGAGTGTTTGCGTGGTTGGGGATGCAGGGATTGGTTTGGTTTTTCGCCTGAGTGGCGAAACAGGGGACTAGGGATGGCTCGACGCTGGCTGGCTGTGATGGTTTTCGCGATGTTTTGCTCGCTCGCCCAGGCGGGTGAGGGGACGACGCCGTCGGTGATTCATCTGGCCAGCGAAGACTGGGAAGACTACACCGCCGCCGATGGCCACGGTCTGGGCTGGGACGTGTTGCGGGAAGTCTTCGAGCCCGCGGGGGTCAAACTGGACATCCGCAGCGAACCCTACGTTCGCTCCATGGGCCTGGCCCAGCGCGGCGAAGTGGATGCCTGTGTCGGCTCCTATCTTGATGAGTCCCGCGATCTGCTCTATCCGCGCTGGAACTTCGATACCGATCACATCTATGCCCTGGGCCTGGCCAGCAACCCCGCACCGACCCCGGAAACCCTGGGCAACTATCGACTGGCCTGGGTCCGCGGCTACGACTACCAGGATTACCTGCCCAACATACGCCGCTATAACGAAGTCATGCGGCGTACCGGGATTTTGTCGATGTTGACCCACAATCGCGCCGACTTTTACATCGACGCGCTGACCGAGGTCGACTATGTCCTCAAATGGGCCAAGGATCCGTCGCAGTTCCGTCGCACCCACATCGCGGAATTGCCGCTGTATCTGTGCTTTGCCAAGACCCCCAAGGCCCGAACACTGATGGCTCTATTCGATCAGCGCATGGAGCACCTGGTGAAAAACGGCCAGCTGAAACCGATCTTCGAGCGCTGGAAACAACCCTACCCATTTGACTCAAACTAAGCGCGAACCCTGTGGCGCTTGATTAACCCTGTGGGAGCGAGCCTGCTCGCGATGACGGTGTATCAGTCGACATCAATGGTGAAAGACAGACCGCTATCGCGAGCAGGCTCACTCCCACAGGGGGGCTGTGGTGGCTTGAGATCTAACTTTTTGATCGTTATGCCCCATAATTCAGCCTAAGCGTCTGTAGGAACGTGCTGTTACAATGCCGCGTCTGCGAATCTCCAGTACTTATTGATCAGGAGCACACCGGTGCCTGTCGTTTTTGTCGCCGCTTCCAAGCTGCCAACGCCTTTTGCGCAATTCACCATGCACGGCTTTCTCGATGAAGAAAACGGGCGCGAGCACGTTGTGCTGAGCCTGGGTGAGTTCGCCGACGGTGCCCCGGTACTCGGCCGGTTGCACTCCGAATGCCTGACCGGCGATGCCTTGTTCAGTCAGCGTTGCGACTGCGGCTCGCAACTCGAGGCCGCCTTGCAGGCCATCGCCCGTGAAGGCCGTGGCGTGTTGCTCTACTTGCGTCAAGAGGGCCGTGGCATTGGCCTGCTGAACAAGATCCGCGCCTATGAATTGCAGGATGGCGGCGCCGATACTGTTGAAGCCAACGAGCGTCTGGGCTTTGCCGCCGACCAACGTGATTACGCCATGTGCCTGCCGATGCTGGAGCACTTGGGCGTGAAATCCCTGCGTCTGATGACCAATAACCCACGCAAGGTCAAAGCCTTGACCGACATGGGCATCGTGGTCGCCGAGCGCGTGCCGCTGCACACCGGCCATAACCCGCACAACAAACTCTACCTGGCCACCAAGGCCAGCAAGCTCGACCACATGATGGGCAACGAGCACCAGGGTGAGGCAGACCGGGCGTGACCCGCGGTCAGGTTCGACGGCGACTGTCCGTCAATTGGTGGCAATACCTGGCGCTGGCCTTGGTGCCGCTGTTCGTGATCAACGGCGTATTTGGCCAGAGCGAGGCGACCCTGCCGGTACTGGCGATGCCGTTGTTCATCGCCGGTGTGGCGTCGATGTTTGTCAGCCTGAAATTTTTTGGCGGCTACAAACACGCGCTGATCGCCACTCAAAAAGCCCTCGACACCCCTGAAGAACCTGCTGCCTGGATCGCCTTGGCTGCCAAGCGTCGCACCGCGTTCCTGGCTGCCGGCCTGCCGGCCTGGATCGGCGCGCTGGCGGTATTCGTCGGCCTCGAAGCCGTGCCGTTGATGCTGCTGTCGCTGTCGACCCTGGTGCTGTTTTATCTCTACCGTATTCCGCGTCAACTCGGCTGATGCGACCCGTCTGGCTGGCGGTTTTGCTGCTGGCCGTCAGTGGCCCGGCGGCTGCGGTCGAACGCGTTGTCAGCCTCGCGCCATCGCTCTCTGAAATCGTTGTTGAGCTGGGTTCAGCCGACCTGCTGGTGGGTGTGCTGGATGCCGGTGAGCGTCCTGCCGAACTCAAAGGCCTTCCTTCGGTTGGCCGCTATGGCCAGTTGGACATGGAGCAACTGCTCAGTCTCCAGCCCGATCTGCTGTTGCTCTGGCCCGGCAGCGTTGGCCCGGCCCAGCGTGAACAGCTCAAGCGGTTAAACATCTCGACCTACGTTGCTGAACCCCACAACCTCGAACAACTCACTTCACAGATCGAGGCGATTGCCTCACAGCTCGGCCGTCCAGAGCGTGGCGTTTCATTGACTGAAAATTTGCGTCAGCGCCTGGATTCGCTGCGCCAGCGTTATCGTCGGGACGTGCCATTGCGGGTGTTTTATCAGGTCTGGGATAGGCCGCTATACACTGTGGGCGGCGGCCAGATCATCAGCGATGCGCTTGAGGTGTGCGGAGCGCGCAATGTGTTTGCGGACATGACCCTGCCGGCGCCGCAGGTCAGTATTGAGGCGGTATTGCAGCGTAATCCAGAGGTGATTCTGGCCAGCGACCAGGCGCAGCTGGATGCCTGGAAGGCTTGGCCGCAGGTGGCCGCGGTGGCGCAGGGGCGGTTGTTGTTGGTGACGGATAAAGGTTTGGAGCGGCCGAGTGGGCAGATGATTGAGGCGACGGCCAAGTTGTGCGAAGTCATCGCGCCTGATCGCTGACCTGTGGCGAGGGGATTTATCCCCGTTCGGCTGCGAAGCAGTCGTATGCATTGCCTGCGGTGTACCTGACATTCCATGCTTGCAGGCTTTGGGGCCGCTTCGCAGCCCAACGGGGATAAATCCCCTCGCCACAGGTGACTGCGCCAGTCTTTAGATTTCAGGCGTCCACGTCACCCCAAACATCCACGCCCGACCTTCCTCTCGATACCCATACTGACTGCCATCATGGCTGTACAGCGCCCGGCTATAACCCTTGTCCAGCAGGTTATCGACCTTCAGCTCAAGCTTGATCTCGCGATTCAACGCCCAACTGCTGCGCAACCCCAGCAACGCGTACCCGCCCAACGGCTGCTGATTGTTCTCATCGTCATAGCTGCTGCTCACAGCCTGCCAGCTGGCGCCGAGCCCTAGCCGGTCAAACTGCCGATCCAGATCCAGGCTCAAGGTCCGCCGCGCGCGACGAGCCAGAGTGTGTCCGCTATCGCGATCCCGCGGGTCGATGATCGCTATGCCGAGGTTGCTCTGCCAGCCGAACAGTTCCTGTTTCAACGCCGTTTCGAATCCGTTGATCCGTGCCGAGGCCACGTTCTGTGGCCGGTCGTTACTACCGAAAATAATCGCGTCTTCCAGGTCCGTACGGTACAGAGAAGCTTCCAGGCGAGCGGTGTCGGTCAGCTGACTGCGCCATTGCAGCTCATAGCTTTTCGACGTCTCGGGTTTCAGATCCGGATTACTGAAGTCGGGGTAATACAGATCATTGAACGTCGGGGCGCGGAAGCCTTCGCTGTAGGTCAGCAGCACATCGTTGTCCGGATTCAGCGGCAGGGTGAAGGTGCCGCTCCAGCTGTTCTGGCCGCCGAACTGCTGGTTCTGATCGCGGCGAAGCCCCAGCTCGGTGGAGAAACTATCCGCTTGGTAATGATGCTGAATGAACGCCGCACGGTTCCAGCGGCTGTCCTCGTCGAATGGCGTGCTGCTGTTGATCCGGTCCTCGTACCAGTCGCCGCCGAGGATCAGGCTGTTGCGCGCGTCGAGGGTCAGGTCGTTCTGCCAGTTCACCGAGTCGCGATACGTATTGAAGACACTGCGTTCAGCGCTGAGCTTGTCGAGCGTCTTCTCGCGGTTTTCGCCGTGGCCGAACTCGACGCGGGTGTTCCACAGGTCATTGATCCGCGCATCGACATAGCTGCTGACGCTGCTCACCGCGAAGTCGCTGTAGGGCTGTTGCTGGACTGACTCGAACGTGCCCATGTCGAAGCGGCCGAACGGATTGTCGAACTCACTTTTGCCATGGTTATCCAGCAGGTTGGCGCCGATTCCGATGTCATCGGTGAGGGCGTGACTCAGGCTCAAGCTCACCGATTGGTTGCGGTATTCGTCATGATCGCCGTCGCGGGGATAGGACGCGTGAGTGCGATTGATTCCGGCAGTTTCATCGAGGCTGGCGCCGAGGTTGAATCGGGTCTGCTCGTCGCCGCCGGACAGCCCGAGGCCGCGTTCCCAGGTCTGGTTGCTGCCAAAGCCTACGTGCATCCTTGGCTGCAGGCCTTGTTCGTCGCCACGACGGGTGAAGATCTGGATCACTCCGCCAATCGCATCGCTGCCATAAATCACCGAACGGGAGCCGCGCAGCACTTCCACGCGCTCGACCTGTTCGATGTTGATGTGTTGCAGGTTACTGTCGCCGGAGGTGGCGTTGCCGATGCGCTGGCCGTCGACCAGCACCAGACTCTGGGCTGATTTCGTGCCGCGGATGTAAATCCCCGGCAGGCTGCCGCGCCCGCCGGTTTGCCCGACCTGCACTCCCGGCACACGACGTAGCAAGTCAGTGACACTGCTCGGTTGCAGACGATCGATGTCTTCACGGGTGAACACGGTATTGGCGGCACTGCTGTCATTGCGCGCTTCGACCTGACGGTTGGCGCTGATCAGCACGTCGGGAAGCTTCAGGGCCTGATCGCGTTCGAAGGTGTCGGCCAGCAGTTGGCCGGCCGGCAGCAAGGTCAGCGTCAGGGCGAGGCGGGAGAGTTTCATTGGCAGTCCGTTGGCGCGTTGTAGCGAACACAATTTGAAGGGCACAAAAAACCACTGTGGGAGCGAGCCTGCTCGCGATGGCGGTGTGTCAGTCAACGACTATGTTGACTGTCAGTCCGCTATCGCGAGCAGGCTCGCTCCCACAGGGTGTGGTGTTTAGATGTTCAGGAGTTGCAGGCGTTGGCGAATCGACGCTTCGATCCCGGCCTCATCCAGCCCGCACTCGGCCAGCATTTGCGCAGGCTTGGCGTGCTCGACGTAACTGTCCGGCAAGCCCAGGTGCAGCATCGACTTGAGGATGTTTTCGCGGGCGAGAAACTCACTGACGGCGCCACCGGCACCGCCCATGATCGCGTTTTCTTCGATGGTCACCAGCAGCTCGTGGTTGCCGGCGATGTCGCGAACCAGTGCTTCATCGAGCGGTTTGACGAAACGCATGTCGACCACGGTTGCATCCAGCGTCTCGGCAACTTTCAGCGCCTCGGCCAATTGCACGCCGAACACCAGCAGGGCGACTTTGCTGCCCTGACGACGAACGACACCCTTGCCGATTTCGATCGGTTCGAGGTCTTTCTCGATCGTCGCGTTTGGGCCAGCGCCGCGCGGATAACGCACCGCCGCCGGGCCGTTGAACAGGTGGCCGGTGGTGAGCATTTTGCGCAGTTCGTTTTCGTCGCTCGGGGTCATCACCAGCATGCCGGGAATGCAGCGCAGGAACGACAGGTCGAAGCTACCCGCGTGAGTCGGGCCGTCTTCGCCCACCAGACCCGCGCGGTCGATGGCGAACAGCACGTCGAGGTTTTGCACCGCGACGTCATGGATCAGTTGGTCGTAACCGCGTTGCAGGAACGTCGAATAAATCGCCACCACCGGTTTCGCGCCTTCGCAGGCCATGCCGGCAGCGAGGGTCACGGCGTGTTGTTCGGCAATCGCCACATCGAAATAGCGCAGCGGGAAACGCTCGCTGAAGGCCACCAAATCGGAGCCTTCCTTCATCGCGGGAGTGATGCCCACCAAGCGCGGATCAGACGCGGCCATGTCGCATAGCCATTCACCGAACACACCGGAATACTTCGGTCCGCCAGCTTTCTTCGGCGCGGCGGCCGGAGCGTCCAGCGGTTCGAGTTTGGTGATCGCGTGGTAACCGATCGGGTCGACTTCTGCCGGAGCGAAGCCCTTGCCTTTCTTGGTGACGACGTGCAGGAACTGCGGGCCTTTCAGATCGCGCATGTTGCGCAGGGTGGCGATCAGGGTAGGCAGGTCGTGGCCATCGATCGGGCCGATGTAGTTCCAGCCCAGCTCTTCAAACAGCGTGCCGGGAACCAGCATGCCTTTTGCGTATTCTTCGGTGCGACGGGCGATTTCCCAGGCGCCGGGCAGGCGCGACAGGACCTTTTTGCTGCCCTCGCGCATGCTCGCGTAAGTGCGGCTGGAAAGGATCTTCGCCAGATAATTCGACAGCCCACCGACGTTGCGCGAGATCGACATGTCATTGTCGTTGAGGATCACCAGCATGTTGGCGTTCACTTCCGGCGCATGGTTCAGCGCCTCGAAGGCCATGCCGGCAGTCAATGCGCCGTCGCCGATCACCGCGATGGCCTTGCGATCACTGTTTTGCAGGCGGGCGGCAATGGCCATGCCCAGCGCTGCGCTGATCGACGTGCTGGAGTGGCCGACGCCAAAGGTGTCGTACTCGCTCTCGGAACGACGCGGGAAGGCCGCGACGCCGTCCTTCTGGCGCAGGGTGCCCATGCGCTCGCGACGGCCGGTGAGGATTTTGTGCGGATAGGCCTGATGACCCACGTCCCACACCAGCCGGTCGTCCGGGGTGTCGAAGACGTAATGCAACGCGATGGTCAGCTCGATGACGCCCAGGCCGGCACCGAAATGCCCGCCGGTCTGACCGACCGTGTAGAGCAACTCCAGGCGCAACTCATCGGCCAGGGTTTCCAGCTCGGCTTCGCCTAACCGGCGCAGGCCGTCCGGCGTGTTGGCACGGTCGAGCAGGGGCGTGGTCGGGCGCTTGCGGGGAATCTCATGAAACGTCGTGGGCATCAGGCGAATCGTTATAGGTATAAAAGATGCGGCAGTTTACCTGATGCATCGCCCCCTGCCCACGCGTAGGTCTTTTTTGGCGGATACGCCGTCAGCTGCGGCGGTCGACGATATAACGGGCCAGATCGCGCAACGGTTCGGCCGCCGCGTCAAACGGTCGCAGCGCATGCAGGGCCTGATCACGCAGTTCCAGGGCGTAGGCCTTGGCGGCGTCGAGGCCGAGCAGGGCCGGGTAGGTCGGCTTGTCGCGAGCGATGTCGGCGCCCTGGCGTTTGCCGAGGGTTTCGGTATCGCTTTCGACGTCGAGAATGTCGTCCTGCACCTGGAACGCCAGGCCAATGGCCTGTGCATAAGTCTGCAAAGACTTCAGTTCGTCCTTCTCGGCACGGCCGCTGGCCAGGGCGCCGAGTTTGACGCTGACTTCGATCAGCGCACCGGTCTTGTGCCGGTGCATGGTTTCGAGGGCTTTTTGATCGAGTTTCAGACCGACCGAACCGAGGTCAATGGCTTGACCGCCGACCATACCGGCCGGGCCTGCGGCCAATGCGAGAGCGCTGACCATTTGCAGGCGGATTTCAGCGTCAGAGTTGCTCAGGCGCGGATCAAGCAGGGCGCTGAAGGCCAGGCTCTGCAAGCCGTCACCAGCCAGAATCGCGCAAGCTTCATCGAATTTTTTGTGAGTGGTCGGCTGGCCGCGACGCAGATCGTCGTCGTCCATGGCCGGCAAATCGTCATGCACCAGGGAATAAGCGTGTATCAGTTCCACCGCGCAAGCCGCGCCGTTGGCGTGCTCAGCCTTGCCGCCCAGCGCTTCGCACGCGGCGTAGGCCAGCAGCGGGCGGACCCGTTTGCCGCCATTCATCACGCTGTAGCGCATGGCCTCGTACAGACGCGCGAGCTCAGGGCTCGGCGCGTTGAACAGGGTTTCCAGTGCAGCATTGACGCGGGCCTGGCTGGTCGCCGAATACGCTGCAATCATTCTGGCTGATCCGCGTCGAAGGGTTCCTCGGCCAGCTCACCATCACGCTCGAGCAGCACCTGAACCTTTTGCTCGGCCTGGGCCAGCGCCGCCTGGCAATCGCGGGTCAGACCGATGCCTTGCTCGAAAGCTGTCAGCGAGTCTTCCAGCGACAATTCGCCGTTCTCCAGACGCTCCACCAGCGTTTGCAGGTCAGCGAGAGATTGTTCGAAATCCAGTGCAGCTTTTTTGCGGGCCATGGCGGCTATTTCCGGTTGACGTTAAACCGGCGCGACACTAGCAGACATGGGGGGTATGGGCAAATGAGGGCAGCATTTCAGCCACTGCTTTCAGCCGCAACACACTCTATGTAGCAGCTGGCGAAGCCTGCGTTCGGCTGCGCAGCAGTCGTCAATCCTGCGTGCACGGTATGCCTGATTTAACGCGGGTACTGGTTTTACGACTGCTGCGCAGCCGGACGCAGGCTTCGCCAGCTGCTACAAATCGCATTACGGCTTAACGGAGCGGGGTATTCGGCTCATTTGGTGAGCCGAATAAGATCGCTATTCGGCTCACGCCCCGGAATGTGCGTGACTTCTGCCGCAAATTCAGATGTATCCGATTGTTAAAAAACCGCCGAATGGCTAATCTTCGCGCCTTCCAGGACCCAACAGTCACGGGTCTTTCTGACGAAACGCAGTTTTTGGATCTGTAACGCGCCGAGGATCGGGCGCAAGGTTTCGTTATGCATGGCAGGAGGCGTCACATGCGTTCATTTCTTCTATTGCTGATGGGGCTCGTCTGCGCGACCGCGGTTTTGGCCGAGCCTTCGGCCGAGGTGTCGGAACCCGTGGGCGGTTGGCGTTATTCCGGCCTGCTGGACCGCAGCGAAAATCCTCAAGTCGCCTATCCCACGCCACCCATCGATCGCGGTGTGCAGCGCAATCGCACCATGATCCAGGGCCAGCTCAAGTCCATCGGCACTCAGCGAGGGCCGCACACCCTGGCCGTCAACGGCAACCCCCTGAACCTGTACACCGACGACCAAGGGCGTTTCGCCCGGCCGTATGCGTTTGGCGCCGGCTCCAACAGCATCGAAGTGCGTAGCTCCGAAGGCAAATCGCTCAAGCGCGTTCAATTCTATGAAGCCAACAACCTGCGCACCCCGGCGCGGATTCGCGTGGTGCTGGGTTGGGATGACCCGAAAGCCGAACTCGATCTGCACATCATTACCCCCGACGGCCAACACGCGTTCTGGGCTCACTCGGCGCTGACCAATGGCGGCGGTCTGGACCCGGACGGCGTCGATGGCCCCGGCCCGGAAATGTTCACCATGACCGCGCCGATGCATGGCACCTATCTGGTTTACGTGAACTATTGGGGCAACTTCGGCAGTGGCGGCTATAACTTCGATGAGACCAGCAACCAGAACGAGGTGATCACTTCGCAGATCAACCTGGTGCTCAACGAAAACACCGTCGACGAAAAACGCGAGACCTTCATCGTGCCCCTGCGCGCCATCGGTGACCTGCTGCTGGTCAAGACTTTCAACTATTAAGCATCCCGCTCCACGGATGACATCGGGTTTTGTGAACATGAGCGATAACACTGTTTCTCCGGCCGCCGAAACGCCTGCAGCCAAAACTCCCCGTCGCTGGCCGGCGCTGCTGGTCGGGCTGATCCTGGTGGCTGGCGTGGCGGCCGGGCTTGGCTGGTTCATGCACAAACCCAAGGCGCCGCCGGCGGCGTTGGCCAGCGACAAACTGGGCATGAGCCGGCCGGACGGTCTGCTCGAAACCCACTCCTTGAGCCAGTTGCCCAAGGACTTGCTGGCGGTGCCGCTCCTCAAGGAAACCCTGACCGAAGATTTCGTCTTCTATTACGAAGCGCATGCGGATCGTCTCGGTTTGATCGGCAGTCTGCGGCGGATCATTTACGAGCATGACCTGAAGTTGCAGGACAGTTTGATCGAGCAGCTTTTTGATCAGCCGGCGGATGTGGCGCTGTGGCGTGGGGCGGATGGTCGCCTGAAAGACTTTTTGTTGGTGATGGATCGCGGTGGTCTGGCCAAGGTGCTGGAGCCGCTGGCGAAAGTGGCGCTGGATGATTCGCAACTGACCCAAGTCGGCGCTGTGAAAGTCGGCGCCGACGACGTGGCGCTTTATCAACTGAGCTACAACGCCAGCAAAGCGCTGCTGTTTGCCTCCCATGGCGACAAACTGGTGGTGCTGTCCAATCCGACCAAACTCTACGATCCGCAAAGCGGCTCATCGCAAGAGCCAGGCAGCGTTTCGACTCTAGCCATCGCCGCGTTGCTCAACGGCGACAAACTCTTCCCCGAAGCCTTCGGCCTGCAACCGCGCACGCCTGAAGTGAAACAACGTCTGTCGGTGAATTCCAGCGTCCTGGCCATGGGGTATCAGCGTTTTATCCCGAACTTCGCCGGCCTGCGTTTCGACATGGACGACAAGGGCTGGCACAGCTTCCTCGCCATGGACGAACTGGACAACCAGCCGGACTTCGATTTCAGACCGATCTGGCAAGCCATGCCCATGGGCGCCAGTGCCTGTGTCGCCTTGCCGCTCGCCGCCGAACAACAAAAACCGCTGCTGGTGAAGCTCGGCGCCGAAGAGTCCGTAGCCCAGGCCCTGACCGAACACATGGCCGGTGCCGCCGGGCTGTGCTGGTACGCCGATTCGCGGCTGTACACGCCGTTGCTGGTGGCCAGCCTGAACGACAAGAACAGCGCCAAACTCGATGGCGACCTGGGCAACCTGTTCGGCTCGATGGTCGGCGCCTACGAAGGCAACGTCGAAGAGCACGCATTCCCGGTGGTCGAGAAACAGGAAGGTGAAACCCATCAGTGGCAGCGCCAGGTCAGCTCCAACTTCGGCCCTTACAAAGCCAAGGATGCCGAGGCCCCGGATGCGATCACCGGCAAGGCGTTCATGCAAGTCAGCCTGGCGCGCCACGGTTCGACGCTGCTGTTTTCCCTCGACGATAAGCTCGTGGACAAAGCCCTCGGCACCCTCGACAAACGCTTCCCGCCGATGGCCGACGTGGTACCGAAAGACTTGCTGATGCCGGTCTACTTCGGCCCGGATTCCATGGCGCAACTGATGCAGCAGGAAACCCTCGATAGCCTGCCGCAGGACATGGAGCCGGTGTTCTACAACGCCGCGCAGACCTACCTGATCCCGAAACTGCGCAAACTCGGCGGTTACGGCAAATATGCCCTGACCTTGCCGGAAGGCAGCGAACCCGACGGCCACTGGCAATGGCTGCCGCTGGAATGGAAAGCCCTGTGACAGCACTCATCCGAGGCCTCGGCCTGCTCGCGTTGCTGCTGGGCACCCGGGCATTTGCCACTGAGGCGCCGCCGCTGGACGTGCAGCAATCCCAGGTATTCCGTGCCTGGTTCGTGCGCATCGCTCAGGAACAACTGACCCAAGGCCCGAGCCCGCGCTGGTATCAGCAGGACTGCGCAGGCCTGGTACGTTTTGCCGCCAACGAAGCGCTGAAAGCCCATGACGATAAATGGCTGCGCAGCAATGGCCTGTCCAACCGTTACCTGCCGCCAGAGCTGCAACTGAGCGAGGCCCAACGCGGCCTTGCCCAGCGATGGCAACAGGGCGGCGGCAAGGTCGGGCCGTACGTCAACGCGATCAAACTGATTCAGTTCAACAGTCATTTGGTTGGCCGTGATCTGGCGCAAGCCCGGCCCGGCGACCTGATGTTTTTCGATCAGGGCGACGACCAGCACCTGATGATCTGGATGGGCCGCTACATCGCCTATCACACCGGCACTACCACCCCGACTGACAACGGCATGCGCTCCGCAAGCCTGCAGCAACTCATGACATGGAAGGACACCCGATGGATACCCGACGCAGCCAACCCCAACTTCATCGGCGTCTATCGACTGAACTTTCTCTCCCAATGATCGGTGCCCGCATGCTGCGCATTTGCTCTCGAATTCCGTTGCTGCTGGCCTTGCTGGTTCCTATAGCCACGGTCAACGCTGAAGACACCGTCGAGCCGAGCGGCTACACGCCGGTGGCCGGTGAAAGCTTTTTCCTGCTGGCCGACAGCAGTTTTGCCAGCGACGAACAGGCGATGGTTCGCCTCGAAGCGCCGGGCCGCGACTATCGCCGGTTCCGCATGGAGCCTTACGGCGGCGCCGACATTCGCGTGTACCGCATCGACAAACCACTGGACTTCCTCAAGCGCCAGAAGAACCTGCACCGGGTGGTCAGCGACGGCCAGTTCAAGGGCGAAGGCCTGTCGAACACCCTCGCGTATTTGTGGGACAACTGGTACCGCAAATCCCGTCGGGTGATGCAGCGAGCGTTCTCCTACGAATCGCGTAAACAAGTCACCGAGGAAGTGCCGGAGCTGAAGATGGGCGCCGCCATGGCCGCGCCAACGCCCTATGACGCTCAGCCGCAATTCGCGCTGATTCCGGGCTTGCCGGTGGTCAGCCAATTCCGCTACCCGCTGTGGCAAGCCAAACCGATCCAGCCGCCCGAGGGCGTGAACCTCGCCGGTTCTTCCAGCGAGTTCGTCAGCGTTGCGCCGGGTAACGTGTACATCCCGTTGGGCAACCTCAAACCGGGTCTGTACCTGGTGGAAGCGCTGATCGGCAAGTACCGCGCGACCACCATGGTCTTCGTGTCCAACACCGTGGCCGTGAGCAAAATTGTCGGTGATGAATTGCTGGTGTGGGCCGCACGCAAACACGAAGGCAGTTCGGTGCCGAAGGTCAACGTGCTATGGACCGATGGCCTCGGCGTGATGAGCAGTGGCGCCACCGATGCTGATGGCTTGCTGCGTTTGAAACACGTCAGCCCTGAGCGTTCGTTCGTGATTGGCGAGGACGAAGAGGGCGGGGTGTTTGTCTCCGAAAACTTCTATTACGACAGCGAAATCTACGACACCAAACTTTATGCCTTCACCGACCGGCCGCTGTATCGACCTGGGGATTGGGTGTCGCTGAAAATCGTAGGTCGCGAGTTCAAGAACGCCCGTGATTCGGTATTACCGACTGCAGCCGACGTCAACGTGACCGTGCTCGATGCCACCGGCACTGCGCTGCAATCGTTGGCGCTGAAGCTCGATTCCAAGGCTGGTACTCAAGGCCGTTTCCAGTTGCCGGACAACGCGGTCGCGGGCGGTTACGAGCTGCGTTTCAGCTACAAGGATCAGGCCTACAGCAGCGCCTTCCGTGTCGCCGAATACATCAAGCCGCACTTCGAAATTTCCCTGAATCTGGCCAAGCAGGATTACCGCACCGGCGAGCCGGTAAAAGGCAGCCTCGTGCTGCTGTACCCGGACGGTAAACCGGTGGCCAACGCCAAGTTGAGCCTGAGCCTGCGCGCCCAACAATTGTCGATGGTCGACAACGAACTGCAATACCTCGGGCAATTCCCGGTGGAGCTGACCAGCACCGAACTGACCACCGATTCCAAGGGCAACGCGACGCTGGATCTGCCGGCTGCCGAGAAGCCGAGCCGTTACATGCTCACCGTGTTCGCCAGCGACGGCGCGGCGTATCGGGTCAAGACGACCAAGGAAATCCTCATCGACCGTGGCGCCGCGAGTTTCAGCCTGCGCGCGCCTCAGCGATTTAGCGCGGTGGGCGACAAGGTTGCGTTCAGTTACTTGAACGAAGGCGGCAGCGAACAAAGCAAATCGGTGACGCCGAACAGCTACGGTTGGGTGCGTCTGGAAGACCAGAGCACCGGCGAAGGCAAACTTGCCGCCGCCGATAAAGGCTTCACGTTGGCCTTCGACCGTCCGGGTACTTACAACCTGACGCTGAAGGATGACCATGGCCGCGTGGTGGGTGCCACCGGTCATTCGGTCACGGGTGACGGCGTCAAAGCCGTGCCGGGTACCGTGGAAATCGTCCTCGATAAACCCGAGTACAAGGCCGGCGACGAAGCCCTCGCATTGATTACGTTCCCTGAGCCGATCACCGATGCACTGTTGTCGCTGGAGCGCGACAAGGTCGAGGCCACAGCGCTGCTGTCCAAGGGCGGCGACTGGCTGAAGATGGAAAAACTCAGCGAGACCCAATACCGCGCGCGGATCCCGGTGAAAGACAATTTTGCGCCGAACCTGACGTTCTCCGTGCTCTACACCAAAGGCGGTCAGTACAGCTTCCAGAACGCCGGCATCAGGGTGATTGCACCGCAAATCGACGTGGCGATTGCCACGGACAAAGAGTCGTATCAGCCGGGCGATACCGTGTCGGTGGACCTGACGACCCAGTTCGCCGGCAAACCGATTCCAGCACACCTGACGGTCAGCGTGGTCGACGAAATGGTCTACGCGCTGCAACCGGAAGTCGCGCCGACCATCGACCAGTTCTTCTACCACCCGCGCCGCAATAACGTGCGCACCAGCGCCAGTCTGTCGTTCATCAGCTACGACGTTGCACTGCCTGGCAGCCCGGGTGCGCCGGGCAAAGCCAATCGCAGCGAGCGAGGCGTGAAAGTGCTGGAGCGTCCGCGTCGCGAAGACGTTGACACCGCCGCGTGGCAGCCGGAATTGATCACCGACGCCAACGGCAAAACCGGTTTCACCTTCAAGATGCCGGACTCGCTGACCCGCTGGCGCATCACCGCCCGGGCCATCGCCGATGACGGTCAGGTCGGGCAGAAAAAGCAATTCGTACGCTCGGAAAAACCGCTGTACCTGAAGTGGAGTGGCCCGACCAAATTCCGCACGGGCGACAAACCGGATCTGGGTGTGTTTGCTTTCAGTCAGGCCGAGAAACCGGTCAAGGCTGAGCTGGTGATTCATTACGCTGGCGCCGAACAACGCGTACCCGTGACGCTGAATAACGGCATCAACTACATCGCGCTTCCAGCGTTCGCGTTGACCAGTGGCGAGTGGACAGCTGAGCTGGTGCAGGACGGCAAAACGGCAGATGCATTGGCCGTGCGCCTGACCGCGACCGGCGAAGGCTGGCAAGTGACCCAAAGTCAAAGCCTGGACGTAGCCAGCGGTGATACACCGCTGACCCTGCCAGCGGACGCGACGGATATTCGCCTGCGTCTGGACGACAGTCCGCAAGCGCTGTTCCGCTCGGCACTCGACGATCTGTTGAGTTATCCGTACGGCGGCGTCGAACAAACGGCCAGTCGTTTGCTACCGCTGAGCATCGCGTATCCGACCTTGTCGTCGAATCCGCAGATCCGCGATCGCTTGCGTTTGATCATGCAGAACAGCCGTCTGCGGCTGGTGCAAATGGCCGGGCCTTCGGCGAGCTTCACCTGGTGGGGCATGGACGGCGAGCCGGATGCATTCCTCACGGCTTACGCTTACTACGCCGACTGGCACGCCAGCAAAGCGCTGGAGTTGAGCCTGCCGCCGGAGCATTGGCAGCGGGTGCTGGAGGTGTATTCGAAGCAGGCCAAAAACACGCCGCTGTTGCAGCGGGCGCTGATCCTGTCGTTCGCCAAACAGATGCAATTGCCGGTGAACACCTTGCTCAGCGGTTTGATGGATGATCTGTCGAAAGCGGGCGAGGGCAATGCGGCGAACCTGATGGACGATGGCGAAGACAGCATCGTCATGAGCGATCCGGATTCGGCGCTGGGGCTGGCGGCCGCTCGTGCGTTGACGGCGTCGTTGGCGCGTCAATCCAAGGTGACGTTGCCTGACGCCTTCAATCGTCAATTGCCCGATGCGCAACAACGATTGGCGGTCAGTTCGCAGCCGTTTGCCGAAGCCTTGGACCTGTCGCTGCAGGCCTTCGATCAGGCTCACGCGCAAGCGTTGTTGCAACGACTCCTGCCACAGCAATCGACCCTGGAACGCGCGTTGTCGTTGACCTGGTTGCAACGCAGTATCGAGCAGGCCTCGCCCACCGTCGCGCTGGCACCGGGTGAGGGCTGGAAGAAAGAACACGGTGATACCGGTGAGGTTTATTGGACGTGGCAGGGTGCTTCGCCAGTGCCGGCGGTGTTGTCGCTGACCGGTGCGCAAGAGCGTCCGTTGCGAGCGGCGTTGAGCTTCCAGACCAAACAACCGCTGGTTGATCCGATGGCCGTGACCATCACCCGTCGCCTGTCGCGTCTGGTGCCGGGCGACGAAGCCTTCACCTTCAAACTGGAAGCGGTCGGCACCAAACCGTTGTCCAGCGACAGCCTGTATCTGGACGAAGTGATCATCACCAGCAAAGCGGCCAAACCGCTGCGCTACGGCATGCTCGAAGTGCCGCTGCCACCGGGTGCCGATGTCGAGCGCACCACATGGGGCATCAAGCTCATGGGCAAGGCCGGCACCGAACCGTCCGCGTTGGAGAAGGCGCGTTTCGAGCCGGGGCAAATGGCTTACGCGATTCCGGTCGACGCCTTGAGCGGCGAATTGCGTTTGCGTCATTTGGTGCGTTTCTCGCAGAAAGGCCAGTTCAACCTGCCGCCGGTGCGTTTCACTCAGGTTTACGCGCCACAGCATCAGGCGCAGGAGCAGAAACCGGCCCTCGGCCAAGTCACGGTCAACTGACATGACCCGACCTCTCATCTGGTGGCTGCTGTGTTTGATCCCTGCACTGGCGACAGCGCAGGACGAACCGCTGCGGCTGGCCTTTAAAGGTGAGTTGCTGTCGTTGAGCCGGACTCAGGTGATCGCGCACGAGCCGTTGCCTGCTGATGTGCAGACGCCATTGGGCAGTGTGTGGAAGTTGTTTGTGTACGGCTGGTTGGTGGATACCGACGCCCATGAATCGCCTTACGAATGTCGCGGTCAGTCGAAAGACGAAGTTTATTGCTGCACAGCGGGCGGCAAAATTGAGCGCGATCAGGCGTTGGTGAAGTCGTGCGGATTGTACTTTGAGCCGCAGCGGTTGGGCATTGCTGGCGCTGACTGGCGCGCGTATTGGCAGGCGCGGCAGGCACCGCAGTGGTTGTTGGACATGGCTTCGTTGCAGCCTTCCACGCGAGTTTCAGTGACTGAGTTGTTGCGAATGCTGGCCGTGATGCCGGCGCAGGATCAGGCGCGGCGGGTGTTGCTGGATGTGATGTTGAATGCGGCTGACGGCAATGTTGTGGGCGAGCTCGGTGGCCGATTGCGGGTGAAAACCTGGAGCTGGTTGGGGGATCAGGACCCTTCGTCGCGTCAGGGCGGGTTTGCTGGGTGGACGGCGGACGGTACGCCGATTTGGGCCGGTGGGCGTGGGACCAGTCAAATGGTTCTGCGCAACTACGGTGAGACGTTGTCTTCTGTGCTGCCTGTTGAATGGCCAGCAGACGCGGGGCGTTGCGTCGAAGTTGGCCTGTTTTCCCGTTATCCGATTGCGCGCGTTCTGGCGGGTGATCGTGTCGTTGCGTCCGGTCCTATGCAGGGCGACTACCGCGTCGAATTCACCAACGGCAATCAACTCGATATCCACAGCGACGGCGAACTCTTTCTGCTCAACGACACGCTGGTCGCCCGCCTGGACCGCGAAGAATACGTCGCCCGCGTCCTCCAGCGCGAAGCCAAACCCGAACCTGTTGAAGCGGCCAAAGCCCTGGCCGTCGCGATCCGTACGTACCTGCTGCAAAACGCCACCCGCAACGGCGACTGCCTGAGCATCGACGACAGTAGCAGCCGGCAACGCGTCGCCCCACGCCCGGCCACCGCCGAATCACGCCACATCGCCGCCTGGACCAGCGACCTGGTCCTGGCCGGCAGCACCGTCACCTACCACTCCGACCAACCCGGCCCGGACAAACTCTCCTGGCAGCAAGCCGTCGAGCAAGCCAACGCCGGCCAACGCTACGACGCCATCCTGCTGCACGCCTACCCGCGCGCCAGCCTCAGCCGATGGGACAACCCCATTGCCTCCTGCGAAGCACTGCCCGCCGCGCAAGACTGGCTGCAAAACCAACGCCGCGGCTGGCGTCCGCGGTTGGAAAGCGAGGTTGGCTACAACGAAGTCAGCACCTTCGCCGTCTGCCGCCTGGCCTTCGGTCGCCCCTATGTCGACCGCGAACGCCAGCGCATCTACGTGCGCGGCGTGCTGTCGCTGCAAGACCGCCTCGACCTGACCCACGAATACCTGCACCTGGCCTTCGACGCACACCCCAACGGCCAGGATGAAACCTACATCGAAGGGCTCGCCCGCCACCTCTTGCTGGAATAGGCCATGAAACTCCGTTATCCACAGGTCTTCCTGTTCCTCTGTTCTTTTTGCGTATGGCCGACGGTGTTTGCCGCCGATAGCGCCGTTAAACTGGATACTCCCGTTGGTGGCTGGCGTACTGGCGCCGTTGAGGGGGAAGGTGAAAACTTTCGCCAGATCGTTAACTACCCGGCCTCCTCGGTGAACACGCCGGTGGGCCAAGCCAATACCGCCCGCATCACCGGGCAAATCAAAGCCACACCCAAGTCCGGTGAGCCGGGCCGGTTGATCGTC
Source organism: Pseudomonas sp. LB3P25 (assembly GCF_054897985.1). Classification (NCBI taxonomy): domain Bacteria; kingdom Pseudomonadati; phylum Pseudomonadota; class Gammaproteobacteria; order Pseudomonadales; family Pseudomonadaceae; genus Pseudomonas; species Pseudomonas sp. LB3P25. The sequence continues at coordinate 6,458,264 of NZ_CM142711.1, read as the reverse complement.
AACGGCGTCAGCATGCCGCTGAAGATCGATCCTGCTGGCCGCTTTGATCGCCCGTTCTCATTTCCGAATGGCAGCAACAGCGTCGAAGTCCGCAGTCCAGATGGCCAGCAGCGCCACCGAACCCAATTTCTCAACGCCAGCGGCGGCGCCACCCCGGCCAAACTGCGAGTACTGCTTTCCTGGGATAGCGACAACACCGACCTCGACTTGCACCTCATCACACCCGACGGCGCCCACATCTGGTACGGCAACCGCGTTGTTCCCAATGGTGCTGCGCTCGATGTTGACGTGACGACGGGGTACGGCCCGGAAATTTTCGCCATGCCGGCGCCGATCAAGGGACAGTATCTGGTGTATGTGAACTACTTCGGCGGTGGGTATCGCAGTGATGAGGAGGGGCAGGAGGAGGCGGTTCAGCCGCTGACGACGGCGCAGGTGACGGTGATTACGGAGGAGGGGACGCCGAACGAGAAGATGGAGACTTTTCTGGTGCCGATGCGGGCGGTGGGGGAGTTGACGTTGGTCAAGGGGTTTAGTTATCCGTGAGGGGGGAATTTTCCAATGGGCTGTTGGAAAATTGAATTGGGCAGCGGCTTGCTGCCCTATTGAATTTAGCGAGGTAGGCAAAATTGGTCAGTAGGCCGCTGACCAATTCTGTCGAGTCCAAGAAGCTGCCACCAAGGTGGATTTGGAGCGGCACCATGATGATCATGGCGTTTTAGCGGCTCTGATTTCTCAGAAGCATTCAAATAAGGATTCAAGTCTTGCCTATCAAAACGGACGTCTGGACCGTAGGTCTCTCACCTAACAAACTAGCCCCGAGCCGATTAGTAAGCGAAAAGGTGTTGGAGGACATGATTATTCAATCTCCCAGCATCCTGTCGGATGAGTGGATGCTGATAGGCAAACAAGAAAATACCGGTACGGGGGGGCGCATCGATTTGTTGGCCATTGCACCTGATGGCGCGTTGGTTCTGATCGAACTCAAACGTGATCGTACCCCTCGTGAGGTGGTCGCTCAAACTCTCGACTACGCCGCTTGGGTCGAGAACTTGCGAGGGGACGAAATTGCAGCAATCTACAAGCGTTTTCGCCCCGGAGGTAGCCTGGACGTTGATTTTCTGGCACGTTTTGGGCGCGTGCTGGATGACGATGAACTGAACAAAAGTCATCAGTTGATCATCGTGGCTACCGAGCTAGATGCCAGTAGCGAACGAATCGTTGAGTACCTCAGCAAACGAGATATTCCGATCAACGTGCTCTGCTTTCAGATTTTCCAGGTAGGCGACCAACAGTTGTTGAGTCGATCCTGGTTGCTGGATCCTGTACAAACCCAAGTAAACGCTGTCTCGACGAGCGAAGGGCATAACGAACCTTGGAACGGCGAGTTTTATTGTTCGTTTGGCGACCCTATTTCACGTTCGTGGGCTGATGCTGTTGAGTACGGCTTCATTGGCGGTGGTGGTGGCGCGTGGTACAGCAAGACTTTGCAGCTACTGTCTCCGGGGGATCGCGTCTGGGTCAATACTCCTCAGAAAGGCTACGTTGGCGTTGGGCGCGTTCTTGGCATAGCTACGCCTGCAAAAGAATTTACGGTTATTCAAGATGGCGTTGAGCGCCCTGTGTTAGAGGTCGCGAAGCGCGCCAAATATCACGCCGAGTTTGTGGGGGATCCGGAGCGTTGCGAATACTTCGTTCCAATCCAATGGCTGGAAACCGTTCCTGTGGAGCAGGCCGTGCGGGAAATTGGGATGTTTGGGAACCAAAATACGATTTGTCGGCCGACTGCGGCTAAGTGGCGGTGGACGATTGAGCGGTTGAAGCAGCGGTTCCTCCACTTTGAAGCGGTAGTAGTAAATGGAGTGACTGGCGTATAGCCGATTAGAAGTTTGCTAGATAACACTCACGTTAAGGGGCTGTTCTGCAACCCGACTCCTGCTCAGACCTCCAGCCATCCCCGCGACATACAGTCAGGCTCAGTCGCCGAAACTGGAGAGTGATCTCTCCCCCGGATTTGTCGCAGCAGTTCTGCGGCAGATCAAATTAGTCAGCAGGCTGCTGACTAATTCGGTCCTGCGCATCTTGGTAAGCGACTTCACGCTCGCGCTTCCCGATGGCAACCACAAATACCACTACTTCCTGATCGAGGACCTGGTAGATCAGCCGATAGCCGGCGCTGCGTAATTTGAGTTTGTAGCAGTCTGGCAGTTGGCGAAGCCGATTGGCTTCAATACGAGGATTTTCGAGTATTTACGCAAGCTTCTTCTTGAACTGTTGGCGTAACGTGTCGCCCAGTTTGTTCCACTCTTTCAACGCGCGACGATCAAATTCGAGGCTATAGGTCATCCAGGCTTACCTTGACTCTTTGAGGGGCGGCAAGACGTTCAGTGACCACGGCGATGAGCGCTTCATCCTCTTCGCTGAGTAATGCAGCTTTGAAAGGCAATTTGCCGCGCTCGGCGACGTATTGAAGGGTTTGGCGCAGAAGTTCGGAAGGCGTTACCCCGAGCTTTTCCAGCTCAGCAAATGAACGCTGTTTCAGATCATCGTCGATGCGGATGTTGATGGAAGCCATGGTGTGATGCCTGTAATGACGTTTGTCGTTACGGTAGCAATTGCGGTGCTAGCCCGACAACCCCTCATTTAGATTTTCAGATAACAGGCTTGCTTTCTTCCAGGCATTAAAAAGCCGGCTTGTGGGCGGCGTTATTTTTGAGTATTTACCTTGTTTTGTTGGTCTTTGTGGCTTTAGGGATTTCTGTCCCCCCATTTGTCCCCCCATTTTGATGGGGCGTGATCATTCATAGGTGGGGGAGCTCAGAAGCTTATCAACGCTGCGCAAATGTAGACAGGTGCAGGACCATTGAGCTGCATGAGCGGCTTGGAAAGCAGAAGCTTTCACTTGATAGCATCGTTTGATCGATTAACGTCAGGATGTGTACTGAGTTTGCTCAGTGATGTCGAGCTGAAAGGTCGCTGAGCCTTTTGCGTAATCACCACAAATACTCCGTTGTCATGGTCATGATCGTCGTTCATGATCCAAGCGCCTTCTATCAAGAGACGGCTTCCCGCTTCGTTCCAGCATCGACCACGTTTCAAGAGAGTTCTCATGAGTTCAGGGATCAGTCAAAAGCTGCATGGTAGCCGCAAGGAATTGCTTGATATCGGTCTTCGCAATTCCATGTTGAATTTCCGCGCCTCGGCCAGGACTCTGGCGATAGTAGATGAGCTGTCTGAGACAGTGTTTGATCTGCTTTACCGGCAGGAAAAGGCCATGAGCTTTTTGCCAATGGGGCGCCAGAAACAGGCTGCATTGGCTAAAGCTAACCCGTCAGAGGTTGTGGAGGCTGACGATGCGGCAACCGATGAATTGCTGCTGCATGAACTCGATAGTCTGGGCGAATGGGACACTGCTGGCGACGAAATTGACGAGTCGGGTCGGGCACGAAAGCATACAGATACGAAGTTGCAGACTGCACTGGATGAGGAGCGCCTATTTCTGCAACTGCTCAGAGTTCACTCTGAGGCTCGCGAGTTCGTCGAGGAACAAGGGGTGAACACCCTATTTCTAGCGCTGGGTTTTCTGCATTGGTATGAGGCGGACAGTTCGGAAATTCTACGCAAGGCCCCCTTGGTGTTGTTGCCGGTGACTCTTGAGCGTAGCGGTGCAAAGGATGTCTTCAAGCTCAAGTATTCTGGCGAAGAATTAATGCCTAACCTGTCGTTGATCGCAAAGCTCAGGACCGATTTTGGCATTGATCTAGCGGCTTGCGACTTCAGTGAGGAATACTTTACCGCAGACGGCAGCCTTGATGCTTTTTATGCTGAAGTCACAGAAATGATGAGTAAGCAGCCCCGCTGGAAGGTATCAACAAACGAGGCCTCCCTTGGTTTCTTCTCCTTCGGCAAGTTTCTAATGTTCAAGGACTTGGACCCAAAGAGTTGGCCGGAAGACCAGCAGCCCGATGCTCACCCAGTAATAAACCGATTGCTTGGGGGCGGTTTCGGTGATCAGCGGCCAGCTTATGCCGAGGATGTGAACATTGACTCGGTTCTCCAGCCTGGGGAAGTGCGATTCGTTAAAGATGCGGACAGCAGTCAAACTGAAGCAATTCTTGAGGTGCGAGAGGGAGCTAACCTGGTTATCCAGGGACCTCCAGGCACCGGTAAGTCACAGACCATCACGAACATCATCGCGGAGCTGATTGCCCAGAAAAAAACCGTTTTATTCGTGGCCGAAAAAATGGTCGCTCTTGAGGTGGTCAAACGTCGTCTTGACGAGTGTAACCTGGGAGATGCAGTACTGGAGTTGCATAGCCACAAGTCAACCAAGCAATCGGTGCTTAAGGAGTTGGGTCGCACACTTGAGCAGGGCCGCCCGCTGACGAAGGTGGGGGAAGATGATTTGGCCAACCTTGCGGAGCTGCAAGGTAACTTGAACCGCTATTGCGAAGCGGTGAGCGCTCCTGTAGGTGCAAGCGGCATGGATTTTGTCGAGGTGCTTGGTCGTTACCTCAAGCTCAAGAGCAACTGTGGCGTATTGCAAACGATTCCCTTCGCGCCAATGGCGGCCTGGACTCAAGCCGATCAGCAAAAGCGCCGCGAACTGATTGACGAGTTGGCGCTTCATCTTAAAGAAATGGGGCGTCCGGATCAGAGTCCGTTCTGGGGAAGCAAACGAACTTATTTCTCTCCCATTGAACAAAGCAGCGCGAACGATGCACTGCAGCGGGCAAGTACACATTTGGCCGCGCTGGACGCCGCTGCCAAGGCCCTATCGATTCGTCTGATGCTGAGTCAGCCCGCCACCCTCGCTGATGTTGATGTCATCTGTCGCGCTGCAAGACGAGCGGCCGAAGCGCCTCGTTTGCAAGGTGTAGAGCTGAGTACAGGTGACTGGCAGTTGCGCCGCGATGCGATTCGCGAGTTGCTCGAAGCCGGCCAGCGCATGAGCACATGCAAGGCCGACCACGGCACTCAGTTGGTCGAGGCCGCGTGGGGGCAGGATCTGTTAGAGGTACGGCAGAACCTGCTGGCCTACGGTGGCAAGTGGTGGAAGATATTTTCTGGGCGCTATCGTGCAGCTAAGGCTCGTTTGCAAGGGCTTGCACAAGGTGTGCTTCCTGGCAGTACCGCCGAGCAACTCACTCTGGTCGATTCGGTTCTGGCCTATCAACAAAGCCAGAAGGTTTATCAACAATACGAGGGGCTGGGCAGTGCCCTTTTCGGTGCTCAATGGCAGCGTCAGCAGTCTGATTGGGCGGTACTCGAACGCGTCAGTGCTTGGGTTGTCAGGCTCTACGAAGACCTCGGAAATGGTCATGTACCACAGGGGATCATTGCATTCCTCGCCGGGCACTCGGACGCCAGCGGACTTGGAGAGACGGTTAGTGATATTGAGGGACATCTTGCCGGCCTTGATCAAGCATTATTAGCCAGTCTGGAAGTCATCAGTATGCCGGATGATACCGCCCAGTCCTTACGCACGCTGGATCTGTCGGCCCTAGGTGCACGCTTGCAGCTGTGGCAGGCCAGCCTAGGGGCGCTCTACCATATGTCCCGTCTCAATGTGTTGTCGAACGAAGTACGTCAGGCCCAACTGGGGGAGCTGCTGAGCATCGCATTCCACAGTGAAACGCCGGATCAGCTACCCGCAATTCTAGACTTTTCCTGGTACTCCGGGCTTGTGCAGAAGGCCTACGCCGAAAAACCGGCACTACAGCAATTTGATCGTATTAAGCACGAGCATCAGATCGCCAGGTTCAAAGCCCTCGATGCCGATTCGTTGAACCATGCGCAAACTTTTCTAGCTCGGCAGGTGTGGGAGCATATGCCGAATGTGAATCAGCCGGGCGAAATGGCAATTTTGCGCGTAGAGCTGAATAAAAAACGTCGGCACATTCCTATCCGCCAACTGATTGATAAAGCCGGCCGAGCAATTCAGCAAATCAAGCCAGTATTCATGATGAGCCCGATGTCCATCGCCAATTTCCTGCCTCCTGGAAAACTGGCATTCGATGTAGTGGTGTTCGATGAGGCTTCTCAGGTCAAGGCAGTGGATGCGTTTGGAGCGATTCTGCGGGGCAAACAAGTAGTAGTAGTTGGTGATACAAGGCAGATGCCGCCCAGCGATTTGTTCGGCCGCGAGGTGGCTCCCAATAGCGAGGATGCGGAGAGCACAGCTGATATCGAAAGTATTCTCAGCTTGTTCAAGGCTGCGGGCAGCCAGGAGCGATATCTGCGCTGGCACTACCGTAGCCGACATGAGTCACTCATCGCTGTCTCAAACGTGGAATTCTATGAAAGCAAACTGGTGGTATTTCCCTCTGCGGGTCAGCATCCGCATGCCAAGGGCGTGAGCTTCGATTACCTGCCTCACGCCCTTTATGATCGTGGTCGCACACGAACCAATAAAGAAGAGGCCAAAGCAGTCGCCCGCGCGGTGATGAAGCATGCGCTTGAAACACCGGAACTTTCCTTGGGCGTTGCCGCGTTCAGCGTTCACCAGCGTGATCTGATCGGAGATGAGGTTGAGCTGCTACGGCGCAAGACACCTCAGGCCGAAGCGTTTTTCACCGCACAGGGCAGCAGCGAGCGGTACTTCGTCAAAAACCTCGAAAACATTCAGGGTGATGAGCGTGACGTGATCTTCATCAGCATCGGTTATGGCCGCAATGAATCCGGTCGTATCGCTCGTGAGTTTGGCCCGCTCAATAAAGACGGCGGGCATCGTCGGCTCAACGTACTGATCACGCGGGCCAAGTTGGCGATGCGCGTGTTCTGTAACTTCCGTGGCGATGAGCTGGACATCGATGCCAGTGCCAATCACGGCGTACGGGCCCTGAAGAACTTTCTCAAGTACGCGGAAACGGGTGAGCTGGAAGTCGCTGAGGAAACCGGCAAGGCCACGGACTCGCCCTTTGAGGACGAAGTCATCCGCGCCTTGCGCGATCTCGACTACCAGGTAGAACCGCAAGTTGGCACCGCTGGTTACTTCATTGACCTCGCCGTGAGAGACCCTGAGTTCCCTGGCCGCTATGTGCTGGCCGTCGAATGCGACGGCGCGGCCTATCACAGCTCGCGCTCCGCGCGTGATCGTGACCGGCTGCGCCAGGGAGTGCTTGAAGGCTTGGGTTGGAACTTCCATCGTATCTGGAGCACCGACTGGTTCCGCAATCCTCGGCAAGAAATCATCCGCACGGTGGCGGCTATCGAGGCAGCCCGCGAACGTATTGCCAACCGCCGGAAAATCTCGGCCACAGAAGTTTTGATCGAGCCCCCGCATGAAATTCTCCGCGACGAAACCGTTGTCGAAGCCGAACCGGTCGTCAGCCAGCCTTACGAAAAGGCCCTGCTCTCTGCCGTGACCACCCAAGTGGAACTGCATCAACAGCAGGCCGAGCACCTGCTGCGGATGATTCGTACGGTGGTCGACGTCGAATCACCGGTGCATTCAGTGGAAGTCACCCGACGACTCATGGACGCTTTCGGGGTGACCCGCCAAGGCTCTCGAATCACCGCCGCCGTGGAGCACGCCATTGGCCTGGGCATCAAGCAGAAGCACTTCCTGCGCCGTGGCGAATTTCTCCACCTGGTCGAGAGTCGCCCCGTTGTCATCCGCAGCCGGGCGCATTGGGAATCCGCCGAGCGCAAGCTAGAGTGGGTCGCACCGGAAGAGCTTGATCGGGCCCTGATAGAAATTATCATCTCGGGCTTCTCCATGAGCCATGAGGACGCCATCTCCGGAGCATTAAGACTGCTCGGCTTTGGCCGCGCTGCTGGAAGAAAGAATCAAGCAACTGATGCGTGATAGGCGGTTGGAGCTGAGAGAGGGCCGGTTGGTGGCGTCTGTCTCTGGCTGATGTGGGAGGCGATCGCCCCCGAGGCGAGTGGCGAAGATAGTCACTCGTAATTTGCGGAGCCAATGGTTGCAATTGACACTTTCTGTCAGAGTTTTCGGGTGCGGTATTTCCCCTGGGCTCCAGGGGCTTATTCTGTTCAGGAGGGGCAGATTTAATCTCAGAACCTGACGACAAACTGCACACGAAAACGGCCACGCAAATAATCGTTACCACGCCAGGGCGGAGTCGAGAGGTGCGCATCTGGTGATACGGCCAAGTCTTTCCGGCATCACATTGCCCCCCCGTTCGCCATAGGCATCCGGACAATACACCTTTCTGATCCTAACGCTCAGGACGATGGTGTCCGCATAATAGACAGTGGGCTACGTCCGCTTTGGGTTCAGTCTATGAGACCAAAAGGTGACGGACACATTTTTGGAACACGCAAAAAACGATTGACTAGGAGTCGCTATGTTCAAGCAGTTGAAACTGGAAAACTTCACGGCGTTCAAAAGCGCACAGTTCGACTGGGTGCCGGGTATCAATGTACTGATCGGTGCCAATGGCACCGGTAAGACTCACATCATGAAGCTTATCTACACGTTGCAGATGGCCGGCCATGATGCGTCGGCCTTGCACAAGAAACTCGCGACTGTATTCCGTCCTAGTGGTGGCCGAATTTCGCGTCTTGTCAATCGTAAGCGTGGCGGCAGGGCAGCGCAGGTCATCTTGCGAACAGTCGATGATCAAGCGCTTTCTTTGCTTTTCGACACGACCCGGCACCAGACCTTCGAGTTGCAAGGACGTTGGAATGTTGAGCGTTCGCCGGTATTTATTCCAGTCAAGGAGGTACTGTCGTTCGCCCCGGGGTTCATTTCCCTCTATGACAAGTACGAGTTGGCTTTCGAAGAGATCTACTACGACATCATCAAGCAGGCTTACCTACCTACACGTAAGGGAATGCCGCTAAAGGATGAGCAGCCGCTTTTGGAATTCATCCGCAAGACGGTCGGCGGCAAGGTTTCGGTTGTCGGTGATGAGTTTCACCTCAGTGCCGGCAACAAAAAGCTGGAAATTTCACTGGTGGCCGAGGGGCACCGCAAGTTGGCATTGATCTGGCAGTTGATTCACAACGGCTCTCTTTTTGCCAATAACACATTGTTCTGGGATGAGCCCGAAGCGAACCTCAATCCATCGCTGATGAAGGACGTTGCCAAAATACTGTTGATGCTGGCTGAGCGTGGCGTGCAGGTATTCGTGTCAACGCACAACTATGCCTTTCTTCGTGAGTTGGACTACGCCAAGGCTGAGGTGCCAACGCGGTACTTCGCGCTGGAACTGACCAAGGATGACGGTGTGATATCACATGCCTTTTCAGGCTACGAGGACATCCAGCCGAACAAGATCGCTGAGGAGTACCAGCGGCTATATGACCTAGAAATTCAAAAGTCGCTGGGAGGCGCGAAATGACTCTTTGGGAGACCCATCCACTATGGCGAGAGGACGATCTGTTCTTTGATTTCTCTGCAGCAATGCAGGTCATCAAGCTGGATGAGGAAGCCCGAGGGCTGACGCATTTACTGAAAGGTGGCGTCGATTTTGTCGTCGAGTGGAGTAATCAGCTGTGGCTTGTCGAGGTGAAGGATCCCGATAGTGGCGATATTCCTGAGCAGCACCGAGATCAACAGCAGAAAAATTTTCTACATACGTTGTTGAGCAACGAGCTAATTGAAAAACACCTGTTTCCCAAACTTCGTGACAGCCTGATCATTCTCGGCATGGATCGGGGGATCGCGGAAAAGCCGTTGAAGTACATCACAGTGATCGGTCTGAGCACCCTTGAGCCTGCTCAACTTAATGGTCTGAAAGAGCGGTTATGGAAAACTGAGTGGTTGGCAGGTGCAAAGCGCGGCTGGAACAAGTCTTTTGAGGTGCATGTGATGAACGTTGGGCAATGGAACCGTTCGTTGACTCAATGCCCAATTACCCGAATCAGCGAGCAGCACTAGATCCTATACGAAATCCCTAACGCTTTAAAATCTCGGCCATCAAAGGCAGCAGTCCTCAATGACGAGTGCGTCAATGTTGGGGGAACTGCGATTCCTACCGCGACCGAACATCACCCATCAAGTTGGGATTCTCGTTTCTCTGCTGTAAGGGACCGGCGAACACACCTTCTTCGCTCGGCCGGTAAGGGCGATGGTGTCCGCGTATTTTGATCTGACCCCGAAAATTTGGACGCCTTCTATGCCCGCCGTGCTTGAGTCCTATATTCCATAGGGCTCAGGCCACATAGCTTCAGCCTGATTCGCGAATTAGTTTCATGGATGCTTTGGGTCGATGCTTTGGGTAATTGTACTGACAAAAAAAAGCATGACCTGGCGGACGAGTGCGGTCGAAGACCGCCCCAGCGTCGGCCAAGGGCAGTCTGTCGAACAGAATGATTAAACTCTCGGTTTAACGGCAACCTTGTTCGACCAGTGAGATGCAGCCTCCCCGGCCTACCACGACATGATCCAATATCTGGGTGCCAATCATGTTGAGAGCGTTTTTGAGGGTTGGGGTCAATGCGCAATCAGCTTGGCTGGGCGCGGAATCGCTAGAAGGATGGTTATGCACTAGGATCACGGCTGCTGCGTTATGTTCCAGGGCGATCTTGACCGCCTCCCGAGGGGACACGCAGGCAACCTCCAATGCGCCCCTGAATAGTTCCCTGAAACCAATAACCCGGTGCTCGGTATCTAGCAGTAATAGAGCAAAGAGTTCGTGTTCATGGAATTGCAGCAGCGTTTCTAGGTGACTGAAGACGAGTCTACGTTCAGTCAGCGCCCGACCTTTAGACAGACGATACATCGCGAGTTGTTGAGCCATCTGCAGGATGTCGGCCTCGGTGACCGGAGACTCCATGACATAAGTGTCGGGTGTTTCACCGGCTTTGAGCTTGGGATATTTCATGCTGGTATTCCTATCCGAACGCGTGAAAGCACTGGAGGGTGGGTGGCGAAGTTACTGGAAGGTGGGTGTCGGGATTAAATGATCCGACCCCCCTTTAGGCGAGATCGCTTGGCAGTAATGGGGTCCGATGGTTCATGCAACGAGTTGTAAGGCTGCATCGAGAGCCTTCTGTTTGATTACTGCACCTTGCCCAAACCATGCCGAATCCATTCGATACTCAGAGCTCCTGGCGCGTCTTTCATGATCCACATATTCAGTCACGGCGTTCAGCAAGCCCCATGCTGTACCGCGAGCGGATGCCATATTAGATCCTCGGCCTTTACCTTCGTACAGGCTTTGTACCTTCTCCATTGCTCGTTTGTTGGGCAGTACATTGGGAATGGGATCATGCGCGCTGGTGTCGCATAGCACGTCCATGAAGAAGCCCATGGCCTCAGTCCACTGAACCTTACGTTCCGCGAGTGCGCGCATCCGATACATGAATTCGTCCCATTGCGAGACGGCAATGCCTAGTTGTTTTTTTACTGCCTGCGAATCAAAGCGCGTGCTGTGCGGGACTTTGATGGCGCGGGTGGTTCCGTTCAGAGAGATAGTCAGTGTGTTATTGCAGACCACGCGAACAGTGGTGGGAGTCGCAGTGGTGGCTAGTGTGCCGTCACAGGAGGTGGCCAGTAGCAGATAGCCGTTCACTTGATCATTCCCCTTCAGCGCGGTCTCTTGGCCAGTCCTGGCAAGCGCCCAGAACTTGCGTCCACCTTTAAGCACTCCGGCAGTTTCCAGTTCATACCCTGAGACCTCGGTGAGGTCCCGGTAGAACTCCAGGACTTCACGCGGCTGTACCACTTGATAGCGATTAGATACCACCGATAACGGCGCTTTGGTGTCGGAGCGATACAGCACCTTCTGTTCCGGAAAGGAATGGATCGAGCCTAGGGTGCCGATAGTGTCTGATTTGAAATGCACTGGGCTGTCCTGGATTTGCCAGTTCATGCCGGCTTCGCGCTGCCAGACTTCCAGCGGTTGTTTTTGAGTCAGGCGGTTACCCAGACCATGCCAAGGGGTAGCGCCAACGTAGGCCATTTGTTCGACGAGATGAGCCATAGAAATGATTCCTTATCATAGGCGCACGACGAGGCCGCTGAGCGTTCAGCAGGGATTAGTCGACGTGCTGGATGGTATTTGAGAGGGGGTAGTGATGGATCAGATGGGGGCAGCAGTTGCGTAAAGCGGGAGATGGACAGCTTAAGTGGAATGACGGCTGCTAAATGACAGTCCGCAGTCGAGACAACTGTAATTGTCCAAAACCCGTTCATCGATGACTTCGCCAAGTTTGGCGCCCGCGATACAGCCGGTCGCCGCTCCGGCTAATCCACCGAGAATGGCCCCGACCATACCGCCAGCAACGACACCAGCGGGGCCGGCCACGCCGCCGATGACAGCGCCAACCTCGGCGCCACCCATAGAGGCTGTGACACCTTGGGCTGTGCCACTGACGGTGCCGATAAGGGCGCCGACTTTCCTGGCGAAATCCTTGGTGATGACAGTGCTGGAGTGACAGCGTGGGCATTGAGTGGTCATGTCCAGGGTTCCTATGGAGAGAGTCGGGATGAAGTCATTGCACCGGCATAGAGCTCATCAAACGGATCGCCTAGGCGATCCGTTTGAATGGTGAGCTTTCGAGTGTGGAGGGATGCTAGATACGCAGAGGTACAGGGTTGTGATGTATGACTGAAATTTCGTTGGCTGCGAATTTTGAGGGATTTTCAATCTCGATTATGGCTCGAATTGTGCTTGCGAGTGGCGCTCTGGAATCTGTTCGGATCTTGCAGGACTGGCTCAGATCGAGTTGGACAAGGTGAAGGAAAGATATTTTCTGCTGGAAATTGACCATGAGAACTAAGTCCCATGTCTGAGAACTAACTCTCGGACGAGCCAATGCGTGCACGCATGCACGTACCCGTATACGCGCGCGCTCGCGAGGTAAACAGCCGTGGGCACCCGCCTGGTGTGTTGGCGCGACTCTGTAAAACTTCTACATAAGCACCGGTAATTTTCTGGACGAGGGAAACCCTTTAGAGTGGTTCCATCGCGTACCAACGCAGTCTGGAGCTCAAGAAATGGCAGGAAGTAGCACTACCCATCCCAGGGTTTTACGCCTAAAGCAGGTGCTGGATCGTGTGGGGTTGTCGCGGTCAACGATATATGACCGGATGAACCCTGCTTCGCCGCGTTACGACCACTCGTTCCCCAAACCAATGAAAATTGGTAGTTCAGCGGTAGGCTGGTTGGAATCGAGCATTAACAAATGGATTGAATCACTGGTTGATAGCACTTTGGGGGGGAGTTGAGTTTAGAAAAAAACTCAGTATAAGCCCGTCTAGATATAAGTCGTTTTGCGTACTAACTTAAGAAATTGGTTGAGTTAATTAAGTCTCGATTTGGGTGGTGCATTGGATTTTTATTCGTGGAGTCTCTGGGGTGAAGGAGATATGTGAATATTGGTTTATATGTTATTAGATAATAGCTATGAGTTGTTGATTGATTATGATCGTATAATTGTTTATGAGTGTGGTGGGGTTATGAGTTTTAATGAATGGAAGTTTGTCGATGTTTATAAGGAGAAGGTCGATGAGGATTTTTATGATCCAATAAGGTGCGTAGAGTCTTCATCTGCTAATGGAGAAGGTATGCTGTTTGATTCTGTTAGTAGGATCATGAGGGCTGTAAGTGTGGTGGAGAAAACATCAGGTGATATCTTTAGGGTGGAGTCGCTCAAGCGTCGAGACGGAATTGCGTCAAGCAAAGCGGAAAAGTGTATTATCTCAGCGGTTACAATTAACTATGTTGAGCTTGAAAGAGGGATGGTGTTGTTTAAGGTCAATCCTTATGTCAGTGCGTTTTGTGAGTGTTATAGAAAAATAAACCCTTCAAGTCCATACAAGATAGAGAGAGCAGAATTACCTGAATGTATTCGTGGGCTAAATCGGTTCGTTGATGCAGTGAGAGAGTGGATATCTGGCGGGGCATTCAAGCGGGAAATGTCCGCACATGTGCGGGCAGCTAATAAGAACTACTCGGGCTTGTTGAGTTACATAGATTCTTTGTTTGCACGTTATTCTCGACTGTTGGTTTTGAGAGTTGATTTCTCATATGGAAAGGGGAGGCTTGAAGTTGAGGGTTATAGCCGATTGAGTGATAGATTGGACGCGCTACGTATTGTTACGAAGCAGATTTCTCAGCATCGGATAGAGCTGATCGACCATCTGAAAAATAAGTGCCCTGAACTGGGGATGGTGGGGTATGTATGGAAGCTTGAGTACGGGAGAGAGAAAGGCCATCATTACCACATGATGTTCTTTTTAGATGGGGCGAAGGTGCGGCAGGATATTGTCATTGCGAAGCTGATAGGTGAGTACTGGAATAATGTGATTACTCAGGGGAAGGGCGTTTATTATAACTGCAACGGGAATAAAGCTAAGTACAGGCACTGTGGTGTGGGGATGATTCACTACAGTGAGGCGGAAAAGCTGAGCAGTCTTAAAGGGATGGCAGCAATCTACCTTACCAAAGCGGATCGATATGTAAGTGCTTGCATGCCTGGGAACAAAAGAACATTTGGTAAAGGGAACTCGCCAAAGGTTGGCGAGCGATCAGTTGGTCGGCCGAGAGAGCATTAATATCAATCAGAGATGTAATGAATTGGAGGTTTTGCGATCCTAACGGCAGCGGAGACGATAGGATCATTTTTTATCCAGCGTCTCAATGTCTTTTCGATGTTGCTCAGTGCGGGACGTCTTACGTTGTTTTCTACTATGTATTTTTTTATTTCTGGTAATATTGCTTTGTAAGCATCTAACTCTTGAGTCCAGCCTTCGTGCGGAGCTAGTGTGTTAATAAGGTCGCAAATTTTTTGTTTGGTGGCCAAGTAGTGCTCCTTGCGAGCAAGGCCTCCTTCTGTCGCAACCTCTGATCGTGTTTTGGTTGCCTCTTTAAAGTATCGTTGGTCTCCTGAATAAAGCATATGCATGCCGCAAAATAATATTTTTATTCCTATATCTGCTCCGTGTGCTTGGTAGTAAGCTATCGCGATAAATATGCTTGAGTAAGCGTTTTTTATATGTTGGAAGGTAGCGCTTTTTTCCTTTGTTAGAATTGATTTTAATTTATTTTTTAGTTCCTTGTTGTTGTGTGAGTATGTGTTCGTGCGTTCTACTAATATTTTATCAAGATTGATTTTGTTTTCGTTCGAAATGGTTCTGCGAAGCATCATGTATCGTTTTATTAGTATTTCAAGCACTTCATTTGCTGCGTTCTCTATGTTAAGGGCGGCTAGGTGTTTGTATTCGGGGTAGTCCGCTAGGTTTGGTAGGAAGGGTTTTTCTTTGGAAGGGGACTTCTCGATTATGAGTTCTAGTTTTGTTTTTTGGGTTGCAGTCCAATTATCAAAGTCTAGAGAGATCTCTATGGAGAAGGGCTTTTTTATTTTGGGGTCGTTACTTGTATGTGTAATAATTCTTAATTTGTTGCGTTGAATCTGCAAAATTTCATCGTCCTTGAATCGGTCGCTGAGGCAGCTGCTTCGAAGGAGCTGCTTATATTTTTAAACTGAATTAGTTGCTCGGGTGTTCTCAGTCAGCGGCTTGCATATGAATTTAGCCCAATCTGTCATGAGTGCCCGTCGCTTGTCGAGGAAATCGGAGCGAGAGTACGCCCCTTCAGTTTGGTCGCGTTCGTCATGTGCGAGTGCCATTTCACAAACCTCACGTGGGTAGTGCGTGCATTCACCCGCCCAGTCACGAAAGGAAGAACGAAAGCCGTGTCGAGTGATGTGTTTGTACTCCATGCCGTGCAGAAGCGTGCGTATGGCGTTTGTATGCATCACTCCTGACTTACCCTGGCCTGGGAACAGATAGGGGCCTCCTTCAGTTCGTGGAATGCTTCGCACCAGCTTTATCGCCTCCTCGGCAAGCGGGACGACAAATGCCACGCGCATTTTCATGCGCTCGTCCGGAAGAGACCAAGTGCAAGCTTCCAAATCAAACTCATCCCAACGAGCGAACCTGACCATGTGGGCACGTGCGCTGGTCATGATCAGCAGTTGAGCGGCCCAAGACGGAGGTGTGGAGTTTGCCCTGAGCTTTATCATCAGCTCCGGCACATCCTGCCAACGTAAAGCTTCAAAGTGCTCACGCTTCCGAGCCTTCTTCTTTTCAGCACGGCTCAACAGATTCTCTAAATGCCCGCGCCAGCGAGCAGGGTTCTCACCTTGTCGTAGATTACGTGCCTTGGCGGCATCCAGAACCTGCTCAATTTGCCCACGCACCTCGTCAGCGGTTCTGGTCTTGGTGGCCCAGATGGGTTGCAACACCTTAAGCACTTCGGGAGTGCCGATGTCTTCAGCTGACAGCTTGCCTATGTGATCAAACGCATACAGCTCTAGCTTTCGCAGCCAGCCTTTACGCCATTTCTCCGACCACGCCGCGCCGTGAGCATCACGGTATTCCGTTGCGAGCATCTCGAACTTAAGTTGCTTGGCTTCGCTTGCACGTTGGGCTTCCCGTTGAGCAGCGCGCTCTATGTCTCTGGCTGCCAGGGGATCAATGCCATCGCTCAATTGGGTGCGTTTGGTGCTGGCATCTTGTCTGGCCTTCTTAAGGCTGACTTCAGGAAAGGAGCCCAAGCCCATCTCTCTGCGGCGGCCTGCCAGTTGGAAGCGAAGTAGCCAGGATTTGCGCCCGGTAGGTTTGACGACCAAGCGAAGCCCGTCACCATCTTCGTAGGTGCCAGGTTCGGTCAGGTTTTCGACTTGTTTCGGATTCAGCTTACCCATTGGATTTTCCCTGTCGTCCCTTCTGTCCCCCCAATTGTCCCCCCACTTCATCGTCGGATGAGGTCGAATGGTGTTGAGCACCATCGGACAGGGGAATGCTTGAGACGCCCGCAATAGCTAGGCTATCGGCAGGATTCTCGGATGGGATAGGATTATTTCGGACAATTAAAAAGCCGGCTTGTGGCCGGCTTCTCGGGGACTGGCTTGGTTCATTTTTGGTAAACCGCGCCAGCCTTCAAAACGTACACCCGGATCTTGCGTCCGGCTGTGGGACTCGGCGAGAGCGTGATCTGCCTTGTCGGTGCGATCGGAGCCGCGGGGCGGGTCGATGCGCAAATGTGGGGCGCAGCATACTGATTTTTTTGCACAATTCCCAGCATGGTGTGCGACCTAGAGCTATTCCCGAGCCGTACGCAGGCTTCGCCAGCTGCTACAAAGTTATGTGTTTACAAAAAAGGTATGGGTGGCCTGCGTTTATTCAGGGTCGACCACCAGAACACCCATCCCAGAACCCTAATGTTTTGTTCTTCGATTTGTGGAGGTCTGAAGACTTCATCCGGGTATTCGGAGCTGTTGTGGCTGCGCATGCGTATCGCGTTGCCTGGTACCCGGCTCAAGTATTTGATGCGCAACATGCCGTCGTGCTCGATTGCGTAAATCTCTCCGTCAACAATTTGCGTGAGCCCGCGGTCGATGGCGACGATGGAGCCATCTTCAATTTTTTCGGCCATGCTGTTGCCAACCATGCGGGCGCAGATGGCATCGGCGTGGTTGATTTCCAGGGAGTCAAGGTCGCTGCGCGGCAGGCGGATCGATTCGCTCGGGTCTTTGATGACATGGGTTTTGTCGGAGCCGGGGGCGGTGGCCGCTTCTTTGTAAAAGGGTAGTTCGATATCGACTGGGTCGATGACCCGATAGGTGCCCCGGATTGACTGGGCGTCGAAGGTGTTGCCGGATTCGTCGATCAGATGCAATTCCCTGGCGTCTTGCGGTCCTTCGCCGGTTTTCAGCCATTCAGTGTTCACGGACAGTCTTCTGGCGACATCTTCCATGCGGTAGTCAGGAACTCCGCGGGTATACCAGTTATGGACAGTTTGAGGGTCGGAAATACCCAGGAATTCGGCAAATCTCGTTGTCGTGATTTGTAGCTCTTTCAGGAGCATTCTGAATCGTGGGCCGCAGGTTTTGTTCTTTTTCATAAACACGAGTCTAGCCTTGCGGCATAAGGCTTTGATTCAACAAAACGTTCAAATCTGGCGTGAAATTTAAGTCCTGATGTAAGACGTCTTTTGTAAAAATTAAACTAGAAAAAACCGGTTTGCCCGCCAGTTAAATGTGCTGTTGAACATGATATTCAAACGCCCACAAAAAACCCCGGATCAACCGGGGTTCTTCGTTATAGCCGCTCGTGAGAGGCGGCTATCAGCCTTTATAGGCAGCAACCGACTTCATGATCTCGGTGCGAGCGGCTTCTGCGTCGCCCCAACCTTCGATCTTCACCCATTTGCCTTTTTCGAGGTCTTTGTAGTTCTCGAAGAAGTGCTTGATCTGCTCCAGCAGCAGAGGTGGCAGATCGGTGTATTCCTTCACGTCGACGTACAGCTGGGACAGCTTGTCGTGTGGGACTGCGATGACTTTGGCATCGCCGCCGCCGTCGTCGGTCATGTGCAGGATGCCAACCGGACGGGCGCGCAGGACCGAACCTGGAGCAACCGGGTAAGGGGTTACGACCAGCACGTCGAGGGGGTCACCGTCGTCAGCCAGGGTGTTCGGGATGAAACCGTAGTTGGCCGGGTAGAACATCGGGGTGGCCATGAAACGGTCAACGAACAGGCAATCGCTGTCTTTGTCGATTTCGTATTTGATCGGCGCGTGGTTGGCCGGAATCTCGATCGCGACGTAGATGTCGTTCGGCAGGTCTTTGCCAGCCGGAATCTTGCTGTAGCTCATTGGGCGGTGCCCCCGTTAGTTGACCAAAAACACTTGGCCGGATTGACCAAAAAGTGGCGGCGATTATAGGCATATTCCGCCGCCGATGCCACGATCCAAGGGTCGTAGAGACCTTAGTCGCGTGCCTGATAGACCGGGTCTTCGGCCAGAAGTTGCCGCAGCCGGGCCAGAGGGTCCTGACGATAAAACAGCTTCAACTGCTCATAGACCAGAGGATACGCCTCGTGCAGCAAATCCGGGGCGCTGAAGAAGTATTCGCTGGTGACCGCGAAGAACTCGGCCGGGTTTTCCGCGGCGTACGGGTCGATGGCGGTGTCAGCGTCGGGATTGCGGTCCAGTTGCCGGTCGAGGTCGTCGTAGGCCTCTTGCATGACCTTGGCCCAGTCGCTGACCCGCATGTCGGCGTGCAGCGGCGGCAGGCCGTTGGCGTCGCCGTTGAGCATGTCGAGTTTATGCGCGAGTTCGTGGATCACCAGGTTGTAGCCTTCCCAGCCACCGCTGGCCATCACGCCGGGCCATGCGAGGATGATCGGGCCTTGCTGCCAGGCTTCGCCGCTGTGTTCTCCGTCCCATTCGTGCTCGACACCACTGGCATCTCGATGGCGCTGTGGGCTGAGGAAGTCGTCGGGATAGAGGACGATTTCGTGGAAACCCTGATACCAGTTCAGATCGCCCAGGTGCAGCAGCGGTAGTTGCGCCTGAGCGGCGAGCAGCAGGTGTTGCTCCTGGTGGAGCTCGACGCCGGGCAGGGCGGTCAGGTGTTTGTCCTGGAGGAACAGCACGCTGGCTTCGCGCAACCACTGGTCTTCGGCGGCGCTGATGCCATCGAGAAAACTCAAGTGATGACGCACTCGCTGCCACATGTCGTCGGCAATCGGATGCTTGGCCAGGGTGCGCTGGCGACGCCAGGCGCTCAGGGACCACATGGTGAATCAGCGCGATTGGGCTTTGGACGCGGCGTTAGCAAGGCGACTGCGGATCATGCCGATGATCATCGGTACCAGCGACAGCAGGATGATGCCCACTACCAGCAGCGACAGGTTCTTTTTGATGAACGGTACGTTGCCGAAGAAGTAACCGAGGGTCACCAGGCCACCCACCCACAGAATAGTGCCGAGGACGCTGAAGGCGAAGAAACGCGGGTAGGGCATTTTGGCCACGCCGGCGACAAACGGTGCAAAGGTGCGAATGATCGGCATGAAACGCGCCAACGTCACCGTTTTGCCGCCGTGCTTGTCGTAGAAGTCGTGGGTTTGTTGCAGGTAGTCGCGGCGGAAGATTTTCGAGTTCGGGTTACTGAATAAACGCTCGCCGGCCGTTCGTCCGATCAGGTAGTTGGTGCTGTCGCCAAGGATTGCCGCCAGCATCAGCAGGCCACCCAGCAGCACCGGGTCCATGCCGCCGCCGGCGGCTACTGCGCCAGCGATGAACAGCAGGGAATCGCCCGGCAGGAATGGCATCACCACCAGGCCGGTTTCGCAGAAGATCACCAGGAACAAAATGGCGTAAATCCATGGCCCGTAGTTGTTTACCAGCAAATCGAGGTACACATCGAGATGCAGGATAATGTCGAGCGGGTTGAAATCCATGGAGAGCACCTGTAGTGACGGCCCGACTCGGCAGGCCTGTGCGGATGACTTCGCGAAAGCCTACAGACGGGTGTAGTTTTTCTTACGAACCGGAAAGGTCGGCATTATACGGGCTGAGAAGTGAAAAGCGCGTTGAGTTTGTAGCGGGGGATTTCGAGGGATCAAC
This sequence comes from Pseudomonas sp. LB3P25, assembly GCF_054897985.1. Taxonomy (NCBI): domain Bacteria; kingdom Pseudomonadati; phylum Pseudomonadota; class Gammaproteobacteria; order Pseudomonadales; family Pseudomonadaceae; genus Pseudomonas; species Pseudomonas sp. LB3P25. The sequence goes on along the minus strand of NZ_CM142711.1, from coordinate 6,437,933 downwards.
TAGAATCTGTCGGCTTTGCAAAACCCCTGTGGCGAGGGAGCTTGCTCCCGCTCGGCTGCGCAGCAGACGTAAAACTGACCCACTGCGGACTTGGGTTTTGGGAGTGCTTCTCACTCCAGCGGGAGCAAGCTCCCTCGCCACAAGAGCCTGCCTACTCACCCAGAACCTTACAGCTCGTCGCTGATCGGCAGCACGTAGTTCTTGAACTCGGTGTCTTCCTTGAACCCGATGGATTCGTAGGTTTTGCGCGCGACTTCGTTATTGCTGCTGGTGGAAACGCGCATGCGTACAGCGTTGGTTTCCTTGGCCATTTTCTTCGCGGTGCGGATGAGGTTGTCGGCCACCAACTGGCGGCGGGCCTCTTCGGCGACGTAGATGTCGTTGAGGATCCACACGCGTTTAAGCGAAAGGGACGAAAAGCTCGGATACAGCTGACAGAAACCCATCAGTCTGTTGCTGTCGTCATCGGCCAGGGCCAGGTAGATCACCGACTCCTTGCGACGCAGGCGTTTCTCGAGGAACGCACGGGACGAGTCCGGATAAGCCAGGGAGCCATAAAACTCGCGATATTTGACGAACAACGGGGTCAGCAGGTCCAGGTGTTCGAGGGTCGCTTGAATAATCCGCATGGTAGGTCTCGTCTTCAAGTGGCTGTCTTCACGTACTGTGACGGCGAACGGTTCTCACTCGGGCAGTCGTGTTTCGATCCTGCCTGAAACTGAATCAGAAACGCAATGCGGAAACGGTTCAGGCATCCGGCAGACTCAGTAGGAAATTACCTTTCATGTCTGCTCCTGCGTCCGACTCCAGCGTCTGAACCTGCGCTTCGTCCTTCAGATTGACCCCTGACAACTGCCGCCGGCAGGCCTCGCGCATCAAATACAGCAAACGGTGTGCCGCCATGCCGTAACTCAGGCCTTCGAGCCGGACATTGGAGATGCAGTTGCGATAGGCATCCGTCAGCCCGACCTTTGGATTGTAGGTGAAATACAAGCCCAGGCTGTCCGGGGAACTGAGGCCAGGGCGTTCGCCGATCAAAATCACCACCATTTTCGCGCCCAGCAGTTCGCCGATCTCGTCGGCTACGGCGACTCGGCCCTGTTCCACTAGAATGACCGGTGAGACGGACCAGCCGTCACTCACAATCTGATCTTCCATCCGAGCCAGAAACGGCAGGGTATGGCGATGAACGGCCAGCGCCGACAACCCATCGGCAACGACAATTGCCAGATCGACACCGCCGGGATTGGCCAATGCGTAATCGCGCAGTGTCTGAGCCGACTCATCACTCAGCTTTCGCCCCAAATCGGGGCGTTGCAAATAACTGTTCCGGTCCGTCGCGGCGCTGTGTAGCAGCAAACTGGCACGCCCGCGTTCAGCCAATTGCGAACTCAGCCCCGCAGGGTCGAACGGCAAGTGCACCGCATCCCGTGCCTGAGCGTGGGCGTACTGGAAATCCAGCTGCGCGCTGGTCGGCATGCTGGTGCCGGTTCTACCCAAGGCGATCCGCGCCGGGGTCAGGCGACGCAGTTCCAGCAACGGGTTCTGTGGATCCACGGGTGGTTTATCCATTTCAACACTCATCCCAGTTGCGCCATCGCTTGGCGGAAGGCCGGCGGCAGGCTGTCGCCGAAATGAATCTTGCCGTCCGCCTGGGTGAAGATGCCCATTCTCGCCAGCCACTGTTCGAATTCCGGCGCCGGTTTCAGGCCCAGCGTCTGGCGGGCGTAAAGGGCGTCATGGAACGAGGTGGTCTGATAGTTGAGCATAATGTCATCGGAGCCGGGGATGCCCATGATGAAGTTGATCCCGGCCACGCCCAACAGGGTCAGCAGGGTGTCCATATCGTCCTGGTCGGCTTCGGCGTGGTTGGTGTAACAGATGTCGCAGCCCATGGGCACGCCCAGGAGTTTGCCGCAGAAGTGGTCTTCGAGGCCGGCGCGGATGATCTGTTTACCGTTATAGAGGTATTCCGGGCCAATGAATCCTACGACGGTGTTCACCAGGAACGGCTTGAAATGGCGCGCCACGGCGTAGGCGCGGGTTTCGCAGGTCTGTTGATCGATGCCGTGGTGGGCGTTGGCTGACAGGGCGCTGCCTTGGCCGGTCTCGAAATACATCAGATTCTGGCCCAGCGTCCCGCGATTCAGGCTCAAACCGGCGTCGTAGCCTTCCTGCAGCACGTTCAAGTTGATACCGAAACTGGCGTTGGCCGCCTCGGTGCCGGCGATCGACTGGAACACCAGGTCCAGCGGAACGCCGCGATTGATAGCCTCAATGGACGTGGTGACATGCGTCAGCACGCAGGCCTGGGTTGGAATCTCGTAGCGCTGAATAATTGCGTCGAGCATTTCCAGCATGGCGCAGATCGAAGCGATGCTGTCGGTGGCCGGGTTGATGCCGATCATCGCGTCGCCGTTGCCATACAGCAGGCCGTCCAAAACGCTCGCGGCGATGCCGGCCGGTTCGTCGGTGGGGTGATTGGGTTGCAGGCGTGTGGATAACCGCCCGCGCAAACCCATCGTGCCGCGGAATTTTGTAACAACACGGATTTTTTGCGCCACCAGCACCAGGTCCTGCACACGCATGATCTTCGACACGGCGGCGGCCATTTCCGGTGTCAGGCCGGGCGCGAGTGCGCGCAGGCTCTGTTCGTCGGCCGCGTCGCTGAGCAGCCAGTCACGAAAACCGCCGACGGTGAGGTGGCTGACGACCGCGAAAGCTTGTTTATCGTGAGTGTCGATGATCAGTCGGGTGACTTCATCGGCCTCGTACGGAATGAGTACTTCTTGCAGGAAGTGGCAGAGCGGGATGTCAGCGAGGGCCATCTGCGCGGCCACACGCTCGCCATCGTTGAGGGCGGCGACGCCGGCCAGAAAGTCCCCGGAACGCGCTGGACTGGCCTTGGCCATGACTTCCTTGAGACTCTCGAAGCGATAGGTCTGGGCGCCGACGGAATGGGCAAATGCGGCCATGGAACGGAGTCCTCCTGATTCTATAAACAACTCAAATACACCACCGAGCCCCTTGTGGGAGCGAGCCTGCTCGCGAATGCGGAGTGTCATTCACCACAACTGTTGGATGTCAGACCGCTTTCGCGAGCAGGCTCGCTCCCACATTGGGAGCTGCGTGCACTTCAATATGGCAGGCACCGGGCAACAGGCCCGGCGCCGGTGCAACTCAGACGCCTTCTAGCATCGCGTCCGCCGGTGCGTCGAAGCGCTGCTTGGCGGTCAATTGGAAATACAAGTAACCGGCAGCCATAAATCCGAGGAACACACACCCGATCAGCGTATTGAACCAGGCCATCGCCACCAGGCACACCACCGCCAGAAACAGCGCAATCCCCGGCACGATCGGATAACCCGGCGCGCGGAAGGTGCGTTCAAGGTTCGGCTCGGTTTTACGCAGTTTGAACAGGCTCAGCATACTGATGATGTACATCACGATGGCACCGAATACCGACATGGTGATCATTGCTGCCGTCAGGGTCATACCTTGCAGGTTGACCAGACCGTCGCTATAGATCGCCGCGATGCCGATCACGCCGCCGGCCAGGATCGCCCGGTGCGGAGTCTGGAAGCGCGAGAGCTTGGCCAGGCCGCGAGGCAAGTAACCGGCCCGGGCCAGCGCAAAGAACTGCCGTGAGTAGCCAAGAATGATCCCGTGGAAACTCGCCACCAGACCGAACAGGCCGATCCACACCAGCATGTGCATCCAGCTCGAATTGTTGCCGACCACCGCTTTCATCGCCTGCGGCAACGGGTCGTTGATGTTCGACAGTTGACGCCAGTCACCGACGCCGCCCGCCATCACCATCACGCCGATGGCCAGGAACACCAGGGTCAGAATGCCACTGACATAAGCCCTGGGAATCGTACGTTTCGGGTCCTTGGCCTCTTCGGCCGCCATCGCCGCGCCTTCAATGGCGAGGAAAAACCAGATCGCAAAGGGGATCGCCGCAAAGATGCCAGGGATCGAGCCCAAGGTGAACTCGTTGGCGCCCGACCAGCCGTTAAGCGCGAAATTACTGAAGCTGAAGCCCGGCGCAACGACGCCCATGAACACCAGCAATTCGGCGACCGCCAGCACGGTGACTACCAGTTCAAACGTCGCGGCGATGCTGACGCCGAGGATATTCAAGCCCATGAACACGAAATAGGCGCCAACGGCGGCGATCTTGGGGTCCAGTTCGGGGTATTGCACGTTGAGGTAGGCGCCGATGGCCATGGCAATCGCCGGGGGCGCAAAGACGAATTCGATCAGCGTGGCGATGCCGGCGATCAGTCCGCCTTTCTCACCAAAGGCCCGCCGGCTGTAGGCAAACGGCCCGCCGGCGTGGGGAATCGCGGTAGTCAATTCGGTGAAGCTAAAGATGAAACAGGTGTACATCGTCGCCACCATCAACGCGGTGACGAGGAACCCCAGAGTCCCTGCGGTGCCCCAGCCGTAACTCCAGCCGAAGTACTCGCCGGAAATCACCAGGCCGACGGCAATGCCCCATAAATGCAGGGTGCCGAGTGTGGGTTTGAGCTGTGTAGTAGAAGTCATAAGTCCTCGCTGTCTTTTTTATTGTTTGATCTGTTGGACTTTCAGGTACGACGTTTTCGTGTAGAGCGGGCACGCAAAGCCCGTGCCAGAGCGGCAGGGCAATGTTTGGTGTGTCATTGAGGACGCCTTCGCGAGCAGTCTCGCTCCCACAGGGGGAACGCGGTGTAAATGTGGGAGCGAGCCTGCTCGCGAAAGCTATGTGAAGGGCGACACAGGAATACCTGTCCCGCCCCCGGTTTTTAGAAGAAGCCCAGTGGATTGATGTCGTAGCTCACCAGCAGGTTTTTGGTCTGCTGATAGTGATCAAGCATCATTTTGTGGGTTTCACGACCCACGCCGGATTTTTTGTAACCGCCGAACGCGGCGTGTGCCGGGTACAGGTGGTAGCAGTTGGTCCACACACGACCGGCCTTGATGGCGCGGCCCATGCGGTAGGCGCGGTTGATGTCGCGGGTCCAGAGACCGGCACCCAGGCCGAACTCGGTGTCGTTGGCGATGGCCAGGGCTTCGGCTTCGTCCTTGAAGGTGGTGATGCTCACCACCGGGCCAAAGATTTCTTCCTGGAACACGCGCATTTTGTTGGTGCCCTTGAGCAGGGTCGGCTGGATGTAATACCCGGTCGCCAGATTGCCCTCGAGTTTTTCCACCTTGCCGCCGGTCAACAGCTCGGCGCCTTCGCCCTTGGCGATTTCCAGGTACGAAAGGATTTTGTCGAATTGCTGCTCGGACGCCTGGGCGCCGACCATGGTGTCGGTGTCCAGCGGGTCGCCACGTTTGATCGACAGGACTTTTTTCATCACGACTTTCATGAAGTCGTCGTAGATCGACTCTTGCACCAATGCACGGGATGGGCAGGTGCAGACTTCGCCCTGGTTGAAGAACGCCAGCACCAAGCCTTCGGCGGCCTTTTCGATGAAGGTTTCTTCGGCTTGCATGATGTCGGCGAAGAAGATGTTCGGCGACTTGCCACCCAGCTCCACGGTGGACGGAATGATGTTTTCGGCGGCGCATTTCATAATGTGCGAGCCGACCGGGGTCGAGCCGGTGAAGGCGATCTTGGCGATGCGTTTGCTGGTAGCCAGCGCTTCGCCGGCTTCTTTGCCGAAGCCTTGCACGACGTTCAACACGCCCGGCGGCAGCAGGTCGCCGATCAGCTCCATCAGCACGGTAATGCCCAGTGGCGTTTGCTCGGCAGGCTTGAGCACCACGCAGTTACCGGCAGCCAGGGCCGGGGCGAGTTTCCAGGCGGCCATCAGGATCGGGAAGTTCCACGGAATAATCTGGCCGACCACGCCCAGCGGTTCATGGATGTGATACGCCACGGTGTTGCCGTCGATCTCAGCGGCGCTGCCTTCCTGAGCGCGGATGCAACCGGCGAAGTAGCGGAAATGGTCGGCAGCCAGCGGGATGTCGGCGTTGAGGGTTTCGCGAACGGCTTTGCCGTTGTCCCAGGATTCGGTGATCGCCAGGACTTCGAGGTTTTGTTCGATGCGGTCGGCGATTTTCAGCAGCACCAGCGAGCGAGCCTGGGCGGACGTGGCGCCCCAGGCATCGGCGGCCGCGTGGGCAGCGTCCAGGGCTTTGTCGATGTCTTCGGCCGTGGAGCGCGGGAATTCGGCAATCGGTTGGCCATTTACTGGCGAGGTATTGGTGAAGTACTGACCTTTAACAGGCGCGACGAACTCGCCGCCGATGTAGTTACCGTATTTGCTCTTGAACGAAACGATAGCGCCTTCAGTACCGGGGTGAGCGTAACGCATGGTGATTTCTCCTTGGCTTTTGTGCTTATAAGGGAGAGCGCATGTGCGCTTGCTATAAGCGTAGAGCAAAGGTCGGGCCACTGCCTTGCAGGTCAGGAAAATCAAGGCCTTACGCGGTTTTTGTCGGACAGGTGGGCGGCGCCTGTGACGCTTTCGGTACAGCCTCCGTGACACTTTGTACCGTCTTCGGCACAACCTGTGACCGGGCGGTCTTGCCAGCATTGCAATGACGGCTAGGCTGGAGGATGCTCGGCGTTCTGTGGCGAGGGAGCTTGCTCCCGTTGGGCTGCGAAGCAGCCCCCAAAATGTCTGCCGAACATGATCGTTGGCGAGCGCTTCGCACTCGAGCGGGAGCAAGCTCCCTCGCCACAAGGTGATGCCAGCCCTTGAATATGGGGAGCAGCTCGGCTTTCGGGGAGAACAATAAGAAATGCACGACAACCATTTGAGTCGCCATGCCCAGCAGGTCCTGACCGTCACTCAGGGAAAATCCCACCTGCACGGCCCCGGCAGCGATCCGTCGATTGCCCGTTCCTGGCTGCGCTGTCTCGAGGATTATCACCTCGACCCGGCCCTGACCATGGCACCCACGGTGCTGGAACATGGCCGCGTCCTGGAAAGCCGCGAACGCTTGCAGCAAGTGCTGCACATCGCCGGCAGTGAAATGACCAGCCTTCATCAGCAACTCTCCGGTGCCGGCCACGCGGTCCTGCTGACCGACGCCCGCGGCGTGATCCTCAATTGCGTCACTGCACCTGCCGAGCGGAAGATTTTCGAACGCGCCGGCCTCTGGCTCGGTGCTGACTGGAGCGAAGCCTGCGAAGGCACCAACGGCATCGGCACCTGTCTGGTGGAGCGTCAGTCGCTGACCATCCACCAGGACGAGCACTTTCGCGGCCGTCACACCGGCCTGACCTGCTCGGCGAGCCCGGTATTCGACCCGCATGGTGAACTGCTGGCGGTGCTCGACGTGTCCTCGGCGCGCCACGAGGTTTCTCGTCAAAGCCAGTTCCACACCATGGCCCTGGTCAATCTTTCGGCGAAGATGATCGAGAGCTGCTATTTCCTGCGCTACTTCGACAATCAGTGGTTGCTGCGTTTTCACCTTCAGGCTGAATCCGTCGGGCTGTTCAGCGAAGGGTTGTTGGCATTCGACGGAGAAGGGCGGATCAGCGCGGTCAACCAAAGCGCGCTGAACCTGCTGGGGCATATTCGCGGTGGGCTGCTGGGCAAACCGGTGGAGGCGTTTTTCGACTGCTCGCTGGATGAATTGCTCGGCCGCGCCAGCGTCAATGCCAGCGCCAGTTGGCCGTTGCGCACGCGCGACGGGCGGAGTCTGTTTGCGGTGTTGCGGGGCCAGCCACGCAGCATTCCGGTGCCGGTGGTGCAAAGTGCGGTGATCGCCGAACCTTCGCGTTTGTCGGGCATTTGTCTGGGCGACACGGGGTTGCAGGAAGATTTCCGCAAATCCTTGCGCGTGTTCGAGCGGGACGTACCGCTACTGATCAACGGCGAAACCGGGTCCGGCAAAGAAGCGTTTGCCAAAGCCGTCCACCAAGCCAGCCAGCGAGCAGAAAAAGCCTTCATTGCCCTCAACTGCGCAGCCATCCCAGAAAGCCTGATCGAGAGCGAACTGTTTGGCTATCGCGGCGGCAGCTTTACCGGTGCGCGTAAGGAAGGCATGCGTGGCAAGTTGCAGCAGGCCGATGGCGGCACGTTATTCCTGGATGAAATCGGCGACATGCCCTTGGCTTTGCAGACCCGGCTATTAAGGGTGCTGGAAGATCGTCAGGTGGTGCCGATCGGTGGCGAGCCGGAGTCGGTCAACGTACGAATCATCAGCGCCACTCACCGTAATCTGCTGGAACGGGTGCAGGACGGCAGCTTCCGCGAGGATTTGTATTACCGGCTCAATGGGCTGGAAGTTGCACTGCCGGCATTGCGTGATCGCAGTGATAAATCCCAGCTGCTCGACTTTTTGCTGGCCGAAGAGGCGGGAGGGGAAACCGTATTGATCGACGGTCCGGCACGCCAGGCGCTGCTGGCCTTCGCCTGGCCGGGAAACGTGCGGCAGTTGCGCAATGTGCTGCGCACCTTGGCGGCGTTGTGTGATGGCGGGCGGATTGGGCTGGAAGATTTGCCGGCGATGATTCGTCAGGCTCGGCCGCCCGTTGCGTTGGCGGTCGAAGAGACTTCCGAGCATCCGCTGGATAATGCCGAGCGGTTGGCGTTGCTGAATGCTCTGGAGCAGACGCGTTGGCATATGACTCACACGGCTGAACAGTTGGGTGTCAGTCGTAATACGCTTTACAGGAAACTGCGTAAGCATGGGATTGAGCGGTAGGCCTTTAGATCCAGCCCTCACCCTAGCCCTCCCGAAACGTCGGACCGCCCGTAGGGAGAGGGGACTGACCGAAGTGTCTTTCGAAATACATCGACCTGAAATTCCGAGTCGAACTCAGGTTACGAAAACCATGGAGATCGGCTCCCTTTCCCCCCTCTCCCCCTTGGGGCGGTCCGACGTTTCGGGAGGGCTGGGGTGAGGGGTGGATCCGGAGTCAGCCCCACATCCCTAATATCACCACCCCCAATCCACCCCATCACCTAAAGAGTGCGATTTTCCCCACCCTACGCTAACCTGCGGCCATGTTTTACGAGGTCGACTAATGCACATTCACATTCTTGGTATCTGCGGCACTTTCATGGGTTCGATGGCGGTTCTGGCCAAAGAGCTGGGCCATCACGTGACGGGCTCCGATGCCAACGTCTATCCGCCGATGAGCACTCAACTTGAGGCTCAGGGCATTGAGTTGACCCAAGGCTACGACCCGGCGCAGCTCGATCCGGCACCGGATCTGGTCGTGATCGGCAATGCCATGTCCCGCGGCAACCCGGCTGTCGAATACGTGCTGAACAAAGGTCTGCCCTACGTCTCCGGCCCGCAATGGCTGGCGGATCACGTGCTGCAGGGTCGCTGGGTGTTGGCCGTCGCCGGTACTCACGGCAAAACCACCACCAGCAGCATGCTCGCCTGGGTGCTGGAGCACGCGGGCATGAGCCCGGGTTTCCTGATCGGCGGCGTGCCGCAAAACTTTTCGGTGTCCGCTCGTTTGGGTGGCACACCGTTCTTCGTGATCGAAGCCGACGAGTACGACAGCGCGTTCTTCGACAAGCGCTCCAAGTTCGTTCACTACCGCCCGCGCACGGCGATCCTGAACAACCTGGAATACGATCACGCCGACATCTTCCCCGATCTACCAGCCATCGAGCGGCAGTTCCACCATTTGGTGCGGACCATTCCGAGCGAAGGCCTGGTGATCCATCCGACCGCCGAGCCGGCGTTGCAGCGTGTGATCGAGATGGGTTGCTGGACCCCGGTGCAAACCACCGGTGCCGGCGGTCAGTGGCAGGTCAAACTGCTCAGCGACGACGGTTCGAAATTCGAAGTGATGTTCGAAGGTGTTGCCCAGGGTGTGGTCGAGTGGGACATGACCGGTCAACACAACGTCGCCAACGCTCTGGCCACGTTGGCTGCGGCCCGTCACGTCGGTGTTGTGCCGTCCATGGGCATCGCTGCTCTGAGTGCATTCAAAAGCGTCAAGCGCCGGATGGAGAAAGTCGCGGAGGTCCGTGGCATTACCATTTACGACGACTTCGCTCACCATCCGACGGCTATTGCGACGACCCTCGACGGTCTGCGCAAGCGCATCGGCGATGCACCGTTGATTGCGATCATCGAGCCGCGCTCCAACTCCATGAAGCTTGGTGCTCACCGCGATGGCTTGCCGGAAAGCGTGGTCGATGCCGATCAAGTGATCTGGTACGCACCGGCCAACCTCGGCTGGGATCTGGGGGCTACTGCTGCGTTGTGCACGGTACCGTCGATCGTCAGCGATTCGCTGGAAGGCATCATCGAGCGCGTGAAGAGCCAGGCTCAGCCCGGTACTCACGTGGTGATCATGAGCAACGGTGGCTTCGGCGGCCTGCACGGCAAACTTGCCGAGGCGCTGCAATGAACAACGGCCCGGAACGCATCACGCTGGCGATGACCGGTGCTTCGGGCGCCCAATATGGTTTGCGCCTGCTTGACTGCCTGATTCGTGAAGACCGCGAAGTGCACTTCATGATCTCCAAGGCTGCGCAACTGGTGATGGCCACTGAGACTGACGTTACGTTGCCGCCGAAAACCCAGATGATGCAGGCCTTCCTCACCGAATACACCGGCGCTGCCGCCGGACAGATTCGGGTGTACGGCAAGGAAGACTGGATGTCGCCGGTGGCCTCGGGCTCCGGCGCGCCGGCGGCGATGGTGGTGGTGCCGTGTTCCACGGGGACCTTGTCGGCTATCGCGACGGGGGCCTGCAACAACCTGATCGAGCGTGCCGCCGACGTCACCTTGAAGGAGCGACGTCAGCTGATTCTGGTGCCGCGAGAGGCGCCGTATTCAAGCATTCATCTGGAGAACATGCTCAAGTTGTCGAACATGGGCGTGACGATTTTGCCGGCGTCGCCAGGCTTTTATCACCAGCCGCAAACCATCGACGACTTGATCGATTTCGTCGTGGCGCGAATTCTCAATCTGCTGAACATTCCCCAGGACATGCTGCCACGTTGGGGCGAACACCATCTGACCAGCGATGAATAAGCTGCTGACGATTGTGTTGGCGCTGCAATTGGCCGGCTGCGCCACGGCGCGAACGCTCGATGCCGCCAAGCCTGGGGCGCCAGTGGTGTATTCGGGGACGCGTCTGGATTTGTATGCCATGAATGGCGGTTGCTGCGCCATGGACCGCTTCGGCGCCGAAGCCCCAAGCTATCCGGGTGTCGACCTGCCAGCCAGTGCGTTGCTCGATACGCTGCTATTGCCGCTGTCGGTGCTCACGGTGATTGGGGTAAGTTTTCAGGCGACGGGCGGGTTGTAAGCCCGAGCGCGGCTCTTGTGGCGAGGGAGCAAGCTCCCTCGCCACAAGTCCGGCGGATTACTTGCCTAACTTGCGTAACTCATCCGACTCGACAACCCGCACCCCATCCTGCTCTTCCAGCGCCAGTCGCCACATGGCGCGGGCCAGTTGGCAGGCTTCGATGCCGCGGTATTTGCCGGGGATCAAGCGGGATAACGGCCCGACGAATTGCTCGGCCGTGCGCGGTACGAGTCGCTCGCCCAGCAGCAACGAAGGTCGGCAAATGGTCAGTTGCGGCCAGTCCTGTGCGCGCAATGCATATTCCATCTCGCCTTTGACCCGGTTGTAGAAAATAGAGGACCTGCGATCGGCCCCCAGGGCACTGATCACGATCAGGTGCCGTGCGCCCATCTCCCGTGCACGTTTGGCGAACGCCACCACCATGTCCAGATCCACTGCGCGAAACGCCTGTTCCGAGCCGGCCTGCTTGATGGTGGTGCCGAGACAGCAGTAGGCGATGTCGACGCGACCGTTCAGTTGCGGCAGAAACACCGCCGGGTCGCCGACCGGGTTTTCCAGATGGGGATGCTCGGCCAGTGGCCGGCGTGAGGGGGCTAGTACCCTTGAAATCGTTGGCTCATTGAGCAGGCGATCAAGTAAATGTTCACCGGTTAACCCGGTAGCTCCGGCAAGCAATACATGCTGAGGCGTCAAGTACATAGTGTTTCCCCCTTGATACTGTTCAGCTTAGTTGTTCTTTGCATCCTTGTTGCTGATAGAGACACTTTGTAGTGCTTTTCGTGCCTGCTGTTTGCGTAACAGCTGCCAGTGGGACAGAACGGTTTTCGGTGCCCAGATCTGCGGCTCGGAGGCTTCGAAGCTGTCCGCCAGTTCGCGCTCGGCGACGGTGGCCTTGGCCAGTTTGAAGGCTTGCTCCAGATCGTCGGTCTGGTTCAGTGCCTGGGCGAACAGCGCGTCACCGAAGTAGGTGAAGTTGGCTTCTTCCGAGCAGCCGAAGGACACGCGGTCAGCCCGCGAGGCGGTCATGATCAGGGTGCGTTCATCCTTGAGAGCCGGAATGAAGCCACCGGAGTAGCAGGACGAAATCACGATGATCTTGTCGCGGTTTTTCAACGGGGCGAGAACCGCGGCGAGTTCGTCGGCCGGTAGATCGGACAGTTCCATGCGCGGCTGGTCGAGCACCAGTTCGTGTTCGCTGGTGCCGTGGCTGGTCATGTAAATGAATATCAAGTCTTCCGGGCCACTGCGTTCGGCCAGGGTGGCGGCGGCGCGGCGCAGGTTTTCCCGGGTGGCCATCGGCCGGTCGACGAGGTGGTCGCGATGGTTCACCAGGCGGATCTGCCCAAACGCACCAAAGCGGCTGCTGAGCATGTTGCTGACGTAATCGGATTCGCGCAGGAACACGCTTTGTTTGCCGTCACCGCCGACTGTCAGGGTGTACAACTCGACCGCCGGGGTCGAAGCCGGCACGTTGGACAGTGCATCGTCGAGCAAACGGCCCTGGGCCAGCAAACCGAGTTCCAGGCTATCGGGCAGCAGCTTGCCATCGGCATCGCGAACACGCTGGCCATTGATCCACGTACCGCTTTGCACTGTGCCGTCAGTCAGCACCAGGGTGCCGCGCCCCGAGTAACTGTCACCGTCGAATTGGCCGATGTAGAAGCTGCCGTCGGACAGGTTCAATCGACCTTGGCCGGTGAAGCGCCAGTCACTGAACTGGCCGATGTAATGGCTGCCGTCGGCGCCGATCAACTCGCCCTTGCCGTTCAGCGATCCTTCCTTGAACTGACCGAGCCAGACATCACCGTCGGCGTTTTCGTAGCGACCCTTGCCGTGCAGTTGGTTGTTCTTGAAACCGCCGACATAGATATCGCCGTCGGCACTGTTGAACGTCCCATTGCCTTCGAGCTGACCATCGACGAAATGCCCGGTGAACTGATTGCCGCTGGCGTCGCCGCGTTGGCCTTCGCCATTGGGTTTGCCGCGGGCGAACTGGCCCTGATACGAGCTGCCGTCGTCGAGTTCGAGACGACCGAGCCCTGAATATTGATCGGCCTTGAATTCACCGCGGTAGGTCATACCGTTTTCTTTGAGGGTGCCTTCGCCGTCCCGTCGACCGGCTTTGAAGCCGCCGGTGAAGCTGCTGCCGCTGGTGGTCAGTGTGCCCTTGCCGTCGAACAGCCCTTGATTGAATTCCCCGCGATAGACTTCGCCGTTGCTGCCGTGCCACTCACCCTGGCCATGCCATTGGCCCTTGTCGAAGTCGCCGGCGTACCAGCTGCCGTTCGGGTAATCGATACGGCCCTGGCCTTGCAGCAATCCGTTGACCAGTTCACCGCGATAGCGTCCGCCGTCCGGCAATCGGGTGTCGGGGGGCAATAGCGATTCGCCGTCGCCGCAAGCGGTGAGCAATAGGGTCAGAGCGAGGAGTGCAAGTGAGCGCATAGCGGGATCCGGGCAATTAGGCGAGCGAGTATGCCGCAGCTCTATGACCTTATATAGCCGGGAAAACAGGAGAGGGCGCGAAACAGCGTGAGCTGCTTCGCATCCGGGATGGTTTACACGAAGCAGAGGGACAGAGGCTCGGCGATGTAGGCCGGTTTGTCCGAGCCTTCGATCTCAAGCGTGGCGGTGGCTTTGAGCAGCCATTGGCCGGGTTTCTTCTCGATGACTTCGTTCATGTCGACCTTGAGCCGAACCCTGGAGTTGACCTTCACTGGCTGGATGAAACGTACGCTGTCCAAGCCGTAGTTGACCACCATCTTCGCCCCTTCAGGCAGGATCAGGATGTCTTCCATCAGTTTGGGGATCAGCGACAGCGACAGGAAACCGTGTGCAATGGTGCTGCCAAATGGCGTTTGCGCGGCTTTGACCGGGTCGACGTGGATGAACTGATAATCCCCTGTGGCTTCGGCGAACAGGTTGATGCGCTCCTGATCGATGGTGAGCCATTCGGAACGTCCGAGTTCCTTGCCGACATAATCTTTGAGCTCTGCAACGGGAACATAGGGCATTGAGCATCTCCTTGGGTTCATCGGTTTTATAGTGTTGAGGTGGGGGGATTTGACCTCCCGGATTACCACTTTAGATCAACATGGCAAATGGCTCCGGTCAACTGACCATGATTTTGGCGAATGCCGGTCTATAGCGTTGACGTGCTTATAATGCTCGGCCCGCTTGTGCGGGAGGATATTGGCGGGAGATGACGGATGTTGTTACGTGGCCTGACCTGGCTGGTGCTGTTCCAATTGCTGGGCACAGCCATCAACCACTTGTTTTTACCGATACTGCCGGGGCCGATTGTCGGCCTGCTGTTGCTGCTGGTGTTCCTGATCAGCCGCGGCCAGGTCGGCGAACCGCTGAACCTCGCGGCCAGCAGTCTGCTGCGTTACCTGCCGTTGTTGCTGGTGCCGCCCGCCGTGGGTGTGATGGTTTACGCCAAAGACATTGCCGCAGATTTCTGGGCCATCGTCGGCGCGCTGGTGTTGTCACTGTTGCTGTCCCTGGCCTTCGCTGGCGTGCTGATGCAGCGCATGGTCAAGCGTCACGCTCATCGTGAGGGCGACCAATGATCTTCGACTGGCACGGCGCCTGGGCGTCGGTGATTCATCATCCGTTGTTCGGCATCGGTATTACGCTGGGTGCTTATCAGCTGGTGCTGGCGGCGTTCGAGAAAACCCGCTGGATCTTTCTGCAACCGGTGCTGGTCTCGATGCTGCTGGTGATCGGCGTACTGGTGGGGTGCGGCCTGACCTATGCGGAGTACCGCAAGAGCACCGAGATCCTCAGCATCCTGCTCGGGCCTGCGACCGTTGCGCTGGCTGTGCCGCTGTACCTCAATCTGCGACGCATTCGGCAGTTGTTCTGGCCGATATTTACTACGCTGGTGATAGGTGGCGTCGTCGCCACCGGCATGGGCGTATTGCTGGGCTGGTCGTTTGGTGCCGAACACATGATCCTGATGACCATGGCACCGAAGTCGGTGACTTCGCCGATTGCCATGCTGGTGGCAGAACAGATCGGTGGCGTTGCGGCGCTGGCGGCAGTCTTCGTATTGATCACCGGGGTGATCGGGGCGATCTTCGGGCCGAGTCTTTTGACCCGGCTGGGTGTGCACAGCCCTGAGGCACGCGGCATGGCGCTGGGCATGACGGCGCACGCGGTCGGCACGGCGGTGGCGATGCAGGAAAATGAAGAATGCGGCGCCTTCGCGGCGCTGGCGATGAGTCTGATGGGCGTGGCCACGGCAGTTTTCCTGCCGTTGGCGGTGTCGATGGTGGTGTAAGGAATTGTCTATGAGCTTGCCGCTTTTTCCGCTGAACACGGTGTTGTTTCCGGGTTGCATCCTCGATTTGCAGATTTTCGAGGCGCGTTACCTGGACATGATCAGTCGCTGCATGAAACAGGGCGGCGGCTTCGGCGTGGTGTGCATCCTCGACGGCGAAGAAGTCGGCATCGCCCCGGCGGGCTACGCGCTGGTCGGATGCGAGGCGCTGATCACTGATTTCAAACAGCAGGACAATGGCTTGCTGGGCATTCGGGTACAGGGCGGGCGGCGTTTCCACGTGTTGCGCACCGAGATTCAGCGCGATCAATTGACCGTCGCCGAGGTCGAGTGGCTGGAAGACGAGCCTGAGCAACCGCTGCAGGATGAGGACGCGGACCTGGTTGCGCTGCTTAAAGCGTTGGCCGAACACCCGATGGTCGAGGCGCTGAACATGGGCACTGAAGCGACCGGGCAACAATCGCTGGCCAATCAGCTGGCGTACCTGTTGCCGTTTGCCGAAGTGGACAAGATCGACCTGCTGCAACTCGATGATCCGCAGCAGCGACTGGATGCGATTCAGGCGCTGCTGGATGAGTTGCAGGGTGAATTGTTTGCTTAGTTGTACTTTGTATTAACTTGGTTTGTCTGCCAGCATTGTTTTGATTTTGTCTTTGTCTTAATTTCAAGTTGCCCACAAGGCGTGGGTTGTCTGATTAATGATAAGGATGGGATCATGATTATTTATGAAGATGAATGGGCGTTCTGGGATGATATTGCCGGCAAGTATATTTTGAAGCATTCCGCGGTCGATCATAATGTCGATAGAATTATAGACGCTGCGGGCGTTTATGCTGACTTGATGGTGCTTGAACGCCGTAAGCGCAAACGCGTAAAACTTCCTGTTAAAGACGCGCCCGTGGCGGCAGCCGCTTAGGCAGTCTTTCTGTATTTAGTCGATTTTCTTGTTTTCAGAGTTCCCGGCTGAATGGGCGGGTATTAAATAATATCGAGTTTAATACAGTACAGGTGGTTTTATGTTCCTGGATAATAACAAAGCATTTACAGCTAATCTTTACGTCAACGGTCTGCCCTTGGTGCTCAATCAACAGCGTCTGAAGCTACGGCTGCGCGACCCACGGATCACCAGGCGCGAGCAGTTGGATGTCGAAGTCGCGCTGGCCGACAGGAACGGCTCGAGTTTTGTTACGCTCGCCGATCATGAAGATGACAAACCCTTGTTGCTGAAATTTGTTCCGCACGGTGACAACTATGTTGTCACCGTCGTTCTGCGGGGTATTTATGAAGGATGGCGCTTGAAAATAGAAGGCGGTACGCATCATTTGTCCGTGAGTGATAACGCGCCATCCGATTATTTTTCAATCCGTAAAAATGGTGTGCCGAAAGCCGGGCTTGCAGATCTTGCCGCAGGCCCCTCTTATGTTCATCTTGTGAGCGAGGCAAATAAACACGCTTTGTATCGTGCCAAGGTGGGTGGAAATATAATCTTCAAAGATGTAGATCCGAATGTGACGGGGCACGATGCTTTTAATAGCGAACCTGCCACTTTCGTACTCAAGATTATTGATAAGCCCACTGTGGTGGAAGAGTGAGTTCGCGCCATTCATTCGTGCGATGAGTGGCGCTGTTTATCGGCATCTTTAATACGCATACCGCAACATCGCATGCGGCAAATGCCGCAACGCGAAGAACCCGAACAGCGCCACCAGCGCCGGAAGCACCAACCACCAGACCTTCGGTGGCATGGCGTTGAGCGGTGCCGGGCGCTGATTCAGCCACAAACTCGCGGCACACACGCACGCCGCCAGCATGGCGCCGGCCAACACATCCGTTGGCCAGTGCGCGCCGAGGTACACCCGCGACATGGCAATCGCCAGCGCCGGCAAGCCCCCTACCAGCAGCCAGGTCAGACGCATCCGCGGTGGTTGTCCGCGGCCGGCCAGCACGGCTAGCGTCAGAAACAGCGCAAAAGAGCCCGAGGCGTGGCCGCTGGGCATGCTGTAGCTGGTCAATGGGTCACTCAGCACTTCCGGGCGCATACGGGCGAAAAAGTGTTTGGTCACGGTGTTGCCCAGCGCGGTGCACAGCAGAGTGCTGCCGGCAAAGATCGCTTGTCGCCATTGTCGGGTGAGCAACAGCAAACCGGTCAGCAGGGCGCTGAACACCAGCATGTTGCGGTATTCGCCGATCAGCGTGAACGTCACCGCCACCTCATCGAGCAGCGGGCTGCGGTGTTCCTGCACCAGGGTCATCACGCCCTGATCGAGGGCGGTCAGGTGCGGATAGCCAATAAACAGTCCCGCCAAAATAAGGAAGCTCATCCCGGTAATCAGCATCGTCGCTTTGCGATGACGGCGCAGACTGCTGGTGACGCTCAGGCCCACCATGATGGCGATGCTGCCGGCGACGATCCCCGCCTCAGGCCAGAACCCTTCAGGCAATGGCAAGCGAATCGCCGCGCCCGTGGCCCAGCCGGGCAGCAAGTAAGCGACGCTCCAGCCTGCGGCGGCCAGCAGGCTGACAGCGGCGAAACGCGGGAACGGCATGTCGAACATCCCGGCGACCATTGGCAGCATCGGGCGCAGGGGACCGATAAAGCGTCCGACCAACAGGCTGGCGATGCCGTAACGCTGGAAATACGCCTCGGCCCCGGCGATCCATTCCGGGTGATGACGCAACCCTGGCAGGCGCCGGATGTTCTGGTGGAAATGTCGTCCGATGAAGTAAGAGACGATATCGCCTAGAACGCCGGCGACGAACCCCAGTAATAGCGTTTCGCTCAATGACAGCGCGCCACTGCCGGCCAGTACCGCCACGGCGAACAGCAACACCGTGCCGGGCACGATCAGTCCGGCAATCGCCAGGCATTCCACGAAGGCCACTATGAACACCGCCGCGGCCAGCCATTGCGGGTTGACCGTCAACCAACCGGTCACGCTATCGAGCCATGGGCCCATAAAAACAACTCCCTCTGATATTCATTAGTCCCATGGGACGAATGCATCTTCAAAACATTACAGATCCCCCTGTGGGAGCGAGCAGGCTCGCTCCCACAGGGGGGATTTTCATTGTTCAGGAAAGCAAAAAATAATCGCGACCTTCGACCTGCCCCCGTCGCAGCGGGTTGCGCGTGCAATACGGCGCGTAAGCCGCATCGACGAAGCGGTACATCAAATGCTCATCGCGCCCGTGGGGAATGCCCAGGCGCGTGGTTTGTATGATGTGAACAGGCGCCGGGCCGACATCTTCGACTAACAGCACATCATGGTCGAAGCGCTTGGCGTCCCAGACCGGCACCTTCAGGCCCAGCGCCTTGCAGAGCAAAGTCTGTCCGGCGCAAAGCTTTTGCGAGGGGCGAGGGCGACCTTGGGCGTCGGGATTGTTCAATAGCATCTGCGCCAGGCTCGCCGGCCCGCTCAAGTCATCGACCCACGGATAGGCGGATTTGATCAATACCGCATTGCCCGGACCCTGAGCGCTGAAGTTCAGGGAATCGCCGCCTCGGGCGTAATACATATAGATGTGGCCGCCATCCAGAAACAAAGCCTTACGTTTTTCTGTGTAGCCGAGGGAGGCGTGGCTGCCTTTTTCTTCGCAGTAATAGGCTTCAGTCTCGATAATCCGGGCGCTGAGCCACAGGTCGCCAACCCGGTGACGGATGACTTTGCCGAGTAAGTCCCGGGCCAGCGTTTGGGCATCTCTGTCGAAAAATGCATCCGCGAGCCCCTTGGGCAGGCTCGTCGCGGACGTGCGAACAGTCAGGTTGGTCATGATGAACGGCGTTTATCAGGGCTGATTGAGCCGTGATGATAACAATTTGCAGCTTAATCACGGCTGAACGTCGGCAAATTGCCCTCCATTTCGACCATCCGCCCGTCACCGCTGTTAGTCGGGAGACGTGACAGCTATAATCTGCCGCTTTCCTCTTTACCAAGTCCACGCCAGACCATGACTGAGTCCGTTCTTGACTACATGACCCGCTTGGGTCGCGCTGCCCGCGAGGCTTCTCGCGTCATCGGCCGTGCCAGCACCGCGCAGAAAAACCGCGCCTTGCAGGCTGCTGCCAATGCGTTGGACGCTGCACGCGCCGAGCTGACGGCTGCCAATGAACTGGATTTGGCCGCTGGCCGCGCCAATGGTCTTGAACCCGCGTTGCTTGAGCGTCTTGCGCTGACCCCGGAACGCATCGACGGCATGATCGTCGGTTTGCGTCAGGTAGCGGCTCTGCCGGACCCTGTCGGCGCGATCCGCGACATGAGCTTTCGGCCGTCGGGCATCCAGGTCGGCAAGATGCGCGTGCCGCTGGGCGTGATCGGGATCATCTACGAATCCCGTCCCAACGTGACCATCGATGCCGCCAGCCTGTGCCTGAAGTCTGGCAACGCGACCATCCTGCGTGGCGGTTCCGAGGCGATTCATTCCAATCGTGCCATTGCCGCCTGCATCCAGCGCGGTCTGGCCGAAGCCGATTTGCCTGCCGCCGTGGTGCAAGTGGTCGAAACCACTGACCGTGCCGCCGTCGGCGCGCTGATCACCATGCCTGAATACGTCGACGTTATCGTGCCCCGTGGCGGCCGTGGCCTGATCGAGCGCGTTAGCCGTGACGCCCGCGTGCCGGTGATCAAGCACCTGGACGGCATCTGTCACGTTTACGTCAGTGCTCACGCCGACCTGCCGAAAGCCCAGCGCATCGCGTTCAACGCCAAGACTTACCGATATGGCATCTGCGGTGCGATGGAAACGCTGCTGGTGGATCAATCCGTTGCCCAAGATTTCCTGCCGTCGATGGCGTCACAGTTCCGCGAAAAAGGCGTCGAACTGCGCGGTTGCGAGCGCACGCGGGCGATCATCGATGCTGTCGCGGCAACAGAAGAAGACTGGAACACCGAATACCTGGCGCCGATTCTCTCGATCCGTGTGGTCGATGGGCTGGACCAGGCTATCGAGCACATCAATAAGTACGGCTCCCATCACACTGATTCGATCGTCAGCGAAAACCTTGCGGACACCCGGCGTTTCGTCGCGGAAGTCGATTCATCGTCGGTGATGATCAACACCCCGACGTGCTTCGCCGATGGCTTCGAGTACGGATTGGGTGCCGAGATTGGCATTTCTACTGATAAGCTGCACGCCCGCGGCCCGGTGGGCCTCGAAGGGCTGACCTGCGAGAAGTACATCGTGGTCGGTGATGGCCAGTTACGCGGCCAGGCGTCGGTTTGACTTGGGCGACCTCGACCTGTCAGCCCTGGAAGCCGCCAGCGAGCCCGCCCCTCGACGTATTGGCGTGCTGGGCGGGACCTTCGACCCGGTGCACATCGGCCATTTGCGCGGTGCGCTGGAAGTTGCCGAATCGCTGGCGCTCGACGAGTTACGTCTGACACCCAGTGCCAGACCGCCGCATCGCGGTACGCCGCAAGTATCGGCGAAAGACCGTCTGGCGATGGTCGAGTGCGCGGTGGCCGGTGTGGCACCGTTGGTGGTGGACGCCCGCGAACTGCAGCGGGACAAACCGTCCTACACCATCGACACCCTGGAACTGATGCGCGCAGAACTTGCCGCCTCCGACCAGGTTTTTCTACTTTTGGGCTGGGACGCATTTTGCGGCCTGCCCACTTGGCACCGCTGGGAAGAGTTGCTCCAGCATTGCCACATCCTGGTGCTGCAACGCCCGGATGCCGACAGCGAACCGCCGGATGCCTTGCGCAACCTGCTGGCAGCGCGCTCGGTGAGCGACCCGCTGGCCCTCAAAGGGCCGAGCGGACAGATTGCATTCGTCTGGCAGACACCGCTCGCGGTATCCGCCACCCAGATCCGTCAACTGCTGGCCAGCGGTAAGTCGGTACGTTTCCTGGTGCCCGACGCGGTCCTGGCCTACATCGATGCGCACGGACTCTACCGTGCGTCGAACTGAAAAAGGGAGCGCTTCAAAACACGTGAACGCGTGTACCGAAGCGCCCGAACATACGAGCAAAACGAGTTTTATATGACTGACAAAGACGTAACTAAAGTAAAGCGCAAAGGCACGTTCAAGAGCGCCCCGCTGCCAGTAGAAGTTCCAACCGGGCCGGAGCTGCGTGGCGAAGAACTGGTCAAGGTTGCCGTAGCGGCCCTGGAAGACGTGAAGGGCCAGGACATCCAGGTCATCGACGTTCGTGAAAAGCAGAGCATCACTGACTTCATGATCATCGCGACCGGTACTTCGAACCGCCAGATCGGCGCGATGCTGGACAAGGTCCGCGAAGCGGTCAAAGCCCTGGGCGTCAAGCCGCTGGGTGAAGAAGGCAAGGGCGACAGCGACTGGGTCCTGCTGGATATGGATGATGTCATCGTGCACATGATGACCGCTTCGGCTCGTCAGTTTTACGACCTGGAGCGTCTGTGGTCCGGTGCAGAGCAGAGCCGTGCTCTGAACGCGGCTCACCACAGCCCGGAAAACACCCATGAGCACTTCGTCAAGCTCAACAAAGACCAGCAATAAGGGATCGCTGTGCGACTGCGACTGATCGCCGTCGGTTCACGCATGCCCAAGTGGGTGGAAGAAGGCTGGCATGAATATGCCAAGCGTCTTCCGTCCGAGCTGGCGCTGGAACTGGTGGAAATACCGCTCAACACCCGTGGCAAGAACGCCGACGTGGCGCGCTTCATCCGCCAGGAAGGCGAAGCCATGCTGGCCAAGGTCGGGCCGAACGAGCGCGTTGTCACCCTCGAAGTCCACGGCAAGCCCTGGAGCACCGAGCAGCTGGCGGTCGAGCTCGATCGCTGGCGGCTGGACTCGCGCACGGTGAATTTCATGGTCGGCGGCCCCGAAGGGCTGGCGCCGGAAGTCTGTGCCCGGGCCGATCAGCGCTGGTCGCTCTCGCCGTTGACGTTGCCGCATCCGCTGGTGCGAATCCTGATCGGCGAACAGCTGTATCGTGCCTGGACAGTCTTGTCCGGCCACCCTTACCACAAGTAGTTCTGCCCTCATGCCCCAGCCGATCCGCATCAAGGACCACGAAAAAGACGCCCGTCTGGTGCGTGGCCGCGTCGTGTTCGGGGCAATTGCGGTGGTGTCGCTGATCTGTGTGCTGATTGCGCGGCTGTATTTCCTCCAGGTAATTCAGTACGAGTACCACTCGACCCTGTCGGAAAACAACCGCGTCCATGTGCAACCGATTCCGCCGACGCGCGGGCTGATCTTCGACCGCAATGGCGTGGTGGTGGCCGATAACCGGCCCAGCTTCAGCCTGAGCATGACCCGCGAGCGCTCCGGCGACTGGCAGCAAGTGCTCGACGTGATCGTCGAAGTGCTGGAGCTGACGCCCGAGGATCGGGTGATCTTCGAGAAACGCATGCGTCAGGGGCGCCGGCCGTTCGAGCCGGTACCGATCCTGTTCGAGCTGACCGAAGAACAGATCGCGCGGATCGCTGTGAACCAGTTTCGCCTGCCTGGGGTGGAAGTGGTCGCGCAACTGGTTCGTCACTATCCACAGGGTGCGCACTTTGCGCACTCGGTGGGTTACATGGGGCGGATCAACGAGAAAGAACTCAAGTCTCTTGATCCGGTGAGTTACAGCGGCACCCATCAAATCGGCAAAACCGGCATCGAGCGCTTCTATGAGCCGGAGTTGCACGGTCAGGTCGGTTACGAAGAAGTCGAGACCAACGCTCGTGGCCGCGTGCTGCGGGTGCTCAAACGTACCGAGCCGATTTCCGGCAAGGACATCGTCCTGAGCCTGGACATCAAATTGCAGGAGGCCGCCGAAGCCGCGCTGGGTGGTCGTCGCGGCGCGGTAGTGGCACTGGACCCGAAAACCGGCGAAGTGCTGGCAATGGTCAGCCAGCCGAGTTTCGACCCGAACCTGTTCGTCACCGGCATCAGCTTCAAGGCCTATTCCGAGCTGCGCGACTCCATTGACCGGCCGCTGTTCAACCGCGTGCTGCGTGGTCTGTACCCGCCGGGCTCGACCATCAAGCCTGCGGTGGCGATTGCCGGTCTGGATTCGGGTGTGGTCACCGCTTCGACCCGGGTC
The DNA here is from genome assembly GCF_054897985.1 of Pseudomonas sp. LB3P25. NCBI lineage: Bacteria > Pseudomonadati > Pseudomonadota > Gammaproteobacteria > Pseudomonadales > Pseudomonadaceae > Pseudomonas > Pseudomonas sp. LB3P25. The sequence goes on along the minus strand of NZ_CM142711.1, from coordinate 6,414,403 downwards.
TTCGACCCGGGTTACTACATGTTGCCCAACTACGATCACAAGTACCGTAACTGGAACCGCACTGGCGACGGCTACGTGGATCTGGATACGGCGATCATGCGGTCCAACGACACCTACTTCTATGACCTGGCCCACAAGCTGGGGATCGATCGGTTGTCGACGTACCTGGGCAAGTTCGGCATTGGCCAGAAGGTTTCCCTGGACATGTTCGAAGAGTCGCCGGGGCTGATGCCGTCTCGTGAGTGGAAGCGTGCAACCCGTCGTCAGGCCTGGTTCCCGGGCGAAACGCTGATTCTGGGGATCGGCCAGGGCTACATGCAGTCCACTCCGTTGCAGTTGGCCCAGGCCACGGCACTGGTGGCCAACAAGGGCGTGTGGAACCGCCCGCACCTGGCCAGGACCGTCGAGGGCGAGAAGCCCAAGGATCAAAATCCGATGCCGGACATCATCCTGCGCGACCCGTCGGACTGGACCAAGGTCAACCACGGCATGCAGCAGGTGATGCACGGTGCCCGTGGTACCGCGCGCAAGGCATCGATCGGCGCGCAATACCGGATTGCCGGCAAAAGTGGTACGGCCCAGGTGGTCGCCATCAAGCAGGGCGAGAAGTACGACCGCTCCAAGGTTCAGGAACGCCACCGTGACCACGCCTTGTTCGTCGGCTTCGCGCCGGCCGAGAACCCGCAAATCGTGGTGTCGGTGATGGTCGAGAACGGTGAGTCCGGTTCCGGCGTCGCCGCGCCGGTGGTGCGTCAAGTCATGGACGCCTGGCTTCTGGACCAGGACGGTCGGTTGAAGGCCGAATACGCCAGCCCTATCAGTGCGGAGGCTACGGCCCGTGAAGAGTAATTTCGATCGCATCCTCTCCAGCGAGGATGTGATGCGTCGCCGTGCGACGCTGTTGCAACGCCTGCACATCGACGGCCCGTTGCTGATCCTGCTGTTGACCCTCGCGGCCGGCAGCCTGTTCGTGCTGTATTCGGCCAGCGGCAAGAGCTGGGACCTGTTGGCCAAGCAAGCCACTTCGTTCGGCATCGGCCTGGTGTCGATGATCGTCATCGCTCAGTTCGAGCCGCGCTTCATGGCCCGTTGGGTGCCGGTCGGTTATGTGCTCGGCGTGCTGTTGCTGGTGGTGGTGGACGTTATGGGCCACAACGCCATGGGCGCCACACGCTGGATCAACATTCCCGGGGTGATCCGTTTCCAGCCCTCGGAATTCATGAAGATCCTGATGCCCGCGACCATCGCCTGGTACTTGTCCAAGCGCACCTTGCCGCCGCAGCTCAAGCATGTGGGCGTCAGTCTGTTTCTGATCGGGTTGCCGTTCATCCTCATCGTGCGTCAGCCCGACCTCGGCACTTCGTTGCTGATCCTCGCCGGTGGCGCTTTCGTGTTGTTCATGGGTGGCTTGCGCTGGCGCTGGATCATCAGCGTGATCGCCGCCGCCGTGCCGGTGGCCGTCGCGATGTGGTTCTTCATCATGCACGACTACCAGAAGCAGCGAATCCTGACCTTCCTCGATCCCGAGAGCGATCCGCTGGGCACGGGCTGGAACATCATTCAGTCGAAAGCCGCCATCGGTTCCGGCGGTGTGTTCGGCAAGGGTTGGTTGCTCGGTACCCAGTCGCACCTGGACTTCCTGCCGGAAAGCCACACCGACTTCATTATTGCGGTCATGGGCGAAGAATTTGGCCTGGTGGGCATCTGCGCACTGCTGCTGATTTACCTGCTGTTGATCGGCCGCGGACTGGTGATTACCGCCCAGGCCCAGACATTGTTCGGCAAATTGCTCGCGGGCAGCCTGACCATGACGTTTTTTGTTTACGTTTTCGTCAACATCGGTATGGTCAGTGGCCTGTTGCCGGTTGTGGGGGTGCCGTTGCCGTTCATTAGCTACGGAGGAACTTCGCTGGTGACGCTGCTGTCAGCGTTTGGGGTTTTGATGTCGATCCATACCCATCGTAAGTGGATCGCTCAGGTTTGAATAAGGTGAAGATTTCAATGCAAGTAATGCGTGGCTGGGCGACTCGATATGCGCCATGGGTCGGCCTGGTAAGCATCCTTGGCACAACGCAGGAAGCGTTGGCCGGCGATTACGAAGGCTCACCCCAAGTGGCCGAATTCGTCGGTGAAATGACCCGCGACTACGGTTTTGCCGGCGAACAGCTGATGGGCGTGTTCCGCGAAGCCGAGCGCAAGCAGTCGATTCTGGACGCGATCTCGAAACCTGCCGAGCGGGTCAAGCAGTGGAACGAATATCGCCCGATGTTCATCACCGACGCGCGCATCGCCCGTGGTGTGGATTTCTGGCGTCAGCACGAGGCGGTACTGGCCCGTGCTGAGCAGGAATACGGCGTGCCGGCGCAGGTTATTGTTTCGATCATTGGTGTTGAGACCTTTTTCGGCCGCAATACCGGCAATTTTCGGGTAATCGACGCCTTGTCGACCCTGGGTTTCGACTATCCTCCCCGTGCCGAATTTTTCCGCAAGGAATTGCGTGAGTTCCTGTTGCTGGCCCGGGAAGAGCAGGTCGATCCGCTGACCCTCAAAGGCTCCTACGCCGGCGCCATGGGGTTGCCGCAGTTCATGCCGAGCAGTTTCCGCGCCTATGCGGTGGATTTTGACGGTGACGGCCACATTAATATCTGGACCGATCCGGATGATGCCATTGGCAGCGTCGCCAGTTATTTCAAGCGTCACGGCTGGGTGGCCGGCGAACCGGTGGTCAGCCGCGCCGAGGTGCGTGGCGATCAGGTGGACGAAGGTTTGACCGCGGGCATCGAACCGACTAAAACCGTCGGGGAGTTGCGGGCGCTGGGGTGGTCAAGTCATGATGCGCTGCGCGATGATATGCCGGTTACGGCTTTCCGCCTGGAAGGTGACAATGGCCCCGAATACTGGATGGGCCTGACGAATTTTTACGCAATCACGCGTTATAACCGCAGCGTGATGTACGCCATGGCCGTACATCAACTGTCTGAACAGCTGGTCCAAGCACGGGGCGTCAAGTAATGCGGGCATTGCCTATGAATAAACCCCTGAAGCTGATGGCATTCGCCGCGTTGGCGGTGCTGATCGCCAGTTGTTCGACCAGTCGTTCGCCGACGCAAAAGTCTTCCACCGTCGTGCGCGCAGCGCCAGGCCTGGACATCAACCGCGCGCACAAAGATGGCGCGCCGTGGTGGGACGTCGATGTATCGCGCATCCCGGACGCCACGCCGACCCTGCACTCCGGTCCTTATAAAGCCAACCCGTACACCGTGCTGGGCAAGACCTACTTTCCGCTGCAAGACTCCAAGACGTACGTCGCCTCGGGTACGGCGTCGTGGTACGGCACCAAGTTCCATGGCCAGAACACCGCCAACGGCGAGGTCTATGACCTGTATGGCATGAGTGCCGCCCACAAGACTTTACCGCTGCCGAGTTACGTTCGGGTGACTAACCTGGACAACAACAAGAGCGTGATCCTGCGGGTCAATGACCGTGGGCCTTTCTACTCGGACCGCATCATCGACTTGTCCTACGCCGCCGCGAAGAAACTCGGTTACGCCGAAATCGGCACGGCAAGGGTCAAGGTCGAAGGCATCGACCCGCAAACGTGGTGGGCCGCCAAAGGCCGTCCGGCGCCTTTGATGCTCAACGAGCCTCAAGTAGCGCAAAATGCCGCGCCGACGATTACCGCTTCGGCGGGGACGGTCGAGCAATGGACACCACCGCCGCAGCAACACGCCGCGGCCGTTGTGCCCGTGCAGATCGATGCAAAAAAAAACGCTTCTGTACCAGCCTCTGGCCAGTATCTGCAGGTGGGCGCGTTCGCCAACCCGGACGCTGCAGAACTCCTGAGATCGAAGCTCAGCGGGATGGTGAGCGCTCCGGTGTTCATCAGCTCGATCGTGCGCAATCAACAGACGCTGCATCGGGTGCGCCTGGGGCCGATCGGTTCGCCGGGTGAAATCCAGCAAGTGCAGAACAGCGTGCGCCTGGCCAATCTTGGTTCGCCGAGCCTGGTCACTGCCGAGTAATACGTAGTACTTGATTGACGGTTCGCTTGCGGTTTGGGGGGTGGACCTGGTTGTTGGCTCGTTAAAGAACAAAAGCCCGGCAAGGGTTACAGAGTGAGCAACTGAACACGCGATGACCCGTAGGGTTTGTTCGAAAACTCGCCGAGCGGCGATCAGGCAAGGCAAAAACAGGCGCGGAAGCGGAGTGTAGGGGACCTACATGAGCATTCTGAGCCTGTTTTTAACGCAGCATGATCGTCGCGCAGGTAGTTTTCGGGCAAAGCCTGAAGGTTGTCTGATTAGTTTTGCCTTTAGGCAGTTTCCATTAGCGATTTCGAGAGACGGATGAACATCACCACCTTTGCCAAACGCCTGTGTCTGCTAGTCCCGCTGCTCCTCTCGCCTGCCGCTTTCGCGGTCGAGATGATGCCGTCGCCACCGCAACTGGCCGCCAAAGCCTACGTACTCATGGACGCCAGCAGCGGCAACGTGCTGGTAGAGAACAACGGTGATCAGCGTCTGCCTCCGGCCAGCCTGACCAAGCTGATGACCGCGTACATCGCGACCCTGGAAATCCGTCGTGGCCAGATCGGCGAAAACGATCCGGTGACCGTCAGCGAAAACGCCTGGCGTACCGGCGGTTCGCGGATGTTCATCAAGGTCGGCTCGCAGGTGACTGTCAGCGACCTGCTGCACGGCATCATCATTCAGTCGGGTAACGACGCCAGCGTTGCGCTCTCCGAGCACATCGCCGGCAGCGAAGACGCCTTCGCTGACATGATGAACAAAACCGTGGCCGACCTTGGTATGACCAATAGCCACTTCCTGAACCCGACCGGTCTGCCGAACCCTGAGCACTACTCGTCGGCTCACGACATGGCGGTGTTGGCTCGCGCGATCATCCACGAAGACCCGGCTCACTACGCGATCTACTCGCAGAAAGAGTTCTTCTGGAATGGCATCAAGCAACCTAACCGTAACCTGCTGCTGTGGCGCGACAAGACGGTTGACGGCCTGAAAACCGGCCACACCGACGAAGCCGGCTATTGCATGGTGTCTTCGGCTGTACGTGATGGCATGCGCCTGATCGCCGTGGTGTTCGGTACCAACAGCGAAGTGGCTCGCGCCTCTGAAACCCAGAAGCTGCTGACTTACGGTTTCCGCTTCTTCGAAACCCAGACGTTCTATCAGAAAGGCGCCGAGCTGGCTCAGGCTCCTGTCTGGAAAGGCACCACCAATCAAGTCAAGGCCGGCCTGGCTGAAGACCTGACCATGACCCTGCCAAAAGGCCAGCTGAAAAAGCTCGCCGCCAGCATGACCATGAACCCGCAACTGGTTGCGCCAATCGCCAAGGGCGACGTAATCGGTAAAGTCGAAGTGAAGCTGGACGACAAAGTCGTGCACAGCGCTGATCTGATCGCTCTGGACGCGGTCGACGAGGGTGGTATCTTCCGCCGCATGTGGGATAGCATCCGTCTATTCTTCTACGGCTTGTTCAACTGAATTAGTGTGGACCTGCATGGCCCTGTTCCAATCCGGAACGGGGCCATGTCCGTTGCCACGGCTTACGAGGCCGTTACGCCATGACAGACACCGAAGTAAAGGCGCCAAAAATCGAATTCCCCTGCGCGGATTACCCTATTAAGGTAATCGGCGACACCGGCGTGGGTTTCAAGGACAAGATCATCGCAATCCTTGAGAAACACGCGACCGTTGACCACAAGACCCTGGCCGAGCGCCAGAGTACCAACGGCAAGTACACGACCATCCAGTTGCACATCATCGCCACCGGTCAAGAACAGCTGTACGACATCAACAGCGAGTTGCGGGCTACCGGTTTCGTGCATATGGTGCTGTGATGTCCGCCGCGGTGGGTTTTCGCGAGCTCGGCCAGATGGCTTACGAGCCGGTCTGGCATGCCATGCAACGCTTCACCAACGAACGCGGCAGCGATGCCGCGGACGAGATCTGGCTGGTCGAGCACCCACCGGTGTTCACCCAGGGGCAGGCCGGCAAGGCCGAGCACGTGTTGCTCCCGGGGGATATTCCGGTGGTAAAGGTTGATCGCGGTGGTCAGGTGACTTATCACGGTCCCGGCCAATTGGTGGCTTACCTGTTGCTTGATGTGCGCAAGCTGGGTTTCGGCGTGCGTGACCTGGTCAGCCGCATGGAACAATGCCTGATCGAGTTGCTGGCCAGCTACGGCGTGACCGCAGTGGCCAAGCCGGATGCACCGGGTGTCTACGTCAATGGGGCGAAAATCGCTTCTCTGGGTTTGCGGATCCGCCACGGCTGCTCCTTTCATGGCCTGGCCCTGAACGTGGACATGAACCTGGAACCGTTTCAACGGATTAATCCCTGCGGCTACGCCGGGCTGGCGATGACCCAGCTAAGCGATCACGCAGGATCGATTGAATTTGCCGAGGTAAGTGCCCGGCTGCGCGCGCAGCTCGTCAAACACCTCGACTATGCTGAGCAGACGACCCTAACGGGCGGAATCGACTGATATGACTACTGATGCAGTGCAAACCATGATCCCGACGCTGGATGTCACCGAGCGTCCGGCCCCGCGTGCCAAGGTTGAAGCCGGCGTCAAGCTGCGCGGCGCCGAGAAGGTTGCACGTATCCCGGTGAAGATCATTCCGACCACCGAACTGCCGAAGAAGCCTGACTGGATTCGCGTGCGCATCCCGGTTTCCCCGGAAGTCGACCGCATCAAGGCCCTGCTGCGCAAACACAAGCTGCACAGTGTCTGCGAAGAGGCGTCCTGCCCGAACCTGGGCGAATGCTTCTCCGGCGGCACCGCGACCTTCATGATCATGGGTGACATCTGCACCCGTCGCTGCCCGTTCTGCGACGTTGGTCACGGTCGTCCGAAGCCACTGGACGTCAACGAGCCGGAAAGCCTGGCCATCGCCATCGCCGACCTGAAACTCAAGTACGTAGTGATCACCTCGGTTGACCGCGACGACCTGCGTGATGGCGGTGCCCAGCACTTTGCCGATTGCATCCGTGAGATCCGCAAACTGTCGCCGAACGTGCAACTTGAAACCCTGGTCCCGGATTACCGTGGCCGTATGGACGTAGCGCTGGAAATCACCGCTGCCGAGCCGCCGGATGTGTTCAACCACAACCTGGAAACCGTGCCGCGCCTGTACAAGGCTGCGCGTCCGGGCTCGGATTACCAGTGGTCGCTGACCCTGCTGCAACGCTTCAAGCAGATGATGCCGCACATTCCAACCAAATCCGGCCTGATGCTGGGCCTGGGCGAAACCGACGAAGAAGTCATCGAAGTCATGAAGCGCATGCGCGAACACGACATCGACATGCTGACCCTTGGCCAGTACCTGCAACCATCCCGCAGCCACTTGCCGGTGCAGCGTTTTGTGCACCCGGACGTGTTCGCCTGGTTTGCCGAGGAAGGTTACAAGATGGGCTTCAAGAACGTCGCTTCCGGCCCGCTGGTACGTTCCTCGTACCACGCCGACGAGCAGGCGAAACTGGTCAAGGCCGAGCTGATGTCGTCCTGATCAGCTGCCAGTAAAAAAGGCGCCCGCAATGCTTATCCGGCCTTGCGGGCATTTTTTTTGCCTTGCCCACGGCAATGACCGTCTTTTCCTGCAACTTGCGGGGCGACTGACCCTCTTCTGTTTGTCCCCGTTCCTGACTACTGTGTGCTTGACACTTTCACGCAGGGAGATTCATGGATGACCGTTCGACCGACTCACACACTTTGTCCGCACGCACCCGTTCCGGCCTTGCCGTCAGAAGGGCTGATTGGCGTCATCGCGCCCGCCGGTCCCGCAGCGCTGGATACCGATAAGGCCATCGCCTGGATGCGCGCTCGCGGATATTCACTGCGGGTTTTCCCCGGCGTGTACGAGAAAGATGATTACCTGGCCGGCAGTGATGATGTGCGGCTCAATGACCTGCACGCAGCGTTCGCCGACAGTGAGGTCGACGCCATCATTTGCTTGCGTGGGGGTTACGGTACGCCGCGCTTGCTCGATCGCATCGACTTTGAACTGCTGCGCAATAATGCCAAGCCGTTCATCGGCTACAGCGACATCACCGCGCTGCACTTGGCGATCAGCCGTTATGCGGGCTTCGTGACCTTTCATGGCCCGATGCTCAACGCTGACTTGCTGGGTGACAAGCAAAAACCTACCGAGTCTTCGTTCTTCAACATGCTCAGAGGACAGGTGAAGACGGGCAGCGTGCTGGCGCATCCGGTGGCCTACCCGTTGACCACCATCGAGCCTGGCATCGCTCACGGGCGTTTGCTGGGGGGCAATCTGTCGATAATCGCCGCGACCATGGGCACACCGTATGAGATGGATGCCGAGGGCGTCATCCTGTTCATCGAGGACATTAACGAGCCGCTGTATCGCATCGACCGGCTGCTGACCCATCTGCGTCTGGCCGGCACGCTGCATAAGCTGCGCGGGGTTCTGGTGGGGGATGTGGCGGGGGTTGATAGGGTTGCGTTGGAGCGCTTGCTCAAGCAGACCTTCGAGCCGTTGCGGATACCGGTGTTGTCCGGGTGGCGCAGCGGGCATTGCGATCCGAACCTGACATTGCCGATGGGCGCGCTGGTGAGGCTGGATGCGGGGAACAAGGAATTGGTGTTGGAGCAGGATGTGGTGGTCAGACGCTAGATAGTGGTCGCCTGTTAGTCAGTCTTCGCGAGCAGGCTCGCTCCCACAGGGTTAACGAAAACTTGTGGGAGCGAGCCTGCTCGCGATGCTTTTAGCGGTTACGCAGGCCTTCGAGCAGCTTGTGCGTCGGATACCCATCCGCCGGCCAGCCAAACGACTGCTGGGCGCTGCGGATCGCCTTGCGAGTGTTGGCGCCGATAATGCCGTCGGCGTTGCCCGCGTCATAGTTCTGCGCGCTCAGCAAGCTTTGCAGTTCGATCCGCTCGGTACGGCTCAGCGGCAAATCATCTTTGGGCCACGTGCCGCTGATGAAGCCTGAACCGTTGAAACGCTCGGACAACAGGCTTACGGCCAAGGCGTAGGACGACGAGTTGTTGTACTTGAGGATTGCGCGGAAGTTGTCGAAGACGAGGAACGCCGGGCCGCGATAACCGGCCGGCAGCAGCAGGGCGGCTGACAGGTGTTCTGAGCCCGGCGGAACCTGGCCGCCAGTGGGCAGGGTGACGCCCAGTTGCAGCCATTCAGCGACGCTCTTGCGAATCGTGCCATCGGCCAGGACGTAGTTGAAACTGCCCGGCAGCTGCACTTCAAAGCCCCATGGCTGGCCTTTCTGCCAGCCTGAACTTTGCAGGTAGTGCGCCGTCGAGGCCAGGGCATCGGCCGGGCTGCCCCAGATGTCGCGGCGGCCGTCGCCGTCGAAATCCACTGCATGGGTGTTGTAGGTGGTCGGGATGAACTGGGTCTGCCCCATGGCGCCCGCCCACGAACCGAGCATTTTTTCAGGTTCGATATCACCCTGTTGCAGGATCTGCAGCGCGGCGATCAGTTGCGCATGGGCGAAACCAGGACGCCGGCCCTCATAGGCCAAGGTCGCCAGAGAGTTGATCACCGACTTGTTGCCTTGGAATTGACCGAAGTTACTTTCCATGCCCCACACCGAGACAAGTGCCTGACGGTCGACGCCGTAGCGCTGTTCGATGCTTTGCAGGATGTCGGCGTACTGGCTGACCAGCGCCTGACCTTTGCGTACCCGCAGCGGCGAAAGGGCGCCGTCGAGGTATTCCCACACCGGGCGGGAAAATTCCGGCTGACTGCGGTCGGCGTTGATCACGCTGGTGTCGAGGCTGACATTGGCGAAGGCGCGGTCGAACAGATCGGCGCGGATACCGGCGGCCAGAGCGTCCTTGCGGAAACCCGCCTGCCATTCGGCGAAGGTCTGGGTGGGCTGGATGTCGAGGTTTTCACCGGTCGGCACCACGGGCGGAATGACCGCAGGGGCTGTCGCGACGGGGAGGGTCTGAAGCGGTTGGGCGTCGGCGGCGGTCGGTTTTTCCGCGCAGGCGACTAGCAAAACGAGGCTGGAGGCAGCGATCAGTTGGCGCAGGTGCCAACGACGGGAAATACAAAGGGGCATGCACGGGTCCAGGGAGTACGAATCAGGTGCAGACCTTAACATGTTGAGCGAGCGCTTGCCTTTCAGGCCGCCAGAAAGTAAGAAGCCTCCCAGCTATTAGACTGGAAGGCTTCGCGGCGGTAGCTGCCTTTGCCCTTGCCGGCTGGTTCCTGACGGCTGCGGAACAGTGGCTGGGCGATGATGGATTTGGCCTTGTTGGGGCCATGCTTCGATGGCTTTTTGCTCATGATCAGATCTCTCGATTGAGTGGGTTTTGCGGGGGGAAATAATCTGCCGAAGTTGGGGGGCTGTCTAGAGGGGAAATTCAGATTTGATTTGTAGGAAGCAAGATCAAAAGATCGCAGCCTCGTTTCACTCGACAGCTCCTACATTGGAATGCGTCCCCCTGTAGGAGCTGTCGAGTGAAACGAGGCTGCGATCTTTTGATCTTATTCAGCGGGCAACGACAATCTCTGCCCGGCCATCAACAACGACAATCGACTGAGGCTCATCCACGGTGAACCCGCCGCCTGGCCTTTGATCTGTGCGTCGATGCGCTGCGCTTCCAGCAATAGCTGCGCCCAGCGTTGCGCCGAATAGCGTTGCAGGGCTTTGCTCATCAGCGGTTTGCGTTTGTCCCAGACCGGCGGTCGGGCAGAGCTGAAGGCTTTGTCCAGCGGCACACCCTGACTGTACTGCAGCGACAGGTTGGCCAGCAGGCGCAGCTCCCGGGCCAGCGCCCAGAGAATCACTGGCGGTTCGACGCCTTCACCGCGCAGCCCTTCGAGCATACGCAGGGCATGAGCCGCTTCGCCGTTGAGAATCGCATCGGTCAGGCCAAAGACATCGAAGCGCGCACTGTCGGCCACCGCCGCTTGCACGGTTTCAACGGTGATCTGACCGCCTTCGGCCATCAGCTTGAGCTTTTCGATTTCCTGGGCGGCGGCCAGCAGGTTGCCCTCGACCCGTGCGGCGATCAGTTCGACGGCGTCCTGGCTGGCGGAAAGCCCGGCCTGGGACAAACGTTGACGGATCCAGCTCGGTAACTGGTTGGCCTCTACCGGCCAGATTTGCACGAACTGGGTCTGCTGGCCTTCGACCAGCGCCTTGCCCCACTTGGTTTTCTGCGCACTGCCATCCAGCTTGGGCAGGCTGATCAGCAACACCGTGTCTTCGGCCGGTCGCGAGCAATACTCGATGAACGCGGCCGCGCCTTTGTCACCGGGTTTTCCGGACGGCAGACGCAGTTCCAGCAGGCGCTTTTCGGCGAACAGCGACATGCTCGCGCCGGCTTGCAGCAACGTACCCCAGTCGAAACTGGCGTCGGCGGCGAAGACCTGGCGTTCGTCGAAGCCCTGTTGGCGGGCAGCGGCACGAATGGCGTCGGCGGCTTCCTGACACAGCAGTGGGTCATCGCCACTGATGATGTAGACCGGCGCGAGAGCGCCTTGCAGGTGTTTGGCGAGTTGGGCGGGGGCGAGTTTCATAGGCGAGGGCGAACGGGGCGCCTGAGCGCCCCGTAAGTCTTACTGCTGCGGCAGTTGGATTGGCGACTGACGCGGAGTGTTCGCTTCAGCCTTCTGCGCCGCCTCCAGGGCCGCGGCTTCAGCCTTGGCACGGGCTTCGGCAGTCTGTTGCAGCTGGTCCAGCTGGGTCGGCGTGAGCTGTTGTAGGCGTAGCATCATGCGCTGAACCAGTTCGCGACGCATTTCGATGCGGGCATCGTTGGCTTCCTGATCGGAACCCACCAGGTTGTTGCCGTCGTGAATGAAGACTTTCTGCACTTCGAGCTTGTCGGTCATCAACGGCAGGTTGCCCTGGCCACGGATATCGTAGTTCAGCACCGTAGTCACCTGATACTCGCCAGTGCGACCGGCACCCGCATAGCTGAGGATGCGCTGGCTTTCCTGCTCATCGGTCAGCACCAGTTTGTAGGGGGCACCGGTGTAAACCTTGACGCCGCTGCTTTCGAGTACCTGGCGCAGTTGAGTCACGGTTTGGCCGTAGGCGTCGCGGGCGCTCAGGTCGAGTTCCTTGATCGCCAGTTCGGTGGTGCCGGTGCCACGCAGCTGGAAACCGCAGGCGCTCAGCAGAACGGCGAGGCCCATCACCAGCAAATTGCGTTTGATCATCTTGTTGCTCCCCTTGAAACCATGTGGGCCGATCTTGCGGCCCGAAAGGTTTTACTCGGCGCCAGGCATGACCTGGCGCCTGATCCAATTAGCTGGCGACGATATTGACCAGTTTCCCGGGCACTACGATCACTTTACGAATGGTCAGACCGTCGACAAAGCGCAGCACGTTCTCGTTGGCCCGTGCGGCGGCTTCGACTTCTTCGCGGCTGGCGCTGGCGGGCATTTCGATATGGCCGCGCAGCTTGCCGTTGACCTGAATCACCAGTTGCAGGCTGTCTTGTACCAGAGCGCTTTCGTCCAGTACCGGCCAAGCGGCGTCGATCACCGGGTCAGCGTGACCCAGTTGATTCCACAGCTCGTGGCTGATGTGCGGCGTGATCGGAGCCAGCAGCAGAGTTACGGTTTCCAGACCTTCTTGAACCAGCGCGCGATCCTGTCCGGTGCCTTGCGGGGCTTTTTCCAGCACATTCATCAGCGTCATCACCTGAGCGATGGCGGTGTTGAATTTGTGGTTCAGGCCGACGTCGTGGCTGGCCTGCTTGATGGCCTGGTGGATCGAACGGCGAATGACTTTCTGTTCGTCATTCAGGCTGGTGACGTCCAGTTTGCCCGGCAGGCCCTGAGTGACGTGGGCTTGAGCCAGGCGCCAGACACGCTTGAGGAAGCGGTGCGAACCTTCTACTCCGGAGTCGGACCATTCCGCGCTCATGTCAGGTGGCGAGGCGAACATCATAAACAGGCGGCAGGTGTCTGCGCCGAACTGGTCAATCATCGACTGTGGGTCAACGCCGTTGTTCTTTGACTTGGCCATCTTCTCGGTGCCACCGATTTCCACCGGCAGGCCGTCTGCGATCAGCTTGGCGCTAATGACCTTGGCCTTGCTGTCGCGTTCGAGTTCGACGTCCGCCGGGTTGAACCAGGTGTAGGCACCGTTGGCTTCGCGACGATAGTAGGTCTCGGCGATCACCATGCCTTGGGTCAGCAGGTTCTTGAACGGCTCGTTGGAGCTCACCAGGCCTTCGTCACGCATCAGCTTGTGGAAGAAGCGCGCGTACAGGAGGTGAAGAATGGCGTGTTCGATACCGCCGATGTACTGATCAACCGGCAACCAGTGGTCGGCCGCCGATTTTTCCACCAGACCACCTTCATAGTGAGGCGAGGCGTAACGGGCGTAGTACCACGAGGACTCGACGAAGGTGTCCATGGTGTCGGTTTCACGCTTGGCAGGCTGGCCGCATTTCGGGCAGATGCACTCGTAGAACTCGGGCATGCGTGCCAGTGGCGAGCCCGCACCGTCCGGTACGACGTCTTCCGGCAGTACGACAGGCAGTTGATCTTCCGGGACTGGCACATCACCGCAGGTGTCGCAGTGGATGATCGGGATCGGGCAGCCCCAGTAGCGCTGGCGGCTGATGCCCCAGTCGCGCAGGCGGAACTGGGTGCGAGAGGCGCCGAGGTTCTTCTTGATCAGCGCGACTTCGATGGCGTCAAAGGCGCCTTCGAAGTCCAGGCCGTCGAACTCGCCGGAATTGATCAGCGTGCCGTGCTCGCCGTAAGCATCCTGCCAAGGCGCCGGGTTAATGTCACCGGAACTGGTGCGCACCACCGACTTGATCGGCAGGTTGTATTTGGTGGCGAACTCGAAATCACGTTCGTCGTGCGCCGGGACGGCCATGACCGCGCCATCGCCGTAGTGCATCAGCACGTAGTTGGCGACCCACACCGGGAGTTTTTCACCGGTCAGCGGATGCTCCACGAACAGCGAAGTGCGCAGGCCTTTTTTCTCTTGAGTGGCGACGTCGGCTTCGGCGACGCTGCCGCCCTTGCATTCAGCGATGAACGCTTGCAGCTCAGGGTTGTTCTGCGCGGCCAGGGTCGCCAAATGGTGCTCGGCGGCTACAGCAACGTAGGTCGCGCCCATCAGGGTGTCTGGACGGGTGGTGAAGACTTTTAGTGCGCCGGCTTCGCCAATGGAATCGACGTTGTACGGGAACTGCACTTCCATCCCGCGGGACTTGCCGATCCAGTTGCGCTGCATGGTCTTGACCTGTTCAGGCCAGCCCGTCAGGTCGTCGAGACTCGACAGCAGCTCATCCGCGTAAGCGGTGATCTTGAAGTAGTACATCGGGATTTCGCGCTTTTCGATCAGCGCGCCGGAACGCCAGCCGCGACCGTCGATCACTTGCTCGTTGGCCAGGACGGTCTGGTCGACCGGGTCCCAGTTCACGGTGCCGCTTTTCTTGTAAATCACGCCTTTTTCGAACAGGCGAGTGAACAGCCATTGTTCCCAGCGGTAGTAATCAGGCTTGCAGGTGGTGACTTCGCGGGACCAGTCCACCGCCAGGCCCAGGCTGCGCAGCTGGGTTTTCATGTAGGCGATGTTTTCGTAGGTCCACTTGGCGGGCGCTACGTTGTTCTTCATCGCGGCGTTTTCCGCCGGCATGCCAAAGGCGTCCCAACCCATGGGTTGCAGGACGTTCTTGCCTTGCATGCGCTGGTAGCGGGAGATCACGTCGCCGATGGTGTAGTTGCGCACGTGCCCCATGTGTAGCTTGCCGCTGGGGTAAGGGAACATCGACAGGCAGTAGAAAGTCTCCTTGCCTGGCTGTTCACTGACTTCAAAGGACTTTTGCTCGTCCCAGAACGACTGGGCGGCGGCTTCGATTTCACGGGGCTGATATTGTTCGTGCATGGCTACTTTTGAACTGAATAGGGGTGGCCTAATCCTCTTCAATGCAACGCTGGACGGTGATCACGCCAAATCGGCGGTTCGGTGCCCAGGCGAGCTGGAAGTGGAGTTACAGGAAGCGCCGTAGCATACATGACCGCACTCTACCGAGGGAAACCCTGATTACTGCTGCGGGCCTCCCAAAAACCGCTGCGAGGGCCGTTGGTCGCAGCGCTCAGCCGGTTTGTTCATGGAAGCTAAGCTCTAAATGGGGAGTAAGTCTTATCTTCAATGAGGTGATGGATGGTTGAGTCACGGCAAAAAGTTACAAAACCGGAGCTGTACGAAAGACTGATCGATCGTCTGGGAATGGCCCTGGACGCGGCAAAAACCGCTGGCCGGTTACGCGATGAGCGTCCGCTGGAACTGGAATTGCGTGGCTTGAGTCCCGCAGAGTTTGCACTGGTCAAAGCGTATCTCGATCGCAGTGAACGTGAGACACACGGATGCTTGTCAGAAGCAGTGAAGCAACTCGACGCACCACGTTCGGCCAAGATCATCTGGCTCAAGGACAAGGCTCCCGGCAGAGACGCGGTAAAGGTCCGGTCTCTGCAATTCAAGTAAGGGCACTTGAAGCCATGACGTATGGTTTTTTGAAGCATAGTCCTTCCGTATTTGTTGTCGCATTGCGTCAACCCACTTAGGCTTCGGGCATCTTTTTGGAGATGCTCGATGCCTTTTCGCTATTTCGTTAAACAACTACTGCTGCCGCCCGGCATTCTTTTGCTGTTGTTGGTGCTTGCCTGGTGGTTGCGTCGCTCAAGACCGCGCCTTGCCGGAGTGTGCTTTGCGCTGGGCGTGGGCGGTTTCTGGCTGATGAGCTTGCCGGTGGTGGTGCAGTGGGGCGCCAAGGCGCTGGAGCGTGAAGCGCCGCTGGCTCGCGACGAATGGGCAACACTGCGTCAGCGCGCCGATGCGATCGTGGTGCTCGGTTCGGGGCGTGAGCGGGGTGATCCGGCATGGGGCGCTGACCAGCCAACGGGCGTGGGCCTGGAACGCGAGCGCTATGCTGCGCGGCTGGCCAAGGCCTCCGGTTTGCCGATTCTGACCAGCGGAGGCCTGCATTACGGCACGCCGCCGACCGAAGCGAAGTTGATGGCGGACTCGTTGCGCGATGATTTCGGCATGGCGGTGCGCTGGCAAGAAGGGCGCAGCCGCACGACCTGGGAGAACGCGCAGTTCAGCGCCGAGGTGTTGTTGCCGGAAGGGATCAAGCGCGTGGTCGTCGTGACTCAGGCCTGGCACATGCCACGAGCGCTCTGGAGTTTCAAAAAGGCAGGATTTGAAGTGGTGCCAGCGCCGGTCGGTTTTTTAGGCGTGGACAACGCCCGGCCATTGGGTGGCTGGATACCGGAATTTAAATCGATCTGGCAGAGCGGGCAGTTGTTGAATGAAGCGGTGGGGCAGGTCGGGTATTCGATGTTTTACCGCTGAAGATCAAAAGATCGCAGCCTCGTTTCACTCGACAGCTCCTACAGGGAATTGCGTACTCTGTAGGAGCTGTCGAGTGAAACGAGGCTGCGATCTTTTTGCAGGCGCCGCGATACCTAAACGGTTTTTGCCATCCGGCTAGCCACCAACGCCCAGCCAAACAGCAGCACGCAAACAATGATCAGCGGCCAAGAGCGCCATTCCAGATAAGGCGTCAGGTTGTGCATTGGCACCACTTCGCCGTACAGAATGCCGCGTTCGAACTGCGGGATCTGCACGGTGATCTGGCCGAACGGGTTGATCAAACCGGTTACGCCATTGTTGGTGGCGCGGATCATCCAGCGACCGGCCTCAAGCGCGCGCATCTGCGCCATTTGCAAGTGTTGCAACGGGCCGATGGACGTCCCGAACCAGGTGTCATTGCTGATGGTTAGCAGCAGATCGCTACGCGCTGCAAGGCTGGCGGCGAATTCCGGGTAAACCACTTCGTAGCAGATAAACGGCGCAATCTGATAACCCTTGGCCTGCAGCATCGGCTGATCGGCCGGGCCACGGGCAAAGTCCGACATCGGCAGGTCGAAGAAGGCGATCAGTCCGCGCAGTACGTCCTGCAACGGAACGTATTCGCCAAACGGCACCAGCTTCTGTTTGAGGTAAGTGCCGTCTCCTTCACCCACGACGGTGATGCCGTTGAAGAAACGCTTCTGGTGATGGACTTCCTCGCGAATCGGTACGCCGGTAATCAGCGCGGACTTACGCTCTGCAGCGAAGCTTCCCATCATGTTCAGGTAGCCCTCGGCGGACTCCTTGAGCACCGGGATGGCCGTTTCCGGCCAGATCAGCAGGTCGACGCGTTTCGAGCTGAAGCTCATGTCGCGGTACAGCGCCAGCTGCGCGTTGAGCTGCGCCGGGTCCCACTTCATGCTCTGTTCGATGTTGCCCTGAATCGCCGCGACACTCAGCGGTGCGCCCGCCGGGCTGGTCCAGGCATGCTCCTTGAGCGCCACGCCGGCCACCCAAGGGCCGACCAGCAGCAACACACCAGCGGCGATGAAACCTTTGCGGCCCGTGCGCACCAGGCGCAACGCGTTGTAGAGCAGCGCGGCCGTCAGGGCCAGGGTGAAGGAGATCAGCCACATTCCGCCGAGTGGTGCGAGCCCGGCCAACGGACCGTTGAGCTGGCTGTAGCCGGAATAAAGCCAGGGAAAACCGGTCAGGAACCAGCCGCGAAAGGCTTCCTGACCGACCCACAACGCCGCAAACGCCAAGGCGTCTGCCAGCGGTGCTTCGTTACGGCGCAGCCAGCGCGCCCAGATCCAGGCGGGCAGGGCGAAGAACCAGGCAATCGCCGCCGTGAAGATCAGCATCAGGAAACCGGCCAGCAGTACCGAAGCGCCGCCGAAGTGGTGAATGCTGTAGTAGATCCAACTGGTACCGGCGCCAAACAGACCGAACCCGAAACACCAGCCACGGCCAAGCGCCTGGCGGGGGTTCAGTTCGCGTAAGCCGGCATAGAAGAAACCGACCGCCAGCAACGCCAACGGCCAGATATCGAACGGCGCCAGGGCCAGGGTGGTGATTGCACCGGCCGCCACGGCCAGCAGGTTACCGGGCCAGCCGGGGCGGGTCATACGCTGCATTTCAGTCCTTAGAATTACCGGGCAATAGGCGTCAGGCGAAGCAGGTGAATCCGACGGCTGTCAGCGTTCAAAATGCGGAAGCGATAAGGGCCGATTTCAGTGATTTCGTTGCGTTTTGGCAGGTGCCCGAACGCGCTCATCACCAGACCGCCGACGGTGTCGAATTCGTCATCGGAGAATTGGCTGTCGAAGAATTCGTTGAAGTTTTCGATCGGCGTCAGGGCCTTGATCAGGAAGTCACCGCTGGGCAGCGGCTTGATGTAGCTGTCTTCTTCGACGTCATGCTCATCTTCGATGTCGCCGACGATTTGTTCCAGCACGTCTTCGATGGTCACCAGGCCGGCCACACCGCCGTATTCGTCGATGACGATGGCCATGTGGTTGTGGTTGGCGCGAAACTCGCGCAGCAGCACATTCAGACGCTTGGACTCGGGCACGAAAGTGGCCGGGCGCAGCAGGTCCTTGATGTTGAAGCTGTCGCCGTTCTCCTTGAGGATCAACGGCAGCAAATCCTTGGCCAGCAGCACGCCCATCACGTCATCATGGCTTTCGCCAATCACCGGGTAGCGGGAGTGGGCCGAGTCGACCACGGCGGGCAAAAACTCGCGGGGTGTCTGGGTCGCCTTGATGCTGATCATCTGCGAGCGCGGGACCATTATGTCCCGTACTTGCAGGTCAGCGACCTGGATGGCGCCTTCGACGATGGCCAGCGCTTCGCTGTCCAGCAACTTGTTTTGGTGTGCGTCGCGCAGCAGTTCCAGCAGCTCCTGGCGGTTCTTCGGCTCGTGGGCAAAAGCCTGGGTGAGCTTACCCAGCCATGACTTTTGCCCGTTGCTCGATCGATCTTCGCTCATAGCGATTACTCTGAATCCTTTGTTGTAACGATAGGGGATGCGTCTGTTTCGTCGTCCGCATAAGGGTCGGGATAGCCCAACTCTGCAAGCAACGTTCGTTCCAGTGCTTCCATTTCTTCGGCTTCATCGTCATCTATATGGTCGTAACCCAGCAGATGCAAGCAGCCGTGAATGACCAGATGCGCCCAATGGGCCTTGAGTGCCTTGCCTTGTTCGGCGGCTTCGCGCTCGACCACCGCCACGCAGATCACCAGATCGCCCAGCAGCGGGATGTCGAGAAACTCGTCGGGCACATCGGCAGGAAACGACAAGACGTTAGTGGCGTAATCCTTTTGCCGCCAGGTGTGGTTCAGCTCGCGACCTTCCTCTTCATCGACCAAACGGATGGTCATTTCGGAGTCGGCTGTGCGCTGGCGCAGCGCCAGTTCGCACCATTGGCGGAACTCGGCTTCGCTTGGGGCAGGCGCTTCGGTAGCCAGTTGCAGATCAAGCTCAAGCATCGTGGCGAGTGTCCTTGGACGAGAACTTCGCCGGTTCGTCGGCCACGCGATTCTCGAAGCGCTCGTAGGCTTCGACGATGCGCTGCACCAATGGATGGCGCACGACGTCTTTGGGCATGAAATGGGTGAAGCTGATTCCCGGCACGTCTTTTAGCACTTCGATCACATGGTGCAGCCCGGACTTGGTGCCTTTCGGCAGGTCGACCTGGGTGATGTCACCGGTGATGACTGCTGTGGAGCCGAAGCCGATCCGGGTCAGGAACATCTTCATCTGCTCGACGGTGGTGTTCTGGCTTTCGTCGAGGATGATGAAACTGTTGTTCAAGGTGCGACCGCGCATGTAGGCCAGCGGCGCAACTTCGATCACCTGACGCTCGATCAGCTTGGCGACGTGTTCGAAGCCGAGCATTTCATAGAGTGCGTCGTAGAGCGGGCGCAGGTACGGGTCGATTTTCTGCGACAGGTCGCCGGGCAGGAAGCCAAGCTTTTCGCCCGCTTCAACCGCCGGGCGCACCAACAGGATGCGGCGAATCTGCTCGCGTTCCAGCGCGTCTACCGCGCAGGCAACGGCCAGATAGGTCTTGCCGGTACCGGCCGGGCCGATGCCGAAGTTGATGTCGTTACCGAGGATTTCCTTCACGTAGCGCAACTGATTCAAGCCGCGAGGGCGAATCATGCCTTTTTTGGTGCGCAGGGCGACGGAAGGTTCGGAGGGGGAGACGTTGTCCAGCTCTTCGACGGCCGATTCCTGCAGGAACAGGTGAACCATGTCCGGCGACAGCTCGGTACCCTTGGTTTCCCGGTACAGGCGGCGCAGGAGGTTTTCCGCGGAGGTGGTGTGTTTGGGCTCGCCGATCAGTTCGAACTGGTTTCCGCGGTTGCGGATCTCGATGGTCAGGCGCTGTTCGATCAAGCGCAGATGCTCGTCGAATTGCCCGCACAGATTGGCGAAGCGGCGAGCTTCAAAAGGCTCGAGGATAAAACGATGTGGTTCTATGGGTGCGTTCAAGGTCGTATTTAGCCGCCCTGGGGCAATTAAGATGAAATCAAGGATAACGCCAGTGGCCTGGGTGCGAAAGCTCTTAAATAAAGCAACGTCCAACACCGGACCTGTGGGAGCGAGCCTGCTCGCGAAGAGGGAGTGTCAGTCGAGATTAATGTAGCTGATACACCGCCTTCGCGAGCAGGCTCGCTCCCACAGGGGAATGCGCTGTCACTGGATCAACGAGCCCCGCAGCGAGTGTGGCTGAGCGGCATCAATGTGCACATCGGCGAACTGACCAATCAAGGTTGGATTGTCGCAGCGGAAATTGACGATGCGGTTATTCTCGGTCCGGCCTTGCAGTTCGCCGGGGTCCTTTTTCGAATAATCGGTCACCAGGATCTGCTGGGTCGAACCGACCATTTGTCGACTGATCTCGAAGCCTTGCTGGTTCAGGCGATGTTGCAGGGCGTTCAGGCGTTCTTTTTTCAGCTCTTCCGGCGTTTCGTCGGCCAGATCGGCAGCCGGAGTACCCGGACGCTGGCTATAGACGAACGAGTAGGAGAAGTCGAAACCGACGTCTTCGATCAGCTTCATGGTCTGTTCGAAGTCTTTCTCTGTCTCACCCGGGAAGCCAACGATGAAGTCCGAGCTGATGCAAATCCCCGGCACGGCAGCGCGTAACTTGCGCAGTTTTGATTTGTATTCCAGTGCGGTGTGGTTTCGCTTCATCGCCGCCAGGATTCGGTCCGAACCCGATTGCACGGGCAAGTGCAGGTGTTTGACCAGTTCCGGCACGTCGGCGTGGGCCTGGATCAGGCTATCGGAGAACTCCAGCGGGTGTGAGGTGGTGTAGCGGATGCGGTCGATGCCATCGACGGCGGCCACCACTCGGATCAACTCGGCGAGATCCGCCAGGCGCCCATCGTGAGTGGTGCCGCGATAACCGTTGACATTCTGCCCCAGCAGGGTCACTTCGCGCACGCCGTTTTCAGCCAGGTGGATGATCTCGGCGATCACGTCATCGAAGGGGCGGCTGACTTCTTCACCGCGGGTGTAAGGCACCACGCAGAAGGTGCAGTACTTGCTGCAGCCTTCCATGACCGACACGTAGGCGCTTGGCCCATCGATGCGCGGCTCGGGCAAGTGGTCGAACTTTTCGATTTCCGGGAACGAGACGTCGACTTGCGGCAGTTTGGTAGCGCGCGCGGCGTCGATCATTTCCGGCAGGCGGTGCAGGGTCTGCGGGCCGAAGACCACGTCCACATATGGGGCACGGTCGCGAATTGCCGCGCCTTCCTGACTGGCCACGCAGCCGCCGACGGCGATGACCATGTCCGGGTTTGCCAGTTTCAGTTCGCGCCAGCGGCCGAGTTGGGAGTACACACGGTCCTGGGCGCGCTCGCGGATCGAGCAGGTGTTGAGCAGGATCACGTCGGCATCTTCAGCGCGAGCGGTGACTTCCAGGGCCTGATGTTCACCCAGCAAATCGACCATGCGCGAGCTGTCGTACTCGTTCATCTGGCAACCGTGGGTTTCGATGTAAAGCTTCTTGGCCATGGAAAGAGTCATCACGTGATTCAAAGAACCGCGCATTATAGGGAACATGACCCAAGGTTCCTACCGCTGTGCGTCCGGTGGCTATGCTATAGTTCGCGCCCTCATTTTTATCCCCGATGTGTTGTTCGCCCACCATGACCAAACGTGAAGCTCCAATCTACAAGGTGATTTTCCTCAATCAGGGCCAGGTGTACGAAATGTATGCCAAACAGATCTATCAAAGTGATCTGTGGGGCTTCCTGGAAGTGGAAGAGTTCGTCTTTGGCGAGCGCACGCAAGTGGTCGTCGATCCGAGCGAAGAGAAGCTCAAGGCTCAGTTCGAAGGCGTTGTGCGCAGCTTTGTGCCGATGCATTCGATCGTGCGGATCGACGAGGTCGAGCGCCTCGGCACGCCGAAAATCAGCGAAGCCCGCGGCGCGGTCGGCAATGTCATGCCGTTTCCGATGCCGATGCCTGAGAAGTAAGTAGCAATCTTGAAGCTGACAGGGCTCTCTTCTGTGGCTAGAGAGTCATTGTGGTCAGGGGATTTATTGTGGCGAGGGGATTTATCCCCGTTGGGCTGCGAAGCAGCCCCGCATTCAGGCATCCCATTCGCTCAACTGGATCGCATTCGCTGACTTTACGACTGCTGCGCAGCCGAACGGGGATAAATCCCCTCGCCACAGTCAGGGAAGGGGCGAAAAAGGCGTACGCCCATCGGCGCTCTGCAATTCCATCAGATATTTGCGGAAGATTTGCCCCAGCACTTGGGTAGCCACCTCAAGTTCTTCGCGAGGCATTTTCTCGGCGACTTCGTCGGCGGTGTCCAACGCTTCTTCAGCGCCATTGACCGCAGCCATTTTCAGCACGATGTAAGCCTGGACGTTATTGGCCGGTACGCCTTCGCCGTGGAAGAACATGGTGCCGAGTTTGAATTGCGCCTGAGCATGGCCTTGCAGCGAGGCCTTTTCGAAGTAGCCCAGGGCTTTTTTGAGGTCGCGCGGCGTGTTTTTGCCGTCGTAGTAGAACTCACCCAACTCGTATTGCGCTTGCGCATCCCCTTCATCCGACGCTTTCTGGCAGGCGGCGAGCGCCTGTGCCAGGTCTTGCGGCTGAGTATTGAGGGTGCAACGACCCATCGCTGGGATTAACAACGAGTTGCCGCCTGCTTGTGCGAGCGCGAGCAGGGGCTGAAGGAGCAACAGGCAGCCCAATGCAAGGGCGCGGCCGGTGCGGTTCATGGGAATCGACTTACCTCTGAAGGGCGCGCGGACCCATCGAGGGATCCAATAAGCGCGCATTATGAAATAAGCAGGGCCAACCTTACAAAGTCTTTACTCGTTTTTCTGCTGCACGGGGAATATATCGCCCACTTTGCTGGGGATTTTTAGCAGAAGCGTAGGAATAAGGGCGGGAATGTAGGTGAAAGCTGACGCTGGCAATCGCCAACATCAGCGACACAGCGCTATTTCAAGGCAGCAAATGCACGCTCGGCGGCATCCAATGTCAGTTTCAGCTCGGTTTCGCCGTGGGCGATCGAGGTGAAGCCGGCTTCGAAGGCACTCGGCGCCAGGTACACGCCACCTTCGAGCATCAAGTGGAAGAAGCGCCCGAACAGGGCGGCGTCGCTGGCCATCACGTCATCGAAAGTCACGATGTCGTCGGCGCCGCTGAAGTACAGGCCGAACATGCCGCCGGCCTGTGTGGTCACGAACGGAATGCCCGCGGCATCGGCACGCTGTTGCAGGCCATCGAGCAGGCGGCTGGTGTAGTCAGTCAACTCTGCGTGGAAGCCGGGACGGCTGATCAGGCGCAGGGTCGTCAGGCCGGCCGCCATGGCCAGCGGGTTACCCGACAATGTGCCAGCCTGATAGACCGGGCCCAATGGTGCGATGTGCGACATGATTTCGCGCTTGCCGCCGAAGCAGCCAACCGGCATGCCGCCACCGATGATCTTGCCGAAGGTGGTCAGGTCAGGCGTCACGCCGTAGTGGGCTTGTGCTCCGCCAAGGGCGACACGGAAACCGGTCATCACTTCGTCGAAAATCAGCACCACGCCATGCTTGTCGCACAGGGTGCGCAGGCCTTCGAGGAAACCTGGTGCCGGCGGTACGCAGTTCATGTTGCCGGCCACGGGCTCGACGATGATGCACGCCACGTCCTGGCCGACTTCGGCGAGCAGGGTTGCTACGGCGTCGATGTCGTTGAACGGCAAGGTCAGGGTGTGTTTGGCGAAGGCCGCCGGCACACCGGCCGAGCTCGGCACGCCTTGGGTCAGGGCGCCGGAACCGGCCTTGACCAGCAGGCTGTCGGAGTGACCGTGGTAGCAGCCTTCGAACTTGATGATGCTGTCGCGGCCGGTGAAACCACGGGCCAGACGGATAGCACTCATGGTCGCTTCGGTGCCGGAGCTGACCATGCGTACCATTTCCATCGACGGCACGATCGAGCAGACCAGATCAGCCATCTGGGTTTCCATCTCGGTCGGCGCGCCGTAGGACAAACCGTGCTCAAGCTGTTTGCGCACGGCGTCCAGCACGTCGGGGTGGCTGTGGCCGAGAATCATCGGCCCCCAGGAACCGACGTAATCCACATAACGCTTGTTGTCTTCGTCGGTGATGTAGGCGCCTTCGGCGTGTTTGAAGAACAACGGCGTGCCGCCAACGCTTTTAAATGCGCGAACAGGCGAGTTCACGCCACCGGGAATGTGTTTCTGGGCATTGGCAAACAGCGTTTCGGAACGAGACATGATCGGGTTCTCAAATCAGATTTTTAGTAATTCGTTGAATGCGCGGGCGCGGCGTGTCACTTCAGCCGTGCTCTCGGCGCCAAACAGGCCATGGACTACCGCCAGCAGATCGACCCCGTGGGCCACCAGTGGCGCGGCGTTTTCCAGCGTGATGCCGCCAATCGCGCAGATCGGCAGGTGCAGTTTGCTGCGGGCCTGGTCGAGCAGTTCGAGACTGCAGGTCGGTGCGCCGGGTTTGGTATTGGAGTTGAAGAAGCGGCCGAAGGCGACATAACTGGCGCCTTCCTTGGCCGCTTGTTCAGCGAGTTCGAGCTGCGCGTGGCAGGTCGAGCCGATGATCGCCTGGCGACCGAGCAGCGCGCGGGCCGGGGTCAGCGGGCCATCGGTCTGGCCCAGGTGCACGCCGACGTTCAGCCGTGCAGCCAGTTCGGCATCGTCGTTGATGATCAACTGGGTCTTGTAGCGTTCGCACAGATCGCGCAGGGCTTCGGCCTCGCGCAGACGGCGGGCCTCGTCGCTGCTCTTGTCACGGTATTGCAGCAGGGTGACGCCGCCTTCCAACGCCGCCTCCACATACGAAAGAAATTTACCGGCCAGCAGCTGGCTATCGGTAATGGCGTACAGGCCACGTAGCTTCATCTGGCAATCCTTTTTGCTTTACGCATGGACAGTTACGAACAGAAATCCAGCGGCAGGCGGCGCGGCACGAACTGGCCTTTGCCCAACTGCTCCGCATCACGCAGGGTGCGCCACGTGTAGTTAAGCGCGGTCTGCACGGCACTGACGAGATTTTCACCCTGGGCCAGACGACCGGCCAGGGCGCTGGCCAACGTGCAACCGGAGCCGTGATAACTGCCGGGCAAGCGCTGGCAGGTGAAGGTTTCGCGGCGACCGTCGCGGCTGTACAGGCGATTGTGGATTTCGTGTTCATCGCCATGGCCGCCGGTGATGAGCAGGTGTTTGACGAATGGCAGGAGTTTTTCAGCGCACTCGTCCGCGGTGCCTTCGGGCAGTTCGGCGAGGATGCGGGCTTCGGGAAGGTTAGGAGTGGCGATGATCGACAGGGGCAGCAGGCGCTCGCGCATGGCGTAACCGACTTCGTCCTTGCCCAGCCGTCCGCCGCCACCGGCGCGCAGCACCGGGTCGCAGACCACCGGCAAATGCGGGTGCGCCGACAACAGTTCGACCACGGTGTCGACCATTTCCAGCGAACCGAGCATGCCCAGTTTCACGGCCGCGACCGTCGAGTCGTTGAGCACGGCATTGGCCTGGGCCAACACCCACTCACGGTCGAGCACGCGAAAGTCAGTGACGTTGACCGTGTCTTGCACGGTCAGGGCGGTGACGGCCGGGGCCGCATGACAACCCTGAGCGAGCAGGGCTTCGATATCTGCCTGCAAGCCGGCGCCACCACTTGGGTCGTGGCCGGAGAGACAGAGGACAACGGGGCGAGAGCTGTAGATATTCATGGTGCGCGAGCTTACCACCAAACATCTTTTTTCGGGTGTCCCCAGCGAGTCATGACGCGGTCCATGTAGCAGCTGCCGAAGGCTGCGTTCGGTTCGGGCCGCGTTCGGACGTAGCAGTCGTAAAACCTGAACACGCAGTCTGCCTGATACACCGCAGCGACTGACTTCACGACTGCTACGTCCGAACGCGGCCCGAACCGAACGCAGGCTTCGCCAGCTGCTACAGGGAACAGGGCATTTTCATAATCTGACCGGGCAAACAGCTCTATCTCAGTGCATGGAGCTGGAGCGCCCGTGCTAGAGCCTTTGTAGGAAAAATTTCAATGGTGTTCAATGGCCACCAACGGCTATGCTAGAGTGGATCCAAACCAATAACAGGTAATACCGGTTTTACGTCTACTCAAAAGGAATGAGGGGCTTCCTGAGATAACCGGACAGGCCACGCTGGGGCTTAAATGCGCTATTTGCTGATGTTGCTGTTGTGCTTGCCCCTCATGGCGAGTGCATTCGAATTCGACGAATTCACTCAAAGCCTTCCCCTGGGCCGAACCCTGCAAGTGTTCGAAGACGCGGGCGGTCAGGCGACCATCGCCGATGTCCGTGCACAAGCCGCGGCCGGAAACTTCAAGCCCCACGACAAAGCCACCCTCAACGCCGGTTACTCGCGTTCAGTGTTCTGGTTAAAAATCGACCTGCATTACCGGCCGAACAACCCCGCGGTGCAACGCACCTGGTTGCTGGAACTGGCCTATCCGCCCCTCGATCACCTTGATCTGTACTTGCCCGATACCGCCGGTGGCTATCAACTGGCACGCCAGACGGGCGATGCCTTGCCGTTCGACAGTCGCGAGATCCGCCAGAACAATTATTTGTTCAATCTGAACTTCACCCCTGATCAAGCGCAAACCCTGTACCTGCGTCTGCAGAGTGAAGGGTCGATCCAGGCGCCGGTCACCTTGTGGTCGAGCACTGCCTACCTGGAAGAGCAGCCAATCCGCCTCTATGTACTGGGGCTGATCTACGGCGTATTGCTGGGAATGCTGGTGTACAACCTGTTCATCTACCTCAGCGTGCGCGATACCAGCTACCTCCATTACATCTTCTATATCGCCTCGTTCGGCTTGTATCAGTTGTCAGTGAATGGCGCGGCGGTGGAATATTTCTGGCCGAACAATCCCTGGTGGGCTAACGCCGCGACGCCGTTTTTCATCGGTTGTGCAGGCCTGTTCGGCAGCCAGTTCGCGCGCGGCTTCTTGCAGACGGCGACCCACAGTCGTTGGCTCGACCGCTTGCTGCTGGCGCTGATTGCGTTTAGCGCGGTGGTGGTCGGGTTGTCGTTGATGACCAGTTACGCCCTGGCCCTGCGCCTGGCGACAGCGCTGGCATTGGTCTTCACCGTGGTGATTTTTGCCGCAGGGATTTTCGCCTGGCTGCGTGGTCTGCGAGTGGCGCGTTATTTCATCATTGCCTGGTCGGCGTTTTTACTCGGCGGCATCGTCAACACCCTGATGGTGCTGGGTTACCTGCCGAACGTGTTCCTGACCATGTATTCCAGCCAGATTGGCTCGGCGATAGAGGTGGCGCTGCTGTCCCTGGCGCTGGCTGATCGCATCAACGCCATGCGCGAGCAACAGGCGCAGACCCTGTTCGATGCCGGTCAAACGCTTGAAGTGCTGAACCAGCAACTGGCTCACAGTAACAAGCTCAAGGACGAATTCCTCGCCACCCTGACCCACGAACTGCGCACGCCCATGAACGGTGTGATCGGTTCGCTGGAACTGATGCAGACGGTCGAGATGGACCCGGAGCTGGAGCAATATCAGCAAACGGCCGCCGGTTCGGCGCGAGACATGATGCGCATGGTCAACGGCATCCTCACCCTGACCGAGTTGCAGGCCGGCAAGCTCAAGACCTATCCGGCCATTTTCAGTTTGCGCGGCGTGGTCGAGGCTTTGCGCCTGCAGTTCGAGGGCAACGCGTTGAGCAAGTCGCTGGACTTCAAAGTCGAGGTCACGCCGGGGCTGCCGGATCGTTTGCACGGCGACAGCGCCAAGTTGGCGCAATGCCTGGAGTGCCTGCTGGATAACGCGATCAAGTTCACTCGGATCGGCGGGTTGGCGCTGCGGGTGACGGGTAAGCCCGTGGCGCCCGACCGACTGGCACTGTCCTTTGCGGTGATCGACACTGGCATCGGCTTCACCGATCTGGGGGAGGCGACACTGTATCAGCGGTTCTTCCAGCTCGACGGCTCGATGACCCGTGAATACGGTGGTCTGGGCGTCGGCCTGGCGATCTGTCGGCAGTTGGTCGAACTGCTCGGTGGAAAGCTGACTCACCGCTCCGAGCCTGGTCGTGGCAGCCGCTTCCAGCTCGACGTCGAGTTCGAACTGCCCGTGGTGGAGCGGTCGCCAGTGCCCTTGATGAACCGGGAGTTTCCTCGACTGCGACTGCCTCAGGACTGCACTGTCCTGCTGGTTGATGACAACAGCATCAATCAGTTGGTGATGCGCGGCATGTTGCTCAAGCTGGGGTTCCGGGTGCGCACCGTCGACAACGGGGCTACCGCGCTCGATCACTTGCAGCGCGAAACCTTCGATGCGGTATTGCTCGATTGCCAGCTTCCACCTTTGGACAGCACGTCCCTCTGTTGCCAGATCCGCACGTTGCCGGGCTGTACCGAATTGCCGGTATTCGTGATTGCCTTGAGCATTGATCGGGAACGCTGCCCGACCGGTGCCTTGATCGATTACCTGAGCAAGCCGGTGAAATTCGAGGACCTGCAGGCAGCGCTCTATCGCCGGGTGCTGTGTCCAAGGCAAGGCGAAAGCGCCGACAGTTAGGCAGATATGACACTTTGTTCGGCCGGGGGGCGGTGCTTAACTGAAGTCCCTTGGCTGACCAAAGGAGCCCCGTCATGAACCTGCATCAGTTCGCCGAAACCCACGAAGTCACCAACCAGCCACCGTCGCTGGACGGCGCCAACCTGTACCGCATCGACCTGCCCTTGCAGGAGTGGTCGCGGCGTTTCGGGGCCGGGTGGGCCGAGTCGCGGATCGACGCTTACGGCGCCCTGGCCGGCGGGCCGCTGATGGAAGCGGGGTTCCTGGCCAATCAGAACAAGCCGGTTTTCAGCAGCCATGACCGTTACGGCCATCGCATCGACCTGGTGGAATTTCACCCGGCCTATCACGAACTGATGCGCACGGCGGTCGAGCACGGTCTGACCTCATTGCCCTGGGCACATCCACAGTCCGGCGCCCACGTCGCCCGCGCCGCCATGACCTACCTGCACAGCCAGGCCGAAGCCGGTAGTGGTTGCCCGCTGACCATGACTTTCGCCAGCGTCCCGGCGATGCGCCTGCAAGCGGATCTGGCGGAGCAATGGCTGCCGAAAATCCTCTCTACCGAATACGATCCGCGCAACGTCGGCATGGTCCACAAGGCCGGGGTCACCATAGGCATGGCCATGACCGAGAAACAGGGCGGCACCGACGTGCGGGCCAACACTACCAAGGCTTTTCCGGTCGGCGCCAGTGGTCCGGGCCAGGCGTATGAACTGGTGGGCCACAAGTGGTTCTGCTCCGCACCCATGTGCGATGCCTTTCTGACCCTGGCTCAGACTGACAAGGGGCTGACCTGTTTCCTGCTGCCGCGCCATCGTCCGGATGACACACGCAATCAGTTCTACATACAGCGCCTGAAGAACAAACTCGGCAATTGCTCCAACGCTTCCAGCGAAGTGGAGTTCCGTGGTGCGCTGGCGTGGATGGTCGGCGAGGAGGGGCGAGGCGTTCCGACCATCATCGAAATGGTCGCCATGACCCGCTTCGATTGCATGGTCGGTTCCAGTTCGCTGATGCGCCAGGCCCTGACCCAGGCCAGCCATCACTGCGCTCACCGCAAGGTCGGCGGCAAGTTGCTCAGCGAACAACCCTTGATGCAGAACGTACTGGCCGACCTGGCCCTGGAAAGCGAAGCCGCCCTGGCCTTGAGCCTGCGCATGGGCCAGGCGCTGGATCATCTGGATGACGACCATGAAGCCAAATTCGCGCGGCTGGTCACTGCGGTGGGCAAGTACTGGATCTGCAAACGCGCGCCCGGGATGATCAACGAGGCTGCCGAATGCATGGGCGGCGCCGGTTATGTCGAAGACAGCATCTTGCCGCGTTTGTACCGTGAGGCACCGGTCAATTCGACGTGGGAAGGTTCCGGCAACGTGCAATGCCTCGACGTATTGCGAGCGTTGTCCAAGGAGCCGGGTGTGCTTGACGTACTGTTCGGCGAATTGGGCGATGGCCATGGCGACAAGCACCTGGCTGCACACATCAGCCAATTGCAGGCGGCCTTCAAAGACACCAGCGACATTCAATACCGCGCGCGGCAATTGACCGAAGACATTGCGTTGGGCCTTCAGGCCAAGCTGTTGCTGGAGGCTGGCAATGCGGCGGTCAGTGATGCATTTATCGCCAGTCGTCTCGGTTCCGCCGGTCGGGTGTATGGCGCGTTACCACGCGGGCTGGATGTGGAAGCGATTGTCGCCCGCTCGCTCCCACATTGGATCTAGGGTGGACTTGGCATTTGTGTAGCAACCACTGTTCCCGTGAAGCGACGATGCAGGCAAGATGAAGGCCTGCAAGTCAGAACACAGGATGCTGATCGTGACCGAAGCTTTTATTGTCGTTCAAACCGCCGAGCAAGCCGTGGACCGGCTTGCGCTCTTGCACAATCGTGCAACCACCGCGCTGAACCAGGCGCTCAAGCGTTACCTCAAGGATCGAGTCGAACCAGACGCTGAACAGCGTGCGATGTTTCGCTATCCCGAACTGCGTCTGACCTACCATTGCCAGGGCGAAGTCCCACAGACCACTCGGGCCTACGCCAAGGTTCAACTGCCGGGGACTTACAGCGTCACCGTCACTCATCCCGCCGCCTTCCGTAAGTACCTGCTGGAACAGCTGGTGCCGTTGATGCATGACTTCACCGTGACGGTGGAAGTCGGTATCAGCCAGCAAAACATTCCTTATCCGTACGTGGTTGAGCAGGGCGATGAACTGGCCGGCTCTGGCGTCACCGCCGCCGTGCTGGCGCGGGTGTTCCCGAGTACCGATTTGTCCGCCGCGACCGATGGCATTGCCGACGGTTTGTACGATTGGGAAAACACTGACCCGTTGCCATTGGCCTTGTTCGACGCCGCGCGGGTGGATTTCTCCTTGCGCCGCCTGGTGCATTACACCGGCAGCGACTGGCGTCATGTGCAGCCATGGATTCTGCTGACCAACTACCACCGCTACGTCGACCAGTTCATCGTCCATGGCCTGGAACAGTTGCGCAGCGATCCGCGCTTCGTGCGCATGGTCTTGCCGGGCAACGTGATCATCGAAAAGAGCATGGACCACGGCGAAGCCTCGGCGATTGCCGCCGGTGTGGTCTGGCACCGCTATCAGATGCCGGCTTATCACCTGATCGCCAGCGACGGCCATGGCGTGACCCTGGTGAACATCGGCGTCGGCCCGTCCAACGCCAAGAACATCACCGACCATTTGGCAGTGCTGCGTCCGCATTGCTGGCTGATGATCGGCCACTGTGGTGGCTTGCGTCAGTCGCAGACCATCGGCGATTACGTGCTGGCGCACGCTTACATGCGCCGCGACGGGA
This sequence comes from Pseudomonas sp. LB3P25, assembly GCF_054897985.1. Taxonomy (NCBI): domain Bacteria; kingdom Pseudomonadati; phylum Pseudomonadota; class Gammaproteobacteria; order Pseudomonadales; family Pseudomonadaceae; genus Pseudomonas; species Pseudomonas sp. LB3P25. The sequence continues at coordinate 6,382,669 of NZ_CM142711.1, read as the reverse complement.
TTCTCGATCGGGTCGTGCCGCCGAATATCCCGATTCCGGCCCTGGCCGAAGTGCAGATGGCGTTGCAGCAAGCGGCGGCCAATATCACCGGTGAGAAGGGCGACGAGCTGAAAAAACGCCTGCGTACCGGCACCGTGCTGACCTACGACGACCGAAACTGGGAATTGCGTTGGGCTCAGGAACGTCCGCTGATCAACCTGTCCCGCGCCGTGGCGGTGGACATGGAAAGCGGCACCATCGCAGCGCAAGGTTATCGCTTGCGGGTTCCGTACGGCACGTTGCTCTGTGTTTCGGACAAACCGTTGCACAGCGAAATCAAGCTGCCGGGTTCGGCCAACGCCTTCTATGAACGCGCGGTCAGCCAGCATTTGAAGATCGGGATTGAGGCGGTGGATCTGTTGCGCACCGAACTCAACTCGCTGCACTCGCGCAAACTGCGCAGCTTCGACGAGCCGCCGTTCCGCTGATTGCGAGATGGTCATTTAACGGTCAGGGCAGGGCGTGCCATCGATTATTTCCACCGCCGCGTTGTCGCCTGAAAGCGGGCCAGGCAAGGCGCAGTCCGAAGGTAATGGTTTCTCCCTTGCCGAGGACTGCAACGCAGTCTGGCCCGCTTTCAGGCACAACCCGAAGGGCCGGGCCTGCTGTTGCGCAGGGCCGCGTTGCTCGGAGCTTATTTGGAATGACCAAACCACGCTCCTCGCGCCTTGCCCTGCGCAACAGCAGACCCGGCGCGGCAGTGGAAATAATCGATGGCACGCCCTAGCATTAGCAGCCCTGACCGCTAGATGTTCCTTTTCCCATGTCCCGTCCTCAACGTCCCGTTTCCCGCCGCCCTGGCGTGAAGCCTGCGCCATCGTCCTCAGCTCCGCGCCGTGTCGCCAAAGCGCCGCCCGCCGAGCCGAAGCTTATTTTGTTCAACAAACCATTCGATGTGCTGACGCAATTCAGCGACGGCGAAGGGCGGGCGACGCTCAAGGATTACATCGAGATTCCCGGGATTTACCCGGCAGGACGGCTGGACCGCGACAGTGAAGGTTTGCTGCTGCTGACCAATGATGGCCAGCTTCAGGCGCGGATCGCCGACCCGAAACACAAACTGGCGAAGACCTATTGGGTGCAGGTGGAAGGCGAGCCGAGTGCCGAGCAGTTGCAGCGCTTGCGCGATGGCGTTGAGCTGAACGATGGCATGACGTTGCCGGCCGAGGCGCGGCAACTGGATGAGCCGCAGTTGTGGCCGCGTAACCCGCCGGTGCGTTTTCGCAAAAGCGTGCCGACCCGTTGGCTGGAGTTGGTGATTCGCGAAGGGCGTAACCGTCAGGTACGGCGCATGACCGCGGCGGTCGGCTTGCCGACGTTGCGCCTGGTGCGGGTCAAAATCGGCGACTGGTCGATCGAAGGGCTCGATCAGGGCCAGTGGAAGGAAGTGCCGGCGCGTTTATGACGAGCCGCTTTCGATGTACGCGATGACCACGCTCTTGATGATGAACGCGAGAATCCCCAGGCCCAGTACAAAGAACAGAATGAACGTACCGAACTTGCCGGCCTTGGATTTCTTCGCCAGATCCCAGACGATGAAACCCATGAAAATGATCAGAATGCTGACCAGTCCGGTCATCATCCACTCTTCGAATACTGCAGGATCCATCGAACATCTCCAGCGCGGGCGGGGCTAAAAGGGCGGAGCGAGTATACGCCAAGGGGGATTGGCGGGGCATTGACCTGCGTCGGTGTACCGCAGTCATTTGTCTGAAAACACACTGTGGCGAGGGGATTTATCCCCGTTCCAGTGCGTAGCACTGGCCGAGACTTTTAGGGTTGCTTCGCAACCCAGCGGGGATAAATCCCCTCGCCACAATCAGCTGCGCAGATGAGTCAGCGGCAACTCGGTACTGTTGAGCACCTGGTTCAACACAAAACTCGACCGCACACTCGTCACCCCTTCAATCCGGGTCAGATGCCCCAGCAGCAATTTCTGATAATGGTCCATGTCCGGCACCACCACCTTGAGCTGATAGTCGGCATCCATTCCGGTCACCAAACTGCACTCCAGCACCTGCGGCAACGTACGAATCGCCGCTTCGAAGTTTTCGAAACGCTCGGGTGTGTGTCGGTCCATGCCGATCAACACGTAAGCCGTCAGGCTCAAGCCGAGCATCTTGCGGTCCAGCAAGGCCACCTGGCGGGAGATGTAGCCGTCGTCTTCCAGCTGCTTGACCCGCCGCGAGCATGGCGAGGGGGACAGGCCGATGCGTTCGGCCAGCTCCTGGTTGGAAATGCGCGCGTCACGCTGCAATTCGGCCAAAATGCTCAGGTCGTATCGGTCGAGTTTGCTCATCAATCAGGCCTTTGTCATAACTATTGCGGTGGATTATCTATCCAGGGTTAAAAATTGCGCAAGTGATGTTTATTTGAGCAATCTTCGCAATCCTCTGCTGGCGCCACGAGCCTATTCTTATCACCAGAATCACTGCTCGGACAAACAGTCCACAGCCGCTCGCCGAATCAGGCCGGCGGCGGTCGCCACCCCCACAGGGGATGTGCCGGCCCCCGAGCTACACACTGTCCAGAAGACGGCGTGAGGTGAGCCGACGTCAAAAGCGTCGAGCACGGACGAAGTTCTCAAAGGGAGGCCGACGGGTCTCCCTTTTCTTTTGCCCGGAATTTGGCGCCGCGCTCAATAAATAAGTTGCGCGACTGATAACCTGTTGCAGAACCGGCCCGTGCTTTCCCAGTCTTACGTACAGGCCCTAACCCGCAGTGAGGAAAAGCATGAAGTCGCGCATCTGGCGTTTGGCCGGTGTTGGTTTGTTGTGTATCAGTGTCACTGCGCAATCCCTGGCCGATGAGCCGCAAAATCGTGGCCCCGATGGCGGGCAGCGCGGGTCGGACGGTCATCAGGGAAACAATCAGGGCCATGGCGGCAATAACCAGCCACGCCCGCAGAACAACCCACAACAGAATAATCAGCCGCGTCAGCAGAATAACGACATCATTCGTGGCGACAACAACCGTCAGTTCGAGCACAACGGCCAGAATCAGAACGGCGGTCAACGGCAGGACCGTCCGGCGCACGACTACAACAGTCCGGTTCGATCACCACCGCCACCGCCGCAACTACCGGCCAATGACCTGCCGATCCAGGGCCGGCCCGACACCGTGCGCCAGACCCAGCAGCCGCAGCGTGGCTACTATCAGGACGTTCCGCGGCGCAATGATAACAACGCGCATTGGCAGAACAACGGTCCGCGTCCCGATGATCATCGCTGGGCCGGTCGCCCGGACGGGCACGGTAATGGCTGGGGCTCAGGCCCGCAGTATCGCCCCGGTCATGTGATCGATCGCTTCCCGGACCGTGATTACCGTGTGCCGTACCGAGGTCAGGATTACTTCTACTCCGGCGGCTACTGGTATCGCCCACAAGGCCCGCGTTACGTGGTGGTTCAACCGCCACGCGGGATTCGCGTCCACTACATGCCCGATTACGCCCGTGAAGTGTGGATCGGCGGTGCGCTGTTATTTCTCGCGGCCGGCTCTTACTACGCCTACGAAGAAAGCACTCAGGATTACGTCGTGGTCGAGCCGCCCGTGGAACCGCAGCCGCAACCGGTCAGCAATGGTTATGACGTGGTGGCGTATCCGGCCAACGGTCAGTCGCCAGAGCAGGTCAATCAGGATGGTTACGAGTGCTATCAATACGCGGTGCAGCAGAGTGGCTTCGATCCGCGAACGGCCACCTATCAGCCAGACCCGTCGGTGGTACAAGCCTACCGCCAGGCCCAGGGCAACTGTCTGAGCAGTCGCGGTTATCAGGTTTCTTTCTGAGCCCTGTCTGCCAGTACCACTTCCTGCGGGTCGGCGTGCACCAGCACTTCGGCTCGCGGATAAGCCGCGTGAATCGCATCGGCGGCCTGGTCGCTGATGCCGTGAGCGACTGACAGGGTCAAATCCCCCGGCAATTCCAGGTGCAACTGCACGAACCACTGGTTACCGGAAATCCGTGTGCGCAGGTCGTGCGCCCCCAAGACTCCCGGTACGCTGCAGGCCAGTTCGAGCATGTGCTGGCTGACGTCCAGTGGCAATTCTTCATCCATCAGCACGGCAAAACTTTCCCGGGCGATATGAATCGCGCTCCAGAGAATGTAGGCGGCAATCCCCAAACCGAACCAAGGGTCGACCTGATGCCAGCCAAACCCGGCGAGCACCAGCGCCACCAGAATGCTGCCGTTGAGCAGCAGGTCCGAGCGGTAATGCAGGGAATCGGCGCGCACCGCGTTGGAGCCGGTCGCCTTGACGACGCGATGTTGCAACATCAGCAGGGCCAGGGTCAGCACCAGGGAAAACACAATCACCCCGATACTGATCCATGGCGCCCCCACCGGTTCCGGGTGTTTCAGTCGATCAATCGCCTGCAAGGCAATCAGCACCGCACTGCCGCCAATGAACAACGCCTGAGCCATGCCCGCCAGCGACTCGGCCTTGCCGTGCCCGTACCGATGATCATCGTCGGCCGGGCGCAAGGCGTAATGCACGGCGAGCAGGTTGAGCAGCGAGGTGACGCCGTCGAGGGTCGAGTCGGTCAACCCGGCGAGCATGCTCACTGAACCGCTCAACCACCAGGCAATGGCTTTGGCGACGATCAGCGTGCACGCCACCGCCACCGAGGCACGGGTCGCCAGCCGCAGCAGGCGGGCATGTTCGGAGCTTGCGATCATAGGGGTGGCTTGTCCTTTAAGTGTTCCTTCACAGGCACGGATTACGCGGCAGGTTGCAGGCCGAACATGGCCAGTTGCTGCGCGCTACCCTTGTGCTGGATCAGGCGTGGGTCATCCAGCGGGAAGCTGCGGCCCAGTTCGGTTTCGAGAATAGTCTGCAATTTGTGGTTATCGACCTTGCCATCGGCGCCGATGGCTTCCTTGAGTTTTTCCGGGGCCACCTGGGCGGTCTTGCCGGGCTCGAAGTAAATCGCGCCGGTGGCGAAGTCCACGGCAAACGCGATCAGGCCGGGAATGATGTAGAACAGCAGACCCACGGCATCGAGCGCGGCGATGGCCGGGTCGATCTTGCCGTCGATCTGACCACGACGGTCAGGGTAGAAAATCGATCCGCAAGCGGTCACCTGGGTCAGCAACGTCGCGACCAATACACCGCCAATCAAGCGAAAGGGAACACGCATATGAAATCTCCTGGGTAATTTCAAAACGAAAGGACGCCTGTATGAATTAGGACCGTCATTAACGCCGAGCAGTTCGCCGTTATACTCGCCGCTCTGTTTTGGAGCCAGCATGATTTCTTTGCCGATTGATGAAGTTTTACCCGCCCTGCGTGAAGCCTTGGCTACACGCCACGAAGCCGTGCTCGAAGCACCGCCCGGCGCCGGTAAAACCACCCGCGTGCCGTTGGCCTTGCTCAATGAGCCCTGGTTGGCCGGGCAGACCATTCTGATGCTCGAACCGCGCCGGTTGGCCGCGCGGGCGGCGGCGGAGCGTCTGGCCAGTGAACTGGGCGAGAAGGTCGGCGAAACCGTCGGCTATCGCATTCGTCTCGACAGCAAAGTCGGCCCCAACACCCGCATCGAAGTGGTCACCGAAGGGATTCTGACCCGACGCTTGCAAGACGACCCGGCACTCGAAGGCGTTGGCCTGCTGATCTTCGACGAATTCCACGAGCGCAGCCTCGACGCCGATCTGGCGTTGGCCTTGAGCCTGAATGGCCGCGAGCTGTTTCGTGACGATCAGCCACTGAAAATTCTATTAATGTCGGCAACCCTGGAAGGCGAACGCCTGGCCGGGTTGCTGGACGACGCGCCGATCCTGCGCAGCGAAGGCCGCATGTACCCGGTGGCGATGCGCTGGGGCCGACCGTTCCAGCCCGGTGAATTCATCGAACCGCGTTTGGTGCAGACCATTCTCGACGCCTTGAATGACGAAACCGGCAGCGTTCTGGTGTTTCTGCCGGGGCAAGCGGAAATCCGTCGGGTGCATCAGCAACTTGCCGATGCACTGGGCGAGAGCACGCAAGTCCTGCTCTGCCCGTTGCACGGTGAACTGGATCTTGCCGCGCAACGCGCGGCGATCGATCCGGCCCCCGCAGGCAAACGCAAAGTGGTGCTGGCGACCAACATCGCCGAGACCAGCCTGACCATCGACGGCGTGCGCGTGGTAATCGATGCCGGGCTGGCGCGGGTGCCGCGTTTCGATCCGGGCAGTGGCATGGCCCGCCTCGACACTCAGCGTATTTCCAAAGCCAGTGCCACTCAGCGCGCGGGCCGGGCAGGGCGGTTGGAACCGGGTGTGTGTTATCGGTTGTGGTCGCAAGATCAGCACGAACAACTGGCGGCCTACGCCAGCGCGGAAATCCTCTCGGCGGATCTTGCCGGATTAGCGTTGCAGCTCGGTCGCTGGGGCGTGACACCGGGGCAATTGATTTGGCTCGACGTGCCGCCAGCGGCCGCTTATGCACAGGCTCAGGACTTGCTTGATCGCCTGGGCGCATTGGACGGCGAAGCGCTGACCCGTCACGGTCAGGCCATGGCCGAACTACCGGCCCATCCGCGCATCGCGCATTTGCTGTTGCGCGGTCAGGCGCTTGGCTTGGCCGACATGGCCTGTGATGTAGCGGCCTTGCTCGGCGAGCGAGATATCTTGCGCGGTGCTGGAGCCGATCTGCACAGCCGACTGGTGCTGTTGTCCGGCGAAGAACGGGCCGCACGCGGCGCTCAGGGTGGCGTGCAACGTGCCCGGCAATTGGCGCGGCAATATCGCGGTTATCTGCGGGGCAAGGCGTCGGAACCGGTCGGCGATCCGGATCATCCGCGCTGGCTCGGCGCACTGCTGGCGTTGGCCTATCCCGATCGAGTTGCCCAACAGCGCCGGGCCGGTGGCGCGGAGTATCGTTTGGCCAACGGCCGCGCAGCACTGTTCGCCGAAACCGACAGTTTGATGAAGCAACCGTGGCTGGTGATCGCCGATCTCGGCAGTCGTCAGGGCCAGCGTGAAGAACGGATTTATCTGGCGGCGGATTTCGATCCGGCGCTGTTCGACTCGGTGCTGGCCGAACAGGTGCGTTGCGTCGATCAACTGGATTGGGATGAGCGTGAAGGCGTGTTGCGCGCCGAGCGGCAGCGCAAGGTTGGCGAGTTGATCCTCAGCCGTGAACCGCTGACGGGCCTCGACGAAACTGCTCGCAGTCAGGCACTGGTGAATCTGGTGCGGCGCAAAGGTCTGGAACTGTTGCCATGGACCCCGGAGCTGCGTCAGTGGCAGGCGCGGGTTGCGTTGTTGCGACAGTTGGACCTCAACAGTAAGCGTGAAAGTGAATGGCCGGATGTCAGCGACGCCGCCCTGCTCAAAAGCCTCGAACATTGGTTGATGCCTTATTTGGGCAAAGTCTCGCGCCTCAGTCACTTCGCCAATCTGGACCTGTCGAGCATCGTCCATAACCTGTTGCCGTGGCCGCTGCCGCAACGGCTGGATGAGCTGGCGCCACATCATCTGAGCGTGCCGTCGGGTTCATCGATTCGTCTGGATTACAGCGAGCAGCCGCCGATTCTGGCGGTGCGGTTGCAGGAGTTGTTCGGCCTGGCGGAAACCCCGCGCATTGCCGGTGGCCGGCAAGTGGTGAAGTTGCATCTGCTGTCCCCGGCGCGGCGGCCGGTGCAGGTAACGCAGGATTTGGCGAACTTCTGGCGCAGTACGTATGCCGAGGTGAAGAAGGATTTGAAAGGGCGGTATCCGAAGCATTATTGGCCGGATGATCCGCTGGTGGCCGAGGCTACCGCGAGAATCAAACCCCGCAAATAATCCTTAAGGCCGAACACAAAACCTGTGGCGAGGGAGCTTGCTCCCGTTGGGCCGCGAAGCGGCCCCTTAATCAGCCACCTGGATGCGTCAGATGCACCGCATGCAATGGTTTTGCGACTGCTGCGCAGAGTCGAGCGGGAGCAAGCTCCCTCGCCACAGGGGCTCACCTGACTCAGATTCTTGTCGTGGCCTTCGCGGTGAGCTGCTCCCGACAATAATCGGCAAACAGCTGCGCCGGTTTGGTCAACTGCCCGCGCTTGAGCCACGCCGCCACCAGCCCTGAGCCGGTGACGTCTTCGACGATGTCCACGCACACCACTTTCTGGCCGTCATAGGTGCATTCCGAATGCGGCCGGGTGACCAGGATCGAGAAGCCGAACCCTTGCCCGACCATGCCCCGGACCATCTCGATCGACGGTGAGCTGAAGGCAATGTTAGGCGTCAGGTCCAACTCCTCGAACAGGCTGACGAAGTAGGTCCGGCTCGGTTGCACGTCCAGCAGAATCATTGGCTCCAGGCACAGATCACGCAGCGACACTTGCTTGAGTTGGGCAAAGCGATGATCCGCTGGCAGCAACGCATAAGGCCGCTGCGCCGGCATCAGCGGTTCGGTCTGGATGGTGGCGTCGAGGTCGTGTTCATACAGGATCGCCAGGTCGAAGGTGCCCGAGGTCAGGCCTTGCACCAGCTCTTGCTGTTCGCCGTCGCGGATGCGGATTTTCACCCCTGGATACAGCGCCGAGAACCCGGCAATCAACTGCGGCAGGTACAGCGGAGCGACCGTTTCGAAGCAACCGATATCGATTTGCCCGGCCACCACGTCGTTGTCGGCCAGGGCGTTCTGTTCGAACTCCTTGGCCATGCGCAGCAGTTCCTGAGCCTTGCGGTAGAAGCGTGCGCCGCTGGGGGTCAAGGACACGCCCTGGGCGTGATGACGAATCAGCAGTTGCACGCCGAAGCTGTCTTCCAGGCCCTTGATCGCCGTGGAGATCGCCGGTTGCGCGATGTACAGCTTGCGCGAGGCCTCGGCGACGCTGCCGCATTCGACGGTGGTGATGAAGTACTTCAATTGACGCAGGTTGTAGGCAGCCACGGCAAACCTCGGGGTGGATGGTCTCGACATCCAAGCAAATTGCGAGCCGCCCGCATCCGTTCTGACGACGGTGTTGTTATGCCTGAACAATAACCACATACCGCGCCACCGGGGAGATTAGCTGCCCAGTTTTTTCATGGTCTGCGAAGACATTTTTACTATTTTTCCTGGACACAGGCCTGGGCCACCATCCAATCCACAAGAAAGCCCATGGAGCATCTGAACGTGTTCGAGCTTACCAATTGGCAAAGCAAAGCCGCCGCGCTGCAATTTCCCGATCAAGCCGTGATCGACGGCAAACCCCGTACGGCGCAGTCGGGGCAGACCTTCGCCGCGATCAACCCCGCCACCGGCCAGTGCCTGGCCAACGTGGCCGCGTGCGGCGATGAAGACGTGGACGCCGCGGTGCGCAATGCGCGGCAAGTATTCGAGTCCGGAACCTGGTCGGCGCGTTCGCCGAATGAGCGCAAGCACGTGCTGTTGCGCCTGGCCGATCTGATCATGACCCATCGCGAAGAACTGGCGCTGCTCGATTCGCTGAACATGGGCAAACCGGTGATGGACGCCTACAACATCGACGTGCCAGGCGCCACCGGGGTGTTTCGCTGGTACGCCGAAAGCCTCGACAAACTCTATGACCAGATCGCCCCCAGCGCGCAGAACGTGCTGGCGACCATCACCCGCGAAGCGCTGGGTGTGGTCGCTGCCGTGGTGCCGTGGAATTTCCCGCTGGACATGGCTGCATGGAAACTCGCACCGGCACTGGCGGCGGGCAATTCGGTGATCCTCAAACCCGCCGAGCAGTCTCCGTTTTCCGCCCTGCGGCTGGCCGAGCTGGCGCTGGAAGCCGGCCTGCCAGCCGGCGTGCTGAACGTGCTGCCGGGGCTCGGCGAGCAGACCGGCAAAGCCCTCGGTTTGCACCCGGATGTTGATTGCCTGGTGTTCACCGGCTCCACCGAAGTCGGTAAATATTTCATGCAGTACTCGGCGCAATCGAACCTGAAACAGGTGTGGCTGGAGTGCGGCGGCAAGAGCGCCAATCTGGTGTTCGCCGATTGTCAGGACCTGGATCTGGCTGCACAGAAAGCCGCGTTCGGGATCTTCTTCAATCAGGGCGAAGTCTGCTCGGCCAACTCGCGGTTGCTGGTGGAACGTTCGATTCATGATGAGTTCGTCGAGCGCCTCAAAGTGCAGGCCGAACGTTGGCAACCGGGTGATCCGCTGGACCCGTCGAGCCGCGCCGGGGCGATTGTCGACAGCCGCCAGACGGCACGCATCATGAAGTTCGTCCAGCAGGCCGAACGCCAAGGCGCAACGAAACTCTGTGGCGGTCGCCAGTCGATTTTCAACGGCTCCGACAACTTCATTCAGCCGACCATTTTCACCGGCGTGAGCCCGGACATGCCGCTGTTTCGCGATGAAGTGTTCGGCCCGGTGCTGGCGGTCACGGCGTTCGATGACGAGGCCCACGCCTTGCAGCTGGCCAACGACAGCGTCTACGGTTTGGCCGCGTCGCTGTGGACCGACGACCTCAATCGTGCCCACCGCGTGGCGCGGCAATTGCGAGCCGGCACGGTGTCGGTCAACAGCGTCGATGCGCTGGATGTGACCGTGCCTTTCGGTGGCGGTAAACAATCCGGTTTCGGCCGCGACCTGTCGCTGCATTCATTCGATAAATACACCCAGTTGAAGACCACCTGGTTTCAGCTGCGCTCATAACAGCCGCTAATAACAAAACGGAGAACTGGCGATGACCACACCACGTGAAACCCGCGACTACCAGGCCGCCGACGCTGCGCACCACATCCACGCATTCGTCGATCAAAAAGCGCTCAACGATGAAGGGCCTCGGGTGATGGTCCGTGGCGAGCGTCTGCACCTGTGGGACAACGATGGTCGGCGTTACCTCGACGGCATGTCCGGGCTGTGGTGCACCAACCTCGGTTACGGGCGCAAGGACCTGGCCGCCGCCGCGTCCCGGCAGTTGGAGCAGTTGCCGTACTACAACATGTTTTTCCACACCACTCACCCGCAGGTGATCGAGCTCTCGGAGCTGCTGTTCAGCCTGTTGCCGGGGCACTACAGCCACGCGATCTATACCAACTCAGGCTCCGAAGCCAACGAGGTGCTGATCCGCACCGTGCGCCGTTACTGGACGATCCTCGGCAAGCCCGAGAAGAAAATCATGATCGGTCGCTGGAACGGTTATCACGGCTCGACCCTGGCGGCGACGGCGCTCGGTGGCATGAAGTTCATGCACGAAATGGGCGGCATGATTCCCGACATCGAACACATCGATGAGCCGTACTTTTTCGCCCACGAGGGCAATCTGACCCCGGCTGAATTTGGCCTGCGAGCGGCGCAGCAGCTGGAAGCGAAAATTCTCGAACTCGGTGCGGACAAGGTCGCCGGGTTCATCGCCGAACCGTTCCAGGGCGCCGGCGGGATGATCTTTCCACCAGAGAGTTACTGGCCGGAAATTCAGCGGATCTGCCACAAGTACGACGTGCTGTTGTGCGCTGACGAAGTGATCGGTGGCTTCGGTCGCACCGGCGAATGGTTCGCCCACGAGCACTTCGGTTTCGAGCCGGACACGTTGTCGATCGCCAAGGGTTTGACCTCCGGTTACATCCCCATGGGCGGGCTGATTCTGTCGAAGAAAATGGCTCAGGTGCTGGTGGAGCGGGGCGGGGTGTTTGCCCACGGTTTGACTTACTCCGGGCACCCGGTGGCAGCCGCGGTGGCGATTGCCAACCTCACGGCATTGCGCGATGAAGGGGTGGTGACGCGGGTCAAGGATGACATCGGGCCGTACCTGCAACAGTGCTTGCGCGAGGTGTTCGGCAATCACCCGTTGGTGGGCGATATTCAGGGTGTCGGTATGGTGGCGGCGTTGCAATTGGCGGAGGACAAAACCAGTCGCAAGCGCTTTGCCAACGAGAACGATATTGCCTGGCGTTGCCGCACGATTGGGTTTGAAGAGGGGGTGATTATTCGCTCGACGTTGGGGCGGATGATCATGGCGCCGGCGTTGATTGCCAGTCGGGAAGAGGTTGATGAGTTGGTTGGCAAAACCCTTAAAGCGGTCGATCGTACGGCGCAGGAATTTGGCAGACTCTGACATTGCCGGAAGGTCCTTCGGACCTTTTCGCGAGCAGGCTCGCTCCCACAGTGGAATTGTGTTCGACACAGATCCCCTGTGGGAGCGAGCCTGCTCGCGAATGCTTTTGCCCATTCAGCACATTTCCCCAGTCTTGCACCCACCCCGTGCACCCTCGCCAACCCCGCCCTTTCGCAGTGCGCACTACCCAGTTTTTTCATCACTCCCATCGACATATTTCCTAATTTTCCTAATCCCCGCCTTGGGCCACCATCGACCTCGCCAGTCAGCCAAACGCTGCTCACCGAAAGGTCCATCAGAGACCTCAGGTGGCAGCTCTTCTCCATGGCCGCTGGCCGTACTGCCCATGACAAAACTAAATCAACAGCTTTGGGAGTGCTCCATGATCAAGTCCTTGCTTACCCGCTACGCACATCCACTGGTGGTCACCGCCATCGCCGCGACGGTCGCTACCAGCGCCCAGGCCGGCACCCTCTCTATCGGCCACACCACGTGGGTCGGTTACGGCACGCTCTACCTGGCTCAGGATCTGGGCTACTTCAAGGAAAACGGTTTGACCGTCGAATTGCCCGTCGTCGAAGAGGCTTCGATGTACATGGCCGCACAAGCTTCGGGCGAGTTATCGGGCTCGGCGTCGACCATCGACGAGGTGCTCAAATACCGTCCGCAATTTTGCTTCAAAGCAGTGGCCGCACTGGATGACAGCCATGGTGGCGACGGTGTTTTGGTCGGCAAGGACGTCAAAAGCCTGCAGGAGCTGAAGGGCAAAGCCGTGGCGGTGAACGAAGGTTCGACCTCTCAGTTCTGGCTGTCTTACCTGCTGAAAAAACACGGCATGACCATGAGTGACATCACCGTGCAGAACATGACGGCCGACGACGCCGCCACTGCGTTCATCGCCGGTCGCGTGCCGGCCGCCGTGACCTGGGAGCCGCATCTGTCGATGGTCCGCAGCAAGCAACAAGGCAAGGTGCTGATCGACAGCAGTAGCACGCCGGGAGTGATTGTCGACGTGGTCGCGCTCAACTGCACGGTCATCGAAAAGCAGCCGGAAGACGTGAAGGCGTTGGTGGCCGGTCTGTACAAGGCGGTCCAGTACACCAAGGATCACCCGGAGCAAGCCTACAAAATCATGGCCAAAGGCGTCGGCGGCTACCTCGCCGATCCGAAGGAACTGGCCGCTGCCGCGCAGGGCGTGCGCTTCTACGATCAGGCCATGAGCGAAAAACTCCTCGGCTCGCCGGGCAAGCCGGGTGACAGCGAGCCGCTGATCAAACTGGCCAACGAGACCGCCAGCGAATTGCAGGGCAAACCCTACAACGTCAGCAATGACGACCTGATCGATAACCGCTTCGTCAGCCCGCTCTAGGAGGTTTGCATGTTCAAGCGCAATTCATGGCTGAGCCGCTGCATCACGCCCAAGACCGGCTTGCCGGTGTCAGTGATTTGGAGCGCGAGCGGTCTGGCCTGGGTGTTATTGGTCGGCCTGTGGGCCGGGTTGTCTTACGGCGGCGTGGTGCCGGGCATGTTCCTGCCGACACCGGGCGCGGTGGTCGAGGCCGCCGTGCGCCTGAGCCGCGACGGCACGCTCGGCCAGCACGTGTGGGCCAGCGTCGAAGTGGTGATGGTCGGTTTTATCGTGTCGTCGCTGGTGGCGGTGCCGTTGGGGCTGCTGATGGGCAGCTTTCGCATCGTTCAGGCGTTCCTCGAGCCGATGGTCAATTTCATCCGCTACCTGCCGGTGACCTCGTTCGTGCCGCTGTTCATTTTGTGGATCGGTATCGGTCTGGAACAGCGGGTCTCGGTGATCATCTTCGGCGTGTTTTTCCAGCAACTGGTGATGATCGCGGACGTGTCCAAGGGCATCTCCAAGGACCTGATCAACGCGTCTTATACCTTGGGTTCAAACCGCCGCGATGCGGTGCTGCATGTGATCGCCCCGGCGTCGTTGCCGGGTGTGCTCGACACCTTGCGCGTGACCATGGGCTGGGCCTGGACTTACCTGGTGGTTGCCGAGCTGGTCGCGGCTTCCAGTGGCCTGGGCTATCTGAGCCTCAAAGCCATGCGCGGCTTTCAAGTGGATGTGATTTTCCTGGCAATCGCGATCATCGGCCTGCTGGGCCTGGTCACCGATCAACTGTTCCGTTTCCTACGTCTGAGGATCGCCGCATGGGCTCAGTAAGCGCCGTCAACCCTCGTTTCGTCACGCCACAGGCCGCCCCGGTGCACGCCGCGCCACGGCTGCAAGTGGACAAGGTCAGCCTTCGCTATCAAAAGCCCGACGGTGGCGTGTTCACCGCGCTGGATCAGGTGTCGTTCGAAGTGCCGGATCAGCAATTCGCCGTACTGGTCGGGCCTTCGGGCTGTGGCAAGTCGAGTTTGCTGTACCTCACCGCCGGATTGAATGAGCCCACGGAAGGCGAGATCTACGTCGGTGGCCAGCAAGTTCAAGGACCGGGTGCGGATCGTGGCATGGTGTTCCAGAGCTATACGCTTTTCCCGTGGCTGACTGTGCGGCAGAACGTCGAGTTCGGCCTCAAGCGTCGCGGCATGGCGGCCGCTCAGCGCAAGGAGATCGTCGATTACTACGTCAATGAAGTCGGCCTGACCGGGTTCGCCGACAACTACGCCAAGCAGCTGTCCGGCGGCATGATGCAGCGCGTCGCCATTGCTCGAGCGTTGGCCAACGACCCACAAATCCTGCTGATGGACGAGCCCTTCGGTGCGCTCGACAGCCAGACGCGCCTGCAAATGCAGCAGCTGTTGTTGCGGGTCTGGGGCAACAGCAAGAAGACCGTGTTGTTCGTGACCCACGATATCGACGAGGCCATTCTGCTGGGCGACCGGGTCTACGTGATGGGCGCACGGCCGGGTCGGATCAAGCAGATTCTGGACGTGCCGATCGAACGCCCACGGACCCTGGACATGGTGATGGAGCGCTCGTTTATCGATATGAAACGCAAGATCTTCGGGTTATTGCATGATGAGCTGGAGGAGGAACATTGACCGTGCGCTATCTATCCCTGTGGGAGCGAGCCTGCTCGCGAAGGCGGCAGTACCTTCAACATTGATGTTGCCTGGCACACCGCTTTCGTCGGAACGCCGCCCGGAGCCGGCTCGCTCCCACAGGTTTTGCGTTGGCCCGAAGTTAAGGTGCTGCCGGCAACAGGAAACGGGCGATCACCGGCAGGTGATCGGAGATCCGCAAGGTGTCGTCCTGCCTCACCGTCGCCTCAACCCGTTTGATCCGCGGACTGTAGAACAGGTAGTCGACAGTCCGGTCCGGGCCGTTCAAGCCCGGATCGTTCGGGTAATGAGTCAGCCACTGCGCCCGGTCGATGCCGCTGGCTTCGTTGTTGGTCGGGATCATCGGGTATTTATCCCACAGCACATGCAGCGCGCTGTCGGCGGAGTAGGACGTGCGTTGTGCGTCGGGCAGGCGTCGATATTGCCCCAGCGGTAACAAGTTGAAGTCCCCACCGATCAACCACGGCGTGCCGCGGCTTTCGAACTTGTCGAGGACTTTGGTGACCGCCGTTACCTGAGATTGCAGCGTTTCGTCAGGCTGGATGACGCGGTCCAGATGGGTGTTGAACACCGCTATCTGCCCCTTGTCGCTCAACGGCAGATACGTGACCAACAAGGCGTTTTTCGGTTTGAACTGACGGCTGATGACATTGGCCGGTGCGATCGGCAATTGCAGGCGTTCGGCATGTTCGATCTGGTAGCGGCTGAGGGTGGCCAGTTGCCGGCCGACGCTGCCGAAAATGTGCGGCTCAGGCACGAAGTCGGCTTTCCAGTCGAAGGCGTGAGCGGTGCACGGATACAGGTCCGCGACTCGCTCCTGAAGCAGCTTGAACTGGTTTTGGTAATCGCTGGCCTTGGCGCCGTCATCGAGCTCCTGCAGCAGCACGACGTCCGGTTGCTCGTCGCGGATCACCCGGGCCACTTCATCGAGGCTGAAGGCCATGTCTTCGGGTGTGGGTTTTTCATCATTGCCGGCCGCCAGGTCATTCCAGAACACGTAGCGTTTTCCCGCCAGGTACTGAACGTTCCAGGTCATCACCTTCAGCGCCTGACCGGGCACCAGCGTCGGTGCCTTGGCGTTGCAACTGACCGGTAAGGCTTCCTTGGCTTCGGGGCGCCAGGTCAGGTTGTAGATCAGCAAGGCAATCAGGCCGGTCACGATCAACAGGCCCAGCAGGGTGTAGCGCAGTAGACGGGTCATGGCTCGGCTTAATAGCGTTACAAAAGTTGACCCCGAGCATAACCGAGCGTCGGGTGTAATCCCAAGGGTGAAACGGCATGCCCATCAATCAGCTGTAATACAGACTCCGTAGCAGCTGGCGAAGCCTGCGTTCGGCTGCGAAGCAGTCGTAAAATCATTGCTCACGGTGCATCAGGCAAACCTCGTGCGCCGGATTTACGACTGCTGCGCAGTCGGACGCAGGCTTCGCCAGCTGCTACAAGGGGGCGCGTCGTTTTTCAAAGCGGTCGATCAATCTTTTCAGGCACATCGCTGATCAGCATGAACAGGCGGAACAGCACCACGCTGGTGAACAGTTGCAGGAAGCTGTGGGCGCTGTCGATCAGCAGGGAAATCACCGGGTTCTGCGGTTCGGGGTAGACCGCAAGCGTCGCGCCCTTGAGCACCCACAACGGACCCATCACACACAGAATGCACACCAGAATGCGCAGGAAATGGCCGCGGGTCAGGCGCAGGCTTTCCTTCATCGCCGCCAGTGGCGCCAGGCCGCGCAGCACCAGCAGGTACTCGCCAAACGCCAGGGTCACCATCAGCCAGATGCCCGGCAGGAAATACAGCGACAAGCCAATCAGGATCAGCAAGGTATTGAGCGCGGTGAGCAGGGCGAAGCGCGGCCACAGGGTCGCGGACATCGCCAGCAGGTCGCGGTTGCGCGGCGATTCGCCACGGCTGCGGGCATCGAGAAACAGAATCAGCGCGGCGGTGTACAGCGGATACACCAGCAAGCCGACAATCACGCTGATGCCGGGGAAACTGTCCGGCTCCGTGGAGTGGTCGACCACTTGTTGCAGGACCGCCTCGAAGATCACCAGCGGCAGGCACAGCCGCACGATCTGGCCCAGATTGCGCTTGAAGAAGTACAGAGAGTCACGCAGCACATCGAACGAATTCATCAGTCGGTATCGCAGGTTGTAAGCAGTGGCCCACTTTAACCGATGAAGCGCTTTGGGGCGCAAACGTAAACGTTCGGTAAAGACCATTGAAACATCCTGTATCAGCCTCCATTACGGATGAGTACCTTATCCACAGTGGATAGGGCAGATATTCCCGGCAATCTACGAGGTCGCCATGAACAGCGAAGAACAAACCCTGATCGATGGACTGTTTTCCCGGCTGCAACAGGCCGAAACGGATTCAGCCCCGCGCGACGCCCAGGCCGAGGCGCGGATCAAGGAACACCTGACTCGCCAGCCCGCGGCAGGCTATTTCATGACCCAGGCGATTCTGGTGCAAGAGGCCGCCATCAAAAGTCTCGACGAACAGAACAGACAGCTCGCCCAGCAAGTCCAGCAATTGCAAGCCGAACTGCAATCGGCCAAGGCTCAGCCGGCTACTCCGGCACCGAGCAGCGGTGGCTTCTTGTCGAGCATCTTCGGTGGCGGTTCCCGTGATCCGCAGCCTGCGCCCACCCAAAGCCCACCCGCATCGAGCGGTGGCGGCTGGCGTGAACCGGCGCGGCCGTCGTTCAACTCGCAGCCGCCACAACAGAACTTCGGTGCAGCGCCGCCTCAGCAGAATTACGCCCCGCAACAGCCTGCCGGGAGCGGTTTCCTCGGTGGTGCGCTGAAAACCGCCGCCGGTGTGGCCGGTGGCGTGATGCTGGCGCAAGGCATCAGCAGCCTGTTCCATCACAATCAGCAGCCGGAAGTGGTTGAAGTGATCAAGGAAGAGCCGGCTCAGGTTAACGATCAGAGCGGTGACAAGGGCTGGGGCGACGATCAGCGCGTGGCTGACAACTCCAGTGATCAGGGCGGCTTTACCGACGCCGACTACAGCGATGACAGCTCATCGTTCTTCGGCGGCGACGACGATTCCTTCGTCTGATTCATCTGTGGCGAGGGAGCTTGCTCCCGCTGGACTGCGTAGCAGGCCCCTGAGGTTCTAAAGCAAGGGGGCGCTTCGCACCCCAGCGGGAGCAAGCTCCCTCGCCACATGGCCGATTATTCGCGGAACAATCCTTCAGGCTGGCATACTGGGCAACTTTTCGGGCCTGGTGCCTGATCCTGCCCGCGCTCCGGCGCGCTAATGAGGATGACCGGTGAAAAAAATCGCAGTGTTCGCCGATGTTCAGAACCTCTATTACACCGTGCGTCAGGCCTATGGTTGTCATTTCAACTATGCCGCGCTGTGGGCTGATATCAGCAAACAGGGCGAGATCGTCGAGGCCTATGCCTACGCCATCGATCGCGGCGACAGCAAACAACAGCAATTCCAGCAGATCCTGCGCAACCTCGGTTTCATTGTGAAGCTCAAGCCCTACATCCAGCGTAGCGATGGCTCGGCCAAAGGCGACTGGGACGTGGGCATCACCCTCGACATCATGGACGCCGCCGACCATGTCGACGAAGTGGTGCTGGCTTCCGGTGACGGTGATTTCGACATGCTGCTGGAGCGCATCATCACCAAGCACGGGGTGCAAGCAGTGGCCTACGGCGTGCCGGGCCTGACGGCCAACTCGCTGATCCGTGCCGCCAGCCGCTACGTGCCGATCGAAGGCGCGTTGCTGCTCAAGAATTGATTTTTACGGAGTTGAAACAGGTTTGGAACGCATAGCAGTCATCGACTTTGAAACCACCGGGATCTCCCCGAGCAGCAGCTGCCGGGCCACGGAAATTGCCGTGGTGATCCTTGAGCAGGGGCGCATCGTCGAGCGTTACCAGAGCCTGATGAATGCCGGCGTGCGCGTCCCGGCCTTCATCGAACAACTCACTGGTATCAGCAACGCCATGCTGCGCACCGCACCGTCGGCCGAGCAGGTGATGAATGAGGTCAACGAATTCGTCGGCATCACACCGCTGCTGGCCCACAACGCCGCGTTCGACCAGAAATTTTGGGACTTTGAACTCGGGCGTATCAAACGCACACGCTTGCAGAACTTTGCCTGCTCGCTGCTACTCGCCCGCCGTTTGATGCCCGCCGCGCCGAACCACAAACTCGGCACCCTCACCACGTTCGCCAACCTGCCTCATACCGGTAAAGCTCACCGGGCCATGGCCGATGCCGAGATGGCGGCCAATCTGACGGCGCATTTGGCGCAGGAACTGAGGCTGAGGCACGGGTTGCGGGAGTTGTCCCATGATCTGCTGGTCAGCTTGCAGAAAGTACCGGCGGCGAAGATCAATGAGCATCTCAAACGCCATCGCGGGTTCTGACAGAAAGACCACCGATCCCCTGTGGGAGCGAGCCTGCTCGCGAAGGCGATCTACCATTCAACGTTGATGTCGACTGACACTCCGCTTTCGCGAGCAGGCTCGCTCCCACATTTCGATCTCCTGGGATATTAGATCGGCTTACCTTCCAACTGCCCCAGCGGCACACGCTTCTCTATCGCACTCGACAGCACGATCGAGGTCTTGCTGAACCCGAACTTGGCAATCCGGTTGATCAACTCTTCCAGCTCCGGCATCGAACCCACGGCCGCTTGCATGATCACGCAAGGATCACCCGTCACCCGGTGGCACTCGGTCAGTTGTGGGATTTTGATCAGGTCGTCGTAGGCCTTCTGATTACCGTGCTGGTTCAAGCGCAGTTCTATCACGCACTGGATCGGCAAGCCAAGTTTGGCCATGTCGACTTTCGCCTGGTAACCCGTGATGACCCCGCAGGCTTCCAGTTTGGCTACGCGTTCGGCCACGGCCGGGGCGGACAGGTTGACCTTGCGCGCCAGGTCGGCGTAGGACGCACGACCGTTTTCCAGCAGGGCGCTGAGGAGCATGCGATCGTATTTATCCATCGTTGTACTCCTGAAAATGACTGACTTTCGAAAACACGGTTTATGACGGAAATCTCCGTGTTTTGAAAAGTGTACCGGTGCTATAAACAGGTTTTGTAACTTATTTTACGCCGCTGGCCTTTCTAGAATAGCTGTTCACTTGCCTTGCCTACGAGCTGCCCCATGCCTGGCCTACGCCGTTTTCCCTTACCGTTGATCGCTGCCTTTTTCGCGTTGTACGTGATTTGGGGCTCGACTTACCTGGTGATTCGCATCGGCGTGGAATACTGGCCGCCGCTGCTGCTCGCCGGCATCCGCTTCGTGATCGCCGGGACGTTGATGTACGCGTTCCTGCGTTGGCGCGGGGCGCCGGCACCGACCTGGGCGCAGTGGAAAGCGGCGGGGATCATCGGGATTTTGCTGCTGGCGTGCGGTAACGGCGGGGTCAGTGTGGCCGAACACATGGGGGTGGCTTCCGGCGTCGCTGCATTGGCGGTGGCGACGGTGCCGCTGTTTACCTTGCTCTGCGGATATTTCTGGGGGGCGCGTAATACCCGTCTCGAATGGGCCGGGATTGTTCTCGGCTTGATCGGCATTGCCATGCTCAACCTAGGTTCCAACCTGCAATCGAGTCCGCTGGGTGCCATGTTGCTGATATTCGCGGCAGCTTCCTGGGCATTCGGTTCGGTGTGGAGCAAACACTTGCCGCTGCCCCAGGGCGCGATGGCCAGTGCCGTGGAAATGCTGGTCGGCGGTGCGGCGTTGTTGATCGGCAGTGCGCTGAGCGGTGAGCATCTGGAACGCATGCCGCCGATCGAAGGGTGGGCGGCCCTGGCCTACCTGACCTTCTTCGGTTCGATCATCGCCTTCAACGCTTATATGTACCTGTTGAAAAACGTGCGTCCGGCGGCGGCCACCAGTTATGCCTACGTCAACCCGGCGGTGGCGGTGTTGCTGGGGATCGTGTTCGTTGGCGAGACCATTGGTATTGAAGAAGGGTTGGCGATGCTGGTGATCATCAGTGCCGTGGTGTTGATCGGGTTGCCGCAGTGGCGTCGAGCTCCCGTTCAACCTGCCATAGCGGTGCCGACAGAATCCCGTGTGAATTAGGGTAAACTGCGCGCCAATGCACACTCGTTTTGCACACCCGCGCTGATTTTTCCTACGGTAATCCCATGACTTTCGCCACCCTTGGCCTGATCGAACCCTTGCTGCGCTCTCTTGAGACGCTCGGCTACCAGACCCCGACGCCGGTTCAGGCGCAAGCCATTCCGGCGGTGCTGGCCGGTCGCGACCTGATGGCCGCCGCCCAGACCGGCACCGGCAAGACCGCCGGTTTCGCGCTGCCGCTGCTGCAATTGCTGGCCATGGAAGGGCCGAAAGTCACCGCCAACTCGGTGCGCGCACTGATCCTGGTGCCGACCCGCGAACTGGCTGAGCAGGTTCACGAAGCCGTGCGTCAGTACGCCGAGAATCTGCCGTTGAGCACTTACGCGGTGTACGGCGGCGTCAGCATCAACCCGCAAATGATGAAGCTGCGCAAAGGCGTTGACCTGTTGGTGGCAACACCTGGCCGTTTGCTCGACCTGTTCCGGCAGAACGCGCTCAAGTTCAACCAGCTGCAAACCCTGGTGCTGGACGAAGCCGATCGCATGCTCGATCTGGGCTTTTCCGAAGAGCTGGGGAACATTTACAAGGCCCTGCCGAAGAAACGTCAGACGCTGCTGTTCTCCGCGACCTTCTCTGACGCGATCCGCACCCTGGCCGGGCAAATGCTCAACGATCCGTTGAGCATTGAAGTCAGCCCGCGCAACGTGGCTGCCAACACCGTCAAGCAATGGGTGGTGACGGTGGACAAGAAGCGCAAGCCGGAATTGTTCATCCATTTGCTGCGCAAGGGTAAGTGGAAGCAGGTGCTGGTGTTCGCCAAGACCCGCAACGGCGTGGACGCGCTGGTGGAAAAACTTCAGGGCCTGGGCATCAATGCTGACGGCATCCACGGCGACAAACCGCAGGCAACCCGTCAGCGTGCGCTGGACCGTTTCAAGGCCAGTGAAGTGCAGATTCTTGTGGCCACCGACGTTGCGGCCCGTGGTCTGGATATCGAAGATTTGCCATTGGTGGTCAACTTCGACCTGCCGATCGTGGCTGAGGACTATATCCACCGGATCGGTCGTACCGGTCGCGCGGGTGCAACCGGGCAGGCTATTTCGCTGGTCTGCGCCGATGAAGTGAACCTGCTGTCGGCCATCGAGACGTTGACCCGTCAGACATTGCCTCGCCAGATGGAACATGACTTCGAGCCTGAGCACCGGGTGCCGGATACCGATGCCAGCGGTCAGGTGGTCAAGAAGCCGAAAAAACCGAAGAAGCCGAAGACTTCAAGTGGCGGTAAACGCAATCTGGGCAAGTGGGTTGAGAGCGGTGATGCGTCAGCGCCGGAGCCTTCGATCAAGCCAGTGCGGAAGGTGCCGGTGTTTAATACCGGGCCGCGTAAGCGTAAGCCTTGATGGTGTGATCGGTTCTAGAACCACCCCTCACCCCAGCCCTCCCGAAACGTCGGACCGCCCCAAAGGGGAGAGGGGGAAAGGGAGCAGATTGGGGGCCTTTCAGAACCTGAGTTCGACTCGAACTTTCAGGTCGATGTAGCTTGAAAGTACATCTCGGTCAGTCCCCTCGCCCCTTTGGGGAGAGGGTTAGGGTGAGGGGTGGATCTCGAAGGCTGTAGAAGTACGTGTGGCCAACAAATCACGCCCCTCGCTTCAACCACTCCACCATCCCCAGTCCCGCCGTGCGCCCACTGGCGAAACACGCGGTCAGCAGATAGCCCCCCGTCGGCGCTTCCCAATCCAGCATTTCCCCTGCGCAGAACACACCAGGCAGTTGCTTGAGCATCAAACGCTCATCCATCGCTTCGAACATCACGCCACCCGCACTGCTGATGGCCTCGTCCAGTGGGCGGGTTTTAACCAGCGTCAGTGGTAGCGCTTTGATCGCTTTGGCCAGCAGCGCCACATCGGCAAAACATTCGGCCGGCGTCAGTTCCCGCAGCAACGCCGCTTTTACTCCATCAATCCCAAGCTGACTGTGCAGGTGTTTAGCCATGGAGCGTGACCCACGTGGTTTGCTCAGCGCAGCCTGCACTTTATCCACAGGTCTACCCGGTAACAGGTCGAGATGAAGGGTTGCCGAGCCGTGCAGGTTGATGGCTTCGCGGATGGGTGCCGACAGGGCGTACACCAGACTTCCTTCAATCCCTGTGGCCGTAATCACACATTCGCCGAGCCGCGGCACGTCGTCATTGAGGCCGATGGCGATGTTTTTCAGCGGTGCGCCTGCGAATTTGCTGACCATCAACTCGCTCCAGGCCTGCACCTCGAAGCCGCAATTGCTCGGTTGCAGCGGTGCTAGTCCTACGCCGCGTTGCTCCAGTGGCAGCATCCAGGCGCCGTCCGAGCCGAGTCGCGACCAGCTGCCGCCGCCGAGGGCCAGCAAGGTTGCGTCAGGCTTGACGGTTTTTTCGCCCTCGGGGCTGTCGATGCGCAATCCACCGCTGTCGTCCCAGCCGAGCCAGCGGTGACGGGTGTGGATAACGACGCCGCTGTCACGCAGACGTTTGAGCCAGGCTCGCAATAGGGGGGCGGCTTTCATGTCTGTAGGAAAGACTCGGCCGGAACTGCCGACAAAGGTTTCGATGCCCAGGTCATGAATCCATTGGCACAGCGCATCAGCGCAAAATGACCGCAACAGCGGCGCAATCTGCGGCGCGCGTTCGGCGTAGCGTGAGAGAAACGCCGGGTAGGCTTCGGAATGGGTGATGTTCATGCCACCCACACCGGCCAGCAGGAATTTTCGTCCCACCGAAGGCATACCGTCGTACAGATCAACCTTGATCCCGGCCTGGCTCAACACTTCGGCCGCCATCAAACCGGCGGGGCCGCCGCCGATGATGGCGACATGAGAAGAGGAAGTGGTCGAAGGCTGAGTCATGGAGTGCGCTGCGGGTTGGCGGAATAAGCCGGGCATTCTACCAGCCCAGTCCCCTGTGGGAGCGAGCCTGCTCGCGAAAGCGGTGGGTCAGTCGACATCAATGTTGATTGTTAAATCGCTATCGCGAGCAGGCTCGCTCCCACAGGGAACATTGGTGTTTTTGAAGGTGGTTAAAAAACAACCGCCGAGTTGTAACCTGCGCCCCTCATGGCCTGTAGGACCTTTCACTCAGGTTATCCACAGGCAGTTCCACAGGCATTGTGGGTAAAGACTCACACCTCAATGACAACCTGATGACTGCCAGACCCGTTGCGCACTGTGATGCAGGATTCCATGACGGCGCGCCAACGCCTTGCGGTCCTTGCTGTAGCCGCCGCCGATCACCCCGACCACCGGAATATCCCGGCCCAGGCAATGACGCATCACGCTTTCATCGCGAGCGGCGACGCCTTCGTCTGTCAGTTTCAGGTAGCCGAGCGCGTCATCTTTATGCACATCGACGCCGGCGTCGTACAACACCAGGTCAGGTTGGTAGAGCGGCAGCAAATAATTGAGCGCATCGTCCACCACCTTCAGGTAGTCGGCATCGCCCATCCCCTTGGGCAGTGGAATGTCCCAGTCACTTTCGGCTTTGCGTGCAGGAAAGTTCTTCTCGCAGTGCAGGGAAACGGTCACAGCGTCCGGGGTGTTGTGCAGGATCCGTGCAGTCCCGTCGCCCTGGTGCACATCGCAGTCGAAGATCAGCACCCGATTCACCCGACCGCTTTCCAGCAGGAAATGGCTGATCACGGCCAGGTCATTGAAGATGCAGAACCCGGCGGGATGGTCGTAATGCGCGTGATGGGTGCCGCCGGCCAAGTGACAGGCCAAACCATGTTCCAGCGCCTGCTCGGCTGCCAGCAGCGAGCCACCGACCGCTCGCACCGTGCGCCGGGCCAAGGCTTCGCTCCACGGCAGACCGAGTCGCCGCTGGTCTTCGCGGGACAACTCGCCGCTCATGTAGCGTTCGATATACGCAGGGTCATGTGCGAGCGCGAGAATCTCTGGTGGGCAGAGGTCGGGGCGCAGGAGGTCGGCGTCGCGAGTCAGTCCGCTATCCACCAAGTGATCGCGCAGCAGGCGAAACTTGTCCATGGGGAAGCGGTGATCCGCCGGGAACTCGGGACTGTAGTCTTCGTGGTAGATCAGGGGCAGGGGCATGACGGGTTTATCTAAGAAAGCCTGTAGGAATGAAGGACGGATCCTACCAGCGTTGTAGACTTGCGGCATGGGAAGGGGGAGATGATGGAACCAATACTGGAACTCCAGAGCGCACGACTGCTGTTGCGGCAGTGGCGCGATGAGGATTTGCCGGAGTTTGCGGCGATGTGCGCCGATCCACAGGTGATGCGATATTTTCCGGCGCCTTTAAGTCGTCTGGAAAGTGCCTCGCTGATCGGACGGATTCGTGGCCACTTTGCCGAGCATGGCTTCGGTCTCTGGGCGCTGGAGCGCAAGGACACCGGGGCATTTATCGGGTTTACCGGGCTCGCCGTGGTTTGCTTCGACGCGCCTTTCACCCCGGCCACCGAAATCGGCTGGCGCCTGGCCCGCGAGCACTGGGGCCTCGGCTACGCCAGTGAAGCGGCGTGGACCGCTCTGCGCTGCGGGTTTGACCGGTTGGCGCTGAAAGAAGTCGTGTCCTTCACCAGCGAAACCAACATGCCGTCGCAGAAAGTCATGCAGGCAATCGGCATGCACCATGATTCAGCCGATGATTTCGACCACCCGATGCTCGCGGCCGATCACCCCCTGCGTCACCATGCGCTGTACCGCATCACCCGTGAACAATGGCTGCAAACCTTGCATGGATAAGCCGGCGCGGACGTTTACAATGGCTCCCATGGGCCCTGGCCAGAAATTGAATCGACCGTCGCAGCCAAGACTGCGCGGCATGCGTTGTGTGAGGAGAGTCTGAATGAGCCAAGTGTTGGATGATCTGGTTGACCTGCTGACCCTGGAACCGATCGAAGAAAACCTGTTCCGTGGCCGCAGCCAGGACCTGGGTTTTCGTCAGTTGTTCGGCGGTCAGGTGATCGGTCAGTCCCTGTCGGCGGCCAGTCAGACGGTCGAAGAGGCGCGCCATGTGCATTCGATGCACGGTTATTTCCTGCGTCCCGGCGATTCCGCGCTGCCCGTGGTTTATCAGGTTGATCGGGTGCGCGACGGTGGCAGTTTCAGTACGCGTCGAGTGACGGCGATCCAGAAGGGCAACCCGATTTTCACCTGCAGTGCGTCGTTCCAGTACGACGAAGAAGGCTTTCAGCATCAGTCCGAGATGCCAACCGTAGTCGGCCCGGAAAACCTGCCGTCAGAGCTGGAACTTGCTCAGCAGCGTGCGCACCTGATTCCCGAGCACATGCGTGAAAAGCTGCTGTGCCCGAAACCGATCGAGTTCCGACCGATCACCGAGAAAGACCCCTACAACCCGCAACCGTCCGATCCGATCAAATACGTCTGGTTTCGCGCCGACGGTGCCTTGGCCGATACTCCGGCACTGCATAAATACCTGCTGGCCTACGCCTCGGATTTCGGTCTGCTGACCACGTCGATGCAGCCCCATGGCAAATCGGTTTGGCAGAAAGACATGCAGGTCGCCAGCCTCGATCACGCACTGTGGTTCCACGCCGATCTGCGCGCCGATGACTGGTTGCTGTACGCGATGGACAGCCCGTGGGCCGGCAATTCCCGTGGTTTCTCGCGCGGCAGCGTGTTCAACCGCGCCGGGCAACTGGTGGCCTCGGTCACGCAGGAAGGCCTGATTCGCCACCGCAAGGATTGGGCATGAGCCTGGCCGAGGTGCGGCACTGGGTGTTCGACATGGACGGCACCCTGACGGTGGCCGTGCATGACTTCGCGGCGATCCGCGTGGCGTTGGCGATTCCTGCCGAAGACGACATCCTGACCCACCTCGCCGCGCTGCCGGCCGATGAAGCCGCCGCCAAACATGCGTGGTTGCTGGAGCACGAACGAGATCTGGCGCTCGGTTCGAAAGCGGCACCGGGCGCGGTAGAGCTGGTGCGTGAGCTCGCCGGGCGCGGTTATCGCCTGGGCATTCTTACGCGCAATGCTCGCGAACTGGCGCATGTCACGCTGGAGGCGATCGGCCTGGCCGACTGCTTTGCGGTGGAGGATGTGCTGGGCCGTGATGAAGCTCCGCCAAAACCGCATCCCGGTGGTTTGCTGAAGTTGGCCCAGGCCTGGAATGTACCGGCCAGTGAGATGGTGATGGTCGGTGATTACCGCTTTGATCTGGATTGCGGTCGGGCGGCGGGGACGCGGACGGTGTTGGTGAACCTGCCGGATAATCCCTGGCCTGAGTTGGCGGACTGGCATGCGGCGGATTGTGTGGTGTTGCGGGAAATGTTGTCGGCTTGAGGGCCTCTTCGCGAGCAGGCTCGCTCCCACAATGGAATGCGGTCAAATGTGGGAGCGAGCCTGCTCGCGAAGGCATCAGATCAAACACCACAACACTTACTGACCGAACAACGCCTTCTGCCCCTGCGGCGAGTTAAACATCCCATCCCCATCATGCCCGACCCCAGGCACTTCAATCAGCTGCTGATTCAAACCTTGAGGATGCAGCCGCTTCAGAGAAACAAAATAATTGCGCCCGCGAGCCAATCGATTGGCCCCCTGAGCTTGGGCCTCACAGCTTTTATCCAGCGCCGGCTGCTTCGGGTCGATGTCCTGCTGCCCGAGTAGATAAACGACATCGCGTTTGACGTAGTTGTCCTCCAGCTGCTTGGCTGTTTGCCCTCCGGCATAGGCGGGTAAATCCTTCAGCCCGTACTTCCAGCGATTGAAATTCGGGCAACTGGCGTGTCTGAACGCCGCCGGCCGTCGCTCATCGAGGTACGCATAAGAAGACGGATTGGCGATGACGTAACGCACCTGTATGTCGGCCGCCTTGAGCGCTGGCTGATCGTGGCCCAGCAACGCGTATCGCTGCACCACCTGAGCGCCGCCGGAGTGACCGGCAATGACAATTTGCCTCACGTCCGGAAACTGTCGGTGATCGCCGATTCTGGCGATGATTTCGTCGAGCGCCGCGTAGGAGCTCATGGAAAACGGAGCGGTGGATAAACCGCCCGCCATCCAGTCATTACCCTGCCAGCGCAATACGCTGTCTGCCACGGGATGGGCCGCGACGTCGGTGTCATTGAGAAATTGCGGGGCGATCACCAAGGTGCTCGCACTTTGCCCGGCCTGCTCGGCCGCACGCTCGGCGCTCTGGCGATAGGTGTCGGCATTGCGCAATCGACCATGGATGATGATCAGCACGCGTTCGATTTTCTTCGGCGCCGGACCAATGCCCACCGCAATTTCACCTGAAGTCAGCAGCAGGCGTCCGGGGCTGACCTCCTTGACCGCATGCTCGGCAGCCTGGGCGCTTGCGCAGGTGATCAGTAGAGCTAACAGCCACTTATTCATTTATAGGTTTTTCGCTGCAAAGGTATCGCACTGGCCGACCTGGCCTTGCGCGAATCCGGTTTTGAACCAGCGCACCCTTTGCGCCGACGTACCATGAGTAAACGAATCCGGGACCACGCGCCCCTGACCTTGCTGCTGCAAACGGTCATCGCCAATGGCATTGGCGGCGTTCAGGGCTTCTTCGATGTCACCGGGTTCCAGCCAGTTCAGACGTTTCTGTGCATTGTTGGCCCAGACCCCGGCCAGGCAATCGGCCTGAAGTTCCTGGCGCACCAGCAAACCGCCGTCGCCTTCCATCTGCCGGCCCTGTTGGCGGGCGGTCTGAATTTTCGCCGAAACACCGAGCAAGGTCTGCACATGGTGTCCGACTTCGTGAGCGATCACGTAGGCCTGAGCGAAGTCGCCAGCAGCGGCAAAGCGTTGGGACATTTCCTGGAAGAAACTCATGTCCAGGTAGACCTTCTGGTCCGCCGGGCAATAGAACGGGCCGGTCGCCGATGTCGCCAGACCACAGGCCGAATTGATACGGTTGCTGAACAGCACCAGGGTCGGGGCTTTATATTGACGACCCGCCTGCTGGAAAATCTGACCCCAAGTGTCTTCAGTATCACCGAGGATCGAGCGCACGAACTCGGCCCCTTCATCATTGGCCGGCGGGGCCTTGCGGGTTTGAGTCGGCGCCGGTGCCGATTGCTCGCTCATCTGCCCGGTCAGTTGCCCGAGGATTTGCAGCGGGTCCTGGCCGGTGATCCAGCCGATCCCGACGATCAAGATAATCGCCATCAGGCTCAGGCCCTTGCCGCCACCGAAGCGCATCCCACCGCCGCCAGAATCATCACCACGGGCATCGACCACGTTGTCGCTGCGTCGGCCTTTTTTCCATAGCATGTGGGAACCCTCTGATTGTCCGTGGGGATGAGTGTTGCTGCTGAGTGGGAGCGGCGCCAGTCCGGTCGTCCATCTTTTGTTGCGCACAGCAGCCTTCCCGGCAACCTGTGGTGGGTGGCCAGGAATCCTCCAGACTCGTATTGAACACGGACAACCCATCTAATTCCTTCAGGCGATGGGTTTTTATCGAGCAGGCGACCGCCTGCTTCGAGGGAAATACTGGTCGAACGCATCCCACACCGGCGCAAAGTCCAGATTGACCTGGCGCTCGCGCTTGGACAAACCGGCGATCAGCGTTCGGTCTTCGTTATCCAGATTCCCGTCGAGCGCTGACAGCGGCGTACCGCATCGGCCAGGTACCGAGGCCGAGTTTGGGCATGTTCAAACCCTGTGCATTAACGATGCGCGACATAGTCGATCTCCCGTTCGTAAGCGGTAATACCTGCGATATGGCGCGCGGCGATGTAGCCGAAGGTCAGCGCCGGGCCAAGATTGATGCCGCCGGCGGGGTAGTGCCCGCCCATGATGCTGGCCGTGTCACCACCCGCTGCGTACAGCCCGGTGATGGCCTCGCCCGATTCGCCGAGAACCTGAGCATGTTCATTGACCTTGAGGCCGGCGAAGGTGCCGAAGCAGCCGGGCTGGACCTTCACGGCATAGAACGGGCTTTGTTCGATCGGTGCGACGCAAGGGTTGGGTTGCTGCAACGCATCGCCCTGTTTGCGGTTGTAAGGCGTCGAACCGCGACCGAACAGCGGGTCTTCACCGTTACGCGCGTGCCGGTTGTATTCGGACACAGTGCTGCGCAAACCGTTCGGGTCGATGCCGCAGGCCTCGGCCAATTCCTCGATCGTGGGGCCGGTTTTCAGATAGCCGCTGTGGATAAAGGATGACAATGGCACCGGAAACGGCCGAGAGATACCCAGGCCATAACGCCGCTGAAAGCCATGGGTGCAGACCAGCCAGGAGGCGACTGCTTCGCCCTCCGGGGTGGCGGCGACCATGGCGGTCACATAGTCGTAGTAGCCGTTGGCTTCGTTGACGAAGCGCTGGCCGTTGCTCAACACGCCGATGATCCCCGGTTTGCCGCGCTCGATGATGTGCGGGAAGTGGCCGATGCTGCCGTCCTTGTGCGGCACTTGCGAAACCGGTGCCCAGGCGACGGGCGACGCCAGATCGGTGTTCACCCTTGCGCCAGCGCTTTCACCCAGTCGCAAGCCATCCCCGGCTACGCCGAGGGGCGGCAGAGCCAGGTGTTCATTGCCGGTAGGTGTGCGAGGAAACAACGCCTTGCGCCGCTCAATGTCATTGGCAAAACCGCCGGCCGCCAGCACCACGGCCTTGCGCGTACGGATGCGGACTTTGCCTTTGGCGGTGCTGACCACCGCGCCTCGGACCTGATCGTTTTCGCGCAGCAGCTCGGTAACGGGTGCCGACTCCCAGAGCAATACGCCGAGGTCTTCGGCGGATTTTGCCAGCCGAGCCACCAGCGCGACGCCGTTGACCAGCTGCATCGCCCGACCATAAACAGCGAGGTCGAACAGGTGCCGCGAAAAGCGCCGGGTCACGTGCCAGGCCGCCGACAGCGAGCGCGTCAGGTTGAGAAAGGCCGAGAGGTCCGTACCTGCCATGATCGGCATGCCCATGAACGAAGTTTCCTGCAGGGTTTTGCGAAGACGCTTGAGCAGCCTGCCGACTTTTCGTCCGTCATAAGGCGCTGCGATGACCGAACGTCCACCGGTGCCAGCACCTGGCGTGTCGCCATGAATGTCGGCAATGGCGTTGCCGTCGGCGAATTGCAGTGAGGTGTGCTGCTCGAAGAATGCCACCATCCGTGGCCCGGCTTCGAGGAAAGCATCAATCATGGCCGGCTCGTAATGCTCGCCCAATTCGTGTTTCAGGTAAGTGCGCGGTTGTTCAACGTCTTCGACGATCCCTGCGCGCCGGGCCAAGGGGTTGCACGGCACCCAGGCCCAGCCACCGGACCACGCCGTGGCGCCGCCGAACACCGGATCTTTTTCGACCACGATGACTTTCAAGCCATGCCACGCCGCGGTGACTGCAGTCGATAGCCCGGCCGCACCGGAGCCGACGATGAGCACGTCGCAATCGATATCCGGAAGATTATTTGATTCGGCAGGCATCGTCTGAAGCTCCAGCGGTTTGTATTTTTTAGAATTTGATTCCAGAAAATATAGGAGCGTAATCGAGCTCGGCAACCGTTCAACGGGTAAAGCGGGCGGTTATCGGACAGTGGGTTCCAGATTTCGCATTCGGTCAGTTGTCTTCTAGAATCGGACAAATTTTGTGTGGAACCTCCCATGGCCGGCAGTCAGATCGAACGTGTTTTCAGCGTGCTTGAAAGCCTCACCAGTGACCCTCGAGGCCTGCCGATGCAGACGCTGGCAGAGCAACTGGATATTCCCAAAAGCGCGACTCACCGGTTGCTCGCCGAGCTGATTCGACTGGGTTACGTGCGACAGAATCCGGAGAACCTGCGGTATCACCTGTCGACCAAACTGGTCGCCATGGGTTTCCGTTACCTGTCGGGCAGCGGCGCGGATATTGTTCAGCCGGTGCTTGATCGCCTCGCCCAGGAAACCGGCGAGCTGGTGCGTCTTGGGGTGATTGAAGGTGAGCGGCAGATCTGGATCGCCAAATCCCAGGGCGCCCGTTCCGGCCTGCGTTACGACCCGGACATGGGCCGCGATGCGCCCTTGTTTTACACCGCGTCGGGGCATGCGTGGCTGGCGTGTATGAGCGATGCCGAGGCGCTATCACTGGTAGAGCGGCAGGGTGGCGAGCGGCCGAAGGACCTCGGGCCGAATGCACCACGTTCCAACATCGAACTGCTGGAACGCTTGCGCCTGGCGCGGGAGCAGGGTTATGCCTGGGTCGAGGAAAGTTCGGCGGTGGGCACCTCGGCGATTGCTGCGGTGGTGCGGCATCCGAGTGATGGTCGAGTCATCGGTGTGCTGAGCATCGCCGGGCCCAGCGCACGGATGCCGGGAGCGCGACTGCATGAGTTGGCGCCGCTGTTGTTGACGTTTACCGAGGAGCTGTCGGCGGCCAGTTTGGCGTCTGAGTTGTTCAGCTGATCGCTTCCCCTGTAGGAGCAGAGCTTGCTCGCGATGAACGATGACGCGGTCTTTCTGAGACACCGCGGTGTCTGCATCGTGAGCAAGCTTTGCTCCTACAGAAGCCGTGCGCTGTTCGCACACTTTTGCGGTTTGCTTGTGTGAGAATCTGGAACCAGGTTCTAAATTATTGGAATTCGCCCTTCCGACAATAATCACAAGAGGACCGCACGATGAGTTCACCCCTTCGTATTGCCCTGATCGGGGCTGGCAACATGGGCCAGCAGCATTACCGGCATCTGCAATCCCTGACGGAAGCGACCTTGTGCGCAGTGGCCGATCCGGGTCCGCAAGCAGTGGGCCTTGCGGCGGAATGGGGCGTGGTGTATTTCGCTGATCACCGTCAGATGTTGGAGCAGGTCAAGCCAGACGCGGTGATCGTCGCCAACCCGAACACGCTGCACGTCAGCACTGCACTCGATTGCCTCGCTGTCGGCGTGCCAGTCCTGCTGGAAAAACCGGTGGGCGTGCACATGGATGAAGTCCGCGAGCTGGTCGCCGCTTCGAAAGCCACGGGCGTTCCTGTCCTGGTCGGTCATCATCGCCGGCACAATCCGCTGATCGTCCGCGCCCATGAACTGGTGCAAAGCGGCGCGTTGGGCCGGCTGACGACGGTGACCGCGCTCTGGCAGTTGCGCAAACCCGACAGCTATTTCGAGACGCCCTGGCGCCGTGAACCCGGCGCCGGAATGTTGCTGACCAACCTGATTCACGACCTCGATCTGCTCCGGCATTTGTGTGGCGAAGTGCGGCAGGTTCAGGCGATCACCAGCAATGCGGTGCGCGGGTTTGCCAACGAAGATTGCGCGGCGGTGTTGCTGCAATTCGACAGTGGCGCGCTGGGTAGTTTGACCGGTTCGGATGCGGTCGCGGCGCCCTGGAGCTGGGAGCTGGATTCCGGCGAGAACCCGGTGTACCCACGTCAGGCCGATCAGCCGTGTTATCTGCTGGCCGGGACCGGTGGTGCGTTGAGCATTCCGCAGCTTAAGCGTTGGCATTACGCCGACACTGATGGGGGATGGCACCAACCGTTGCTGGCGGTGCAGGAAAACTTCAGCGCCGATGAAGCGCTGCGTTTGCAGTTGCAGCATTTCGTGCGCGTGGCGCGTCGGGAAGTCGAGCCGTTGGTGAGCGTCGCCGATGCCGCCCGCACGTTGGCGCTGATTGAAGCGATACGCGAGGCCGCCGAAACCGGCCGTGCCTGCGCACCGACCTTGATCGAGGGATGAACATGAACGAACGGATCTTTTCCCTGGCCAGCCTGACGGTGCTGGAATTGTCACCACCGGAGATGGTCGAAGTGGCGGTACAGGCCGGTTACAGTCATGTCGGATTACGGTTGGAGCCTGCGACGCCTGAAGAACACCACTTTGCGCTGGTCGCCGATGTCGGGTTACGGCGCAGGACATTGGCGCGACTGCGCGATACCGGCATTCGTGTGTTGGATGTCGAAATCCTGCGTCTTAAACCCGAAACCGTCGTCGCCGATTTCGAGAAGATTCTGGCGGTCGGTGCCGAATTCGGTGCCAGTGAATTGCTGGTGGCCGGTAACGATTCTGACGAACAGCGGCTCACCGATAACTTCGCTCGACTCTGTGATCTGGCAGCACCTTACGGGCTTCATCCGCACCTGGAGTTCATGCCGTGGACGGATGCGCGCAATCTCGAACAGGCGGTGCGCATCGTTGAAAACGCGGGGCGTGAAAACGGTGCGATGTTGGTGGACGCGTTTCATTTCGACCGATCGGCTTCGCGGCTGGAAGATCTGGCCAGAGTTGCCCCGTCACGGTTACGGTATGCCCAGCTGTGCGACGTCGCCGGGCCACGGCCGACGGACATGGCGGAAATTCTGCGCCAGGCCCGTAACGAGCGGCGTTTTCCGGGCGATGGCGATTGTGATCTGGCGGGGTTGTTGCACTGTTTACCGGCTGATATTCCGTTGAGCCTGGAGATCCCCACCGTGAAGTTGCTTGAACAGGGTGTGAGCGGGTTGCAGCGGGCGCGGATGGCGTTGAGTAAAACCCGTGAATTGTTGGCGC
Organism: Pseudomonas sp. LB3P25; assembly: GCF_054897985.1. Classification (NCBI taxonomy): domain Bacteria; kingdom Pseudomonadati; phylum Pseudomonadota; class Gammaproteobacteria; order Pseudomonadales; family Pseudomonadaceae; genus Pseudomonas; species Pseudomonas sp. LB3P25. The sequence goes on along the minus strand of NZ_CM142711.1, from coordinate 6,348,147 downwards.
GGCTGTAAGCGGTGCTGCGCACCCGCGATGCTTTTGACTTTAAAAACAAAGGATACCAAATGACCATCAGCACTCCGCTCTCCGGCGTAAACCAACCCTTCAAAGGGATTCTGCTGATCGTCGTTGCGACCTTCCTGTTTTCAAGTCACGACGCCTTGTCGAAATACCTCTCGGGCTTCTACCCGATCGTCATGGTGGTCTGGGCTCGTTATCTGGTTCACACCTTACTGATGGCCGGGATTTTCCTGCCGCAATCCGGGCTGGGTGTCCTACGAACCAAACGGCCGTTACTTCAGCTGTTGCGGGCGTTGTGTCTGTTGGGCACCAGTCTGTTTTTCACCACTGGCTTACAGTACATCCCCTTGGCCGAAGCCACGGCGGTCAACTTTCTCGCGCCCGTTCTGGTGACTGCGCTGTCGGTGCCACTGCTGCGCGAGCACGTCACGCGTGGCCAGTGGATTGCGGTGATTTGCGGATTTATCGGCGTGTTGATCATCGTCCATCCCGGCGGAGAACTCTTTACCCCGGCGGTGTTGCTGCCGCTCTGCTCGGCGCTGTTTTTCTGCTTCTATCAGTTGCTCACCCGCAAGCTCAGCAACATCGATAGCCCGACCACCAGCAACTTCTTCGCCGGGCTGTGCAACACGCTGGTGATGAGCGCGCTGGTGCCATTCTTCTGGCAAGTCCCCTGCCTGGGCCATGGATTTATGATGGTGGCGCTGGGCGCCTGCGGGATGACGGCTCACCTGTTTCTGACGCAAGCCTTCCGGCACGCCGCCCCAGCGTTGTTGGCGCCGTTCGGTTATTGCCAGATTGTCTTTGCCGGTTTGCTGGGCTGGTTGCTGTTTTCTCACACGCCGACCCTGACCACGGTGGTCGGGATCGCGGTGATTTGTTGCAGCGGGTTGGCAGCAGCCTGGCAGCAGAGTCGTCGGTGAGAGAAGAAGGGCAGGCCTGGAGTCAGGCCTGCCGGGGGAAGGGTTTTACAGGGTGACGGTCGGAATCTTGCGCGGTGCCATGAAGTACATCCAGATCAGCGCGATGAAGTACATCGCCGGAATCATGGTGAACAGCACGGTGTAGTTGTTGTTGGTGATTGTCAGAATGTGGCCGACCAACTGCGTCATGAACATCCCGCCGATGGCCGCGCACATGCCACCGAAGCCGAACACCGTACTCATCATGTGCTTGGGCGTGTAGTCCATCACCAGGCTCCAGATGTTCGCGGTCCAGGCCTGGTGCGCACCGATGGCCAGGGAGATGGCGAACACCGCGACCCACAGGCTGCTCGAGCCCGCCGCCATGATCACGCCGACGATGCAGCAGGCGAACAGGAACATGGACATCAGCCGCGCCTTGATCGCGTTGACGCCTCGGCCGATCAGGAACGAGGACAGGATCCCGCCGCCGACGCTACCGAAGTCAGCGGTGAGGTAGATGATGATCAGCGGGATACCCATCTGGGTCACGTTGATCCCCAGGTTGTATTGCTGATTGAGGAACGGCGGCAGCCAGTAGAGGTAGAACCAGAACACCGGCGCGGTGATCGCGTAAGCCAGGGCGAAAGCCCAGGTGCCACGCATGCGCAGGATCTTGGAGAACGGCACGCGGGCTTGTTCCGGCTCGACTTCCTTCTGGATGTAGTCCAGTTCCGATTGTTTAACGCTCGGGTGATCTTCGGGGTTGAAGTACTTCAAGCCCCAGAGCACCAACCAGATCCCGCCCAGCGCCGACATGCACAGGAACGCGGCCTGCCAGCCCCAGACGTGAAGGATCAGCGGCAACAACATGGGGGTGAACATCGCACCGACGTTGGTCCCGGCGTTGAAGATGCCGGTGGCCACGGCGCGTTCGCCGGCCGGGAACCACAACCGGGTGGTCTTCACGCACGCCGGGTAGTTGGCGGCTTCAGTCAGACCCAGAATGAACCGGCAGACCATGAAGCCGACGGCCGAAGTGGCCAGGCCATGGGCACCGGTTGCCAGGCTCCAGAGCAGCACGGCGAAGAAGAACACGCGCTTGACGCCGACCCGATCGATCAGCCGGCCTTGCAGCACGAAACCGATGGCATAGCCGACCTGGAACCAGAAGTTGATGTTGGCGTAGTCCATCGCCGTCCAGCTCATTTCCTTGGCGAGGATAGGCTGCATCACGCCCAGGGCGGCGCGGTCAATGTAGTTCAGGGTGGTGGCGAAGAACACCAGCGCCAGCATGCCCCAACGGGTTTTGCCGACCGCCATGGCGCCGCGGATCTTGTCGCCGATGCCGCTGGGGGCAGGAGTCATGGAGGAACGCTCCATGGAAGAGCTTTGAGAAGGAGTCATGTAGGGCCACCGATTATTTTTATGTGGTGTTCTGGGTCTTTGGTAACCGGGTCCTGTGGTTTATGAGCGGACCCAATGTGGTGTTGATGTTGCGCAGTGGACGAAAAATCGTCAATTCGCCAAGGGGCATTGTGTTCGATAATCGCACGTAAAACTAACCGGGTAGTACACTTTGAATTGCTGTGCGGGATCTTGCAGCCAATAATTCATTTCAAGAAAAACGCGGTCCCTGTAGGAGCACGGCTTGCCGGCGATGGCGTCCACGAGATCGCCATCGCCGGCAAGCCGTGCTCCTACATAAAGCGTGCAATGCCCCTAACAAGATTGTCTCCACCACCGGGAGTCGAAATATGCAGCGTTCCATTGCCACCGTGTCCTTGAGCGGTACCCTGCCGGAAAAACTTGAAGCCATCGCCGCCGCCGGTTTCGACGGGGTGGAAATTTTCGAGAACGACCTTCTCTACTACGACGGCAGCCCGCGGGAAATCAAACAGATGTGCGCCGATCTAGGGATCGCGATCACGCTGTTCCAACCGTTCCGGGATTTCGAGGGCTGCCGCCGCGACCGCCTGCCGCGTAACCTGGAACGGGCCGAGCGCAAGTTCGACTTGATGCAGGAACTGGGCACCGACCTGGTGCTGGTGTGCAGCAACGCCTCGGCTGACGCCATCGGTGATGAACAGATTTTAGTCGACGACTTGCGCCTGCTGGCCGAACACGCCGGTGCTCGTGGTTTGCGGATCGGCTACGAAGCGCTGGCCTGGGGCCGCCACGTGAACACTTATCAACAGGTGTGGAACATCGTCCGTCAGGCCGATCACCCAAACCTCGGCGTATTGCTGGACAGCTTCCACACGCTGTCACTCAAGGGTGATCCGAGCGCGATCGCCGAGATTCCCGGCGACAAGATTTTCTTCGTGCAAATGGCCGACGCGCCGATCCTGGCCATGGACGTGCTGGAATGGAGCCGGCATTTTCGCTGTTTCCCAGGCCAGGGTGAATTCGATCTGCCGGGTTTCCTCGCGCCGATCATCAAGAGCGGTTACACCGGGCCATTGTCGCTTGAGATCTTCAACGACGGCTTCCGCGCCGCGCCGCCACGGGCCAATGCCGCCGACGGTTTGCGGTCGTTGCTGTACCTGGAAGAGAAAACCCGCGAGCGGCTGGCGCAGGAAACCCAACCAACGGTCAACCCCGACATTCTGTTCGAGACACCCAAGGCCAGCGAGTACAACGGCATCGAGTTTCTTGAATTCGCCGTGGACGAAAGCCTTGGCGCCAAGCTTTCGCATTGGCTGGAGCGGCTGGGCTTCGTCAAGGCAGGGCAACATCGTTCCAAGAGCGTGAGCCTGCTGCGTCAGGGTGATATCAACCTGATCCTGAACTCCGAGCCTTACTCGTTCGCCCACAGTTTTTTCGAGGCACACGGCCCATCGCTGTGCGCCACCGCCATGCGGGTCAAGGACAGCACCAGTGCGCTGGCCCGGGCCGTGGCTTACAAAGGTCAACCGTATCGCGGACTGGTTGGCCCCAATGAACTGGAGCTCGCCGCCGTGCGCGCGCCGGATGGCAGTCTGATTTATCTGGTGGATCAGGATGCCGACGTCTACGGCACCGACTTCAACCTGCAACCCACCGCCGTGGCCAGTGGTGGCCTCAAGCGCATCGACCACATGGCCATGGCGCTGCCGGCCGACAGCCTCGACAGTTGGGTGCTGTTCTATAAAAGCCTGCTGGATTTTGAGGCCGACGACGAAGTGGTACTGCCTGATCCGTATGGTCTGGTGAAGAGCCGGGCGCTGCGCAGCCGTTGCAGTTCGATCCGCTTGCCGCTGAACATTTCCGAGAATCGCAACACCGCGATCTCACACGCGCTGTCGAGTTATCGCGGCTCCGGAGTGCATCACATCGCCTTTGATTGCGACGACATCTTTGCCGAAGTCAGCCGAGCCAAGGAGGCGGGCGTGCCGCTGCTGGATATCCCGCTCAATTACTACGATGACCTCGCCGCGCGGTTCGATTTCGACGACGAGTTTCTCAGCGAACTGGCGTATTACAACGTGCTCTACGACCGGGATGCTCAGGGTGGCGAGCTGTTTCACGTCTACACCGAGCCGTTTGAAGGGCGGTTCTTCTTTGAAATTATCCAGCGCAAGAATGGCTACGCGGGGTACGGTGCGGCCAACGTGGCGGTGCGACTGGCGGCGATGGCCAAATCGCGCAGTGGTGCCGTACGTCAGGCAAAGTTGTAGGAAAATCGTAAACACGGGGACAAACCGCCGCCGCGCAGCTTCCTTCACTGTGCGGCGCGGCCCATAATCGCCAACCTGTGCAGTGATGGCCGTGAGCCCGCAATGACGATAACTTCAGAACTCTCCGCAGCGCCCGACGAACCGATTGTCGAGCCGCGCAAGAGTCGTAAGAACAACCCGGAAAAGACCCGCGAGAACATCCTTCAAGAAGCCATTGTCGAGTTCGTCCAGCAGGGGCTTTCCGGCGCTCGCGTCGATGCGATCGCCGAGCGCATCCACACCTCCAAACGCATGATCTATTACTACTTCGGCAGTAAGGAACAGCTCTACGTCGAGGTGCTGGAGAAACTCTACGGCGATATCCGCAGCACCGAAAACCGTCTGCACCTGACCGAACTGGCGCCGGTGGAAGCGATTCGTCGGCTGGTTGAATTCACTTTCGATCACCATGATCACAATGTCGACTTTGTGCGGATTGTCAGCATCGAGAACATTCACAACGCTGAGTACGTGAAACGTTCCGATACGATCAAGGCGATGAACAACACCATTCTCGATTCACTGGGCGAGATTTTGCGTCGCGGTGCTGAGGAAGGTGTGTTCCGGTCAGGGCTTGAGCCGCTGGATGTGCACCTGTTGATCAGTTCGTTTTGCTTCTATCGCGTGTCGAACCGCCATACATTCGGTGAGATTTTTCAGATCGATTTGCCGGACGAAAGCATCAAGCAGCGTCATCGAGAGATGATTTGCGAGTCGGTTTTGCGGTATTTACAGGCCTGATGTGAGGTGAGGGGAATACCCCCCCGCCACATCCATTCAGCCATTCATGCTCTGAAAATGCTCCAACATCCGCTGCGCATCCGGCACCACGCCGCTGAACAACTCAAACGCCTTCACCGCCTGAAACACGGCCATGTTGCCGCCATCCAGCGTTCGGCAACCCAATGCGCGGGCGTTGCGCAGCAGTTCGGTTTCCAGTGGGAAGTAAACAATCTCCGCCACCCACAATTCACCTCGAAGCAGTTCCACCGGCACTGGCATGCCCGGCAGTTTCTTCATGCCCATGGGGGTGGTGTTCACCAGACCGTCAGCCTGGGCCAGGGTGCTCGGCAAGTCATGGCCCGCCACAGCCCGGCCGACGCCGAAATGTTGATTGAGGTTGTCCGCCAGTGACTGAGCGCGGCTGATTTCCACGTCGAAAATGCTCAGCTGTTGTACGCCTTCACTCAATAGTGCATGGGCCACTGCCGCGCCCGCGCCACCGGCGCCCATTTGCACGACGCGCTCAAGGGCAACGCCCTTCAAGCCACGACGAAAACCTTCGGCGAACCCCAGGCAATCGGTGTTGTGGCCGATGCGTTTGCCGTCCTTCAACACCACCGTATTGACCGCTCCAATGCCTCGGGCTTCCGGTGACAGTTCGTCGAGCAGCGGGATGATCGTCTGCTTGCACGGGAAGGTGATATTCAGGCCGGTGAAGTTCATCCGCTCGGCGGCCATCAGCAGGTCGGGCAGGGCGCTGCTGTCGAGTTTCAATTGATCGAGATCGATCAGACGATAGAGGTAACGCAAACCCTGGGCATCGCCTTCATGCTCGTGCAGGGCGGGGGTGCGAGAGGCCTGGATGCCGGCGCCGATCAGTCCGGCCAGTACCGCGTTGTTCTGAGTCACGGCCTTCACCCCTTCAAACGTTGACTGAAATGCTCCAGCGCCAGGCGATAGCCGTGGCTGCCGAAACCCGCCATCACCGCGGTGGCGATGGCCGAAACAAAAGAGTGGTGGCGGAAGGGCTCGCGGGCATGAACATTGGACAGGTGGACTTCGATCACCGGCAATTCGCTGGCGACCAGGGCATCGCGGATCGCGACCGAGGTGTGGGTCCAGGCGGCCGGGTTGATGACGATCCCGGCGCAACGGCCGCGGGCGGCATGAATCCAGTCGAGTAGTTCGCCTTCATGATTGGTCTGGCGAAACTCCACTGCCAGGCCGAACTCTTCGGCGGCACGACCGCACAACGCTGAGATATCCGCCAGGGTTTCGTGGCCGTAAGTCGCCGGTTCACGGGTGCCGAGCAGGTTCAGATTCGGGCCGTTGAGCACCAGAACGATAGGGGGCATCGGAGTCTCTCCACTTATTATTTTTGGCATTGGCCGAGGGTTTCAGCCTGTGGAGATAAATTGTACTAGCTAGTTAGTTTGGTCAATTGAAGAGGAGGCTCGCAGGGTTATTGTGTGCGGTGATCGGACGGTTTCGGCTTCTCAGCGGGGCAGGTGCTCCACCAGAAAATCGATGAACGCCCTCAATCGCAGCGGCATATGGCGGCTTTGCGGATAGAGCAGGGTGAACGGTCGCGAGCGTCCGCCATAGGGCTTGAGCACTTCCACGAGTGAGCCATCGGCCAGTTCGTTTTCGACGATGAAGCGGTAGGTCTGGAACAGTCCCGCGCCATGTTTGGCCAGGGTCACGCCGCCCAGTACGTCGTCGGAACAACTGAGATTGCCCTCGGCCAGAATCTCCCGGTGCACGCCATTGTCGTTGAACAGCCAGGCAATCCGCCGACCGCTGCTGGGCAATTCGTACTGGATGCACTCGTGCTGTTTGAGATCGTCCAGCGTGTGTGGAACGCCCGCGTGCTTCAGGTAGTCAGGACTGGCAATCATCACCAGCGCGGCGTCTTCCAACTGTCGGGCGATCAGGCCGGAATCCGGAATCGCCCGCACGCGGATCGCCATGTCATAGCCTTCGCCGACGAAATCGATGTTGCGATTGCTGATGTGTGACTCGACCTTCACCGCTGGAAAGCGTGCCCGAAAAGCCGGCAACAACGGCAGAATCCGGTGATGGGCATAGGTGGTGGGAATGCTGATGCGCAAGGTGCCGGAAGGCTGTTGCTGCTGGCCCATGACCTCGCGCTGGGCCTCGACCAGTTGCGCCAGCGCCTGGCGACATTCCTCGTAATACCGCCGACCACTGTCGGTCAGTTTGACGCTGCGGGTGGTGCGGGCGAACAACCGCACGCCCAGGCGTTCTTCCATGCGCGACACCGAGCGGCTCACTGCTGCCGGCGTCACGCCAGCCACCAGCGCGGCGGCGGTAAAGCTGCCGGCTTCGGCCGCCAGACAAAACAGTTCGATGCTACCCAACTGAAGATCGTCGAATTGTCGCTGCATGATTGATTACACCGGGGATCAAATGAAGAACTGAATTTCGCCACTGTAGATGAAATTGTCGAAGCGGTGCTTTACTTGACCCACGCCGATTTCACCACCGGCTTTGTGGGCAGTGGACGGCGGGATGAGCAGCGGCACGCGGTCAGTCTTCTTCAATCACCAGACAGGAGCAACATCATGCCTTTCGTCAGCGTACGTATCACCCGTGATGGCGTGACCCGGGAGCAGAAAGCCCAGGTCATCGCCGAAATCACCGACACCTTGCAGCGAGTCCTCGGCAAGCCTCCGGAGCTGACCCACATTGTGATCGAGGAGGTCGACACGGATAATTGGGGTTATGCCGGAATGACCACGACCGAGTATCGAAAAAATCAACCAGGGTGATTGTGTGGCAAACCAGGAAAGCCGTCCTCGTGACGGCTTTTTTGTGGAAGCGGTGAAAGGATTGCTTACCAATTTGCGCCGTCATCCGCCGGCCTGATGAGGGCCTGAGCGCTAGGCTCAATGGCGGATGGCTGATCGAATGCTCAGCGCCAGTTGTCGGATTTTCCAGGGAATGTCGAGTCTTCGGGCTCATTAACCTAACGGATGGGTTAGCATGAAAGTATGCAGCTACAAAGGTTTTTCAGTGGTGATCATGTTGCGCGATGAACATTGCCCACCTCATGCGCATGTGGATGCAGGCACCTGGAGTGCACGCTTCAAGTTTAGCTACTGGCACAACAGCGTCGAACTTTGGGACGTTGTCCCGCACTCGCGACGGCCACCATTGGCAGTGCTGGAGGGTTTGCGTCAGACGCTCAGGCAACCAGCCCATTTGCGGCGAGCTCGCGGTATCTGGTGGAGCAAATTGAAGACAGCCTGTCTCGACCATCAGCTTTGGGATTGGCAGACCAATGAAGTCGTCGTGATGAAGCGGATCGCCAGTACCACCTACATGATTGGCTCGGCGTGTTATGAACCACGGGAGAGCAAAACCTTATTGACCCTGATCGGGGCAGCGGAAGGTGTGGAGATCGAACTATGAAAGCAATAAAGGCAAACAATCTGGCGGATCGGCCAGTGACCGAAGCGGTTCTGGATGATGCGATCGAGCGGGGAAAATTGCGCCGCAACAGCGGTTTGCAGGCGACGGCGGTGGCGTTTCTGGAGCCGTGTCTGGTGGTCAGCTTCGACGATGGTAGTGGCGTGCTGCTTCCAGTGAAGCTCTACCCGGAATTCGATGGTTTCGAGACCGAGGATTTCGACAGAATGAAAGTCGGTTTTTCAGGGACCGCCCTGTGCCATGAGGGCAAACACCTGCAGGTCTCTATCGCCGGGATGATTTCGGCGAGCAAACCGCTGATGGACATGGCCGCTTCGGTCATCGCCTCACGCAATGGTCGCCAAAGCAGTGCCGCCAAGGCCGAGGCCGCGCGTGCCAATGGCCGCAAGGGCGGGCGTCCGCGCAAGACAGATATCACGCTTTAAGCACACACAAAAAAGCCGTCGTGAGGACGGCTGATTTGTATCTGGCGCCGGCAATTACCGGCGGGTCAACAACACCCCGGATTCCATGTGATGGGTCCACGGGAACTGGTCGAACATTGCACATCGGGTGATGCGGTGGGTGTCGTGCAACTGGGCGATGTTGGCCGCCAGGGTTTCCGGGTTGCAGGAGATGTAGAGGATGTTGTCGAAGCGACGGGTCAGCTCGCAGGTGTCCGGATCCATGCCAGCGCGAGGCGGATCGACGAAGACGCTACCGAACTCGTAGCTCTTCAGATCGATACCGTGCAGGCGACGGAACGGACGAACTTCGTTCAGGGCTTCGGTCAGCTCCTCGGCGGACAAGCGCACCAGGGTGACGTTATCCACAGCGTTTTCGCTGAGATTGCTCAACGCGGCGTTGACCGACGCCTTGCTGATTTCGGTGGCCAGCACTTTGCGCACGCGCGTCGCGAGCGGCAAGGTGAAATTGCCGTTGCCGCAATACAGCTCCAGCAAATCGTCGGAGCGATCACCGAGTGAGTCGTAAGCCCAGTTGAGCATCTTCTGGTTCACGGTGCCGTTGGGCTGGGTGAACGCGCCTTCCGGCTGGCGATAGCTGAAGGTGCGACCGCCGACGTCCATCTGCTCGACCACGTAATCGTGACCGATCACTTCGCGTTTGCCCTTGGAACGGCCGATGATGCTGACGTTCAGGTCGGCTGCCAGTTTCGACGCCGCCGCGTGCCAGTGCTCGTCCAGCGGGCGGTGGTAGCACAGCGTGATCATCGCATCGCCGGCCAGGGTGGTCAGAAACTCCACCTGGAACAGCTTGTGGCTCAGGGCCGCACTGGCTTGCCATGCCGCTTTCAGCTGCGGCATCAACTCGTTGATGCGCAGGCTGGCGATCGGGAATTCCTCGATCAGGATCGGCGTGCGTTTGTCTTCCTGGGAAAACATCGCGTAGTGACGCTCGCCGGCTTCGCGCCACAGGCGGAATTCGGCGCGCAGGCGGAAGTTTTGCAGCGGCGAATCGAATACCTCAGGTTCTGGCGCACCGAACGGGGCCAACAGATCACGCAGGCGCGTAACCTTTTCTTCGAGTTGAACGGCGTAAGCCTGGGAATCAAAAGTCATGCGTTGAACCAACCCAACTTGATCACGAACAGAATCGACAGAATCACCAGTGCCGAGTTCAGCTCACGGCCGCGGCCGGACAGCAACTTGATCGCAGTCCAGGAGATGAAACCGAAGGCGATGCCGTTGGCGATGGAATAAGTGAATGGCATGGCCAGGGCGGTGACCACGACCGGCGCCGCAACAGTGATGTCGTCCCAGTCTATTTCGGCCAGGCCGGATGTCATCAGTACCGCGACGAACAGCAGTGCAGGCGCGGTAGCAAAGGCTGGAATGCTGGCCGCCAATGGCGAGAAAAACAGCGCCAACAGGAACAGAATCGCCACGACAACGGCGGTCAGACCGGTGCGGCCGCCAGCACTCACGCCGGCTGCGGATTCGATGTAGCTGGTGGTGGTCGAGGTGCCCAGCAAGGAGCCTGCCATGGCCGCGGTACTGTCGGCGATCAGGGCACGGCCCATTTTCGGCATGTGGCCGTCCTTGCCCATCAGGCCAGCGCGCTTGGCGACGCCGATCAGGGTGCCGGAGTTGTCGAACAGATCGACGAACAGGAAGGCGAAGATCACGCTGACCAGCCCGATGTCCAGGGCGCCCTTGATGTCCAGTTGCAGGAAGGTCGGGGCCAACGACGGTGGCATCGACATCACGCCGCCGAACGGGGTGAAGCCCATCAGGATCGAAACGATGGTCACCGCCAGAATGCCAATTAGCACCGCGCCGCGCACTTTAAGCGCTTCAAGCGCCACGATCAGGGCAAAGCCGAGGGTCGCGAGGATCGGGGCCGGTTGTTTCAAATCGCCGAGGCCGACCATGGTTGCCGGGTTGCTCACCACGATGCCCGCGTTATGCAGGGCGATCAGGGCCAGGAACAGGCCGATACCGGCGGCAATCGCCGAACGCAGCGGCAACGGGATACTGTTGATAATCCATTCGCGGATGCGGAAGATCGACAGCAGGAAGAACAGTACCGCCGAGATGAATACCGCACCCAGCGCCACTTGCCAGGTGTGGCCCATGTGCAGGACCACGGTGTAGGTAAAGAAGGCGTTCAAGCCCATGCCCGGCGCGAGAGCGATCGGGTAGTTGGCGATCAGGCCCATCACCGTCGAACCGATGGCGGCTGCCAGACACGTGGCGACGAACACCGCGCCCTTGTCCATGCCGGTCTCGCCGAGGATGCTCGGATTGACGAACAGAATGTAGGCCATGGCCAAAAAGGTCGTGACGCCCGCCAGAATCTCGGTCCGCACGTTGGTGTTGTGTGCCTTGAGTTGAAACAGCCTTTCCAGCATGCCCGCTCCCCGTGGCGCGCCAGGCGCCGTGAATGTATCGACCTCAACAGCAAAGCACAGACCGCTGATGGCGCCTGGTAATTTTCTGTGGGTCGGAAAAAGCCGCGCATCATACCAGCAGCGTGGGGCAATGGCTGCTTATGGCTGCGATCGTCGTCGATGTTTTGCGGTAAAGCCAACTGCGCCATACTGCGCGCTGGTTTTGGGGGTACTTATGTATTGCATGAATAAACGTCTGATTGCCGTATTCGCAATGGCGATCGTCTTGTTCCTGGGGGCACACACCGCCTCGGCTGCATCGGCGCTACCGTTGAGTCAGGTGAAGGTACTCAAGGTCGAGTCGCCGAGCTGTGGTTTTGAAAACATTGCCGAGGGGCAAGAGCAGACGCGCTGTAATCACACTGGGCCGAACATAAAGATCTACGTGCTGGAAGTCGGCTATGGTCGTGGGGCGCATGTCGGGCTGGACGGTTTTGACGTGAACGGCACCCGGACCCCTGTGTGTGCTTTTGATAATGGCAACCTGACTGAGTGCACCGTAGGGAGAAAAAACGTCGGCTATTTGTATGTATTCGATCTGGCCGGCAAGCAGGAAGGTACGTTCACCTTCAGCAACACATCGATCAACGCGCCAGGCAATACGCTGTCGACGCAGCTTTACATCAAGTAACGGCGGGCTCGAACAAGGGTCAGGAAAGCTGACTACGCTTTAAAGATCATCCTGTGGACTGCGCCCATGACCTTTAGAGCTCTGATTACCCTCGCCGAGGGCATCGATGACCTGCAATCAGTGACCCTGATCGATGTGTTGCGCCGCGCCAAGATTGAAGTGGTGGTGGCCAGCATCGAGGGGCGGCGCATGCTCACCTGCGCGCGCGGCACCCGAGTGACGTCCGACGCGATGCTGGTGGACGTGCTGGCCCAGCCGTTCGACCTGATCGTCCTGCCCGGCGGTGCCGTGGGGGCGCAACATCTGGCGGCCCATCAACCCCTGCAACAATTGCTCAAGGATCAGGCGGCGGCCGGGCGACTTTTCGCCGGCATCGCCGAGGCCCCGGCGCTGGCGCTGCAAGCCTTTGGCGTACTGCGTCAGCGGCGCATGACCTGCCTGCCATCGGCCAGCCATCAACTGTTGGGCTGCAACTTCGTCGATCAACCGGTGGTGGTCGATGGCAACTGCATCACTGCCCAAGGTTCAGGGGCGGCATTGCAATTCGCCCTGACGCTGGTGGAACAACTCTGCGGCAAAGCCAGGCGAGCGGCGGTGGCAGGGGAGTTGGTGGTCTAGAGCATGCCTTGGGCAAACTGCTTCAAGCCTTCACTTCTTCCACCGGCACATGCATGCGGTCGCGCTCGGCCAGGGTCGGGAACAGTTTGATCCACGCCCCGGTCACCACCAACGTGCCAATACCGCCCATGACCACTGCCGGCACGGTGCCGAACCAGTGGGCGGTCAAGCCGGATTCAAACTCGCCCAACTGGTTCGAAGCGCCGATGAAAAGACCGTTCACGGCACTGACCCGGCCGCGCATTTCATCCGGTGTTTCCAGTTGCACGAAGGAGGCGCGGATCACCATGCTGATCATGTCCGCCGCGCCCAGCACCACCAACACCGCCAGGGAAAACCAGAACGAGGTCGACAGGCCGAACGCAATGGTCGCGACGCCGAATACACCCACAGCAGTGAACATGACCCGTCCGACTTTGCGCTCCACGGCAAATCTCGCCAGGTACAGCGACATCAGCAGCGCACCGACTGCCGGCGCTGAGCGTAGCAGGCCCAAGCCCCAAGGGCCGGTCAGCAGAATGTCCTTGGCGAACACCGGGAGCAGCGCCGTTGCGCCACCGAGCAGGACGGCAAACAGATCCAGAGAAATCGCCCCGAGAATGTCCGGACGACTACGGATGAAGCGGATGCCCGCCAGCAACGAATCCAGCGTCGCCTTGCCCTTGTTCAGCGGTGTCTGCCGTGCGGGCAGGTTGAGCATCAGCGTGCAGGCGATGATGTAGAGGATCACTGTCGGGCCATAGACCCAGACGCTGCCGAAGGCGTAGAGCAACCCACCGAGGGCCGGGGCAACGATAGTCGCCGATTGCTGTGCGGATTGGGCGGCGGCCACGGCGCGGGGAAACAGCGCGCTGGGCACGATGCTCGGCAGCAGGGCCTGAGTGGTCGGCATCTCGAAGGAGCGGGCGGCACCGAGCAGGAACGCGAGGATGAAGATCATCTCCCGGGTGACGTGGTCGGTCGCGCTGCCGATGGCCAGCGACAGGGCGATCAACGCTTGCACGGACTGACAGATTGCCGCGACCTTGCGCCGGTCATAACGGTCCGCGACATGCCCGGTGTGCAGCATGAACAGCACTCGGGGGGCGAATTCCACCAGACCGACCAGGCCCAGATCGAGCACATTGCCGGTCAGTTGGTAGAGGTTCCAGCCAATGGCCACCGTGAGCATCTGAAAACCACTGGCGGTAAACACCCGAGCCAGCCAGAACGCGATAAATGGGCGGTGATGACGTAACAGCAAGGGCGCTTGGCTGGGCATCTGAGGGCAGGTCTTGAGCGAGGAGAGGGTCGAGATTATCACCAAGCTGTAACCAAAAGTTGCAGGGTTGGGAAATTTCGTTAGCTAGACACCGATTTTGAGTTGTAACCCTTGTAGCAGTTGGCGAAGCCTGCGTTCGGCTGCGCAGCTGTCGCAAAACCTGCCAGCTCGGTCTACCTGAAGCTCCGCGGTATCTGTTTTCACGACTGCTTCGCAGCCGAACGCAGCCTTCGGCAGCCGAACGCAGCCTTCGGAAGCTGCTACAGGGCTGCCGGCGACGGTATGAGGCAACCTGTCACGCGGCAAAAGACCACACCGTCCATCGTCAAAAATGGGACTACTCTTTTAACGTTGCTTGATCCAGATCAAGACCGCTCGTGGAATTGATCCGGCGGCCAGATGGCCAGACTCCCTACGTTGTGATGTTTGTAAAAAAAGAACGAATTCAAATTCGCCACACTCCATATCCGTGGGGGCAGTGGGTGTAGGCCACAAGCCTTCAGCCGGTATTACCTGACAGAGGAAGACTTATGTTCGGTTTGGAGGCACTTGATCTCGCCCGGATGCAGTTCGCGTTCACCATTTCGTTTCACATTCTGTTTCCCGCCATCACCATTGGCCTGGCGAGTTACCTCGCGGTGCTCGAAGGCTTGTGGCTGAAAACCCATAACGACACGTACCGCGACCTGTACCACTTCTGGTCGAAGATCTTTGCCGTCAACTTCGGCATGGGCGTGGTCTCCGGGCTTGTCATGGCCTATCAGTTCGGCACCAACTGGAGTCGCTTCTCGGACTTCGCCGGCTCCGTGACCGGGCCGCTGCTGACGTACGAAGTACTCACCGCTTTCTTTCTTGAAGCCGGTTTCCTCGGTGTCATGCTGTTCGGCTGGAACAAGGTCGGGCGCAATCTGCACTTCTTCGCCACGGTCATGGTCGCCATCGGCACCTTGATCTCAACTTTCTGGATTCTCGCCTCCAACAGCTGGATGCAGACCCCGCAAGGTTACGAAATCGTCAATGGCCAGGTCATTCCGGTGGACTGGCTGGCGGTGATCTTCAACCCGTCGTTCCCGTACCGCCTGATGCACATGGCGACGGCAGCGTTCGTCGCGACCGCCTTCTTTGTCGGTTCCTCGGCGGCCTGGCATTTGCTGCGCGGCAAGGACAACCCGGCAATCCGCACCATGCTCTCGATGGCCATGTGGATGGCCTTGATCGTGGCGCCGATTCAGGCCGTCATCGGTGACTTCCACGGGCTGAATACGCTTGAGCATCAGCCGGCGAAAATCGCCGCGATTGAAGGCCACTGGGAAAACGTCGGTGATGAACCGACTCCGCTAATCCTGTTCGGCTGGCCGGACATGAAAGCCGAGAAGACCAAATTCGCGGTAGAGATTCCGTACCTGGGCAGCCTGATCCTCACGCACACGCTGGACAAACAGGTCCCGGCGCTCAAGGAATTCCCGCCTGAAGACCGGCCGAATTCGACCATCGTGTTCTGGTCGTTCCGGATCATGGTCGGCCTGGGCTTCCTGATGATCTTCACTGGTTTGTGGAGCCTGTGGCTACGCAAACGCGACAAGCTCTATACCTCACGGCCGTTCCTGTACCTGGCGTTGTGGATGGGGCCATCCGGCCTGATTGCGATCCTCGCCGGTTGGTTCACTACTGAAATCGGCCGTCAGCCGTGGGTCGTTTACGGCCTGATGCGCACGGCGAATGCGTCCTCCAATCACAGTTTCATGCAAATGAGCATCACGTTGATCATGTTCGTCGTGGTCTATTTCGCGCTGTTCGGTGCCGGTCTGGGCTACATGATGCGCCTGGTGCGCAAAGGGCCGAAGATCGACGAAGGCAAGGAAACGCCCGAGGGCGGTCCAGGCAAGAAACGCACACCGGCGCGTCCGCTGTCCGCAGCCGACGACAACGGTGACGGTGATCACAGCCCCAGCCTGACCAAGGAGATTTGACTCATGGGTATTGATCTTCCGCTGATATGGGCCGTGATCATCATCTTCGGCATCATGATGTACGTGGTCATGGACGGTTTCGATTTGGGGATCGGGATTCTCTTCCCGTTCATTCCGGGCAAGACCGATCGTGACGTCATGATGAACACCGTCGCGCCGGTCTGGGACGGTAACGAAACCTGGCTGGTACTGGGCGGCGCGGCGTTGTTCGGTGCCTTCCCGCTGGCCTATTCGGTGGTGCTCTCGGCGTTGTACCTGCCGCTGATTTTTATGCTGATCGGGCTGATCTTCCGCGGCGTGGCCTTCGAGTTCCGCTTCAAGGCCAAGGACGACAAGCGCCATCTCTGGGACAAGGCGTTCATCGGTGGCTCGGTCGCCGCCACCTTTTTCCAGGGCGTGGCATTGGGTGCGTTCATTGACGGGTTGCCGGTGGTCAATCGCCAATTTGCCGGTGGCTCACTGGACTGGCTGACGCCGTTCACGATGTTCTGTGGCGTGGCGCTTGTGATTGCGTATGCCTTGCTCGGTTGTACCTGGCTGATCATGAAGACCGAAGGCAAGTTGCAGGAGCAGATGCATGACCTGGCTCGGCCACTGGCTTTCGTGGTGTTGGCAGTGATCGGTATCGTCAGCATCTGGACCCCGTTGGCCCATGCCGAGATTGCCGCTCGCTGGTTCACCCTGCCGAACCTGTTCTGGTTCCTGCCGGTGCCGATTCTGGTGCTGGTGACCATGTACGGTCTGATCCGAGCGGTGGCTCGCAATGCGCACTACACGCCATTCCTGCTGACCCTGGTGCTGATCTTCCTCGGCTACAGCGGTTTGGGCATCAGCCTGTGGCCGAACATCGTGCCGCCGTCGATCTCGATCTGGGACGCCGCCGCACCGCCGCAAAGTCAGGGCTTCATGCTGGTGGGCACGCTGTTCATCATCCCGTTCATCCTGGGTTACACCTTCTGGAGCTACTACGTGTTCCGCGGCAAGGTCACCCACGAAGATGGCTATCACTAGAGCACGCGACAGTGGCGCAGGGGCTGAGACCTGCGCCATTTCTTCAGAGGAGATTGCGATGAAGGCGGGTAAACATTCCTTGCAGGAAATCGAAGCAGCAGAGAAAAAGCCGCTCTGGCAGCGCCTCGGCTGGCTGGCGATGATCTGGACCGGCAGCGTTGTGGCGCTGTTCATCGTGGCCAGCCTGATGCGCATGTTCATGAATGCCGCGGGCCTGACGACCCACTGATTTTTGCACCTGATCCCATCCCGTTGCCTTGCGGCACGGATTTACAACCCTCCTGACCAGGCTGTGTGAAAACGCACTGATGGTGGTTCCAAGCAAACGCCCCGACTTGTTCGGGGCGTTTGCTTTTGTGCAGACAGCAGGCGAAAAAGGCTTTTCAGCCCATCAACGCCATCAGTTGGCGCGCGCCGAGCACGTTAATTGCTCGTTTCAGGTTGTAGGCGTTCACTGCCAAGGCCATTTCGGCTCTTGTACCCTCAAGCTGTCGCAGCAGGAAGCGAGCATTGCCAAACAACCACTGCTTAAGGTTGCCGAACGGATGCTCAACGATGGATCTTCGAGCGGTCATCATTTCTGGATGCGCCAGCATTCGCTGCTCCATTCGTTCGAAAGCCTCTTCATGAGCATGGCGTGTGACATAGCGGCGCTGGGCCTCAGTACATTGCGCTTTCAGCGGACAGGCGGCGCAGTCGCTAACCGCCGCCTGATAGATGCGATCCCCCTTACTGATCTGCTTGAGTGTCAGCCATTTGCCGGCAGGACATTGATATCGATCCTGCGCTGCATCGTAGGTAAACACTGTTCGATCGAAGAACGCCTGCTCCTTACCGCAGGAGTTACTTGACCGATTCGGCGGTACATAAACCGTGATGCTCTCATCCTCACAAGCCTGGAACTGCTTGCCATTCGAGTAGCCCGCATCGGCAGTGACCGTCAGTTCATCTTGCTGCAGTTGTTCCTTGGCGGCCTTGGCCATCGGCTCAAGTTGCTTGCGATCATCACTGTCCTGAGTGACTTCATGATGCAGAATCAGGCAATGCTCAGCGTCCACGGCGGTTTGCACGTTGTACGCAACCCGCGGCCCTTTGTGCGTTCGCATCATTCGGGCATCGCTTTCGTGGGTATTGAATTGCTCAAGCTCCATTGATTTCATCAGTGCCTGGCACGTCAGGTTATTGGAGTGCCTGAGTTCAAGTTGCGCCAAAGCCGTCTTGACCGCACTGCGATCAACCACCTCATTGGCTTCGTTTTTATCCGCCTCATCCAACTCGGCCAAATACTGAGCGATGCGTTTATCCAGCTTCTGCTCCTGGTGCTTGAGCCGCTTCAAATTCATATGACGCCGCGAGGAAGCAACCGCCTGAAACTTGCTGCCATCGATGGCCACCAGCTCGCCGGCGATGAGACCCACCGTGCGGCAAAACTGGACGAAGGCACGACAGGTCGCGATAAAGGCAGCTTTGTTGTTCTTGCGAAAGTCGGCAATGGTCTTGAAGTCGGGTTTGAGCCGGTTGATCAACCACATCACTTCGATGTTGCGCTGGCACTCGGCTTCGAGACGCCGTGATGAGCGAATCCGCTGGAAATAGCCATAGAGGAACAGCTTGAGCTGATCGGAGGGATCGTAAGAGGGGCGCCCCGTACCTTTTGATAAGGCTTTATCAAAACCCAAGCGCACAAGATCAAGCTTAGCGACGTAGGTGTCGATCACACGGACGAGGTGATCCTCGGGAATCAACTCTTCCAGCGAGACCGGGAACAGGCTGGTCTGGCTGCGGGACTGTCCTTGGATGTAGGCCATAACGAAAAATGCTCCGTATCTTTCGATACGGAGCATTTTCTTTGAGCTCCGCGCAGATTGCTAGGTTTTCACACAGTCTGTGACGGAGGGTTTTTTTTGCCCGTTATTTGCGGGCTTTAAGGATCACGAACTTGGGTGTGGCCGCCACTTGCTCGACACCGCGGAACAACCGCGCGAGCTTGCTGTGATACCCCAGATGACGATTGCCGACGATGTACAACGCGCCACCCACTACCAGAGCCTCTCGGGCCTGCTGGAACATGCGCCAGGCCAGGAAGTCGCCGACGACTTGTTGTTGGTGAAACGGTGGGTTGCACAGTACGACGTCCAGCGACTGAGGTTCCTGACCCGCTAAACCATCACCGGCACGTACAACCACTTCCCGGTCACCCAGCGCCGCGCGCCAGTTTTCGGCTGCCGATTGCACGGCCATGAACGACTCGTCCACGAGCGTGTAGTGGGCCTCGGGGTTTTGCAGGGCGCTGGCGATGGCCAAAACCCCGTTGCCACATCCCAGGTCGGCAACCCGTGCTGAGCCGAGGTTCTTTGGCAGGTGCGGCAAAAACGCTCGAGTGCCGATATCCAGCCCTTCGCGGCAGAACACATTGGCGTGATTCAGCAGTTCGATCTCAGGTGTGTCGAGTCGATAACGGGTCGGGTAGGGGGACACGACGGGTGCTTTGACCTCAGCGGTCGCGATCAATAGCCGAGCCTTCTTCACCGCCAACGAGGCTTGCACCGGGCCGATGTAGCGTTCCAGCAGATCGCCCGCGGCTCGGGGCAAATGCTTGATCATCGCCGCAGCAATCACCTGAGCCCCCGGCGTCAGTTGGCCCTGCAAACGAATCAATTGTTCTTCCAGCAAGGCGAGGGTTTTCGGTACCCGGATCAGTACCCGGTCAAAGGGGCCTGAAAAGGCTTCGCTGGCCGGTACGCTCGGCACCGCATCAAACGCCTGGCCATTACGGATCAGATTCTTTTCCAGCCCCTGAAAGGCCAGAAACGAGTCGCCGCTGCTGGTCACGTGAACCTTGCCCGCAAGGCTGGCGGCCAATGCGCCAAAGCTGTCGTTGAGCACCAAAACCCGAGTGTTGGCCGAGGGCTGTTGGTCAGCCAGATGGTTGAGCAGGTATTCGTCTGCGGCATCAAACGCCTGCAGCGGTTCGTTCTGCTGTTCGGGCTGGCGGATCAGGTCGAGTCGGGCGAAGGGTGTTTCGAGCAAGGGCATGAGGCGGGGCTCTGGGTAATCAACGGGGGGTCATCAACTGGTTTCCCGCGGCCCAAGGGCGTTGTAGCGGGCGAGACCGTCCGAGTGCACTGCGTCGTGAAGGTTCACACGTCAACACTCAAGAAGGACCGCAAATGGTACGTTTTTTTCTTTTGGATTACTTGCAGGTTTTTTGGGTCAACGCATCACGTTGCTATTGAGAAAACCGTCCTTGGCTGCGGCGATGACTGCGGAAATCTTGTTATTGACCCCGAGCTTCAGAATGGCGCTTTGCACATGGAAATTGACCGTGCGTGCGCTGAGGTTGAGGATTCTGGCACTCTCATACGCCGTCTTGCCATCAGCCGCCAGTTTCAATACATCGATTTCGCGGGGGGACAAATGGGGCACGGGTGGTTTCGCCGATTTCCTGGGCAGCGTCTGCGCGATCAACGCATGCAGATGGCGCCCGATGAACACTGAAAAACCGAGATTTTCATACAGCTCAAAGGCCGTTATCGGGCAATGGCTTCTGGCCAGGCTCAGAATGCTGCAAACACCACCGTCCTCGTTATGCACCGATTGTGACCAGCCGTGCTGCAGACCTTGCATTTCAAGCGCTTCCCACAACGATGGAACCTTGCAAAAAAGCTCTTCACTCCAGAGCACAGGCAACGTCGAGTGATTGCAATGAGCTACTACCGGGTCTATTGCGCTAAACTTCTGTCGTTCATATTCACTGTTCCAGTCAGTGGGGTAGTTATTGAGTTGGATAGTACTGAACTGATCGTTTTTCGTTTGATAAGTTGTTGAAAAAGCGAAAAATTTGAACCCGATATTTTTCGCGAAACCCAGGGCAATGCGATACGCGGTATCAACCTCCGTTGTGCGCGACAGTTGGTTAAGTTGTGACTCCATCCACCTTTCCATCATGCGTCTCCATGTATAACACTCGGGGGTGCAGATTGGATCCAAGATCCTGCACGCATCGAGTGTAGGATGATTCTTACGTGCAGTGTGAGATTTTTTGGCTTTGCTGGCGTATGAAAAAGTAAGTTTCTAGTTCTAATAAAAAGAGGGCGCAGACATAAAGTATTTGATGTCGAGCTGAATATTTTCGCCATGTTTTAAGGGGCTATTTTGTGAAAAAAGTGTAAAAACTCCCTGTCTGGTTAGTACCTTTGAAAACGCTGTTAAAGGCATTACAAATCGTCGGTGTTTAATTCGCAGGCTTTGCGGGACACTAGGGCTATCTGTTGAATGGAGCAACCCATGACCGCCAGCGCAGAAAAATTCACTCGCCAGACCCTGCTCGACGTCCAGCCGTTGACCCCGAACCTCTTCACTCTACGCACCACCAGGGATCCGGGCTTTCGTTTTCGCGCGGGTCAATTCGCCCGGTTGGGCGTGACGAAGGCTGATGGCAGCACGGTATGGCGCGCCTATTCCATGGTGTCTTCACCCTATGACGAATTCCTCGAGTTCTTTTCCATTGTGGTGCCCGGGGGGGAGTTCACCAGTGAGCTGAGTCGGTTGGGGGTCGGCGATACACTGCTGGTCGAACGCCAGGCCTTTGGCTATCTGACGCTCGATCGCTTTGTCGACGGCCGTGATCTCTGGTTGTTATCCACAGGCACCGGCCTGGCGCCGTTTCTGTCGATCCTGCAGGACTTCGAGGTCTGGGAGAAATTCGAACGAATCATCTTGGTCTACAGTGTGCGCGAAGCCCGGGAACTGGCTTATCAGGACCTCATCAGCGGGTTGGCGCAGCGCGACTATTTAGCGGAGTTTGCGCACAAGCTGCAGTTCATCACCACCGTCACGCGCGAGCAGCATCATGGCGCGCTGAGTAGCCGGATCACTGCGCTGATCGAAAATGGCGAGCTGGAGCGGGCGGCAGGCCTGGCACTGGCGGCCGAGCACTCAAGGGTCATGCTCTGCGGCAACCCGCAGATGATCGATGACACGCGCAAATTGCTCAAACAGCGCCACATGCACTTGAGCCTCAGTCGACGACCCGGGCAAGTGGCGGTGGAAAACTACTGGTAAAAAAACGGCGCCTCAAGGGCGCCGTTGCTTGTTTTACTGACCTGTTGAGGGCCGGTTGTTCTGAGCCTTGAGCAGATCGCGGATCTCTTCCAACAGCTCTTCTTCCTTGGTCGGAACCGGCGGCAGCGTTGGCGCAACGGCCTCTTCACGTTTCAGGCGGTTGATGGCTTTGACGCCCATGAAGATCGCGAAGGCGACGATGATGAAGTCAATCAGGCTCTGGATGAATTTGCCGTACGCCAGCATTACCGCCGGGATGTCCCCGTTGGCTGTCTTGAGCGTAATGGCCAGGTCACTGAAGTCCACGCCCCCAATCAGCAGGCCAATGGGTGGCATCACTACGTCGCCGACAAACGATGAAACGATCTTGCCGAAGGCGGCGCCGATGATGATACCGACGGCCATGTCGACCACATTACCTTTGACCGCGAAGGCCTTGAACTCACTTATCACGCCCATAGGTGATTTCCTTGTTACAGATGAGGTTGGTGAACGCAGTGTAATTCAGCAAGATGCATCCTGCTCCAAACAACTGCTTACAGAGCTTGCCTGCTCCCGGCCTTCTCAGCGGTAAAAAGTTTGAAAATGCCATCACGCTTGCTCGGGGTGGCCGCTTTGGACTGGGGCCTTCAGCGCGCCCGCAGGACCTTTTGTCTGTCGGTCACTCGTCTCTGCTGAGTGGAGGCGAGGCGCAGGATAAAACCATAGATAGTAGGGGCTGCAGCATCACTGGGTTGATGCAAGGGCAATGAGCGGTATATGAAGTTTTATGTGAATGGTTTGTAGGGTATAAGACTCGAATCTCAAACAAGTTTCCTGTGTTCGATGTCAATATTGCCATTGTGCTGCCACTAACTTGGTTGTTCATATTATAAGGCTGGCTTAAAAGTTTGATTGTACGTTCAGGTTTTAAATGGCGAAGGTTTGTACAGGTTTTGATTTTTTGTTCGTCGTGCGAGACCAGTGTTTGGCTGAATATGTCGGAGCGAGAAGTTGTACAGGTTTTCATGAATAGTAATACGGTGAATGTATACCCGGCTCCGAGCAAGTTGCTATCGAAGATCCGCTGGGTAACTTCGGCGCACTGATCCGCTCCAGCTGAGCTATCATCGCGGTTTTTGCCGGGAGTTCAGATGGCCAAGGCCAAGCGCATGTACGGCTGCACCGAGTGCGGCTCAACCTTCCCCAAGTGGGCTGGCCAGTGCGGTGAGTGCGGGGCCTGGAACACCCTGACTGAAACCATGGTGGAGAGTGGCGGTGCCGCAGCCCCCAGCGGTCGCACCGGCTGGACCGGCCAGCAGGCACAGATCAAGACCCTGGCCGAAGTCAGTGTCGAAGAGATCCCGCGTTTTTCCACAGCCTCCAGTGAACTCGATCGGGTGCTGGGCGGTGGTCTGGTAGACGGTTCGGTGGTGCTGATCGGCGGTGATCCGGGCATCGGCAAATCGACCATTCTGCTGCAAACCTTGTGCAACCTCGCCAAAGTCATGCCGGCGCTGTACGTCACCGGCGAAGAATCCCAGCAGCAAGTGGCCATGCGCGCCCGCCGTCTCGGCTTGCCTCAGGATCAACTGCGGGTGATGACCGAAACCTGCATCGAAACCATCATCGCCACGGCCCGGCAGGAAAAGCCCAAGGTGATGGTGATCGACTCGATTCAGACGATTTTCACCGAGCAGCTGCAATCGGCACCGGGCGGCGTGTCCCAGGTCAGGGAAAGCGCAGCGTTGCTGGTGCGCTATGCCAAGCAGAGCGGCACGGCCATTTTCCTGGTCGGTCACGTGACGAAAGAAGGTGCATTGGCGGGGCCGCGAGTGCTGGAGCATATGGTCGACACGGTGCTGTATTTCGAAGGCGAATCCGATGGGCGTTTGCGTTTGCTGCGGGCGGTGAAGAACCGGTTCGGCGCCGTCAACGAACTGGGCGTGTTTGGTATGACCGACAAGGGGCTGAAAGAAGTCTCCAACCCTTCGGCGATTTTTCTCACACGTGCGCAGGAGGAAGTGCCGGGCAGTGTGGTCATGGCGACGTGGGAAGGGACGCGGCCGATGCTGGTGGAAGTCCAGGCGCTGGTGGACGACAGCCACTTGGCCAATCCACGTCGGGTAACGCTGGGTCTGGATCAGAATCGACTGGCGATGTTGCTGGCGGTGCTGCACCGTCACGGTGGCATTCCGACCCACGATCAGGACGTGTTTCTCAATGTGGTTGGCGGGGTGAAGGTGCTGGAAACAGCCTCCGACCTGGCGCTGATGGCGGCGGTCATGTCCAGTTTGCGCAACCGGCCACTGCCCCATGATCTGCTGGTGTTCGGCGAAGTCGGGCTTTCCGGCGAAGTACGCCCGGTGCCGAGTGGCCAGGAACGTTTGAAAGAAGCCGCCAAACACGGCTTCAAGCGCGCCATCGTGCCCAAGGGCAATGCGCCTAAGGAAGCGCCGCCGGGGTTGCAGATTATTGCCGTAACGCGTCTGGAACAGGCGTTGGATGCCTTGTTCGAGTAACCGTTAAACAGGACACAAACCCTGTGGGAGCGAGCCGGCTCCGGGCGGCGTTCCGACGAAAGCGGTATGCCAGTCGACTTAAATGTTGAATGTCAGACCGCATTCGTCGGAACGCCGCCCGGAGCCGGCTCGCTCCCACATTGGAATAGTGTTGGGCCGTCAGACTTCGATCAAGGCGCCCAATTCGCGCTCCAGTTCCTCTGGATCACCCAGGTTGAGTTCGACCAATCGCCGTAGGCGCTCAATCGATTCCAGACTGATGTGTTTGCAGACAAAACCGAGCTGGCCATGGTCATCGTGGGTCAACATCACATCCATCTTGATCTCGACGTCCTCGTTGAGATGAATATCGACCAGGAAATGCCAGTCCCGATTACCCAGCCACGGTTCGGGCTTTTCGATCAGCAGCCCCTTGAGCGACAGGTCGATCAACTTCACCGGCCAGATGAATTCCCCCTGGCTCAGCTCGGTTTTGGCATCGAACGCAATACGTTTGAAGCGGCGGCGATTGGCAGGGTGTTCGCTCATGGCGTAATCCTCGGAATGTCCGCTGACTATAGACCTGCATTGTCAAAGCCTGCCAGCCAAGACAGGCGTCTAGACCAATGTTGGGGTATGGCCTTTGCCGTCAGGAGAGCTAAACTCGGGATGGCTGTCTTTCTTGTCCACCCTGGCTGGAATCATAAAATGAAAAATAATAATAGCCTGCTACGCCACTTACCCTGGCTGCTGCTGGCAATCCTGGGAGCGTGCGCCCTAGGCGTAGTGGCATTGCGCCGAGGCGAGGCGATCAACGCCTTGTGGATTGTGGTCGCCGCCGTGGCCATCTATCTGGTTGCGTATCGTTACTACAGTCTGTTCATCGCTAACAACGTGATGCAACTCGACCCGCGACGGGCCACCCCCGCCGTGATCAACAATGACGGTCTGGACTACGTCCCCACCAACAAACACATTCTCTTCGGCCACCACTTCGCAGCCATCGCTGGCGCGGGTCCGCTGGTCGGCCCGGTCCTGGCGGCGCAGATGGGTTACCTGCCCGGCACGCTGTGGCTGATTGCCGGCGTGGTGCTGGCCGGTGCCGTTCAGGACTTCATGGTCCTGTTCATGTCCACCCGCCGCAACGGCCGTTCCCTGGGTGACATGGTCCGCGAAGAAATGGGCCGTATCCCCGGCACCATCGCGCTGTTTGGCTGCTTCCTGATCATGATCATCATCCTCGCGGTGCTGGCGCTGATCGTGGTCAAGGCGCTGGCCGAAAGCCCGTGGGGGATTTTCACGGTGATGGCGACCATCCCGATCGCGATGTTCATGGGCATCTACATGCGCTACATCCGCCCGGGTCGCATCGGTGAAATCTCGGTGGTCGGTGTGCTGTTGCTGCTCGGTTCGATCTGGCTGGGCGGGCAGATTGCCGCTGATCCAGTCTGGGCCAAGGCGTTCAGCTTCACCGGGATTCAGATTACCTGGATGCTGATCGGCTACGGTTTCGTCGCGGCAGTATTGCCGGTGTGGCTGATTCTGGCGCCGCGGGACTACCTGTCGACCTTCCTGAAGATCGGCACCATCGTGGCCTTGGCAATCGGCATCCTGATCACCATGCCCGACCTGAAAATGCCGGCGCTGACCCAGTTCATCGATGGCACCGGGCCGGTGTGGAAGGGCGGTCTGTTCCCGTTCCTGTTCATCACCATCGCCTGTGGTGCGGTGTCCGGTTTCCATGCGCTGATCGCTTCCGGGACCACACCGAAACTGTTGGCTAACGAAGGCCATGCCCGTTACATCGGTTACGGCGGCATGTTGATGGAATCCTTCGTGGCCATCATGGCCATGGTTGCCGCATCGGTGATCGAGCCAGGCGTGTACTTCGCCATGAATAGCCCGGCGGCGATCGTCGGCGGTGACGTGGTGGCGGTGGCACAAACCGTCAGCAGCTGGGGGTTCGCGATTACGCCGGAAGCCCTGCAAGCGGTAGCCAAGGATATCGGTGAAACCACCGTCCTGGCCCGTGCGGGCGGTGCGCCGACCCTGGCGGTCGGTATCGCGCAGATCCTGCACAGTGTCCTGCCGGGTGCAAACACCATGGCGTTCTGGTACCACTTCGCGATCCTGTTCGAAGCGCTGTTCATCCTGACAGCCGTCGACGCCGGCACCCGTGCCGGACGCTTCATGCTGCAGGACCTGCTCGGTTCCTTCGTGCCGGCCCTGCGGCGGACTGAATCCTGGACCGCCAACCTGATCGCAACCGCCGGTTGCGTGGCAATGTGGGGTTGGTTGCTGTACCAGGGCGTGATCGATCCGCTGGGTGGGATCAACACCTTGTGGCCGCTGTTCGGTATCTCCAACCAGATGCTGGCCGGTATCGCGCTGATGCTCGGCACCGTTGTGCTGATCAAGATGAAACGCCAACGCTACGTCTGGGTGACCATGCTGCCCGCCGTGTGGTTGCTGATCTGTACCACCACCGCCGGCTTCATCAAGCTGTTCGACGCCAACCCGGCGATCGGCTTCCTGTCGCTGGCCAAGAAGTACAGCGATGCGCTGGCCAACGGTCAGATCCTCGCCCCGGCCAAGGACATCACCCAGATGCAGCACGTGATCTTCAACGCCTACACCAACGCAACGCTGACAGCGCTGTTCCTGTTCGTGGTATTCAGTATCCTGTTCTATGCGCTCAAGGTCGGTATTTCCGCCTGGGGCAGCAAAGAACGTACGGATAAAGAAGCGCCATTCCAGGCTCTGCCGGATGCGTAATCGAGGATTGCAGCATGTTCAATGACCTGAGTCGCCTCGGTAAATACCTCGGTCAGGCCGCGCGCCTGATGGTCGGGATGCCCGACTACGACAATTACGTCGAGCATATGCAAACCAAACACCCGGACAAACCGGTGATGAGCTACGAGATGTTCTTCCGGGAACGCCAAGAGGCTCGTTACGGTGGCAAGGGTGGGCCGAAGTGCTGTTGATCTGCTGAGTCAGGTCATGGCAAAAACCTGTGGGAGCGAGCCTGCTCGCGAAGGCAATCTGTCATTCGACATCGATGTCGACTGACACACCGCCTTCGCGAGCAGGCTCGCTCCCACAGTTGTTTAGTGTTGTTTTTTAATTTTGTGAAACAGGAGATCCAGTTTGTCCTCTCCCATCCCGGTAACCATCCTCAGCGGCTTTCTCGGCGCCGGCAAAACCACGCTGTTGCGCTACCTGCTCAAAGCCGAACACGGCCTGAAAATCGCCGTGATCGAGAACGAATTCAGCGAAGCCGGTATCGACACCCAACTGTTGGGCGACGAACCCGTGCAAGTGATGACGCTGTCCAACGGCTGCGTCTGCTGCACCATCCACACCGATCTGACCAAAGCCTTGTACTTGCTGCTCGAGCGCCTGGACAGCGGCGAAATCGCCTTCGACCGTCTGGTGATCGAATGCACCGGCCTGGCCGATCCGGCACCGGTGGCGCAAACGTTCTTCATCGATGAAGAGCTGCGCGAGCGGTACATCCTCGACGGCATCATCACCCTGGTCGATGCGGCGCACGCTGACACTCACCTGACCCAAACCATCGCCCAGGCGCAGATCGGTTTCGCCGACCGCTTACTGGTGAGCAAGCGCGATCTGGTGGACGAGGCGACCTTTAACGCGCTGAGCGAGCGCCTGACCCGGATCAACCGTCGCGCACCGATCCGCGTGGTCGAGCACGGCAAAATTGACCTCGCCGAATTGCTCGACGTGCGCGGTTTCAATCTCAATGCCGACCTTGGCGGTGGCGTCAGCCTGCGCCCGGTGAGCAAAGCGCCGTCCATCGACCGCATTTCCAGCCTGGTGCTGCGCACCGACAAGCCACTGGATATCGACAAACTCAGCGAGTTCATGAACGAACTGCTGGAAGACCATGGCAAGCAATTGCTGCGCTACAAAGGCGTGTTGAACATCCTTGGCGAGCCGCGGCGTATGGTGTTTCAGGGTGTGTTGAAGTTATACGGATTCGATTGGGACACGGAGTGGGCGGACGACGAAGCGCGAGAAAGCGTGATTGTGTTTATTGCCGATGATTTGCCAGAAGAGAAAATCCGAGAGGGGTTTGCGCGGGTGGCCGCAAGCTGAAGCATGGTCGGCGTCTGCTTTGACGCTTTCGCGAGCAGGCTCGCTCCCACAGGGGAATGCATTCCAAATGTGGGAGCGAGCCTGCTCGCGAAGGCGATTTAACCGGCAACACGATTTTGACTAAGAGTCGGTCTCGCGTTCAGCAAAGTCTCTTCCAAATAATCCAGATGCCGACTCAGCAACGCCACCGCCATCACCACATCCCTGCGCTCCACAGCCTCCAGAATCGCCAGATGCACCTGCCACACGCAATAGTCCTCCAACTGCGCATCAAACTGCGCAATCGCCAACGAAGTCAGCGGCACCAGACTGCAGAGAAAATGCGCCAACGGTACATTCCCCGCCATTTCCGCCAAGCGCAAATGAAAACCGTATAGCCGGACCACGCACCGTACATTGGCGCTCGCTATCGATTAACGCGCGCAAGCGTTTCAGGTCTTGTGAACGAGGTTGCTGACAGGCCAGCCGCACCAGCGTGAGTTCGGTCAGTCGCCGGGCGTGAAGCGTCTGCCGAGTTTGCTCCGTATCCGGTGCGGCGACTCGGGGACGATGATGAGTGCGAAGGATGATGATCTGCTGATGAGACAGGCGCGTCAGTACCTGGCGGATGCTGCTGCGGCTCACCCCGAACATGTCTCCCAGGCTTTCTTCGGTGAAGCGACTGCTGGGGACGATGCGCTGTTCGAGAATGGCATCGAATATCCGTGAGTAGAGATCATCCGTCGACGGCTTCCCGGTGTTCGTTCGCGGGAAGGGCAGGGCAGTAAGTGTTTGCGGTGAGGCGAAGCTGTTCATGGCCTGTCTCCAGTTCGAAGCGGACTCAACTGACGAGGTTGTCGTCCGGAATATTCAATTCGATGCCCATCCGCTGGCCTTCTCGAAGGATGTGCCGACGCATTTCGGCGCTGGCCTGGGCGCTGTTTTTGCTGCGGATCGCCCGCACCACCGCCTCGTTTTCCTCAAGGCGCTCAGCCAAATGCTCCGGGGAGTTGCGCAGCACGTCGGCGCTTTGCTTGAGGGCGTTGCTGGTCTGTTGCACCACACTCTGGAAAATCGGGTTTGACGTCAGCGTGAACAGCTCTTCGTGGAAGGCGATGTAGGCGTTCACGCCGGCTTCGCTGTCGTTGGCCTCCAGCGCTTCGCGCATGTCCATCAGGGTCAGGCGCAGTTGTCCGACTTCCTTGCTGCTGATCGACTGCGCCACCAGGCCGACAATGAACGGCTCGAGGGTGTAGCGCAGTTGCAGCACGTCTTCCAGGCTCGCACCGGCGACTGCGCTGTCGTGGCGTTGGCTGTCGCTGAGATTGGCCTCCAGCACCACCACGCCTTTACCCGGCATGGAACGCACCAGCCCGAGGGTTTCCAGCACGATGACGGCTTCACGCAGGCTAGGGCGGCTGATGCCCAGTTGTTCGGCCAACTCACGCTGCCCCGGCAACATCTCGCCGGAGCGCCACTGACCACGGGCCAAAGCGGCCCGAAGTTTTTCTACGACTGAATTGACGACGGTTGATGTGGTGATCACTGTTCGCTCCATGAGCATCCAAAACGATTGATGACCGTGCCCGCCCGTGGGCAGGCACGGCGATTATTCAGAATTCCTGCTGATGCGCAGGGCCGACAGGCTTTTTCGGCTGGAAGGTATAACCCAGCTGACCGGAAAGTACTTTGTTTGCCCGTTGGATATCGATGTCCTTTTCCCAGCGTGCGATGGCCACGGTGGCGACGCAGTTGCCGATCAGGTTGGTCAGCGCCCGGCCGATACCCATGAACCAGTCCACTGCCAACACCAGCACCAGACCGACCACTGGAATCGCCGGGATCGCCGTCAGTGTCGCCGCGAGAATCACCAGCGCCGAGCCGGGAATACCGTGGGCACCTTTGGAGGTGATCAGCGACACCAGCAGAATCGTCAGCAGGTCGGTCATGGCCAGCGGCGTGCCGGTGGCATTGGCGATGAACACGATGGCGAGGGTCAGGTAGATCGAGAAACCGTCCAGGTTGAACGAGTAACCGGTAGGAATGACCAGCCCGACTGTCGAACTGCCGATGCCCAGATGCTCAAGCTTGCGCATGATTTGTGGCAGCACGGCGTCGGAAGAAGCGGTGCCCATGACGATCAGCAACTCTTCGCGCAAGTACTTGAGCAATGGCCACATCCGCAGGCCGGACAGGCGCATCACCAGGCCGAGAATCAGCGACACGAACGCCACGCAGGTCAGGTAAAACAGGCCAACCAGGCTACCCAGGTGTTGCAGCGAGTCCAGGCCATATTTGCTGGTCGTGAAGGCAATCGCCCCGAACACACCAATCGGCGCCAGGCGCACGATCATGCCCATGATGCGGAAGATCACGTGGCTGAGTTCGTTGATCAACCGGGAAATACCGGAGGCTGCTTCGCCCACCAGATTCAGGGCGCTGCCGAACAGCACCGAGAACAGCAGGACTTGCAGGATGTTGTTGTCGGCGAAGGCGCCGATCACCGAGGTCGGGATCAGGTCCATCAGGAACTGCGTGGTGGTGTGCATGTGCTGACCGCGCTGGGCGATATCGCCCATGTCGGCAGCGGAGAGCTGATCCAGATGAATGTTTGCGCCGCTGCCGATTCCGGTGCTGAAGGCGAACACCAGACCAATCACCAGGGCGATGGTGGTCAGGATTTCGAAGTAAATCACCGATTTCAGGCCGATGCGTCCGACCTTCTTCAGGTCGCCGGCACCGCTGATGCCGCTGACCACCACGCAGAACACGATCAGACCGATGAGCATCTTGATCAGTTTGATGAAGCCATCGCCAAGAGGTTTGAGCTGGGCGGAGTATTCAGGAAGGGTCAGCCCGCAGACGATGCCGAGCACCAGTCCGAGAACCACTTGGAGGAAGATTGAACGCGAGCACCATCTGAGCATGGGAGGAATCCTGGTCGGTGTCCTGGCTGCCGTGCGCTTCGCGCATCAGATTCAGGACTTAATTATTGTGGTCTTACCGGTATGTCCAGTGCAGGCGCAGTCTAGGCGCTGTTTTTGGGTGATCGCAAGCAAAATTTAAGTGATTGGCATGACCGGTCTTACCAGTTGGGCGTAATGCTCCGACCTTGAGCCTTTTCGCGGTTTGAAAAAAATCGTGGACCAAAAAAAACCGGCCATCACTGGCCGGTTTTTTCATTGCTGCGGTTTAGCGGGCTGATTAGGCGCCGTATACCGGCAGCTTCTTGCAGATGGCCTTGACCTTCTCACGAACGGCGTCGATCACCGCTTCGTTGTTCAGGTCCGCCAGGATGTCGCAGATCCAGCCGGCCAGCTCTTTGCACTCTGCTTCTTTGAAGCCACGAGTGGTCACAGCCGGAGTACCGAAGCGCAGACCGGAGGTGACGAACGGGGAGCGTGGATCGTTTGGCACGGAGTTCTTGTTCACGGTGATGAACGCTTTGCCCAGAGCGGCATCGGCGTCTTTACCGGAGATTTCCTGTTTGATCAGCGACAGCAGGAACAGGTGGTTCTGAGTGCCGCCCGACACCACGTCGTAACCGCGCTCGATGAACACGCCGGCCATGGCCTGGGCGTTTTTCACCACTTGTTGCTGGTAAGTCTTGAACTCAGGCTGCAGCGCTTCCTTGAAGCAGATCGCTTTAGCGGCGATCACGTGCTCCAGCGGGCCACCCTGGGCGCCCGGGAATACCGCGGAGTTGAGCTTCTTCTCGATGTCGGCGTTGGCGCGAGCCAGGATCAGGCCGCCACGTGGACCGCGCAGGGTCTTGTGCGTGGTGGTGGTCACGACGTCAGCGAAAGGAACCGGGTTCGGGTAGACGCCAGCGGCGACCAGACCGGCTACGTGAGCCATGTCGACGAACAGGTAAGCGCCAACCTTGTCAGCGATAGCGCGGAAACGCGGGAAGTCCAGAATCTGCGAGTAGGCAGAGAAACCGGCCACGATCATTTTCGGCTTGTGCTCAACGGCCAGACGCTCGACTTCGTCGTAGTCGATCAGGCCGTTGCCGTCGATACCGTACTGAACGGCGTTGTACAGCTTGCCGGAGGAGGAAACGCTGGCGCCGTGGGTCAGGTGACCGCCGTGCGCCAGACTCATGCCCAGGATGGTGTCGCCCGCTTGCAGCAGGGCCAGGTAAACGGCGCTGTTGGCTTGGGAGCCAGCGTGTGGCTGAACGTTGGCGTAATCAGCGCCGAACAGCTCTTTTGCACGGTCGATGGCCAGTTGCTCGACCACGTCGACGAACTCGCAACCACCGTAGTAGCGCTTGCCCGGGTAGCCTTCGGCGTATTTGTTGGTCAGTACCGAGCCTTGAGCTTCCATCACCGCTGGGCTGGTGTAGTTTTCCGAAGCGATCAGCTCGATGTGTTCTTCCTGGCGCTGAGCTTCTTGCTCCATGGCGGCAAAGAGATCGGCGTCGTACTTGGCAATAGTCAAATCACGGCTGAACATGGCGGTCCTCAAGGATCGGGGCAGAAAAGGGGGGCATTCTAACCCAATGGGTTTTAGATGGCATATGAAAGGACATCATGTCGCAGACAAGTGGGCTTCATGACGGGATCAGCGGTGATCGTGCCGGCCTCTTCGCGAGCAGGCTCGCTCCCACAGTGGATCTTCAGTGGTCACAAATCTTGTGTACACCCAAAAAACCTGTGGGAGCGAGCCTGCTCGCGATAGGGCCATCAGCCCCACCACAAGGCCTCAGTCGAACATGAACAACGCATCATTGCTGAACTGCGCTTCAAACCGGCTCGCCGGCATCGGACGGCCGAACAGATACCCCTGAACCTCGTCGCAACCATGCTCGCGCAGGAAGTCGAGTTGCTCGTGGGTTTCCACGCCCTCGGCGATAACCGCCAGATTGAGGCTGTGGGCCATGGCGATGATCGCGCGGGCAATCTGCGCATCCTGCTCACCCGACGGCAGGCCGTCGACGAAGGTGCGGTCGATTTTCAGCACGTCGATCGGGAACTGCTTGAGGTAGTTGAGCGATGAGTAACCGGTGCCGAAGTCGTCGACCGCAATGCTCAAACCGAGATTTTTCAGCCCGGCAAGAATCTGCATCGCTTCGCTGACTTCGCGCATCAGGATACTTTCGGTCAATTCCAGCTCCAGGCACGCCGGCGGCAGGCCTGTTTCCTTGAGGATGGTGGCGATTCGCGTGCCGAGTTGGCCGTCGGAGAATTGCCGGGCCGAAATGTTCACCGACACCTTCGGCACCCGGACCTTGGCCTGATGCCAGGTCTTGAGCTGACGGCAGGCCTCACTGATCACCCAGTCGCCGACATCCACCACCAGACCGAGCTCTTCGAGCACCGGAATGAAGTCTCCCGGCGGCACCAGCCCGCGTCGCGGATGGCGCCAGCGCAGCAAGGCTTCGGCGCCGGTCAGGCGTTTGCCATCACCGCTGAACTGCGGCTGGTAATACAGCACAAATTCGTCTTGCTCCAAGGCATGACGCAAGTCGCTTTCCAGCTCCAGACGCTCCAGGGCGCTGGCATTCATGTCGGCCTGATAGAACTGGAAGTTGTTCTTGCCGCGCTCCTTGGCGTGATACATCGCGGTGTCGGCGTTTTTCATCAGCTGGCTGAGTTCGTTACCGTCCTGAGGGCTCAGGGCGATCCCGATACTGGCCGTGACGAAGAACTCGCGGCCTTCAAGCACGAACGGTTTCACCAGGCTGGCGAGAATCTGTTCGGCCACATGAATCGCCCGGTTCAAGGCAATTTCACGGTTGGCCCGCGGTTGCAGCAGCAAGGTGAATTCATCGCCGCCCATGCGCGCCACGGTGTCGTCGTCATCGACACAGCCGAGCAGGCGCGTGGCCATTTCCTTGAGCATGCGATCGCCGGCGGCGTGGCCCAGGGAGTCGTTGATCGGTTTGAAGCGGTCCAGGTCGAGGAACATCAGCACCACCCAGGACTTCTGCCGTTCGGCCGATTGCAGCGCTGTGTGCAGGCGATCCTGGAACAGTGTGCGGTTGGGCAGGTGAGTCAGGGCGTCGTAATAGGCGAGGCGGTGAATCCGCTGCTCACTGGCCTTGCGTTCGCTGATGTCGCTGAAGAAGCACACGTAGCTCGCCAAATCGCCTTCATCATCCAACACCGCCGTGATCCCGACCCAGGCCGGGTAATGTTCGCCATTGCGTCGTTTGAGCCAGACTTCGCCTTCCCATGTGCTGTGCTGATGCAGTTGCTTGAGCACATAACGCAGATGGGATTCCTGCTGCTCGTCGACGGTCAGCATGTTTGGCAACTGGTCGAGCACCTGCTCCACCGCATAACCGCTGACACGGCTGAAGGCTTCGTTGGCCTGGACAATGTAGCCGGCCGGGTCGGTAATCAGGATCGCCGAGGTCGAGTGCTCAAATACGGTCGCGGCCATGCGCAGGTCTTTTTCGGCCCGGCGTTGCTGGCTGATGTCGCGACCGACGCCCAGCACGCCTTCGAATGCACCGTGTTCGTCCCACACCAGCACCAGCCGCAATTCGATGGGGATCTTGCGCCCGTCGGCCCGCAGGCAGTCGAACAAAAACAGTTGGGTCTGCACCTGACTGCGCAACAGCGCCAGTTGGTCGGGTTTATTCAGCGCTTTGCTGACCCGGTCCATCAGGTGGTAAATGCCGGTCAGCTGTTGCGGGTTGGCGATGGTCGATTGCCAGCCGTTCTGGAAAATCCAGTCGGCGTCGTAGCCCAGCACGGCTTGCACCGACGGGCTGACGTAGTTGAGCGCCATCTTACTGTCAGTTGAGAAAATCACGTCGCTGATGCTTTCGGCGAGCATCCGGTAACGCTGCTCGCTGTCGCGCAGAGACTCACTGGCTTCGATCTGTTCGGTGATGTCCTTGGCCACGCCGATGATCCGCGTGACCTGATCGTGCTTGTCCCGCGCCAGCGCCTGTTCACGGATGTCGAAACGCCGCCATTTACCGTCCCGGTGGCGGAAGCGCAGTTGGCATTGCATCAATTGTCTGTAACCGGCCTGCCGCTGGGTTTGGCGCGAGCGGTGGTAGAAGTCGGCATCTTCGGGGTGCAGCAGAATTTCCCAGAAATACTCGCCCATCTGGTGCAGTTCGGTACGGTTGTAACCGAGCGTCTGGCCCAGGTGGTGGTTGCTGAAAATCATTCGCTGGCTGATCACGTCTTGCACGTACAGATGATCCGGCACGGTGCGCACCACGTCGGACCAGAATCCTTCACGCTCCAACAGCGACAGTTCGACGAGCTTGCGGCTGGTGATGTCGGTGATGCTCAGGATCACCGCTTTATAGTCGTCCACGTCTTCCGGCAGACGCAGGACCAGCCACAAGTGCTGGTCGCGGCCATTGGCGTCCTGCAGTTTGATTTCCAGTTCAAGCTGTTTCTGCTGGTTGAGCACCGCGTCGAGCACTTGATCGCCGATGGCGGCGCCGTCCTGCGGGTTGCCGTCGATCAGCAGTTTCCAGGCTTGATCGCAAGCGTTGACGTTCAGCAGTTGCAGGGCGACCAGGTTGACCTCGGTGATGCGCAGTTCCTGCAGCAGTTGCTGGCGTTGTTGCGGTGTCTCGAGCCAGGCTTTCAGTTGTTCGCTGCTGTGCAACTGAGCCTTGTCGAAGAGGCTTTTGAGCCCGGACACGTCGAGTACACACAGGGCGACGCCGGTGCCTTCGAAAATATCCTGGTAGCGTCGACGGCCTTCGTGCACCTGGCGCTGGCGGCGGCGCATGTTCAGCAGGGCGATGAACGGCAGCAGGGAGAAGGCCAGGCCCAGAAGGCATTTGCCAATGAACGCCGGCAGCAGGTGTTCGATCACCCGTTGCCGGTCGAACAGCCCGCGCAGTTGCCAGTCGCTGTTGCTCAGGGGCACTGTCAACACGCTGTTGGCCACATCGTCCTCGGTCAGTTCGCCGGGCTTGGCCAAGGGTAGTGGCTCATCGCGACTGATAACTTGGTGATTGAAGCGGTTTTCCACCAGCCACAGCGGGCGGATACCGGCTTCGTTTTGTTTGGTCAGCGACGAGAAAAATGTCGGCGTCAGGCGCAGTACCCAGTAGCCGCGAGTGCTACCGCTGGCTTGATGCAGCAGCAGATGTACCACCGAGCCGTCATTGGCGTTGCTGAAATAATGGGCCTGGGCGTGACTGCGCCGGACCAGTTCGCTCAGGTAGTCGGTGTCGTCGCTGTCGTCGGCACTGTCGGTGAGGACTTTGCCGGAGGGGCTGAGTAACGCGAGGCTGCGCAGGTCGGGCAAGGACTTTTGCAGCTTGCGAAACAGCGCCTGCTGTTCGTCGGCGCTTTGCGGTTGTTCGACGATCGGTAGCAGGTTGAGGGCGATCTGGGCGTTGAGCGCCATGTTCAGGCTGACTTGCGAGGCCAGATCGGCGGTGTAGTCGATGGTGTACTGACGCTGGTGTTGTTGGGTATCGCGAAGCTGATCCAGCAACTGCCAGAACAGCAGCGCGAGCAACAACAGGACGAGCGCCGCCAGCGCGCCCTTCAAGGATCCACGCAGGGGTGAGCCGATCGCAGGATTGAGTGCGCTCACGGAAGATGAGGGAGTGACATTAGACAAACTGTAATCCTGCGGTTTGGCTGGACTGGCGCGACGTGCACTATAAGCCGGACGCCCGAAGGGCGGCTAGCATGCCTTGAGTTGTGGCAAAGTGCCAGTCCCGCTCGGCTGGACTGCCTTCCGTCAATCAGGTAGCTTTGCCGGTTACGCGGGAGCGTTCCAGCTCCTAGAATCAGG
Organism: Pseudomonas sp. LB3P25; assembly: GCF_054897985.1. Classification (NCBI taxonomy): domain Bacteria; kingdom Pseudomonadati; phylum Pseudomonadota; class Gammaproteobacteria; order Pseudomonadales; family Pseudomonadaceae; genus Pseudomonas; species Pseudomonas sp. LB3P25. The sequence goes on along the minus strand of NZ_CM142711.1, from coordinate 6,310,597 downwards.
CTTTTTTTAGCGCGCACGCATTGGTACCTATCAATCGGACGACGCGCACGGCCTGGCCGGGCATCGCCCGCGCCCCAATCATTCATCGTTCACTGACCCTAGGTTCTCCATGGCTCAATACGTATTCACCATGCATCGGCTGGGTAAAGTTGTTCCGCCGAAGCGGGAAATCCTGAAAAACATTTCGCTGTCGTTCTTCCCGGGCGCCAAGATTGGCGTACTCGGCCTCAACGGTTCGGGTAAATCCACCCTGTTGAAAATCATGGCGGGTGTGGACACCGAGTTCGACGGCGAAGCCCGTCCGATGCCGGACCTGAACATCGGCTACCTGCCGCAAGAACCGATTCTGGACCCGACCAAGACCGTGCGTGAAGTGGTTGAGGAAGCGGTCAGCGTGATCAAGAACGCTCAGGCGCGTCTGGACGAGGTCTACGCGGCTTACGCTGATGAAGATGCCGACTTCGACAAACTGGCCGCTGAACAAGCCAAACTCGAAGCCATCCTGCAAGCCAGCGACGGTCATAACCTGGATCGCCAACTGGAAGTCGCCGCCGATGCGCTGCGTCTGCCGGCCTGGGATGCCAAGGTCGAATTCCTGTCCGGTGGTGAGAAACGTCGTGTGGCCCTGTGCCGCCTGCTGCTGTCCGCCCCCGACATGCTGCTGCTCGACGAACCGACCAACCACCTGGACGCCGATTCTGTCGCCTGGCTGGAGCACTTCCTGCACGATTTCCCGGGCACCGTGGTCGCGATCACGCACGACCGTTACTTCCTGGACAACGTTGCCGGCTGGATCCTCGAGCTCGACCGCGGCGCCGGTATCCCGTACGAGGGCAACTATTCGGGTTGGCTCGAAGCCAAGTCCGATCGTCTGTCTGCCGAATCCAAGCAGCAGTCGGCCCACGAAAAAGCCATGAAGGAAGAACTGGAGTGGGTGCGCAAAGGCGCCAAGGCCCGCCAGTCCAAATCCAAGGCTCGTCTGCAACGCTTCGAAGAAATGCAATCGCAGGAATTCCAGAAGCGCAGCGAAACCAACGAGATCTACATCCCGGCCGGTCCACGCCTGGGCGACAAGGTCATCGAGTTCAAGAACGTTTCCAAGGGCTACGGCGATCGCGTGCTGATCGACAACCTGTCGTTCTCCATGCCTAAAGGCGCCATCGTTGGCGTGATCGGCGGTAACGGTGCCGGTAAATCGACCCTGTTCCGCATGCTGATGGGCAAGGAAACGCCGGATTCGGGCAGCATCGAAGTCGGCGAAACCGTGCAACTGGCATGCGTCGATCAGAGCCGTGAAGACCTGGACGGCAGCAAGACTGTGTTCCAGCAAATCTCCGACGGTTCCGATCAGATCCGCATCGGCAACTACGAGATCCCGTCGCGCACCTACGTCGGTCGCTTCAACTTCAAGGGCGGCGATCAGCAGAAGTTCGTCAAGGACCTGTCCGGTGGTGAGCGCGGTCGCTTGCACCTGGCCCTGACCCTGAAAGAGGGCGGCAACGTCCTGCTGCTCGATGAACCGTCCAACGACCTCGACGTTGAAACCCTGCGTTCCCTGGAAGAAGCCCTGCTGGACTTCCCGGGCGCTGCCATTGTGATCTCTCACGATCGGTGGTTCCTTGACCGCGTCGCGACTCACATCCTGGCGTACGAAGACGACTCGCAAGCGGTGTTCTTCGAAGGTAACTACTCCGAGTACGAAGCCGATCGCCGCAAACGCTTGGGCGAAGCCGCGACTCAGCCGCATCGTGTACGGCACAAGAAACTGGCCTGAATCGGATTGGTTGCATAAAAAACGGAGCCCTCGGGGCTCCGTTTTTTTATGGGCTTCAGTTACACCGCGGCGCGGCCATCGCGAGCAGGCTCGCTCCCACAGGGGGATTTGTGTTGGCTGCAAATCTGAAGTCCACTGAATAACAATTGTGGGAGCGACGGTGCGGCGATCCGACCTGCTCGCGAAGGCGGCCTAATGGTCACTCAATATCTATATTCAAAACCTCAATCACCAAATCCCCCACCGGCCGCTTCCACACCACCTCATCTCCGACCTGCGCGCCCAACAGCGCCCGACCCAACGGCGAACCCCAGTTGATCAACCCACTGGCAGCATCCGCCTGATCCTCGCCCACCAACTGCACACGCTGTTCGTTGCCCTGTTCATCGGCAAACGTCACCCAGGCGCCAATCTGTACTTTGTCAGTCGAAGAGGCCGGGACGACTAACTGAGCGCTTTGCAGTCGTTGATTGAAATACCGCCAGTCACGCTCAAGGTCGGCCTGGCGCTGTTTGTCGGCCAGTTCACCCTTCGCACTCTGTTCATTGAGCAGGTTTTGCACGTCGGCGAGTTTCGCCTGAAGCTGCGCAAGCCCGGCGGGAGTGACGTAATTGGGCTGCGCGCTGACCTGCCGTTCGACAGGCTGATCGGCTTGCGCGGCGGCGTTATCTTCGTTGACGAAGGCGCGACTCATGGTTTTCTCCCGTTATAGGGTTTGGGCCATGGTCGCAGGCTTTTTGTTTCGACAGATGTCTGTCAACGACTTATTGCGAGTGAAAAGCACGAGCGGCGTCTTGATCCTTCTGCTGCTGCCAGGCTTTTTCGCGCTCGTCCCAATGGTGGCTGCGATAATCCTCACGGTCCTCGCTTTCGCGCATCGCCTGACACTGACGGAAGCCATCGCTCCAGCCCTCGGCGTACTGCTTGTCCTTAAGGTAACGCGGAACGTTTTTACGAAACTCTCCGGTGATTGCTCCCGCCGCTTGCCGGCCACTGCTGCAACCGTCATCGAAGCCATCGGCGAATGCCGGTGGATAACCTTTGGTGATCAGATCCTCGTGGGTCGTCTGGCAACCCGCGATCAACATCAGCAAACCCGCCACACCCACGCAACGCCACATCTCAGACTCCCGACCGTCAACGGCCTATAGGAGAAGTCTAGGAGTGGATTCGTGAGCGGGATGTGAAAGAAAAATCAAAAGATCGCAGCCCTGTAGGAGCACAGCTTGCTGGCGATGGCATCGATGCGGTTATTCAGATAGACCGAGGTGATGCCATCGCCAGCAAGCTGTGCTCCTACAGGTAAAGCGGGGCGGTCAGTAGTGATACCACTTCACCTCAAGCATCACTTCGTTCTCGGGCGAAGCCAGGTGGCTGAATTCGCGCTGGGCACTCAGTCGCAAACCCAGGTTGCGCGACAATTCCCACTGCTGATTCAGACTCACGCTACGGCGCACTTCGCCATTGGTGAAGAAGTCGCCCTTGGCTTCCAGGCTGAAGTTGCCCAATGGGTTTTTCCACAGCAAACCGCTATTGAAGCCCGCCGCCGGGGCGATGAAGCCGGCAAAATCGTTGTTGTGTTCAATGCGCACGGTGCCTAAAGCAAAGCCGAGCATGTCATCGCCCAGTTGCCAGGTCCCGCCGCCACCGCCATTGACGTGGCTGACCAGGGTTTCGTCGTCATGCTTGCCCGGCACGCGCTCCAGGCCGCCGGTGACTTGCCACGAGAGTGGCTGCAGCAATTCATTGCGCGGGGTCAGGGAACGGATGGTCGCCAGGTCCAATTGCTGCAACTGCCAGTGATTGCCCTCGTACTGGCGCAGTTTCATTTGCAGGATTTCGATCTGCGCGCCGAGGGGGAAGCTCTCGGCGTTGTCGTTGAGGTCGTGATAGGCCATGCGCAGGCCATATTCGCCAAAGGCCTTGTCGCCCCGAGTGCCGATGCCGGCCTGCCAGGTGCGCGATTCATGGCCGTCCTCGGGTAGACCGGGTTGCGGGATATCCAGCTCCGGTGCGGGGTTCTGGTTGATCGCCCGCAGCAGTTCGAAACTGCGCTGCGCCCGTTGCGGGTCGCGTTCCTGGCCGTTGGCGCGGTAGCGCTCCAGGCGATAGGCCGCGTCGATGATCAATGCCTGACGCTCGGGCGGTTGAGCCTTGAACGCCGGTTCTTGCAGTTGTTTCTGGTCGGCGCTGACTTTCAGCACCCATTCCTGTTCTTCATCGGTCAACGGCTTGGTGCGGCTCAGCAGTTCACGCTCGCGAGACGGTCGATACTGAATGGATTCCACCAGTCCGGCTTCCTTCACCGCTTTGACGGTGTCCGTAGGAATCGCGGTCAGCGGGAACTGTTCGGTCAATCGCAGGCTCGGACGGGCCACTTGCAGCAGTTCCAGCAGGCGATAGGAGCAATTTTCGTCGAAGAAGAAATAGTCGAACTGGATCTGCTTCAGCTCCCAAACGTGCTCGACCATGCGTTCGGTTTCTGCCAGGGTCAGGTTCAGGCGGTATTCCCACAGATCACGGTTCTCGAGACTGCGGTACTCCGAGAGTTTTTCTTGATACGGCACTAGCGCAAACAAACCGGGATAGCCGCCCATCAAGCCTTTCCAGGCATACAGGATGCTGTTGTCGGAACCTTCGATGTACGCGCCGAAGTTGATCGCATAACTGAGCAGGGCGGTTTGATCGCGCTGCACATTGGCTTGGTCGATGCGCAGCAACGTGTGGCCAAACATCGATGACGGACTGTTCAGATACGCCGCCGGGAAAATCATCACCGCACTGTGGGGAGAAACGTCCTTGAACCATTGCTTGAATTTAGTGCAGGGAAGCTTCGGCAGATCGCTCAGGCTGAGTTGCGCCTTCAGCCAGCGAGTGCGGGCCGGGTAGACGCATTGCGCATGTTTTTCGCCAGCACTGGCCGGGGCGTACAGCGCTTGCACGGTCGCCGCAAGTTCACGGTCAGGATGTTCATTGCCATCGGTGGCGAGGAAGAATTTCTTGTCGCTGACATAGCTGCGCCAGCCACCGAGTTTGGCGGTTTCGTAGTGGCCCAGGGAAATCCAGAAGGGGTCATTGGCCAATTGCTGCAAACGTTGATTGTCGATTTTGGGCGTGGCAGACAGCGGGGCGCAGACACAGAGCGCCAGCCAGGCAAGGCGTTTGAGCATAGTGGGCAACTTAATCGAAAGAAACAAAGACCCAGCGCGGTTGATGCCATTTGTCTGTAGGAGCTGTCGAGTGAAACGAGGCTGCGATCCTTTGATCTTTAAAAGCAAAGATCGCAGCCTCGTTTCACTCGACAGCTCCTACAGTTGAATGACATTACCCAAAGAGGGGCAGGTCCAAAAAATAAAACCCGCTCCCCGAAAGGAGCGGGCGGGTCGAGCTTAAGCTTGAGTGGCGTACTTGGCCAGACGCGGATCGTTCTTCAGAACGGCCAGGGTGTTGGTATGCACGTCGTCAGCGGTCACGTCAGCCTTGCTGAAGATCTGCTGGAAATGCTCATGAGTGACGGCGGCGAAATGCGCACGGTCTTCCGGCGCCACGCCCAGTACCACAGCGTAAGTGGTCAGCGCTTCGCCCTGACCTTTAGCCATGTCTTCGGACAGCTCGTTCATCATGCCATTCATGGCAATCCAGGATTTGCCGCCATAGGTCAGCGACGCATTAGTCGCGCAACCGTTGGTACCGGAGGTCATACCGAAGGTTGCGTTGCCGGAAGTGCCGTTGGTGGTGGATGCCAGGAAGTGAGCCGGGGTGCCACGCTGACCTTCGAACAGCATGTTGCCCCAACCGCAATCCGGGCCGCCTGGCGCCTGTGCCATGGCGTTGATGGATACAGCGGTGAAGAGAGTACCAAGAAGAATCCGTTTCATAGCGTTGTTCTCTTTATGTGCATACCAATGGACAGGGGTCTGGCCCGATCTGGCGCCAGTGGGCCGGTTATGTTCCAGCCGCGCAGTTTGGAGTTTAGGCACGTTCCTAGGGTTCCGTTATTTTTTGCGAAACATTCGTTGAAAACATTGATTTGGGCCCGGCGCGCTTAGAGATGCCGCTTTGTCTATGCTTTGGCTAGAGGCGCGCCTTGCAAGTGAGGTATGGGCAGCGCCAGAATGCCGCTATCTGCCCCGCCTGATGTAAGGAAGCCCGATGCCTGATCCTGTTGCTGCCAGCTTGCGTCTAGCGCCCGAAGCGCTGACCCGTCCGTTTTCCGCTGAACAGTTCAGCTTCTCTACCACCAATGATTTGGAGCCCTTCCGCGGTGTGCTTGGCCAGGAACGTGCGGTCGAAGCCTTGCAGTTCGGTGTGGCGATGCCACGCCCCGGTTACAACGTATTCGTCATGGGCGAGCCCGGCACCGGCCGGTTTTCGTTCGTCAAACGCTACCTGAAAGCCGAAGGCAAGCGCCTGCAGACCCCGGCGGACTGGGTCTATGTCAACAATTTCGATGATCCTCGCGAACCTCGCGCACTGGAATTGCCTTCGGGCACCGCTGGCGCCTTTATCGATGACATCAACGGCTTGATCGACAACCTGCTGGCGACTTTTCCGGCCGTGTTCGAACACCCGTCCTACCAGCAAAAGAAAAGCGCCATCGACCGCGCCTTCAATCAACGCTATGACCGCGCACTGGATGTCATCGAGCGTCTGGCGCTGGAGAAGGACGTTGCGCTGTACCGCGACAGCACCAATATTGCCTTCACCCCAATGAGCGAAGGCAAGGCCGTTGACGAAGCCGAATTTGCCCAGTTGCCGGAAGCTGATCGCGAGCGGTTTCACGAGGATATTTCGTGGCTGGAAGAGCGGCTGAACGAAGAGCTCGCCAGCCTGCCGCAATGGAAGCGTGAGTCGAGCAATCAACTGCGCCAGCTCAACGAAGAAACCATCACCCTGGCCTTGCAACCATTGCTCGCGCCGCTGTCGGAAAAGTACGCGGAAAACGCCGGCGTTTGCGGTTACCTGCAAGCAATGCAGGTGTATCTGCTCAAGACTGTGGTCGAGCAGCTGGTGGACGATAGCAAGGCTGACGCGATCGCCCGCAAGCTGCTGGAAGAGCAATACGCTCCGAGCCTGGTGGTCGGTCATCCGTTCAGCGGCGGTGCGCCAGTGGTCTTTGAGCCGCACCCGACCTACGAAAACCTGTTCGGCCGCATCGAGTACACCACTGATCAGGGCGCGCTCTACACCACGTATCGGCAGTTGCGTCCGGGTGCGCTGCACCGCGCCAACGGCGGCTTCTTGATTCTTGAAGCGGAAAAAATGCTCAGCGAGCCGTTTGTGTGGGATGCGCTCAAACGCGCGCTGCAATCGCGAAAACTGAAAATGGAATCGCCGCTGGGCGAGATGGGCCGTTTCGCCACCGTGACCCTTACGCCGCAACATATTCCGTTGCAGGTCAAAGTTGTCATCATCGGCGCCCGGCAGCTCTACTACACGCTGCAGGACCTCGATCCGGACTTCCAGGAGATGTTCCGGGTCCTGGTAGACTTCGACGAAGACATCCCGATGGTCGACGAAAGCCTGGAACAGTTCGCCCAGTTGCTCAAAACCCGTACCTCCGAAGAAGGCATGGCGCCGCTGACCGCTGATGCGGTGGCGCGTCTGGCGACTTACAGTGCTCGCCTGGCTGAGCATCAAGGGCGTTTGTCGGCGCGGATCGGAGATCTGTTCCAGCTGGTCAGCGAGGCAGATTTCATTCGCCAACTGGCCAGTGATGAAATGACCGACGCCGGGCACATCGAACGCGCGCTCAAGGCCAAGGCCACCCGTACCGGGCGTGTTTCTGCGCGGATTCTCGATGACATGCTGGCAGGGATCATCCTGATCGACACCGCAGGTGCGGCGGTCGGCAAGTGCAACGGGCTGACAGTGCTGGAGGTCGGTGACTCGGCCTTCGGTATACCGGCGCGGATCTCCGCCACGGTCTACCCGGGTGGCAGCGGCATCGTCGACATCGAGCGTGAGGTCAACCTCGGCCAGCCGATTCACTCCAAGGGCGTGATGATCCTCACCGGGTATCTGGGCAGCCGTTACGCCCAGGAATTCCCGCTGGCGATTTCCGCCAGTATCGCCCTGGAGCAATCTTACGGTTACGTCGATGGTGATAGTGCATCGTTAGGTGAGGCTTGCACGCTGATTTCGGCGCTGTCGAAAACCCCGCTCAAGCAGTGCTTTGCGATCACCGGCTCGATCAACCAGTTCGGTGAAGTGCAGGCGGTGGGTGGGGTCAACGAGAAGATCGAAGGCTTCTTCCGGCTATGCGAAGCCCGCGGGCTGACCGGTGAGCAGGGGGCAATCATTCCCCACGCCAACGTTGCCACGCTGATGCTCGACGAGAAAGTGCTGACGGCGGTGCGCGCGGGGCAGTTCCACGTCTACGCCGTGCGTCAGGCTGATGAAGCCCTGAGCCTGTTGGTCGGCGAGCCGGCCGGCGCGCCGGATGCCGATGGCCAGTTCCCAGAAGGCAGCGTTAACGCGCGGGTGGTAGAACGCTTGCGGGTTATCGCAGAAATGATCAGCGAAGAAGACCTGAAAGAAGCCGAGAAAGAAGCTGCGCAGGAAGCACTGGTCGAAGCCAAGCCCGCCTGACACAAAACCCCTGTAGGAGCCGGAGCAAGCTCGGCTCCTACAGGTTTTTGTGTATTGTCGAAATCGACATTCAGATCAAAGGTGTCATCAGTCTGGCGTCAATATTCACACAATGACCATTCGGCGCCTTCTGGTCTTACCTGACGTGCTAGTCAAACTTTTCCTCTATTCTCAGGTCAAGGATATCGACAGTAATCACTGGATCGAGACAGCCTTCCCGTGGGGGCTGAATACCGGATCTACCGAGGGTCGCCGCCATGTCGCGCAACCTCTGCCTCACCCGTCAATGCCTGGGCCTTGTGACCCGTATCGAGTGTGCCATCCGCCCATTGGCGGGGGATACGGGCATGTGGACCTTACTCTTTGCCGCCGGAATGGCCGGCGAACAACCTTCTGCCATCAAAGCCCAAGGCCCGTTTCATGGTCCCTTTGTGGCTGAGTCGATCCTCGACACCATCGTTGAAAGTCTCACCTTGCACGGCTACGAGCTGGCCGATGATCCGCAGATCTGGTGCCTGCACCTGCAAGCTCAGCTGCGGGAAATCAATGGTGGCCGCTGCCGCAACCCTGGAGGTTTCGAGTTTCGGCCCGAGCACTGAACAGGCTATTGAGCAAGGTGGGACGTGTCCGCCTTGTCGAGTTTGACCTCGAAACCATATTGCACGGTGGCGAGATCAGTTCGTTGATAGGTTTCCAGACGGGCAGGCTGCCCGTAGAAGTAATGCACCCCCAATAATGCCGGGCCTTCTGCGCTCGCATCGTGGCTGACCGACAGAATCTCCTTCAGATAATTGCCGCTGTCGTCCTTGGCGAAGAAACGCCACTCCTGGGCGGGAAATAGCTTCAAATCAACCACCAGCGCATTGCCTTTGAGCGCTAGGCCTTTGGGCAACTGGTGGGCGTCGATGGTTTGCTTTTCGACGGTTGCGAGGAACAGCGGCATGGAGCCCACCGCGTAAGCCGGGGTTTCTGGAAACAGGTTCAAGTCGTAGGTGATGGTGCCGCGCAGGGGGTCGACCTGGTAAGCCTCTGGGGGCAATTCGATGGGCTCATCGCGCTTGCCGTTACCGTCCTCGGTAAAGAAACTGACCGGGCTTTCGCCGGGGTTGAAGGATGTTCCCAGCAGCTCATCATTGAAGCTTTTGGGGTGATCGAACTCGATACGCGCGGCACTGGGGTCTTCGACCGACTGACTGATTCTGACGCTCTTTTTCAGTTGTTCCTCGCCAAGCGTGGCGCCCTTGAGCCAGATCGGGGCCTGGTCGTCGTACACCACCACCGGCAACGTCAGTGGCTGGATGGTCTTTTCCGTGGTGTGTGAGTCGAAGCGACGTACCGGCAAATTCAGGTCCTTGCGGGTCACCGTGGCGGTTGAAAAGTCCAGTACGCTGACCTCGAGGGTTTCGATCGGCCCATTGAAGTACACCTTGGAATAATGGTGGGTCTGTTGCTTCTCAAACGCGCGCTGCTCTTCATTGATCTGTTTCTCGAAGCTCTCGCTCCAGGCTTTCTGCTGCTGCATTTTCGCCAGTTGCTGTTGATAGAAAGTAATTTGTGCGGCGGTTTCGTTGATCGAGCCTGAGCGCGAGAGAAATTGCCCGGTGTTGTCTTTGGCCTGGACGATCAGCGGGTTCAGCGGTGTTTCGCTGACCTCGGGGGCCAGTGGTGCGCTGTTGTTGAATTCGATTTCGGCGTAGTTGTTTGCAAGGTTCAGCAGGGTGACGCTGAGGTTGTCGTTGGTGCGAGTCTGGCCGACGTCCTTTTTCGTCAGGTCGAAGCTGTAGAGCCGGCGCGGCGCGATCACTTCCACCTTGCCTTGCAGACTCACCGGTTGTGGCTGGTTCTTTTTGTCCACATCCAGGCCGTCGATGAATGGATAGGTCACCGTCAAATCATCGGGGTTGGTCAGGTTGGAGCTCGACGGACTGAGCTGAATACCCGGATCGGTTTCCGACCATTCCGGCTGAAACGCAATGACACGTTTGTTGCTCAGCGTCACCGATTGCCATTCAAGGCCATGGGGAAAGAGAAACGCGGCCGGAATGTTGAAGTTGAAGGGGAACACCGGTTGCAGATCGGTCAGGTAGTCGGAACTGGAGTCCTTGTGCAGCACGAACAGACCGTTGATGTACGTGTCGACCAAGGCTTGTGGAGTGGGGTAGTGCTTGAGGATGGCGAGGGCGTCTTCGCCATATTCTGTTTCCGCCGGTTTGCTGTCGAGTTTGAGTTGCGCACGCTCAAGCAACAACAGTGAGCCGCCGAGTTCAGCCACGGCATCCTTGAGTTTTGGATCTTGAATCGCATCCAGAGACTTCTCGAACTGCGCAGTCTTTTCCTCGAGGCTGACCTGGCGCTTCTCATCGCTGGGTGAGCAAGCGCTCATCAGCAAAGCCAGGCAAATTCCGGCGCTCGTTAAAGGCAATCGCACATCCATTTCCCGTCTTCCTGTCCGATGTCGCTGAACTGTCAATGCTTTGGACACTAGCAGAAAAACCTTGTCACACACGCGCAGGTTGCGGATTTCCCGGCGGTTTCTGGCTGCTTCTGGGTATAGACAGGTGGCTGGTATACTCGCGGCCATTTCCAGTCCACGTGTGAGATTCAATGGAACGCTTTATCGAAAATACAATGTACGCCAGCCGCTGGCTGCTGGCGCCGATCTACTTCGGTCTGTCGCTTGGGCTGCTGGCCCTGGCGCTGAAATTCTTCCAGGAAGTCTTCCACGTCATCCCTAACGTGTTCTCGATGGCCGAGTCGGATCTGATTCTGGTGTTGCTGTCGCTGATCGACATGGCGCTGGTGGGCGGCTTGCTGGTGATGGTGATGATTTCCGGGTACGAGAACTTTGTTTCCCAACTGGACATCGACGAAAGCAAGGAGAAACTCAACTGGCTGGGCACCATGGATTCCTCTTCATTGAAAATGAAGGTGGCCGCTTCCATCGTTGCCATTTCGTCCATCCACCTGCTGCGGATTTTCATGGACGCCAAGAACGTCGATCCCGAGCATTTGAAGTGGTACGTGATCATCCACATGACCTTCGTGATTTCGGCGTTTGCCATGGGTTATCTGGATAAGCTGACCAAGCACTGATCGCCTTTCATTGCTATACCAAACCGCCCGTCTGTTGCGAAACAGACGGGCGGTGTCGTTTGTGGCTTGTACTTTGATGCGCCGAGGCCTATGCCTGTAAGGATCTTGGCTCGCCATTGCGTGAGGTGCGTTCATGGACCTGAAAGAGTTGAATGCTTATGCCATCGCCGGGAAGGTCGATGAGCTCAACCTGATCTCGATGGAAGGCGGGATCTACCTGTTGGAGGCACGGATGCACGGCGCGGCGTATCCATTGAGTGATGCTCACGGCCAAATGTTTCATCTGCGCTCGGTCGAGCATGCACGTGAAGTGCTTCATGCCTTTCCCAGCTTGCGGCTCAATCTGGTGCATACCTCGGTTCATGACGAAATGTGCGGACTCGGCGCCAGTGCCGGGGAAAATCTGAAAGTACCGATCGCTTTCCGTTGAGCCATGTAGGGCTGACGCACTCTCATCAATGCGACGGCATCTGTGCTAGTCTGCTGGCCCTTTTGGTTCCGGGCGCTCCGGGACGCGCTGTGCACGCACGGCAAGTTCCAGGGCCGTCCGCACAGCGGAGCAGTGTCATGTCCGAAGTAAATCTGTCCACCGACGAAACCCGCGTCAGCTACGGTATTGGCCGTCAGCTGGGCGATCAACTGCGCGACAACCCGCCACCGGGCGTTAGCCTGGACGCGATCCTGGCGGGGCTGACCGATGCTTTCGCCGGCAAGGAAAGCCGTGTGGGTCAGGAAGAAATGTCCGCGAGCTTCAAGGTTATTCGCGAAATCATGCAAGCTGAAGCTGCTGCCAAAGCTGAAGCGGCTGCTGGCGAAGGTCTGGCATTCCTGGCTGAAAACGCCAAGCGTGATGGCATCACCACCCTGGCTTCCGGCCTGCAATTTGAAGTGCTGACTCAAGGTGAAGGCGCCAAGCCAACCCGTGAAGATCAAGTGCGCACTCACTACCACGGTACTCTGATCGACGGCACTGTGTTCGACAGCTCCTACGATCGTGGTCAGCCGGCAGAATTCCCGGTTGGCGGCGTGATCGCTGGCTGGACTGAAGCCCTGCAACTGATGAACGCCGGTAGCAAATGGCGTCTGTACGTGCCGAGCGAACTGGCTTACGGCGCTCAAGGCGTTGGCAGCATTCCGCCGCACAGCGTACTGGTATTCGACGTCGAACTGCTCGACGTTCTGTAAGACCCGGCCCGATATTACGTCGGGCTAATGTGGGAGCGAGCCTGCTCGCGAAAGCGGTAAAACAGTCGACAGAGATGTTGAATGTTAGTCAGCCTTCGTCGGAACGCCGCCCGGAGCCGGCTCGCTCCCACAGGTTTTGCGATGATCTTCATACTTCGAACTTGGTATTGAGATCATGAGACGGGCGCAATGCCCGGGCATAGCAGAACAGAAACAGATTGCGCACCAGTTCCTTGAGCACCACCGGCTCGCTGGAACTCAAGCCGTTGACGTCCAGATCACCCTGATCCTGCAGCTCGTTCAAGGCTTCTTCTTCAAGTACCGCACAGACTTCCCCGGTTTCCCGATGCAGGATCCTGAGGTAAGGGTGTGGGCGGTCCAGCCAGGCATCGATCAAATAAGTCATGGGTCTCATCTCCATTGATGGGTTTCAATGAGAATAATTTTTATTCATTAAATAGCAAGAACCTATTGGCTGTTTGTGTTTTTTTAAGGGTAAAGGTTGCGTAAGGTCAAAACGGCTGGCGTTTGGCTATTGCGAGGGATTGTTGGGGGAAGCGGGGGAGGGTGAAGCACCATCCCACGCAGGGCGAGGGATGGAATACAGCAGGCTCAGACTTTTCTGACGAACTCGGATTTGAGCTTCATCGGGCCGATGCCGTCGATCTTGCAGTCGATGTCGTGATCACCCTCGCACAGGCGGATGTTCTTGACCTTGGTGCCGACCTTGACCACCAGCGACGTGCCTTTGACCTTCAGGTCCTTGATCACGGTGATGGTATCGCCGTCCTGCAGGACGTTGCCGACCGAATCCTTTTTCACGGTGTCATCGGACACTGCTTCGGCTTCGCCGCTGGCGGACCACTCATGGGCGCACTCAGGGCAGATCAGCTGGGCGCCGTCTTCGTAGGTGTATTCGGAATTGCATTTTGGGCAGGGTGGCAACGTGCTCACTAAAGCTCCTTGGATTCAGGATCGCTAAAAAGCGCACATTGTATAGGGTTTTAGGTGGGAGGGGGTGGCGCCCAAAAACCTGTGGGAGCGAGCCTGCTCGCGAAAGCGATGTGTCAGTCAGCATCGATGTCGACTGGCAGATTGCATTCGCGAGCAGGCTCGCTCCCACAGTGGGCAGTATCAGTGCGTGCGGGCTACCGCAAACTCACTTAACTCAACCAGTGCATCGCGGTATTCGCTGGCAGGCAGCGCGTCGAGGCATTTGATCGCGCGGGCCACGTAGTCACGGGCCAGTTGGGCGGTGTAATCCAGCGAACCTGAGGCTTCCACTGCTTCGCGGATGCTTTCCAGGTCTTCGATGCCGCCTTTCTGGATCGCCTTGCGTACCAGTGCAGCCTGCTCCGGCGTGCCTTCGCGCATGGTGTAGATCAGCGGCAGGGTCGGCTTGCCTTCGGCCAGATCGTCACCGACGTTCTTGCCCAGGGTTTCGGCGTCGCCTTTGTAGTCCAGCAAGTCGTCGACCAATTGGAACGCCACGCCCAGATGATCGCCAAACGTACGCAGGGCTTCTGCCTGTTCCGATGTAGCTTCGCAGAGCGCTGCCGCACTGTGGGTCGACGCTTCGAAGAGCATCGCGGTCTTGCCGCGGATGACTTCCATGTAGGTTTCTTCGGTGGTGCTGGCGTCACGGACCTTGGACAGCTGCAACACTTCGCCTTCGGCAATGATGCGCGTGGCTTGAGAAAGGATCTTCATCACCGGCATGGAGCCCAGTTCGACCATCATTTCGAAGGAGCGCGAATACAGGAAGTCGCCCACCAGCACGCTAGGGGCGTTGCCCCACATGGCGTTGGCGGTCGAGCGGCCACGGCGCATGCCGGACATGTCGACCACGTCGTCATGCAGCAGGGTGGCGGTGTGCAGGAACTCGATGGTCGCGGCCAGCAGGCGCAGGTCATCGCCTTCGCGGCCCAGGGCCTTGCCACACAGCAACACTAATAAAGGACGCAGGCGTTTGCCGCCGGCCGAGGTAATGTAATCGCCGATTTTCGATACCAGCGGCACTCGGGAAGTCAGCTGCTTCTTGATGATGCCGTCGACGGCGCTAAAATCGTCCGCCACCGCGCGGTAGAAAGCTTGGGGTTGCATCAGCGACAGTTGCTCCAGAAGGGTTGCGCGGCATGCTAGGACCCACGTCGGCGGGTGTCAAGGTACGATGGACGGCCTCTTGCATCACCCCGGTAGCTTGCGTACAATCGCGCACCCTGAACTTCCTGGGCAGCACCTGCCTTACGCAATTGCAAACAGGCCTTCCAGCCTTATGCAGCCATGCCAGCCAATACCTCTTCTTATAAAGAGCTGGGTGAGCAGGATTATCGGAGAAATACCATGTCGTACGCAGTAATTGTTACTGGTGGCAAGCAATACAAGGTCGCCCCAGGTGAATACCTGAAGATCGAAAAACTGGAAATCGCTACCGGCGAATCCGTTACTTTTGATCGCGTTCTGTTGGTCGCCAATGGCGATGACGTGAACATCGGCGCTCCAGTTGTTGCTGGCGCTACCGTTGTGGCTGAAGTGATCTCCCAAGGTCGTCACGATAAAGTCCGCATCATCAAGTTCCGTCGTCGTAAGCACCACATGAAGCGTATGGGCCACCGCCAGTGGTACACCGAGATCAAAATCACCGGTATTCAGGCTTAATTTCAGCCTAATTCCTCACTAGGAGAATTGACTCATGGCACACAAAAAAGCTGGTGGTAGTACCCGTAACGGTCGCGACTCAGAAGCCAAACGCCTTGGCGTGAAGATGTATGGCGGCCAGGTTATCATTCCGGGCAACATCATCGTGCGTCAGCGCGGCACCCAATTCCACGCCGGTTACGGTGTTGGCATGGGTAAAGATCACACTCTGTTCGCTAAAATCGACGGCGTGATCAAGTTTGAAGTAAAAGGCGCTTTCAACCGCCGTTACGTGAGCATTGTCCCGAAGACTGAAGTCGTCGCGGCATAATTACGTAGTTGCTGGAAAAGCCCTGTCTCGCGACGGGGCTTTTTCGTTTGTGGGGTGAGTCTCTTGCAAAGCTGTTTGTGATGGGCTCCAGCGCTGGATTTGCGGTCGTTGATTGAGGTCGCTGCGCTCATTTTTGCAAGAGTCTTATGTCTTGGTTTTTTCGGCTCGTCCGTATGACGAGAGGCGTTTTGTTATGAAGTTTGTTGATGAAGTATCGATTCGAGTAAAGGCCGGTGACGGCGGCAACGGTTGCATGAGCTTCCGTCGCGAAAAATTCATTGAAAACGGCGGCCCGAACGGCGGTGACGGTGGTGATGGCGGCTCGGTCTACATGATCGCCGACGAAAACCTCAACACGCTGGTGGACTACCGTTACACCCGGCACTTTGATGCCGAGCGTGGTTCCAACGGCGGCAGCACCGACTGCACCGGTAAGAAAGGTGAAGAGCTGGTCCTGCGTGTTCCGGTTGGCACTACCGTCATCGACTCCGCTACTCAGGAAGTGATTGGCGACCTGACCAAGGCGGGTCAGCGTCTGTTGGTTGCTCACGGCGGCTGGCACGGTCTGGGTAACACCCGATTCAAATCCAGCACCAACCGTGCTCCGCGTCAGACCACGCCGGGCAAGCCGGGTGAAGCGCGTGATCTGAAGCTGGAAATGAAAGTGTTGGCTGACGTCGGTCTGCTGGGCTTGCCGAACGCTGGCAAAAGTACCTTCATTCGTTCGGTGTCGGCCGCCAAGCCGAAAGTCGCCGACTACCCGTTCACCACCTTGGTGCCGAACCTGGGTGTGGTCAGCGTCGATCGCTGGAAAAGCTTCGTGGTCGCGGACATTCCGGGTCTGATCGAAGGCGCTTCCGATGGCGCAGGCCTGGGGATTCGCTTCCTCAAGCACTTGTCGCGTACGCGTCTGTTGCTGCACCTCGTGGACATGGCGCCGCTCGATGACGCCAGTGCGCCGGATGCTGCTGAAGTGATCGTCAGCGAACTGACCAAGTTCAGCCCGTCCCTGGCTGAGCGGGATCGTTGGTTGGTGCTGAACAAGTGCGACCAGATCCTTGAAGAAGAGCACGATGCTCGCGTCAAGGAGATCGTTGATCGCCTGGAGTGGACCGGTCCGGTCTACGTGATCTCGGCCATCTCCAAGTTGGGCACCGAGCGTCTGTGCCACGACATCATGCGCTACATGGAAGATCGCGCTGATCGCCTGGCTAACGATCCGGCCTACAAAGAAGAGTTGGCCGAGCTCGATCAGCGTATCGAAGACGAAGCCCGTGCTCAGCTGCAGGCTCTGGATGACCAGCGTGCCCTGCGCCGTAGCGGCGTGAAGTCGGTCCATGACATCGGCGACGATGATTGGGACGAAGAAGATGTGGATGACGAAGACGGTCCGGAAATCATTTACGTGCGTGACTGATTCGTTGCGATAAACTTAAGCGCCGCTCACTAGAGCGGCGTTTTAGTATCTGGAAATCGGTAGTCACGAATAACGTTACGGGCAGCGCTGGGTCGCGCTGTCCTCAAGCTAAGGTTGAAGATGATGCGGAGCAAGGTGACAGGTGCGCAGCGTTGGGTCGTGAAGATCGGCAGCGCGTTGCTGACGGCGGACGGCAAGGGCCTGGATCGCGCGGCAATGGGTGTTTGGGTCGAGCAGATGGTGGCTTTGCATGAGGCTGGCGTCGAGCTGGTGCTGGTGTCCTCCGGGGCGGTGGCGGCCGGCATGAGTAGCTTGGGCTGGACCGTACGACCCAGTGCGATGCACGAGTTGCAGGCCGCTGCCGCCATTGGTCAGATGGGGTTGGTGCAGGCCTGGGAATCGAGCTTTGCCGAGCATGGCCGGCATACCGCACAGATTCTCCTGACGCACGACGACTTGTCCGACCGCAAGCGCTACCTGAACGCCCGCAGCACCTTGCGCGCGTTGGTTGAGCTGAAGGTTATTCCGGTGATCAACGAAAACGACACCGTGGTCACTGATGAGATACGTTTCGGCGACAACGACACGCTCGCGGCGCTGGTGGCCAACCTGGTCGAGGCTGATCTGTTGGTGATCCTTACCGATCGCGACGGCATGTTCGACGCCGATCCGCGTAATAACCCTAACGCCAGCCTGATTTACGAAGCGCGCGCCGATGATCCGGCGCTGGACGCGGTGGCTGGCGGTACGGGTGGTGCGCTGGGTCGTGGCGGCATGCAGACCAAATTGCGTGCTGCGCGGCTGGCGGCTCGTTCTGGTGCGCATACCATCATCGTTGGCGGGCGTATTGAGCGTGTGCTGGATCGCCTCAAGGCGGGCGAGCGCATCGGCACCTTGCTGTCGCCTGAGCGCGGCCTGTTGGCGGCGCGCAAGCAATGGCTGGCCGGGCACCTGCAAACCCGCGGCACGCTCGTGCTGGATGCCGGTGCGGTGACGGCGCTGTCCAAAGGCAACAAAAGTTTGCTGCCTGTGGGCGTCAAACTGGTCCAGGGCAGCTTCCGTCGTGGCGAGATGGTGGTTTGCGTGGCGCCGGACGGTCGTGAAATCGCCCGAGGTCTGGCCAACTACAGCGCGCTGGAAGCACAGAAAATCATCGGTCAGTCGTCTGAGGCGATTGTCGGTCTGTTGGGTTACATGGCGGAGCCGGAACTGGTTCATCGCGATAACCTGATCCTGGTCTGAAGGAATACCTGAATGCGCGTGGCAAAAGGATTGTTGGGTCTGCTGTTGGCGATGCCGCTGTTGGCCTCGGCCGAGGAGATTGGTCAGGTGTCGACGGTGTTCAAGTTTGTCGGCCCGAACGACCGTATCGTCGTCGAGGCGTTTGATGATCCCAAGGTCGAGGGTGTGACCTGCTACCTGTCGCGAGCCAAGACTGGCGGCGTGAAGGGTGGTCTGGGATTGGCTGAAGATCGCGCTGAAGCGTCGATCGCTTGTCGTCAGGTCGGACCGATCAGCTTCAAAGGCGAGTTGAAGGATGGTGACGAGGTGTTCAAGGAGCGCACGTCGCTGGTGTTCAAGACCATGCAGGTGGTGCGATTCCTCGACAAGAAGCGCAATACGCTGGTGTACCTGGTCTACAGCGATCGTTTGATCGAGGGCAGTCCGCAGAATGCGGTGACAGCCATCCCGATCCTGCCGTGGACGCACGCTCAATAAGCTGGCGAATATCCAAATTGTGGGAGTGAGCCTGCTCGCGAAAGCGGCGTAACAGTCAACGATGATGTTGAATGTAACGACCCCTTCGCGAGCAGGCTCGCTCCCACATTTTTTTGCTCGGCAGTTGTTAAATCGCAGGCAATAAAAAACCGACCCTGGCAGGCTGTGTGAAAACGCACTGATGGTGGTTCCAAGCAAACGCCCCGACTTGTTCGGGGCGTTTGCTTTTGTGCAGACAGCAGGCGAAAAAGGCTTTTCAGCCCATCAACGCCATCAGTTGGCGCGCGCCGAGCACGTTAATTGCTCGTTTCAGGTTGTAGGCGTTCACTGCCAAGGCCATTTCGGCTCTTGTACCCTCAAGCTGTCGCAGCAGGAAGCGAGCATTGCCAAACAACCACTGCTTAAGGTTGCCGAACGGATGCTCAACGATGGATCTTCGAGCGGTCATCATTTCTGGATGCGCCAGCATTCGCTGCTCCATTCGTTCGAAAGCCTCTTCATGAGCATGGCGTGTGACATAGCGGCGCTGGGCCTCAGTACATTGCGCTTTCAGCGGACAGGCGGCGCAGTCGCTAACCGCCGCCTGATAGATGCGATCCCCCTTACTGATCTGCTTGAGTGTCAGCCATTTGCCGGCAGGACATTGATATCGATCCTGCGCTGCATCGTAGGTAAACACTGTTCGATCGAAGAACGCCTGCTCCTTACCGCAGGAGTTACTTGACCGATTCGGCGGTACATAAACCGTGATGTTCTCATCCTCACAAGCCTGGAACTGCCTGCCATTCGAGTAGCCCGCATCGGCAGTGACCGTCAGTTCATCTTGCTGCAGTTGTTCCTTGGCGGCCTTGGCCATCGGCTCAAGTTGCTTGCGATCATCACTGTCCTGAGTGACTTCATGATGCAGAATCAGGCAATGCTCAGCGTCCACGGCGGTTTGCACGTTGTACGCAACCCGCGGCCCTTTGTGCGTTCGCATCATTCGGGCATCGCTTTCGTGGGTATTGAATTGCTCAAGCTCCATTGATTTCATCAGTGCCTGGCACGTCAGGTTATTGGAGTGCCTGAGTTCAAGTTGCGCCAAAGCCGTCTTGACCGCACTGCGATCAACCACCTCATTGGCTTCGTTTTTATCCGCCTCATCCAACTCGGCCAAATACTGAGCGATGCGTTTATCCAGCTTCTGCTCCTGGTGCTTGAGCCGCTTCAAATTCATATGACGCCGCGAGGAAGCAACCGCCTGAAACTTGCTGCCATCGATGGCCACCAGCTCGCCGGCGATGAGACCCACCGTGCGGCAAAACTGGACGAAGGCACGACAGGTCGCGATAAAGGCAGCTTTGTTGTTCTTGCGAAAGTCGGCAATGGTCTTGAAGTCGGGTTTGAGCCGGTTGATCAACCACATCACTTCGATGTTGCGCTGGCACTCGGCTTCGAGACGCCGCGATGAGCGAATCCGCTGGAAATAGCCATAGAGGAACAGCTTGAGCTGATCGGCGGGATCGTAAGAGGGGCGCCCGGTACCTTTTGATAAGGCTTTATCAAAACCCAAGCGCACAAGATCAAGCTTGGCGACGTAGGTGTCGATCACACGAACGAGGTGATCCTCGGGGATCAACTCTTCCAGCGAGACCGGGAACAGGCTGGTCTGGCTGCGGGACTGTCCTTGGATGTAGGCCATAACGAAAAATGCTCCGTATCTTTCGATACGGAGCATTTTCTTTGAGCTCCGCGCAGATTGCTAGGTTTTCACACAGTCTGCTGGGGTCGGTTTTTTAACAAGCTTATCGCTTATGCGGCAACAGCAAGGTTCAGAGCCTTGACGTGACCGTTCAGGCGGCTCTTATGACGAGCAGCCTTGTTCTTGTGGATGATGCCTTTATCGGCCATACGGTCGATAACTGGCACGGCCAGAACGTAAGCAGCTTGAGCTTTTTCAGCGTCTTTTGCGTCAATGGCTTTAACTACATTCTTGATGTAGGTACGAACCATGGAACGCAGGCTGGCGTTGTGGCTGCGACGCTTCTCAGCCTGTTTTGCACGTTTTTTGGCGGAAGGTGTGTTGGCCACCGTCGAGCTCCTCGAAAGACTTTTTAGGAAATAGCAAACAAAATAGGCCGCGAATCATGCCGATGAGTTGATGTCTTGTCAAGGGCGGTTGAGACGTTCCGCTAAGTGGTAGGTATAAAGAGGCGGGATATTTATTTCCGGCGCTTGACCTGTAAACTCGCGAGCTTTGGCTCTGTGCTGCTGCGGCGCGGAGTATCGCATAAGTAGGCGCTTTGTTCGCCTGCTGTTTATCGACAGGCACAAACTCTTTCAATGAATCTGCTCAAATCGTTGGCCGCCGTCAGCTCTATCACGATGCTTTCCCGGATTCTGGGGTTCGTTCGTGACACCCTTATCGCGCGTACATTTGGTGCGGGGATGGCGACCGACGCCTTCTTTATCGCCTTCAAATTGCCCAATCTGCTGCGGCGGATCTTCGCCGAGGGGGCATTTTCCCAGGCATTTGTGCCGATTCTTGCCGAATACAAAAGCCAGAAGGGCGAGGAGGCGACGCGAACCTTCATTGCCTACGTCTCGGGCCTGCTGACGCTGGTGCTGGCGTTGGTCACCGCTTTGGGCATGATCGCTGCGCCGTGGGTCATCTGGGCGACCGCGCCGGGTTTCATCGATACGCCGGAAAAATTCGAGCTGACGGCCAGCCTGTTGCGCGTGACCTTTCCTTATATATTGCTGATCTCCCTGTCTTCATTGGCCGGGGCGATCCTCAATACCTATAACCGCTTCTCGGTGCCGGCCTTCGTGCCGACCCTGCTCAACGTCAGCATGATCATCTTTTCGGTGTTCCTGACGCCGTACTTCGATCCGCCGGTCATGGCGCTGGGCTGGGCAGTACTGGTAGGTGGTGTGGCGCAATTGCTCTATCAGCTGCCGCACCTGAAAAAGATCGGTCTGCTGGTGTTGCCACGACTGAACCTGCGTGACAGCGGCGTCTGGCGGGTCATGAAACAAATGCTGCCGGCGATTCTCGGCGTTTCGGTGAGCCAGATTTCGCTGATCATCAATACCATTTTCGCCTCGTTCCTGGTCGCCGGTTCTGTGTCCTGGATGTACTACGCCGACCGGTTGATGGAATTGCCTTCCGGCGTTCTGGGCGTGGCGCTGGGCACTATTCTCCTGCCGACCCTGGCCAAGACCTACGCCAGCAAGGATCGTCAGGAATACTCGCGAATCCTCGATTGGGGTCTGCGCCTGTGCTTCATGCTGGTGTTGCCGTGCTCCCTGGCGCTGGGGATTCTCGCCGAGCCGTTGACCGTTTCGCTGTTCCAGTACGGCCAGTTCAGCGCGTTTGACGCTTCCATGACCCAACGGGCGCTGATCGCTTATTCGGTCGGTTTGCTCGGGATTATCGTGATCAAAGTGCTGGCGCCGGGCTTTTATGCGCAACAAAACATCCGCACGCCGGTAAAAATCGCGATTTTTACCCTGGTCGTTACCCAATTGTTTAACCTGGCGTTGATCGGCCCGTTGGCCCACGCCGGTCTGGCGCTGGCTATCAGCATCGGCGCGTGCATTAACGCCGGTCTGCTGTTCTATCAACTGCGCAAGCAGCAGATGTATGAGCCGCAACCGGGTTGGGCGAAGTTCGGCTTCAAGCTAGTGATTGCAGTGTTGGTGATGTCTGCTGTGTTACTGGTCGGGATGCATTTCATGCCAGCCTGGGATCAGGGGCATATGCTGGAGCGGTTCCTGCGTCTGGGCGCATTGGTCGTTGCCGGAGTGGTCGCTTATTTCGGCATGTTGCTGTTGATGGGCTTCCGTTTGCGCGACTTCAATCGCAAGGCCTTGAGCTGAGGTCGCGGCCTCAATATACACGGGCGAGCCGGCAGTTTTGTCGGCTCGATCACTTTGGGTTACGGTGTTGCCTGTCGTCGGCCGCCGGGTGTGGTTATAATCGACCACTTTATGAGCAAGAAGCGCGTTATGCAGCTGGTTCGAGGCCTCCACAACCTGCGCCCCCAGCATCGGGGCTGTGTCGCCACTATTGGCAACTTTGACGGTGTTCACCGCGGCCACCAGGCTATCCTGGCGAGGCTCCGTGAGCGTGCGCTCGAGTTGGGCGTGCCCAGCTGCGTGGTGATTTTTGAGCCGCAGCCGCGAGAGTTCTTCGCTCCGGACACGGCGCCGGCCCGTCTGGCTCGCCTGCGAGACAAATTGCAGCTGCTGGCCGAGGAAGGTGTCGACCGGGTGCTGTGCCTGGCCTTCAACCAGCGCTTGAGCAAGCTCAGCGCCAGCGAATTCGTCGATACCATTCTGGTGGACGGCCTCGGTGTGCAACATCTTGAGGTCGGTGACGATTTCCGTTTCGGCTGTGACCGGGTAGGGGATTTCGATTTCCTGCAACAGGCTGGCGTCCTTCAGGGTTTTACCGTGGAAGCGGCGCAGACCGTGGAGCTGGACGGTATTCGCGTCAGCAGTACCCAGGTCCGCAATGCCCTGGCCGCTGCCGATTTTGCCCTGGCCGAGCGACTGCTCGGACGTCCGTTCCGGATTGCCGGACGGGTCCTGCATGGCCAGAAGCTGGCGCGCCAATTAGGTACGCCCACGGCCAACATACAACTCAAGCGTCGTCGCGTGCCGCTGACCGGGGTTTACCTGGTCAACGTCGATATCGACGGCAAGACCTGGCCAGGCGTCGCCAATATCGGCGTGCGCCCCACGGTCCAAGGGGATGGCAAAGCCCACCTCGAAGTGCATCTTTTAGATTTTGCCGGCGATCTGTATGACCGGCGTTTGACGGTGGTTTTCCACCACAAGCTGCGTGAAGAGCAGCGTTTCGCCTCTCTGGAGGCGCTTAAGACGGCGATCAATGCGGATGTTGCCGCCGCCCGTGCCCTGTCGCACCTAGCGCCAATCGCTAATGAAGAGCCTTAAATGACCGACTATAAAGCCACGCTAAACCTTCCGGACACCGCCTTCCCAATGAAGGCCGGCCTGCCTCAGCGCGAACCGCAGATTCTGCAGCGCTGGGACAGCATTGGCCTGTACGGTAAGTTGCGCGAGATTGGCAAGGATCGTCCGAAGTTTGTACTTCATGACGGTCCTCCGTACGCCAACGGCACGATTCACATCGGTCATGCGCTGAACAAGATTCTCAAGGACATGATTATCCGCTCGAAAACCCTGTCGGGTTTCGACGCGCCTTATGTTCCGGGCTGGGACTGCCACGGCCTGCCGATCGAGCACAAAGTCGAAGTGACCCACGGTAAAAACCTGGGCGCGGACAAAACCCGCGAACTGTGCCGTGCCTACGCCACCGAGCAGATCGAAGGCCAGAAGTCCGAATTCATCCGTCTGGGCGTGTTGGGCGACTTTGCCAACCCGTATAAGACCATGGACTTCAAAAACGAGGCCGGCGAAATCCGCGCCTTGGCCGAAATCGTCAAGGGCGGTTTCGTGTTCAAGGGTCTGAAGCCTGTGAACTGGTGCTTCGACTGCGGTTCGGCCCTGGCTGAAGCAGAAGTCGAGTACGAGAACAAAAAGTCCTCGACCATCGACGTGGCGTTCCCGATTGCCGACGAAGCCAAGCTGGCTGCCGCTTTCGGTCTGCCGTCGCTGGGCAAACCGGCCTCGATCGTGATCTGGACCACCACCCCGTGGACCATCCCGGCCAACCAGGCGTTGAACGTTCACCCGGAATTCAACTACGCCCTGGTCGACGTCGGCGACAAACTGCTGGTGCTGGCTGAAGAGCTGGTCGAGTCGTGCCTGGCCCGTTACAACCTGGAAGGTTCGGTCATCGCGACCACCACCGGTAAAGAGCTGGAGCTGATCAACTTCCGTCACCCGTTCTACGATCGCTTGTCGCCGGTTTACCTGGCCGACTACGTCGAGCTGGGCGCTGGCACCGGTGTGGTTCACTCCTCGCCAGCCTACGGCGTGGACGACTTCGTGACCTGCAAGAAGTACGGCATGGTCAACGATGACATCATCAATCCGGTACAAAGCAACGGCGTTTACGTACCGTCGCTGGAGTTCTTCGGCGGCCAGTTCATCTGGAAGGCCAACCCGGCTATCGTCGACAAGTTGACCGAAGTGGGTGCGTTGCTGCACACCAGCATCATTGAACACAGCTACATGCACTGCTGGCGCCACAAGACCCCGCTGATCTACCGCGCCACCGCGCAGTGGTTCATCGGCATGGACAAAGAGCCTGTCAGCGGCGAAACCCTGCGCAAGCGCGCGATCAAAGCCATCGAAGACACCAAGTTCGTTCCGGCCTGGGGCCAGGCGCGCCTGCACTCGATGATTGCCAACCGTCCGGACTGGTGCATCTCCCGTCAGCGCAACTGGGGCGTGCCGATCCCGTTCTTTCTGAACAAGGAAAGCGGCGAACTGCACCCCCGTACCGCCGAATTGATGGAAGAAGTCGCCAAGCGCGTCGAAGTCGAAGGCATCGAAGCCTGGTTCAAGATGGACGCCGCCGAGTTGCTCGGTGACGAAGCGCCGCAGTACGACAAGATCAGCGACACCCTGGATGTCTGGTTCGATTCCGGTACCACGCACTGGCACGTTCTGCGCGGTTCGCACCCGATGGGCCACGAGACCGGTCCACGTGCCGACCTGTACCTGGAAGGTTCGGACCAACACCGTGGCTGGTTCCACTCGTCGTTGCTGACCGGTTGCGCCATCGACAACCACGCGCCATACCGCGAACTGCTGACTCACGGCTTCACCGTCGATGAGTCCGGCCGCAAGATGTCCAAGTCCCTGGGCAACGTGATCGCGCCGCAAAAGGTCAACGACACCCTGGGCGCCGACATCATGCGTCTGTGGGTCGCTTCTACCGACTACTCGGGTGAAATGGCGGTTTCCGAGCAGATCCTGCAGCGCAGTGCGGACGCCTACCGGCGTATCCGTAACACCGCGCGTTTCCTGCTCTCCAACCTGACCGGCTTCAACCCGGCCACCGACATCCTGCCCGCCGAAGAAATGCTGGCGCTGGACCGTTGGGCCGTGGACCGCACCCTGCTGCTGCAACGTGAGCTGCAAGAGCACTATGGTGAGTACCGCTTCTGGAACGTCTACTCCAAGATCCACAACTTCTGCGTGCAGGAGCTGGGCGGTTTCTACCTCGACATCATCAAAGACCGTCAGTACACCACTGGTGCCAACAGCAAGGCCCGCCGTTCGGCGCAAACCGCGCTGTACCACATCTCCGAAGCGCTGGTTCGCTGGATCGCGCCGATCCTGGCGTTCACCGCCGATGAGCTGTGGGAATACCTGCCGGGCCAGCGTAACGAATCCGTGATGCTCAACACCTGGTACGAAGGCCTGACCGAGTTGCCGGAAGGCGTCGAGCTGGACCGCGCCTACTGGGAGCGGATCATGGCGGTGAAGGTCGCGGTCAACAAGGAAATGGAGATCCAGCGCGCAGCCAAGGCTGTCGGTGGCAACCTGCAAGCCGAAGTGACGCTGTTCGCCGAAGAGGCGCTGAGCGCCGATCTGGCCAAGCTGAGCAACGAACTGCGCTTCGTACTGATCACCTCGACCGCTACCGTTGCACCTTTTGTTCAGGCACCAGAGGACGCGGTAGTCACCGAAGTCAGCGGTTTGAAACTGCAAGTGGTCAAGTCGAGCCACGCCAAGTGCGCCCGTTGCTGGCACTGCCGTGAAGACGTCGGCGTGAACCCGGAGCATCCGGAAATCTGCGGTCGTTGCGTCGACAACATCAGCGGCGCTGGCGAGGTTCGTCACTATGCCTAATGCGGCTGGCCGTTTCGGACGGCTGAGCTGGCTCTGGTTGAGTTTGCTGGTCCTGGTCATCGACCAGGCCAGCAAGTTCTACTTCGAAGGCAAGCTCGAGATGTACCAGCAAATCGTGGTGATCCCCGATTTGTTCAGCTGGACCCTGGCTTACAACACGGGCGCGGCGTTCAGCTTCCTGGCCGACAGTTCCGGCTGGCAGCGCTGGTTGTTTGCCCTGATCGCGGTCGCGGTCAGTGCGGTGCTGGTGGTGTGGCTCAAGCGTCTGGGGCGCAACGATACCTGGCTGGCCGTCGCTTTGGCGCTGGTGCTGGGTGGCGCGCTGGGTAATCTGTATGACCGCATTGCCCTGGGCCATGTGATCGATTTCATTCTGGTGCATTGGCAGAACCGCTGGTATTTCCCGGCGTTCAACTTTGCCGACAGTGCAATTACTGTCGGTGCCGTGATGCTTGCGCTGGATATGTTCAAAAGCAAAAAGACCGGAGAAGCCGTTCATGACTGAACAGGTATTGGCTGAGCAACGCATCCGCCAGAACACGGAAGTCACCTTGCACTTTGCACTGCGCCTGGAGAACGGCGACACCGTCGACAGCACCTTCGACAAAGCCCCGGCGACCTTCAAGGTCGGTGACGGCAACCTGTTGCCAGGTTTCGAAGCAGCGCTGTTCGGCTTCAAGGCTGGCGACAAGCGTACGCTGACGATTCAGCCGGAAAACGCTTTTGGCCAACCCAACCCGCAGAACGTACAGATCATCCCGCGCTCGCAGTTCAAGGACATGGAACTGTCACCGGGCTTGCTGGTGATCTTTAACGATGCGGCTAATACTGAGTTGCCCGGCGTGGTGAAGGCATTCGATGACGAGCAAGTGACCATCGACTTCAACCACCCGCTGGCCGGCAAGACATTGACCTTTGACGTCGAGATCATCAACGTCAAATCGCTGTAACCTGTGGGAGCGAGCCTTTGTGGCGAGGGGATTTATCCCCGTTGGGGTGCGAAGCGCCCCTGAACCCAACCACCGCGGTCTTGAATGAGAACGCGCTGTCTGGTTTACGATTGCTTCGCAATCGAACGGGGATAAATCCCCTCACCACAAAGGCTCGCTCCCACAGTAAGTAGTTTTTCTACTGTTTTCGCTATTTTCTTGCGCGCAAGACACGAGGCACAGCATGCAAATCAAACTCGCCAACCCCCGTGGCTTCTGCGCCGGTGTGGACCGCGCGATCGAAATCGTCAACCGCGCCCTGGAAGTCTTCGGGCCGCCGATCTATGTGCGCCACGAAGTGGTCCACAACAAGTTCGTCGTCGAAGACCTGCGTGCTCGCGGGGCGATCTTCGTCGAAGAACTGGATCAGGTGCCGGATGACGTCATCGTGATCTTCAGTGCCCACGGTGTTTCCCAGGCCGTGCGTACCGAAGCCGCCGGTCGTGGCCTGAAGGTGTTCGACGCCACCTGTCCCCTGGTGACCAAAGTACACATCGAAGTGGCGCGCTACAGCCGCGACGGCCGTGAATGCATTCTCATCGGCCACGCCGGTCACCCGGAAGTCGAAGGCACCATGGGCCAGTACGATGGCAGCAATGGTGGCGCGATCTACCTGGTCGAAGACGAGAAAGACGTCGCCGCCTTGCAGGTGAACAACCCTGAAAAACTGGCGTTCGTGACCCAGACCACCCTGTCCATGGACGATACCAGCCGCGTCATCGACGCACTGCGTACACGCTTCCCGGCGATCGGTGGCCCGCGCAAGGACGACATCTGCTACGCCACGCAAAACCGTCAGGACGCGGTGAAGCAACTGGCCGACGAATGCGATGTGGTACTGGTGGTCGGCAGCCCGAACAGCTCCAACTCCAATCGCTTGCGTGAACTGGCCGAGCGCATGGCCACCCCGGCCTACCTGATCGATGGTGCCGAAGACCTGCAAAAGAGCTGGTTCGAGGGTGTCGAGCGAATCGGCATCACCGCTGGCGCCTCCGCACCGGAAGTCCTGGTGCGTGGCGTGATCCAGCAGTTGCAGGCGTGGGGCGCTACCGGTGCCGATGAACTGGCCGGTCGCGAGGAGAACATCACCTTCTCCATGCCTAAAGAGTTACGGGTCCGCTCGCTGCTCTGAGTTTTCTCCTCCCTCGCATAACGCCTGTGCAGTCTTTTTGCTGCGCAGGCTGACGCGACCGCTCGCGGCCAGCACCACCTGGTACTGACTCAGCGGTTCGTTTGATGCGCAAATGTGTAATGTCCCCGATTGAAAACCACCGTACAGTGGTTCGCCCAAATGGCTGAATCGTACGGAAGTTCTGACATATTGATTGCCGAAAATCGGCACCCGAGTGCCACTCCGGCGCTCGACCAGCAGCGGATTACTGCTGTCCTCATGACCTTTGCCATTTACATCCAGAATGATCCGCCAGCCCTGGCTCCAGTCGTCGTTTATCCCGTGGATGACAACGGGCTGGTTTCGCATGATCGCCTCGCTTCTGGCACTGCGCATACCGCTGACCAGAGACTGCGCCGCCTCCTCGCGATAATTCGATTCTGAAAGTGTTGCAAACGCCGGACTGACCAATAGCAGAACAATCCCGATAATTGTCAGTCCCATGAGCAGTTCGATCAGGCTGAAACCTCGCTGATGCATGTTATCTCCCTCCCTGGAGTGCTGCGGCCCGCGCGATCCCTGCGCGAGTAATAGCAAAACAACCGAACACCTGCCGGTCGAATGTTCTAGCGTGTAAAAGCAGGTATAGCCGACGGCAACGGAGGGCACCGATGGATCATCGTACAAAAGGTTTCACGCTGATCGAGTTGCTGATCGCGCTCGCGGTATTTCTGGTCCTGATCACTCTGGCCGTACCGGCGTTTACCCATTCGGTGCAAAGCACCAAGGCCGACACCGAAATCGGTGATCTGCAACGGGGTCTGAATTTCGCCCGGCTCGAGGCGATCGATCGGGGTGTCACCACCCGGGTTCGCCCAACTGCGCAAGGCGGTGCCTGGACCGGGGATCTTTCGGTCTATGACGGTACTGGCAAATTGGCCAAAGTATTGCGGGTTGTTCCAGCGATGAGCAGCGGGGCGACTCTGACGCTAACCTCAGGAGTGACCGCCATCGATTTCAACAATCTGGGCGGGTTATCGGCACCGTCCACGGCGGTAGTGATCAGCTATGTACTGGGGACGCAAAGCAGGACGCTGAATGTGTGTCTGAACGGACGAATTTTATTGGGTGGAAGTTGCGGATGAGGGGATGGAGCAAGCGGGCACAGGAGGGCATGACGCTGATCGAAGTCTTGGTTGCGTTGTTGATTCTGGGTGTTGGGCTGTTGGGGGCGGCGGCGATTCAGCTCAATGCGCTGAAGTACACCGACAGCTCGCGGATGACCAGCCAGGCGAGTTTTATCGCCTACGACATGATGGATCGCATTCGCGCCAACTCCGCTGCCGATTACACCGTCACGCCGCCGACATCGGCAAACATGAGCGTCGCACGGGACCAGGACCTCTACGACTTCACCACCAACATCGTCACTTTGCTCGGCGCTACCGCCACCGGCAGCGTCACCCTCAATCAGCGGGTGTACACCATCACAATCACCTGGGACGACTCGCGGGCCGCGAATGTCGCCAATTCGCGGCGCAGCTTCGTCCTGACCAGTCGAGCCACCGTCGACCCGGTGTCGACACCATGAACCGGTCCAGCAGAGGTTTCGGCCTGATTGAGTTACTGATCGCCCTGGCACTGAGTTTGGTCGTGGTGCTGGGCGTGGCGCAGATTTTCATCGCGGCCAAGAACACCTACGTCAGCCAGAACGCCGCTGCCGCGATGCAGGAAGATGCGCGTTTTGCACTGAGCAAACTGATTCAGGAAATTCGCATGGTCGGCATGTTCGGTTGTCTGGGGTCGATCACCGACTCAAGCTCGGCGGGTGACTTCAATGCCAGTCAGACAACGCCGATCAGTTGGGACAATGCCAAGCTTAAACTGACCCTGGTGACTGCGGATGTCGGCGGCAGTGGCGGGGCGCCGGTCTGGACGGTGGTGTCTGACTGTCGAAACACCGCGACTGCTTACACTGGCACGCGAACACCTGCACCGGGGCAGTTGGCGTTTCCGATACGACGACTGATCTACAGCTTGAAGAACGGACAACTGACCATGGGCGTCGGTGGCGGTACGCCAACTCAGTTCGTGCTGGTGGATAACGTCAGCGCCTTCGATGTGAGCTTCGGCCTCGCCAGTTCCGCCACCGATGTGGCGGCCTCCAGTTACAGTCCCAACCCGTCAGACCCGGCGCGCATCCGTAGTGTTCGCCTGACGTTGACGCTCACCGACCCGAACAATCAGGTGCGCGATCAAACCTTCAACGTGGTTGCCGCTCTGCGCAACCGATTGCCATGAGGGGAGGGCCGATGAGTATTTCTGCCGAGACCCCTCACGCCCAGCGCGGCATGGCGCTGCTGGTCAGCCTGGTGTTTCTTCTGTTGCTGACACTGATCGGTCTTTCATCGATGCAAAACGCCACTCTGCAGGAAAAAATGGCCGCCAGTGTGACCCTGCGCAACCAGTCGTTCCAGGGCGCCGAATCGGCGTTGCGCGTGGGTGAAAGCGCGGTGCAACTGGATGCCTATTCGTTGCCGGTCTGCAGCGGCACTGCCCAATGCGCACCGCCAGCCGAGTCGTCGACAATTACCGGCGCCGGTTTCAATTCCACCTCGGGAGTGAACTGGATTGCCTCCGGCAGCGGTTTTTACGGGGTCCAGAACATCGGCACCACCCTGACCGCCGTGAATGTGCCGAGCAACACCTCGACAACGCTGTACCGCGTGACCGCAGTCGGCATTGCGGGCAACTCGCGCAGTGTGGTGGAGAGTATCTATGCGAAGTACTAAAAGGCACGCCGTGCTGTGGCGCCTGGTTTGCGGCATGTTGTTGGGTTTTTATCTTTCAGCGCCGGCGTATGCCTTCACGCCGTCGGATTCTCCGCTGTTGAGCGCCGCGGCTGTCGCGCCGAATGTGATGTTGTTGATCGACGATTCGGGGAGCATGAACAGCATCGTCTGGGCGGCGGATTTCGATCCGACGGTCACAAATCGTCCTCAGGTGACCATCTGCAGTTCAGATGACTCCTGCCAGGAAGGACAAAACCTCAATATGACCGATACCAATATTTTTCTGTCCAGTCTCAATCGCGGTGGCTGTGCGTCAGGTTATGTTGGTTTTTTTAAAGGCTCTCAGGGGGTGAATTCGTTTTGCCTGAAACTGCCCGATCCGGTGGGCGGACAGAACACCCGTTACTCGGCCAACTACCTGTCTTACCTGATCAGTCTGGCGAATAGTTCGACCAAGGATTTCACCACTGGCTCAATCCCCACCGATTACCGGATGAACGTTGCGCGCAAGGTGTCCACCGATCTGGTGACCAGTAACCGCGGGCTACGTATAGGCCTGGCGACGTTCAACCCGGTCACCAGCAACAACCCCGGCAATGGTGGCTTCATCGCCCGCTCCATCAGCGATCTGTCCGTGGAGAGCAACTTTAACGACCTTGTCGCGTCGATCAACGGCTTGACTGCAGTCGCCAATACCCCGTTGGCAGAAGCCTATTACGAAGTCACCCGGTACATGCGCGGTATGGCGCCGTTCTACAACTCGGCTCCCGCCACCTACACCAGCCCGATCCAGTATCGGTGCCAGAAAAACTACGGTGTGGTGATCACTGACGGCTTGCCGACCCATGACCGGACCTTTCCGACTGACGATCCACAAGCCGTTGCTCAGGGCGGTCCCAGGCTACCCAATTGGGACGGTGTCGATAACGACGGCCCCGGCGGAGACGATGAGGGCGACACCCTTTATCTGGATGACATCGCCAAGTTTGCCTTCGATATCGACATGCGCACGACTGGCACCGACTCTGCGAGCAAAAGCTGGGACGCAGCGGATTCTCCAAAGCAGAACATGAACACCTACACAGTGGGTTTCGCCACTTCGAACCAGATGTTGTCGGACGCGGCGAGTTACGGGCAGGGCAAGTATTACCAAGCGACTGACAGTACAGGACTCAACAGTGCACTGTCGTCGGCGCTGAGCGACATCACCTCCAAGGCCGGCTCCGGAGGGGGTGGCGTCACCAGCGGGACCATTCTGGCCAGCGATTCGAGTTACTTTCAGAGCAGTTACGATCCCAAGGACTGGCGCGGCACGATCAAGTCTTACGGATTTACCTCCGGGGGCGCGGTCAACACCGCCTCGGTGTTGTGGACCACTGATACCGCCATCGTACCCGGTGCCACGGTGCCGACCTATCAATCCTGGAATACTCTGACCAAAGCTGCCGTGACGCTGGCTTATGCCAACTTTTCCCCTGCCCAGCAAACCTCCCTCAACCAGAGTTTGCCCATAGGCATCACCGGCAGCGATCTGGTGGAGTGGAGCAAGGGCACCAACAAGGTTGGCCTGAAAGTGCGCAGTGTGCTGCTTGGCGACATCATCAATTCACCGCTGGCGCTGGCGTCACCCACGGATCAAACCGCGTCCGACCTGTCAGGCGACACTACTTACAGCACCTATCTGGCAACCAAAGCGACAAGCATGAACGCCAGCCTGGTGGTGAACGCCAACGACGGCTTTGTAAACGTCATCAACACGTCCAATGGCACACGGCGTTACGCTTTTATGCCGTCCAGTGTGTTGCCGTCACTGCGCTACATCGCCGACCCGACTTACATAAACGGGGTGAGCCACAAGTTTTTGGTGGACGGCCAGGTGGGCGTGTTCGATGCCCAACTCAACAGTGCCTGGAAAACCCTTGCATTGGGCGGAACAGGAGCGGGGGGCAGGACCTTCTACGCGTTGCAGTTGTTCGACGCCTCGGCAGGCAATGTGACCAAGGCGTTGTGGGAAATCAGCGCGCCGACCACCCCCGACTCCAAGAACGACTTCAATGATCTGGGTTATGCCTATGCACGACCGGAAGTGGCACGCTTGGCCGATCCCGACGGTCGATGGGCGGCATTCATCTCCAACGGTTATGGCAGCAACTCCGGGGTGGCAGCGTTGTACGTGGTCGACATTCGTGATGGCTCGCTGATCAAGAAAATCGTGGTCGACGGCTCCGAGACGACCAACGGCCTGTCGTCGGTAAAACTTCGGGTCAACTCGCAGAATGTGGTCCAGGCCGCTTATGGCGGCGACTTGAAGGGGAGACTGTGGAAGTTTGATTTGAGCGCCAAATCTCCGGGGTCGTGGGACCTGGCGTTTTCCCGCAAACCGCTATTTACCACCGCCGGTGGCGTCACCCAGCCGATTACCGCGCAACCATTGCTGGCGGACAATTCGTTGGGAGGGAAGGACGTGTTTTTCGGCACCGGTAAATTCAATGAGACGGCCGACAAGACCAACAAAGATATTCAGGCGTTCTACGCAGTATGGGATGCGGAAGGTGGCTCCGGGAAAATCACAACATCCAGTTTGCAGGCTCAGGCGGTGACCGGTGTGTTCTCCGGTAGCAGTGGGCAGTTCATTACCACCAGCCAGAACGACGTGACTTATCCGGCGAAAAAAGGCTGGTACCTGCCGCTGGTGTACAACAACGTGCTAACCGGTGAGCGGGTGATTAATCAGGCCAGTCTGGTGGCCGACCGGATCGTGTTCACCACGGCCAGCGTGGACACCACCGACCCTTGCGACAGTTTCGGTACCGGCAAACTGGTCGAACTGGATGCATTCAGCGGTAAGATGCTCAATTACGCGGTGCTCGACACCAATGGCGACGGGCTGGTCGACATCAAGGATTCGATTTCCAGCGGGGTGATTTTCACCGGTGGTATTCCGACGCTGAACGCGATCGTCAACAATGCGTCCCGCAAGATTGTGAACGACTCCAGCGGTGGCATCAGCTCACTGGTGGAAAAGCCCGGCGGCGGCAGCCGTCGCATCATGTGGCGACAAATACAGTAAGTGAGAGTTGAGGCATGCGCAGATTCAACCGAGGTTTTACCCTGATCGAAATCATGATCGTGATTGCGATCATCGGGATCGTCATCACCCTTGGCTACCCGAGCCTCACCGAGTATGTGAATAAGGGCCGCCGCACTGAAGTCGCCGGCCTGCTCTCCGAGCAGGCACAGATCCTCGAGCGTTTCTATTCGAAGAACAATGTCTACACCGGCGTTGCTGGCCTGAGTGCTGGCAATGACTTTTACACCATTACCCAGACCCTGACCGATCAGACCTTCCTGCTGACGGCAGTTCGCAAGGCTGGTAAAGCCATGGAGACTGACAAGTGCGGGGATTTCACCATCACCAACACTGGCGTCAGAAGCATGGTCAATGCGACGGCCGCAACCAAGGATTGCTGGGGTCGCTGAGTTTCTTTTTTCGGGCGCCTTTTGTGCCCTCTGTCTATTTAACGGTTGGATCAGAACATGAGCAGGCAACAGCAAGTGGTGATTGTCGGCGGCGGGGTGATTGGCCTGCTGACAGCGTTCAATCTCGCGTCCGAAGTGCAAAGCGTTGTGCTCCTGGATCGCTCGAACGTCGGTCAGGAGTCGTCCTGGGCCGGTGGCGGTATCGTTTCGCCACTCTACCCGTGGCGCTACAGCCCTGCTGTCACCGCGTTGGCGCATTGGTCCCAGGATTTTTATCCACAGCTGGGCGAGCGACTGTTTGCAGCCACCGGTGTCGATCCCGAGGTGCATACCACCGGGCTGTACTGGCTGGATCTGGATGATGAGGCCGAGGCGCTGGCTTGGGCCGAGCGGGAAAACCGTCCGTTGCGGGCTGTGGATATCTCGGCGGCTCACGACGCGGTGCCGGTGTTGGGGAGCGGTTTTTCCCGGGCGATCTACATGGCCGATGTGGCCAATGTGCGTAATCCGCGGCTGGTGAAGTCCCTCAAGGCTGCGTTGCTGGCGCTGCCGAACGTAACGATTCATGAGCAGTGTGAAGTCAGCGGGTTTATCCGTGAAGGCGCTACGGTGGTCGGGGTGCAGACCTCGGCGGGAGCGATTCATGGCGATCAGGTGGTGCTGACTGCGGGCGCCTGGAGCGGTGATTTACTCAAAAGCCTGGGCCTGGACCTGCCGGTCGAGCCGGTGAAAGGGCAGATGATTCTCTACAAATGCGCAGCGGATTTTCTGCCGAGCATGGTTCTGGCCAAGGGGCGTTATGCGATTCCTCGGCGCGACGGGCACATTCTGATTGGCAGTACGTTGGAACACGAAGGCTTCGACAAGACCCCGACCGAATCGGCCCTGGAGAGTCTGAAGGCGTCGGCGGTGGCGTTGATTCCTGCACTGGCGGATGCCGAGGTCGTGGGGCACTGGGCCGGGTTACGCCCGGGCTCGCCGGAAGGCATTCCTTACATCGGTCGGGTGCCAGGGTTCGAAGGGCTTTGGCTCAATTGCGGGCATTACCGTAATGGCTTGGTGCTGGCACCGGCGTCGTGTCAGTTGTTTGCGGATGTGATGCTGGGCCGTGAGCCGATCATTGATCCGGCTCCGTATGCGCCGGCTGGACGGATCTGAGACTCAATCGAGTCCCAGTTTCTTGAGCCTGTAGCGCATCGACCTGAATGAAAGATTCAACCGCTGAGCCGCCGCCGTGCGGTTCCAGCGGGTTTCTTCGAGGGCCTGGAGGATCAGTTTGCGTTCGACGTTTTCCAGGTAGTCTTCCAGGTTGTCGATCTGCGTCAGGTCCGGCACCCCACCTTCCGGGTTGCAGTTACCTTCGGCCAGCCGCAGGTCGCTGGTTTCGATTTGCTTGTTTTCGCACAACGTGTGAGCCCGTTCGAGTACGTTCTCCAGTTCCCGCACATTGCCGGGGAAGCGATAGCTTTTCAGTGCGTCGAGGGCTTGGGGGTGGAGTTTTGCGGCGGGTTGGCCAGTGCTGATGGCCAAGCGTTTGAGCACGTGGCTGGCGAGGGATTCGATGTCGTCCCGGCGTTCGCGCAAGGGCGGCACCCTTAGTTCGATCACGTTCAACCGGTAGTACAAATCCTGGCGAAAGCGTTCGGCGGCGACTTCGGCGTCGAGGTCTTTGTGGGTGGCGCAAAGGATACGCACATCGACCACGGTTTCCTGCTGTTCCCCGACACCGCGAACGGCTTTTTCCTGTATCGCCCGTAGCAGCTTGACCTGCATCGCCAGCGGCAAATCAGCCACTTCGTCGAGGAACAGGGTGCCGCCATGGGCCGCCTGGAACAGTCCGGGTTTGTCTTCGATGGCACCGCTGAAGCTGCCTTTGCGATGACCGAAAAATTCGCTCTCCATCAATTCTGACGGAATCGCCCCGCAATTGACCGGGATAAACGGTTGGCTGGCGCGGGGGCTTTGCTCATGGATCAGTCGCGCGACCAATTCCTTGCCGCTGCCGGATTCGCCGCTGATGTACACCGGCGCCTGGCTGCGGGCCAGTTTGTCGATGTGTTTGCGCAAGGCGCGCATGGGCGGTGAATCACCCAGCAGCCGGCGATCGATGGCGACGCCGGTGCCGCCCGGCGCAGGTAAACGCAGCGCGCTGCTGACCAGTTCCCGCAGGCGAGTGAGGTCCACCGGTTTGGTCAGGAAGTCGAAGGCGCCGGCCTTGAGGGCGTTGA
Source organism: Pseudomonas sp. LB3P25 (assembly GCF_054897985.1). Taxonomy (NCBI): domain Bacteria; kingdom Pseudomonadati; phylum Pseudomonadota; class Gammaproteobacteria; order Pseudomonadales; family Pseudomonadaceae; genus Pseudomonas; species Pseudomonas sp. LB3P25. The sequence goes on along the minus strand of NZ_CM142711.1, from coordinate 6,273,477 downwards.
TCGCCGTTTCCAGGCTGCCATAAGCGGTGATCATTGCCACTGGTACGAGTGGGTGGCGTTGCTGGATGTGTTGCACCAGCTCAAGGCCGGTGCCGTCCGGCAGGCGCATGTCGGTGAGGCACAGGTCGAAGGTCTCTCGCGACAGCAGGGCCTGGGCTTCGCCGAGGTTGCGGGCACTGAAGGTGTCGAGTTTCATCCGTCCCAGGGTGATTTCCAGGAGTTCGCGGATATCCGGTTCGTCGTCGACGATCAGGACTTTTTGCCGTGGGCTTATGTTCAACTTTGTTTCCGTCCGTGAGCAAAGGTGATGCGAAAGCAGCCGCCGCCTTGGCGTGGTTTGAAGTCTAGGCGGGCCTGGTTGCTTTCGCACAGCTCACGGGACAGATAAAGCCCCAGGCCGGTGCCTTGGGGGCTGGTGGTGAAGAACGGTTCGAACAAGTGCACGTGATGCTCCGGCGCCACGCCGGGGCCATCGTCCAGGATCTCGAGGACCGGCAGCTGGCTGTCCGGGTCGACGAACAACTCGAGCCAGACCTGTGCCAGGTCGTGATTCAAGGTGCTATGGCGCCAGGCGTTGCGCAACAAATTGTCGAGAATTTGGGTCAGCTGGTTGGGGTCCATCAGGGTTTTGAAGTCTCCTGAACCGATGCGCAGATGAATCTGCTGATGCTCGGGCGCCCCCTCGCGGGTTTCGTTGACGTACTGCTCCAGCCACGGTTTCAGATCAAGCCGTTGCGCTACGGTTTGCTGGCGGCGGGACAGTTGCAGGACGTTTTCGATTACCCGATTCATTCGCTGAGAGTGGTCTTGAATAATCTGTGTCAGACGTCGATCCGCGCGATTCAGTTCCTCTGATTCTTGCAATAGCTGCGCGGCATGACTAATGGCGCCCAGTGGATTGCGGATTTCATGGGCGATACCGGCGGTCAGGCGGCCGAGGGCGGCCAGCTTCAGTTGTTGGGCCTGTTGGGCGATTTGCGCGAGGTCTTCGAGAAAGACCAGGGTCTGGTGGTGTGGGCTTTGGTCCAGGGCAATGAAGCTCGGTTGCAGCTCCAGACCACTACTGGCGACTTTCAGGCTCTGGGGGCGGAGCGTCGGATTGTTGAGCCACAGTTGCAGGCGTTCGACCAGGCTGGGTGAGTAGTCGTCGATCAACTGGCCTGCAAGATTCTCCCTGCCTAACAGGTTCAAGGCGCTATGGTTGGCCAGTTGAACCCGCCGCTTGTCGTCGAGTACCAGGATGCCGGTACGCATTCGTTGCAGGATCAGTGCGTTGAGTGCTTCGAGTCCGACAACTTCGCTGGCCCGTTGTTCGGCCAGGGTTTCGCTGACTTCCAGGCGTCGGATCAGCCCTTGCACCAGCAATGCCGCAGCAAAACACAGGGCGCCGAGCGTGCCGACTTGCAGGTAATCGTTGGGGGTGGCGGGATGGCTGAAACTCAGGAGGAAGCTCAGCCCCACGATGCCGAGCGCGCCAACGGCGGCAATCAGCAGGCCGATGCGCCCTCGCAACAAGGTGTTGCTGATGGCTACCGATACGATCAGCAAATTGCCGATGGCGCTGGCCACACCGCCGGCGGCATAGAACAGACCGCACAGCAACAGGACGTCGGTCAGCGCCAGGCTGAACAGTTGCGCCGGGCGCCGGGTGTTCGCAAGGAACACCACCAGCAGGATATTCAGCACCAGGTATAACCAGCTGCCACTGCGCAGCAGGTCGCCATTGGCGGACGTCAGCAGCTGGTTGTCCATGTTGCTGGAGATCAACAGCACCAGGGTAATGCCGACGCTCAAGCGGTAAAGGTGATAGAGGCGCAGCAGTCGCTGGGCCTGTTTGCTGCCGGGACTGGAGGTCTCAGCGATCACTGGAACCCGGGCCTTGCTCAAGATGAGCCTGGCTGCAATACCACTGTTGTTGAAGGCTTAGGGCGCGGTCGCGTGGCAGGTGTACGCCGCAATGAGCGCAGCGGACCATCGGAGCCGCTTCCAGCTCGGCAGAGGACTTGGGCACAGAAGCCTGGCCCTTGAACTTGCGCCAGAACCATACCGCAGCGGCAATCAGGGCGATCCAGAACAGTAAACGAAGCATGATGAGCTGCTATTTGACGAGTGATGAGCCAGTTTAGCCAAGGACATGACCAGCGCACAGCGTAATCATCGAGCCCATAAAAAAGGAGCCTCGAAAGGCTCCTTTTTTGTACAACCCGACGTGTCAGTCGAACACGCCGAAGGTCATGTAGCTGAACCACGAGCGGTCGCTGTTATTGGCTTCGGACTCGTGTTGTTCTTCTTCTATCACGTCGCCATTTTCGTCTTTAGGCTTGAGATCGTTCGGAATCGCGTCTTTGGCGTCCTGGAACTGTTTCTGCACGTCCTGGTTGGCGCGGGTTTCGCCCGGCGGCAGCGGTGGACGGGATTCGATCAGGCCCAGGGTCGCCTTGCTCAACCACGAACGGTTGTCGGCTTCGGCCACCGATGGCACGAACTGACCGTCCACCAGGCTTGGGTGGTTCGGGTAGTTGAGTTTCAGGGTTTCGAGGCTGGTGTTGGCCAGTTCATCCAGGTGCAGACGCTGGTAGGCCTCTGTCATCACCGCCAGGCCGTCACCGACCGAAGGGGTTTCCTGGAAGTTTTCCACCACGTAACGACCACGGTTCGCGGCGGCGACATAGGCCTGACGCGTCAGGTAGTAGTCGGCAACGTGAATTTCGTAAGCCGCCAGCAGGTTGCGCAGGTAGATCATGCGCTGCTTGGCGTCCGGCGAGTAGCGGCTGTTGGGGAAACGGCTGGTCAGCTGGGCGAACTCGTTGTAGGAGTCGCGAGCGGCACCCGGGTCACGCTTGGTCATGTCCAACGGCAGGAAGCGCGACAACAGGCCGACATCCTGATCGAAAGAAGTCAGACCCTTGAGGTAATACGCGTAATCCACGTTCGGGTGCTGCGGGTGCAAGCGGATGAAGCGCTCGGCGGCGGACTTCGCAGCCTCTGGCTCGGTGTTCTTGTAGTTGGCATAGATGAGCTCGAGTTGAGCCTGATCGGCGTAGCGACCGAACGGATAACGCGACTCCAGCGCCTTCAGCTTGGCTGTGGCGGCGGTGTAGCTATTGTTGTCCAGATCGTGCTGAGCCTGCTGGTACAGCTCGACCTCGCTCAGGTTTTCGTCTACGACTTCCTTCGATGAGCAAGCAGCGGTCAATGCGAGGATGGCGATCAGCAGCAGGTGTTTCACTTGCATGGCGGCTTGCGTCCCTATGACGGCCGCTGTCTTGGGCGGGGCCGTCCTGTTATGATGAGCGCCCCGTTGAATAGCCTCGGGGCAAAAGACGCCGTATTTAACCACAAGCGCGCAGCCGAAACCAAAGGCTGTGCCGACGCCTAGTCTGAGCATGTCCGATAAAATTGAACTTCGCGCAGAGGTGCCGTCCGAATTGGGCGGCCAACGCCTCGATCAAGTCGCCGCACAATTATTCGCTGAGCACTCGCGCTCGCGCCTTTCCGCCTGGATCAAAGACGGCCGCCTGACTGTGGATGGGGCGGTTATCCGCCCGCGAGACATCGTTCACGGTGGCGCCATTCTTGAGCTTACTGCCGAGCAGGAAGCTCAGGGCGAATGGATCGCTCAAGACATCGAACTGGACATCGTCTATGAAGACGACGACATCCTGGTGATCAACAAACCCGCGGGTCTGGTGGTGCATCCTGCCGCCGGTCATGCCGATGGCACCTTGCTCAACGCCTTGCTGCACCACGTGCCGGACATCATTAATGTGCCCCGCGCCGGTATCGTGCATCGCCTGGACAAGGACACCACCGGTCTGATGGTGGTGGCCAAGACCATTCAGGCGCAGACACAGCTTGTCACGCAATTGCAGAGCCGCAGCGTAAGCCGGATCTACGAGTGCATCGTGATCGGTGTGGTGACTGCCGGCGGCAAGATCAACGCGCCGATCGGTCGTCACGGTCAGCAACGCCAGCGCATGGCTGTGATGGAAGGTGGCAAGCAAGCCGTCAGTCATTACCGCGTGCTCGAGCGTTTCCGCTCCCACACTCACGTGCGGGTGAAGCTGGAAACCGGTCGTACGCACCAGATTCGTGTGCATATGGCTCACATCAACTTCCCGTTGGTCGGAGATCCTGCCTACGGCGGTCGTTTCCGCATTCCGCCGGCAGCCAGTGTGACCATGATCGAATCGTTGAAGGCGTTCCCGCGTCAGGCGCTGCATGCGCGGTTCCTGGAGCTGGATCACCCGACCACCGGTAAACGCATGAGCTGGGAATCGCCGCTTCCGGACGATTTCGTCTGGTTGCTGACACTGCTCAAGCAAGACCGCGAGGCGTTCATCGGATGAGTGACTGGCTGATTCCCGACTGGCCTGCGCCTGCCGGGGTGAAAGCCTGCGTGACCACCCGTGCGGGCGGCGTCAGTCTGGCGCCGTTCGACAGCCTCAACCTCGGCGATCACGTCGACGACAGCCCCGAAGCTGTTGTCGAAAACCGCCGTCGCCTCACCGAACATTTCTCTATTCAACCGGCCTGGTTAAAGCAGGTTCACGGCATTGCCGTGGCCCACGCAGACCCAAGCCAGGTGGTCACAGCCGACGCCAGCTGGACGGCAACGCCCGGTATTGCCTGCACGGCGATGACTGCTGACTGCCTGCCGGCATTGTTTTGCGACCGTGCAGGCACTCGCGTCGCGGCGGCCCATGCCGGTTGGCGCGGGTTGGCGGCGGGTGTGCTGGAAGCGACTCTAGACACGCTGGCCGTGCCACCAGAAGAAGTGCTCGTCTGGTTGGGCCCGGCCATTGGCCCGCAAGCCTTTGAAGTCGGCTCGGAAGTGCGCGAAACCTTCGTCGAGCAATTACCCGAAGCCGCCAAAGCCTTTGTGCCGAGTGCCAATGCTGGCAAATTCATGGCCGACATCTATGAGCTGGCGCGTTTGCGCCTGGCCGCTCGCGGTATCACCGCTGTTTATGGTGGCGGTTTCTGCACCGTGACCGATCCACGCTTCTTTTCTTACCGCCGCAGTCCACGCACTGGTCGGTTTGCCTCCCTTGTATGGCTCGAACGCTAAACCTCGCTGATCTACATCAACTGCTTGACGCTTGAATCTTCCAGAATCGACCGCATCTATAGCGGTATCTGGCAGGTTTCTTCATTCAGGATGTTTTATAGGTCCGGCCTGCTCAAAAGGAAGGTGACCCATGCGTATAGACCGTTTAACCAGCAAATTGCAGTTAGCTTTGTCCGACGCCCAATCCCTGGCTGTCGGCCTCGATCATCCGGGTATTGAACCGGCGCACTTGATGCAAGCCATGCTTGAACAGCAGGGTGGTTCGATCAAACCCCTGTTGATGCAGGTCGGCTTTGACGTCAACAGCTTGCGTAAAGAGCTGACCAAAGAGCTCGACCAGCTGCCAAAAATCCAGAACCCGACCGGCGACGTGAACATGTCGCAGGATTTGGCGCGCCTGCTCAATCAGGCCGATCGTCTGGCCCAGCAGAAGGGCGATCAGTTCATCTCCAGTGAGCTGGTGTTGCTCGCCGCCATGGACGAGAACAGCAAGCTCGGCAAATTGTTGCTCGGCCAGGGCGTCAGCAAGAAAGCCCTGGAAAACGCGATCAACAACCTGCGCGGTGGTGAGGCCGTCAATGACGCCAACCACGAAGAGTCGCGTCAGGCGCTGGATAAATACACCGTCGACCTGACCAAGCGCGCCGAAGAAGGCAAGCTCGATCCGGTGATCGGCCGTGACGACGAAATTCGCCGGACCATTCAGGTCCTGCAACGCCGCACCAAGAACAACCCGGTGCTGATCGGTGAGCCTGGCGTGGGTAAAACCGCCATCGCCGAAGGCCTGGCCCAGCGCATCATCAACGGCGAAGTGCCGGATGGACTGAAAGGCAAACGCCTGCTGTCTCTGGACATGGGGTCGCTGATTGCCGGTGCCAAGTACCGTGGCGAGTTCGAAGAACGCCTCAAATCCCTGCTCAACGAACTGTCGAAGCAGGAAGGGCAGATCATTCTGTTCATCGACGAACTGCACACCATGGTCGGCGCCGGTAAAGGCGAAGGCTCGATGGATGCGGGCAACATGCTCAAACCGGCGTTGGCTCGCGGTGAGCTGCACTGCGTCGGCGCGACCACGCTCAATGAGTACCGCCAATATATAGAGAAGGATGCGGCCCTCGAACGGCGCTTCCAGAAAGTGCTGGTGGACGAGCCGAGTGAAGAAGACACCATCGCGATTTTGCGTGGCCTGAAGGAGCGTTACGAGGTTCACCACAAGGTGGCGATCACCGACGGCGCGATCATCGCTGCGGCCAAGCTCAGTCATCGCTACATCACTGATCGTCAGCTGCCGGACAAGGCCATCGACCTGATCGACGAGGCCGCCAGCCGCATCCGCATGGAGATCGACTCCAAGCCGGAAGTGCTCGATCGTCTGGAGCGTCGTCTGATTCAGCTGAAGGTGGAATCCCAGGCGCTGAAGAAAGAAAGCGACGAAGCCGCGATAAAACGTCTGGAAAAACTCCAGGAAGAAATCGTCCGCCTCGAGCGTGAGTACTCGGACCTCGAAGAAATCTGGAACTCGGAAAAAGCCGAAGTACAGGGCTCTGCGCAGATCCAGCAAAAAATCGAACAGTCCCGTCAGGAACTGGAAGCAGCGCGCCGCAAAGGCGACCTGAACCGCATGGCCGAGCTGCAATATGGGGTAATCCCGGACCTGGAGCGCAGCCTGCAAATGGTCGACCAGCATGGCAAAAGCGAAAACCAGTTGTTGCGCAGCAAGGTGACCGAAGAAGAAATCGCCGAAGTGGTCTCGAAGTGGACCGGCATTCCCGTGTCGAAAATGCTCGAAGGCGAGCGCGACAAGCTGATGAAGATGGAAAGCCTGTTGCACCAACGTGTGATCGGCCAGGACGAAGCGGTGATTGCCGTTTCCAACGCTGTGCGGCGTTCCCGTGCCGGGTTGTCCGATCCGAATCGCCCGAGCGGCTCGTTCATGTTCCTCGGCCCGACCGGTGTCGGTAAAACCGAGCTGTGCAAGGCGCTGGCCGAGTTCCTCTTTGATACGGAAGAGGCGATGGTGCGGATCGACATGTCCGAATTCATGGAGAAACATTCCGTGGCTCGTCTTATAGGCGCGCCACCAGGCTATGTAGGCTATGAAGAGGGCGGTTACCTGACCGAGGCGGTGCGTCGCAAGCCTTATTCGGTGATCCTCCTGGACGAGGTCGAGAAGGCCCACCCGGACGTCTTCAACATCTTGCTGCAAGTGCTGGAAGATGGCCGACTGACCGACAGTCATGGCCGCACGGTGGATTTCAAAAATACCGTGATTGTCATGACTTCCAACCTCGGTTCGGTGCAGATCCAGGAACTGGTCGGTGATCGTGAAGCACAGCGTGCGGCGGTGATGGATGCGATTTCCACGCACTTCCGGCCGGAGTTCATCAACCGGGTCGACGAAGTGGTGATCTTCGAGCCATTGGCTCGGGATCAGATCGCGGGCATTACCGAGATCCAGTTGGGTCGTCTGCGCAGTCGACTGACCGAGCGCGAGCTGAAGCTTGATCTCAGCCCTGAGGCCATGGATAAGCTGATAGCGGTGGGTTACGACCCGGTTTACGGCGCACGGCCGCTCAAACGAGCCATCCAGCGCTGGATCGAAAACCCGCTGGCGCAGCTGATTCTGTCCGGTCGTTTCATGCCGGGCGATACCGCCAAGGGTGTCGTGGAAAACGACGAAATCGTCTTCGTCTGAATCCCCGGCGGCAGCAAAACCTGTGAGGCCTCGCATTGCGAGGCCTTTTTTTCGCCAGGCTGTTGAACTGAAAGGAAAAGGCTTGTAAAGTGCGCCCCGCAGTAAGTCGCCCTGAAGGGTTTCTGCTCCCCAAGCAGGAATCTGAAATAAGTTGCAAATCATTAACTTGAAAGCAATTTAGGGGGTTGACAGAGGTGCTTAAGATTGTAGAATAGCGCGCCTCAGACACACGAACGCAGCGATGCGAACGGGTCGAAGGGGTGAAGCAAGCTTCACAGTTGTAAATTGAAATATGTAGTTCCGTGATAGCTCAGTCGGTAGAGCAAATGACTGTTAATCATTGGGTCCCAGGTTCGAGTCCTGGTCACGGAGCCAATTTCAAACCGGGGTATAGCGCAGTCCGGTAGCGCGCCTGCTTTGGGAGCAGGATGTCAGGAGTTCGAATCCCCTTACCCCGACCATTTTTGGGTCGTTAGCTCAGTTGGTAGAGCAGTTGGCTTTTAACCAATTGGTCGTAGGTTCGAATCCCACACGACCCACCATTTTTGAAACCAGTTAACGCTGGGATCAGATCTTAAGATCAGAGGCCAAAAGCACTGATCGAAGAAGGCGACTTTTTAAAGGTCGCCTTTTTATTACCGGGGTATAGCGCAGTCCGGTAGCGCGCCTGCTTTGGGAGCAGGATGTCAGGAGTTCGAATCCCCTTACCCCGACCATATTAAAAATCCTCGTATCGAAAGATACGGGGATTTTTTTTGTCTTCGAAAAAGAACACTTCAGTCATCGTACAACTTGCCGATAACGAGACGACGGGGTACTGCCGAAACAACGCCCCTTATCCAAGCCACTACAAGAAAAAGGGCGTTCGTTATGTTGCTTCGTCAGTTAAATATCGCTCCTCGGGCAGCCTTGGGGTTTGCCCTGATTGCCGTATTGGTCGCTTTGCTCGGCCTATTTGCCTTGGGACAAATGTCGAGCATCCGCGACAGCGAGGTGGCGGTGGAGAAACAATGGCTGCCGAGCATTCGTGGTGGTGACGAGATCCGCGAAATAATGCTGCGCATCCGTACTATTTCCCTGCGCATGGCCCTGGATCAGGATCCGAAGAACATTCCTGTCTACCGTGGCCAGATGGACACCCGCGACAAAGAGTTGAGCGAGAAGATTGCGGCTTATGATCAGTTGGTCAATACCGCAGAAGGCAAGGCCTTGTATGACCAGTTCAAAACCACCTTCGCGGCTTATCGCTCCGGTATTGCTCAATCGTTCTCCCTGGCCGAACAGGGTCGTGGTGACGAATTGACCAAGTTGCTGCTGGTCGACATGAAAACCGTGGTCGATGGCTCCGGCAAACAGCTCACTGACCTGGCGGATCTGTTCGCCAAACAAGTCGTCGCCGAGAGCCAGAAATCGGCAGCGCATTACGAAACATCGCGAATGATCGTCAGCCTGTTCATCGCATTGGCGGCGTTGGCCACTGTCGGCCTGGCGATGCTGCTGACCCGCAGTATCGTCAAGCCGTTGAACGAAGCGTTGAATGCCGCGGAAAACGTGGCACGAGGCGACCTGACTCGCCCCATCGAAACCCATGGCAACGATGAAGTAAGTCGCTTGCTCAAGGCGTTGGCGACCATGCAGCACAACCTGCGTGAAACCTTGCAAGGTATCAGCGGCTCGGCGGCGCAATTGGCGACAGCGGCTGACGAGTTGAATGCGGTCACGCTCGACAGCACTCAGAACCTGCAACAGCAGAACAACGAGATCGAACAAGCGGCGACGGCTGTCACTGAAATGACCACCGCGGTGGAGGAGGTCGCCCGCAACGCGGTGTCGACCTCCGACGCCACGCGCCAATCCAGTGAGTCCGCGCACGCGGGTCAGGAGCGGGTCAGCGAAACAGTCACGGCCATCGGCGCCCTTGCCAGCGATGTGCAGATCACTGGCACATTGGTGCAGTCCCTGGCCAACCAGTCTCAGGACATCGGCAAGGTTCTGGATGTGATTCGTGCGATTGCCGAGCAAACCAACTTGCTGGCCCTCAACGCCGCCATTGAAGCGGCGCGCGCCGGGGAAAGCGGTAGAGGTTTCGCGGTGGTTGCCGACGAAGTTCGCGCCTTGGCCTACCGCACGCAGCAATCGACTCAGGAAATCGAGCAAATGGTTCAGGGCATGCGCAGCGGCTCGACTCAGGCGCTGGATTCCATGCAGGCCAGCTCAACCCGTGCGGCCAGCACATTGGCCCTGGCCGAGCGTGCAGGCGAGGCGTTGCAGACCATCACCGCGTCGGTTCATCAGATCCACGAGCGCAATCTGGTAATCGCCAGCGCTGCCGAAGAACAGGCGCAGGTGGCACGTGAAGTCGACCGCAACCTGGTGAATATTCGTGATCTTTCGGTGCGATCTGCCGCCGGCGCGGATCAGACCAGCACCTCCAGCCAGGAGCTATCACAACTGGCTAATGCCTTGCAGGGCATGGTGCGGCGCTTCCAGCTTTAATTTTTTCCAGACGCAAAAAAGCCGCGCTTCTCGACGGAAAAGCGCGGCTTGGATCTCAGAGGCTTAGGCGCCGTCTTGGTCCTTCAAGTGCTCGAACAAGCCTTTTGGCATTTTCTTGCCATTGGCTTCGTAGTTGGCTTTCACGTTATCGAAAGCTTCTTGTTCGTCGATGAAACCGTCATGGTTGGTGTCGATCTTGTCGAAATTGGACTTTGGCGCGACTTTCAGGAATTCAGCACGGGATACCTTGCCGTCGCCATCCGTGTCGGTTTTAGCCATCGAGGCATCGCCACACTTGCCTTCGCCACATTTGCCTTCAGGGGTTTTCACGACCTGTTCGGCCGAGGCCAGCAGGTAGCCCTGCGTCAGAGGTTGCGAGGCGAACACAGAGCCGGACAACATCATGCCACCGGCCAAAACAGCGCCGAGCAGACCGATAGTGTTTTTGGTGGTACGGGACATTTCAATACTCCTGGGTTGCACGACACAACCGTTCGATAAAGGACGCCACGTCAGTGCGGCGATAAACCTGTGCAGGCGGGGTGCCTTGCTCGGGTGTGGCCATTTAGCGGGTGTGGTGTATCGCTACTGTGTCGCGCAAGGGGGGAGTTTGTAAGCGAAGGGGATGAAACGCGGGGGGAGATACAGTGAGACACACATCTCCAAATCAATGGAGATCAACTGTGGGAGTGAGCCTGCTCGCGATGGCGGTGTGTCAGGCGACATTGATGTCGACTGTTCAGACGCCATCGCGAGCAGGCTCGCTCCCACAGTTAGATTGGGGTTAGTGCAACTTGAGGCGCGGCTCAGTCCCGCGCCCGATCTTGCTGCCCAACATCAGCATCGCCGTGCGGAACGCGCCATACAGCGCCATCTGGTGCATGCGGTACAGCGATACGTAAAACATCCGCGCCAGCCAGCCTTCAAGCATCACGCTGCCGGTGAGGTTGCCCATCAAGTTACCCACCGCCGAAAAACGCGACAGCGAGATCAGTGAGCCGTAGTCGGTGTATTTGTACGCAGGCAGAGGTTTGCCTTCGATCCGCAGTTTCAGCGATTTGGCCAGCAACGAAGCTTGCTGATGCGCAGCCTGGGCGCGTGGCGGAACATTGCGATCGGTACCTGGCTGCGGGCAGGCCGCGCAGTCACCGAAGGCGAAGATGTTCTCGTCGCGGGTGGTTTGCAGGGTCGGCAGCACTTGCAGCTGATTGATCCGGTTGGTCTCCAGACCATCGATGTCCTTGAGGAAGCCCGGTGCACGAATCCCGGCGGCCCAGACTTTCAGGCTGGCGTTGATCACTTTGCCGTCGGCGGTAATCAGGCTGTCGGTCGTCACTTCACTGACCGCGGCATTGGTCATGACGTTAACGCCGAGTTTCTCCAAGGTTTTATGCACCGGCCCGCCGATACGTTCCGGCAGGGCGGGTAGCACCCGTGGTCCGGCTTCGATCAGCGTGATGTGCATGTTCTCTGGTTTGATCCGGTCCAGGCCGTAAGCCGCGAGTTCATGGGCAGCGTTGTGCAGTTCGGCGGCCAGTTCGACCCCGGTGGCACCGGCACCCACGATCGCCACGCTGATCTGCTCGACCTTGTCGGTTTGCCCGGCATGGGCGCGCAGGTAGTGGTTGAGCAATTGCTGGTGAAAGCGCTCGGCCTGTTTGCGGGTGTCGAGGAACAGGCAGTGTTGCGCTGCGCCCTGAGTGCCGAAATCGTTGGTGGTGCTGCCGACCGCGATCACCAGCGAGTCATAACCCACTTCGCGCGCCGGGACCAGTTCAATGCCGGCTTCGTCATAGGTGGCGGCCAGCTGGATTTTCTTCTGTGCGCGATCAAGCCCGCTCATGCGCCCCAGCTGGAACTCGAAGTGGTTCCATTTCGCCTGGGCAACATAGTTGAGTTCGTCTTCGGAAGAGTTTAGCGATCCGGCCGCCACTTCATGCAACAGCGGTTTCCAGATGTGGGTCAAGTTCGCGTCGACCAGCATCACACTGGCCGTGCCGCGTTTGCCCAGAGTCTTACCCAGACGGGTAGCCAACTCCAGACCGCCGGCGCCGCCGCCAACGATGACAATACGATGAGTCATGGGGATATCTCGCAAGGCTAAAAGAAATCGGTGCCATTACCCGAGCGAGCGCGATGCAGCTCATAGCGTCAGGTAACTGATAAGTCGGCTCAACAGGCCCAAACCAATGGTCACTGCCAACACCACCACCAGGAGCATCCACGGCCGGAAAGGCCGGCGCTCGACTTGGTGCTGGGACAGTTGCAGGTACTCTTCGACATGCTTTTGGTCGTCGGGGTTCAGGCGGCTGGTCATATTGGGCCTCGTCAGGGGTAGACGTTGCTAAATGTGTAGAAGCTACAAGCAGGCTGCTGTGTAACACGTTAGCCCACATTGAACGGAGCATAGCCGCTGGCCGGAATGGGCTCGACGCTCACCGTATCGTCCAGGCGAATGATTCCACTTTGTAACATTAGTTACCCCAAGCAGAAGTCCTGATATTTCTCCAAATCGACCCAAACACGCATAAATTTTTTTTGAGATGGGGCCGAGCCGGTCAAACGTCCCGGGTATTGGCGCAGGATGCCTGCCTGGGTCGATGGCAGAGCCGCGACTATCAAGCATCGCGCTCGACCACGCGCCGGTGGCAATCTGCCGGGGTCAATACCTTGCCCACTCTGGAACGGACCCTGATGGTCTCGACCGGCTCCGACAGGTCGCTGTCCAGCAGCACCGAATGACTCTCGCCCTTGCTGTAGAGGAAGCGCTCACCCCACTGGCGCATGCTGACCACTATGGGAAACACGGAGCGCCCCATCTCGGTTAAAACATACTCCTTGTAGGCACTGCCGTCGGACGCCGGTTGGACTTCGAATACGCCCAACTCGACCAACATTTTGAGTTTGACCGTAAGGATGTTTTTGGCAAGGCCAAGACGTTTCTGGAATTCACTGAAGCGGCGAACGTCATCGAAAGCGTCGCGGATGATCATCAACACCCAACGATCTCCGATAGCTTCAAGAGTCCGGGCCACAGGGCATTCGCTCTGTGCCAGTAGCTTTTGTCTGGCCATGACTCTCCAACCTTCCGGGGTAGATTGTTTATGAAAAAGTTCTAACGTCAGACGAAAATATTTTGAAATATCTAGTTGTATTTTAGAACCAGGTTTGCTAAAAATCAACGCATCGGTTTTCTTTAAAAACCACATACTTCCAAGGATGGAGTGATGACGCTGAACGCTCAAAAACCTTTGAAAATGGACTTCGAAGCCGAAAAATCAGCAGGCGGAGCCACTACCCTGCTACCTCAGGGGCGTGCAGCCACCACCCTCAGCCATTACCAGACACTTCTCTTCGCTATCACCTGCGCTATGGCCGTGGCCAATGTCTATTTCGCACAGCCGCTGCTGGAGTCCATGGCCGCCAGCCTGTCGGTTCCGCCCAGCGCTATCGGAGTGGTGGTCACTGCTACTCAGGCCGGATATGCGGTGGGGCTGCTTTTCATAGTCCCTCTGGGCGATCTGCTGAACCGCAAGAAACTCATCCTGACGCAGATGCTGATGTCGGCCGTAGCCCTGTGCGCAGTAGGACTGGCCCAAGGTTGGGGCATGCTGCTCGGCGCGATGGTGCTGGTCGGTCTGATGGCCGTCGTGGTTCAAGTGGTGGTCGCCTACGCTGCCACACTGGCGAGCCCTGACCAGCGAGGCCAAGCCATCGGAACGGTGACCAGTGGCGTAGTGCTGGGCATTCTGCTCGCCCGCTTCGTCTCTGGCGCGATGGCTGACCTGGCCGGATGGCGAGGCGTCTACTTCATGTCGGCAGCCTTGATGGTTGGCATGGCGTTGGTGCTGTACCGAACCATGCCGGCGTCGACAACGCCACCAGCCAAAGGCAGCTACTGGAAGTTACTGCGTTCGGTCTTCCAGTTGTATCTGACAGAACACACACTGCGCGTCAGAGGCACCTTTGCCCTGCTCATATTCGCCGCATTCAGTGTGTTGTGGACCGCAATGGTACTGCCGCTAAGCGCGCCTCCGCTGTCGCTTTCACATACCCAGATTGGCCTGTTCGGTCTGGCCGGAGTGGCTGGCGCGCTGGCCGCAGCACGGGCCGGGCGACTGGCCGACCAAGGGCTCGGCAATCGCACGACAGGCGTTGCTCTGGCGCTATTGACCTTGTCCTGGCTGCCAACCGCGTTTGTTGAAAGCTCATTGCTGGCCATGGTGGTGGGCGTAGTACTGCTGGACTTTGCCGTGCAAGCGGTGCATGTGACCAATCAGAGCCTGATCTTCGCGGCGCGGCCCGATGCGCAAAGCCGTCTGGTGGGCGCCTATATGTGTTTCTACTCAGTGGGTAGCGGTTTGGGCGCAATAGCTGCCACTTACACTTATGCTCACTTTGGCTGGGTGGCCGTTTGCCTGTTGGGTGCTGCCATCAGTGGGATAGCCCTGTTGTATTGGTTGTATCTGGAACTGACCTCCCGATAACTTCTTGATCGTCGAAAACTACTTTCCATTGTTTGCGAACTCTGGCGTGGAACTGTGTGCCTGCCACACAAACTTGAATATCAATATGAGGTATGTATGGCACTGCACACATTAACTATTACTTCGCATCAACTTGAATTTCAGCTACCGGTCAATGCCCCCTTCACGGATATAGAGTACGAGGCCGGAGGAAAAAACGTGATTCCTCTGGGGTGCCGCGTAGGGGCGTGTGGCGCCTGTCTGATCAGGGTTACATCAGGTATCGAGGCTTTGAATCCTCGGGATGACGATGAAGAGGCTTTTATCGAGGTACTGGGTTACAGCGGTGAAGAATACCGGCTGGCCTGTCAATGCCTGATAAGAGGTGAAGTGGCCATTGATATCATTGGCTGATAGTTGCTGTTGAAGTCTGTTAATTATTTAAAGCGTTTTAAATAAACTTAAAAGAGGCTTGTTTATGCTTAACCGTGTAAAGAATGTTGGCTATGGTGATCGCACTCCTTTTCTCAACGCCGCCGCTTCGGTGAATCTGCGCGGGGAAATTGACCAGATAATCGATCGCCAGGTAGAGCAATGGTACGAAACCGTACCTCAGGCCGCTCACCTGGAAGGCAAGGACGTGAACAGTCTGTATTACAAGCGTCACCTGATCGAAACAGCATGGCGCATCCGACTGCTGCGGGTTGCCGAAGCAAAAGCGCTGGTCGAAGTGGCCAAGGTCAGCCCGGAAGCTGCGCAGATCTGGGCCCACTACGAGCAGGAAGAGATGCTCCACGACGACCTGTTCATTCAGGACCTGGAACGAGTAGGCGTCAGCCGCGAGGAATTTCTCGCCACCGAACCCTACCTGTCCACCAAGCTGCTGGCCGGCTTCTTTTCGTACCTGCTGGACCATGAGGGACCGCTTGGCGTGGTCGCTTATTCCTACCTGGTTGAGTACGTCAACGTGAAGCTCGAACCGCGCAAGCTCGAAGCGCTCAAGTCTTCGATCGGCGAGACCAAGATTGTTGGCCAGGTTTCCCACTCGCATACCGACATCAATGATGACCACCCGGGTGAAGTCTGGGCGGCACTGCGCTTCCTGATCAAGGGCGAGCAGGACATCACTGCGCTGAAACGCTACCTCGAAGAGCACCAGAAGATCCTCGCGATGTACTTCAGCGAGCTGTACATCAACACCTTGGCCAAGCCGCAAGACAAGGCAGCTTAAGCCATGGAGCAGGCAATGAATTCAAACCGACCCGGTGTTTTGATCCTGAGCCACTGTGGCTTTTCTTTCCTGGAGGACTTGAAGGAGGAGCTCCGGCGACGGCAGCTCCGGTGTTTCGTACTGTCTTCATTGCCGCTTCCAGAACATGTGCCGACCCGGCTGGAAGAGATTCAGGCCTGGGCGGACCGGCTTTACACCTCCGACTCTCACCAGTTGAAGCTGGAGGATGTACAGAATGCTCTTCGGACCCTGCGCAAGTCGGGCGAGCAGGTCACGTGCTGCATCAGTGTATGGGAAGGCTATCGCCACCTGATGGCATCAGCCAACGCTTCGCTTGGTACTTATGACATTGATGCGCGGCAGGCACTGGCACTGCGTAACAAGCTTAAGGTGCGCAACCGGCTTGCCGAGGTGGGATTGTCGCAGACTAACGCCCATGCCCTGACTGCAGATCTGCTGGAATTGCTGAAGGTGCAGAACCAGCGCTATTTCATCAAGCCAATTCATGGGATCGCCTCCTATGCTGCATTTCCCATGCGCGAAGACACCACCTGGAATGCACTCGAGGAACTGCGGCTGGCCTCTGTCGAGGACACGGTGTATGCCTCGGCGTTCAACGATGGACTGGAGTTCATGGCGGAGAATTACATCCCCGGCCACGAATTCAGTTTCGAGACTCTGCTGGTCGATGGTCAGGTTCATGTCGTGGCCATCCATGAAAAATACGAAGTGACCGAGACCGCTGACACGGTGCTGGAGGACAGTTGCACCACGCCCCCGGTAAGCCTCGACCAGGCCCAGATCGTTGCGGGTCTGCACTGGCTCGAAAATGTACTGGGTTGCATGGATCTCAAGTGGGGCTGCTATCACGTGGAAGCGCGCTTCACCGGGCAGCACTGGGACCTGATCGAAATCAACCCGCGAGTCGGCGGCAGCCTGATCTCCCACAGCGTCGAGGCTGTTACCCACGGTCACAGCATGCTTTCACTGTGGTTGGACCTTCTGCTGGCCAGCCAGGACGATGCCCAGCCACGCAAAGATCTCGTGCAGCGTCTGGCTCAGTATGGCTGGCGTGCGGATGGCACGAGCGAACAGTCCGTGGCGACATTCTTTCGGGTCTATTTCGCGAAGCCGGGAACGCTGAGCTCAGTGACGCTGAACGAGTTGCCGCTCGACCCGGTCGTGCAGCACATCCTTTTGAAAGAAGGCGATGTGATTCCCGCACACGCCCGTGAAGTGTTTCTGGGCCAATTGTTGTGGACGTTCGAACGTGCCAAACGGGCATCGGAGCTTGAACGCCTGGTCAGCATTTCCGCCACCGCGCTGGATATCCGGTATCAGGCCGAAAGCCATTGAAAAATCGGTGAGCAATCGCCTGGAACATTACTGCTGTCCATGACCAACCCCACGGATGAGGATGACGAACATGCCGCTGCGCGCGCCTGTTTTGCTAATAGTGGACTACAACCTGAGCCGGATCGGCGATGTCCTGCACATGCGCGACTATGCGCGCAAGCAATGGGGTGCACAGACCTGGCTGGTCAGGGCCAATCCCCAGGACCATGACAAGGACATCAGCGACAGGGTGATCGATGCCGATCCTCTGGATCCCGACTTCATCAGTCATGCGCTGAGTCAGCTGGGCGATGACGCCGCCAGGATCACTGCCGGGATGGTTTTTTCCGACAACGCGGTGGCCAGTGGTGCAGCGCTGCTTGAACGGCTCGGGCTGCCTGTGGACGATGCACAACTTGCGCTTGGAGCATTTGACAAGCTGGCGTACCGCATCGCCGAACATCGCATCCGCCCCCTGCTGAACCAGCAGGGGGTCATGTTGCCGGACTTCGTGCGAATCGACTGCTTGAACGATGTGCGCAATTTTGCCGTCCGCCAGGATCGCGGTTTCGTGATCAAACCCGCTTGCGAAGGCAACAACCGCGGCGTGGTGATGGTGGCGCCGGGAGGTGACTGTGAGCAGGCCTTTTCGGAAGTCGCGCCTTATCTGGACAAGGGCGTGCTGGCAGAAGCGTTCATCACGTTTACCCGCGAGTATTCCTATGACGGCCTGGGGAATCTGTGGTTTGTCACCGAGAAAGTCAGCGCTACCGGGCGCTATCCCGTAGAAGTGGCGCAGATCCTGCCTGCCCGCCTGAGCGAGGAAGAGCAACTTGCCATTCGGGCGGCTGGCGAGCAGGTCAATCAACTGGTCGGACAGCGTATTGGTCCGTTTCACAACGAGATCAAGCTCAGCGATACCGGCTACAACACCGCAGTGATCGAGCCGAACCGTCGTCCCGGCGGTATGAAGATCTGGACGCTGGCGCATGCCGTTCATGGGCTTGACCTGTATGCGGCTTGGGTTGACTCGGTATTTGCCGGGCGTGTGCCGGATGAGCTGCCACCCGCCACCTGCAGCGCCGCCACGGTGATGTTCGGTGTGCCCTGCGACGTGACGCTCGACGTGGCCGAACTGGGCGATATACAGGCACTAGTCCAAGACGCGCTGGCCCTGGCGGCACAGTCTCTGGACCTGGCGAAAGAAGATATCGCCCTCATCGAGTGTGCGTGGATCGCTGGCGAGTCACGGCTGATCCATGCAATCCCCCGAGACAATAGCGACTTCGTGGCCCACGCATGCGTCGCGCTGCATGACGCGACCGTAGACATCCGCGATCTGGTGAGGGTGCTGCGCGAGCAGTGGCTGGTGGTCCTGAACCGGAGCCTGGCGTCCGAGCTTCTGTTCAAGGTTGCGTCCTGATCCCTATCTTTTACGCTTCGAGACCATTTGCATGAAAATTCTCATTCTTCACCGGGTCCCCTACCCGCGTATTGAGTATCACCGTGGCATCGACCATCAACAGCACGATGTTACTTACCTGGGAAAACAATCTGCGATCGATACGCTGCCGCCCGAACTGCGCTGCAACAGCGTAGTCCGGCCGGGGGTGGCCAGCGCCCACGATGAGGCACTGGAGTGGCTGGCACAGTTTCCACAAAGCTTTGATCGGATCATCTCGATGTCCGAGTACGAATTGCTCGACGCTGCGCGCTTGCGCGAAGCGCTGAACGTCGAAGGTGCTTCGCTGGAGGCGGTGAACCTGGCGCGCAACAAGCTGGACATGAAGGCGGCGGTCCAGGCCCGTCAGCTGCGAGTGCCGCGCTTCATGTCGCTTGATTGCTATCTGGCGCTTCAGGGGCAGGTGCCGTGGCACGGGGCAACCGTGCTCAAGCCCCACAGTGGCGCATCGAGCATGGATGTCAGCATTCACCAGCAGCCCACTCGCGCCTTTGATGAAATCAGTCGCAAGATCAGCGAGCTGTCCTTGTGTATCGAAGATTTTCAGGTCGAAGAATATATCAGTGGCCCCATCCGTCATTTCGACGGCCTGGTACAGAACGGCCGAATCCTCACCATGCTGTCCAGCCAATACGTAGGAACATGCCTGGACTATATGGAGCGCGGCCATCCACTGGGTTCCTGGCACCTGGAGACCACCGCGCCGATGCAAGCATGGGTCGGCGCCGCGCTGGAAGCAGTGCAAATTCGCAACGGCGCGTTCCATCTGGAGGCAATCATGGAAGGTGACGAACCGGTGTTCCTCGAGGTCGGAAATCGGGTGGGCGGCGCCGATGTGGTAGCGACCTACGAGTTGGCCACCGGTATCCACATGCCGTCGCTGGAGTTGCGCATCCACGTTGAGGGCGAGCTGGATATCGCGCATCTGACCGAGCGGCAGCCAAACCTGGGCTTCGGCTGGTTTGTATTCCCCGGGCACACCCACCGAGAGCGGATCTATTACGGCCTGGACGGCGCAGACGAACTGCGGGCAAGCCCATTCGTCGTGCAATGGAACGAACTGCAACCGGGCGCGCTACTGCCGGAGCACGTGACTTATTCGGCCTTCGAGGCACCCCTGGCAGGCATCGTCAGGACTGCAGAACCGCAACAGACCCAGGCCTGGATGCAAGCGCTGTTTTCCCGAGTGAGCCTCGCCGAAAACCTGACGTCCGTAGCGTGACAAAGCCCACCATCATTAAGGCAACTCATCAATGAAACCACTGCACGTAGTGTTGGCTGTACTGATCACGGCAATCTGGGGTGTCAATTTCTCGGTGATCAAACTGGGGCTGGCAACCGTAGATCCGTTCATCCTGGCGGGCATCCGCTTCAGTCTCTGTGCGTTACCGGCGATCTTCTTCATCCGCAAACCCGATGTGCCGTGGCGCTACATCATCGGCTATGGACTGGTGTTCGGCATCGGTCTGTGGGGCGTGGTAAACCTGGGCATCAAGGCCGGACTCTCGGCAGGGATCGCCTCGCTGGTGCTGCAGTTCAGCGCGTTCTTCACGATCCTGCTGGGCGGGTGGGTGTTCAAGGAAGCACTGACACGCTTTCAGCTGCTGGGGATGCTGATCGCATTCGGCGGGCTCCTGTGCATCATCATGATCAGCGATGGCTCGGTCAGCCTGCCAGGCGTGCTTCTGGTGCTGGTTGGCGCGGCCTCATGGAGCGTCGCCAATATCATCAACAAGAAGGCCAGCACCAAGGATGTCTTTGGTTTTCTGGTCTGGTCCAGCGCCTTCGCGCCGATCCCGTTGTTCGCCCTCGATTACGCGGTAAACGGCAGCGCCGGCTATACCACGTTCGTCAATCAGGTCGACACGACCGCCGTGCTTTCGATTCTGTTTCAGGTCTACCCCAATACCCTGTTCGCCTACTGGATATGGAACTCGCTGCTCAAGACTTATCCGGTCTCGACGGTAGCGCCACTGTCGTTGCTGGTGCCGATCTTCGGCATGCTCGGTTCTGTTTTCGTATTCAACGAAAGTGTGCCGCTGAGCAAAGTACTGGCGGTGGTTCTGATTGTGCTCGGCCTGGCCGTAGGCCTCTATGGACAGCGTATTTTCAATGCTGTGTTCGCGCATCCTGCGCGTACTTCAATATGAATCGACAGGGAGTTGGTATGAGTCTGGGAAGACGTGATTTCATGGGTGCGGCTGTTGGAGCGACTCTGATCGGAGGCAGCATGATCGCAGGCGTGGCTGGCGCACAGGTGGGCAATTTGCCTGTTCAGGATGACTCTGTAGCGACACTGGACCCCAACGACTGGGCATCCGTGCGTGCGCAGTTCAAGCTGTCTCCGGAGTTTGTGCACATTTCCAACTTCTTTCTTGCCTCCAACCCGAAGCCCGTGCGCGATGCGATGGCCCGTCACCGGCAGGCATTCGATGAAAACCCCTACACCTACCTGGAAGACAATATGTTTGCCAGGCCCGAGGAGATGGTCTGGCGCAAGGTCTGCGCAACAGCGGCAGACTATACCGGCGGACGGGCCGAGGACATCGCACTGACGACCAGTACCACGCAGGGCCTGGCGATGGTCTACAACGGTCTCAAACTGACACCCGACCAGGAAATCCTGACGACCAACCACGAGTGGTACACCCACGACGAGGCCATGCGCCTGGCTGTCGTCAAATGGGGCGGGAGCGTGAGACGAATTGACCTCTACGAACAGCCCGAGGATGTCAGTGTTGACGCAATCGTCGCCCGCATTGAAGCAGCCATCAGGCCCTCGACCCGGATCCTGGCAATGACCTGGGTGCATTCGGGCAGCGGGGTGCGTTTACCGGTGCAGGAGATAGGTGCACTCGTGGCGCGAGTCAATCAGGATCGCTCCGAGGCAGACAGAATCATCTATGTGATCGACGGTGTGCACGGCTTCGGCTGTTCCGAGGCCCAAGTCGCCAGCCTGGGTTGCGACTTTTTCAGCGCAGGGACGCACAAGTGGATCCTTGGCCCGCACGGTACGGGCCTGGTCTGGGCCCGTGAAGGTCAGTGGGCACAGATCACGCCAACCATTCCCACCATCATGGCAGCCGAGCCCGCCAATGCCTGGCGCCAACAGCGCGCCCCTCAGGGAGATACACAGGGTGCATGGGTCAGTCCCGGAGGCTTTCTGGCGTTCGAAAACCAATGGGGCGTGATCGAAGCGTTCGAGTTCGTCAAGCAGATCGGCCGCAAGCGCATTGCTGACCGCGTCGCTGAACTCAATGGACAGCTGAAGGAAGGATTGTCGAAGCTGCCCAATGTGCATCTGCATACGCCCCAGTCTGCGCAGTTCTCCGCTGGAATCGTCTGCTGTGATGTAAAAGGCTGGGCTCCCAAAGATGTGGTGGCCAGACTAAAGGCGCAGAAGATCATCGCCAGTGCCACACCCTACCGCCATTCGACAGTACGGTTCTCCGCCGGGATCATCAACACGCCGGAAGACATCGACAAGACCCTCAGAGTGATGCGCACTCTAGCCTGACACCCAGCCCGGATCGACGCCAGCCTCATGCACTTGCAGAACTGTGGCGCAGTCGCTGGCGTCAAGAATTCAATTGAAGAATGGCCGCGTACTCAAGGGCAAGGATCGATTACATGAATGAAAAACAAGTCGTCATGAAAAGCACTTCAAAAGAGCTGACTATGTTCCTGGTCTGCTCGACGGTTTATCGACTGTTTTCCGGCGCGCTGCTGGTCTCGTTGACGTGGACCATACTCAATCAGAACGAAGGCGATTACCTGCCGCTGGCGCTGGCGATTTTCTGCTCGTTTATACCGGCCTTTGTCACGCCAGTGATGATCAAGCGCCTGTCGAGCCGAATGAACGGCCGCCAGATGAGCAGCTGGTTTCTGATGTGTCTGACCGGCCTCAGCCTGGTTTCGGGAGTATCCAGAGACTTTACCATCGGCCTGCTGATCATCAATCTGTTTGTCTGGCTGATGATCATGCTGCTCGAAGCCAGCCTGGATATGTGGTTCACCCAGATTCAACGTGGCATGGACGAAACGATGGTACGCCGGATCAGCGGGGCAACCACTGCCACCAGCCAGGCGGCCCTGATGATCGGCCCTTTGCTGGCGGCGGGCTTGATGCCGATTCTGACCGGTGTTGGGTTCTCCATTTTGCTGTGCGCCGGCTTCTTGTTGGTCGCAGCCATTTGCTACACGCGTGACAGTCTACCGGTGGCGGCGCAGGAGGCTGGCGAAGTAGCGGCTCCAGCCAAACTTCCGCTAGCGCTGTTTGTGCCGATGGTACTTATCTGGCCAATCCTCGGGGCGTTCAACTTTATGCTGCCCGTCTATGTGTCGAGCCACGGCTGGGCGCTGTTTGAACTGGGTGTGCTCGATGCGGTGTTCGGCATGGGCATGGCGCTGATCGGGGTGCTGGTCATCATTGCCAATACCGGTCGTAACCTGTTGGCTTATCTGTCAGCCCTGATTGCGCTGGCGGTGATTTCCACGTCAATGTGGTTGCTGATGCCAGACACTCTGATACTGAAAGCACTGAGCCTGTTGATTCTCGGTATGGCTTTCGGCGGCGCGCGGGTGCATATCCGTGTCGCCATCGCCTGCCGCTACAGCGAGGCCGCTGTGGGCTTGTATGTCAGCCGGGCGAATGCCCTGGCCACGCCGGTGCTGCTGTTGATCCTCAGCCTGCAATTGGCAATGATCGAGAACGCTTGGCTACTTCCGTTCCTGCTGGTCACATTGACCGCCGCTCTGTTGTTGCAGACATCGGCGACCCGCTTTGCCCGAGGGCATACGCGCGTCGAAGCAGTGGGTGCCTGAAAAGTCGCCCTGCATTTCACTTAACAGCTTCGGCAGTCAGTAAAGGCATCCCGCGCCTGGAAGATCGTCTGCAAACGCGATCCGTTTCGGCACTTTGGCAATCAGCTCCTGCAATGGACTCACAGGCTGATCCCGACGTCGAAAACAATGCTGCGACCCAGGTTGCTGCGCAGAAAATCCGGCGCATCCGGGTGCGCGAACAGCACACGGGCGAAGGTCGGACCGACCAGCGACAACGAGCGCCAGCCCTGGCGCAGGTATTCGGTGGGCGGTGGGAAATGGCTGTTGAGGTCCAGCACTTCGCGCTTGAGGCTGGCGAAGGCGATGATGTCCAGTTCGCCCAGATCCATGCCGCGTTCTTTGTAGTTGTGGGCTTTTTTGCGCAAGGTCGGCGCCAGTCTCAGCAGAAACTCATTGGCCGGGATGCGCCGGGGCTTGGCCTCGCGCCGTACCAGCTGACTCAGGGAAAACGCGCTGCGCCGGCGTTGCAGCTCATCGCGCCATTCGTCGTTGAGGCGTCGGCCTTCATCGAGCACAAAAAACACTTCGAAACTGGCGTCACGAAACAGCACGTCCGGCGGCTCCCCGGCCGGGGCGAATTCGTCGGCGCGATAGGGAATGTTCAGGCCTTGCAGCAGGCGCTGACAGACCCAACGCTCACGCTCCCATTTGCGGGCATTGGACAGGAACGCGTTGGCTTGCTCGGCCGCGATGGTCAGCAGGCGTAAATAATCTGAGTCATCCATAGGCCCAAGCTTAGCGTTCAAATGCGATCGCAAAGAAGACAGTTTATCGGAGAGGGTCATATCTGCCGGATTTGCGGCCCACCATGCCCGCAACACTCCTCATCCCGCGCCCGGTTCAGGGCATTGCACAAAACGGATAGCGATCTGCGCAAAGCGGATATTGCCCCGTGCCTGGCGCCTCTACCCTCGGCTGTACGGACGTTAGCCGCGTTACCGACGCTCTTAAAAAAACAACAACAAGAGATAAATGCCATGCGCAAGATCGACGTACATGAGGTTATCGACAACGCACGATTCAACCGCTTTCACTGGATGGTGCTGTTCTGGTGTGCCCTGATCATCATTTTCGACGGTTACGATTTGGTGATCTACGGCGTGGTGCTGCCGATGCTGATGAAAGAGTGGGGGCTCAGTCCCCTGCAAGCGGGCGCACTGGGCAGTTATGCACTGTTCGGAATGATGTTCGGTGCGCTGTTTTTCGGCCCGCTGTCGGACAAGATCGGCCGCAAAAAAGCCATCACGATCTGCGTGATGCTCTTCAGCGGTTTTACCGTGCTCAATGGTTTTGCCCGCAACCCCACCGAGTTTGGCCTGTGCCGGTTCATTGCTGGCCTGGGCATCGGCGGGGTGATGCCCAACGTCGTGGCGCTGATGAACGAGTACGCGCCGAAGAAAATCCGCAGCACGCTGGTGGCGATCATGTTCAGCGGCTATTCGGTAGGCGGCATGCTCTCGGCGGGGCTCGGTATCGTGCTGATCCCGAGTTTTGGCTGGCAGTCGGTGTTTTACGTGGCGGTGCTGCCGTTGCTGTTGTTGCCATTGATCATGTACTTCCTGCCCGAGTCGGTGGGTTTCATGCTGCGTCAGGGGCGCAATGAAGAGGCACGCAACATCCTGCAGCGGGTTGATCCGGCGTACGTCGCGCAATCCAGCGATCAGCTGCACATGAGCGAAGTGAAGGGCACTGGCACCCGGGTGTTGCAACTGTTTCGCGAAGGTCGTGCGCTACGCACGCTGATGTTGTGGCTGGCGTTTTTCTGCTGCTTGCTGATGGTCTACGCCTTGAGTTCCTGGCTGCCGAAACTGATGGCCAACGCCGGTTACAGCCTGGGCTCGAGTCTATCGTTCCTGCTGGTGCTCAACTTCGGTGCCATATTCGGCGCGGTCGGCGGCGGTGTGCTGGGAGACAAACTCAATCTGCCGCGGGTGTTGGCGGTGTTCTTCGCCGTGGCTGCGGTGTCGATCACCTTGCTGGGTTTCAACAGCCCGATGCCGCTGTTGTATTTGCTGATCGCCATCGCCGGCGCCACCACCATCGGCTCGCAGATCCTGTTGTACGCCTGCGCCGCGCAGTTCTACTCCATGACCATTCGCTCCACCGGTTTGGGTTGGGCGTCGGGCATCGGGCGCAACGGTGCCATCGTCGGACCGCTGCTGGGCGGTGCGTTGCTCGGGATTAGCCTGCCGCTGCAACTGAACTTCATGGCATTTGCCTTGCCCGGTGCGGTGGCCGCAATGGCCATGACCGTGTTCGCCGTTAGCAGTCGGCGCAGTGCTAAACAAGCGCTGTCGGGCCTGCGCCACGGTTCGCCCGACGGGGCTGTTGGCGACGCTTCATGAGAGCGTTAGTCCGGGACTTTTCCCTGTCTGCGGCAGTCGCCGGATTTATCGCCACGGTGATTTCCTACGCAGGCCCATTGGTGATCATCTTTCAGGCCGCCGAGACCGCGCACCTCTCGCGGGAGGTGCTGTCGTCGTGGGTCTGGGCGATTTCCATCGGCAGCGCCGTGCTCGGCATCGGTCTGAGCCTGCGTTACCGCGTCCCGGTGATTATCGCGTGGTCGGCGCCGGGTTCGGCGTTGCTGGTGGCGTTGTTGCCGGGGATCTCCCTGCCGGAGGCGGTGGGTGCTTATCTGGTCAGCAGCCTGATTATCTTTCTGGTCGGGGTGTCGGGGGCGTTTGACCGGATCATCGGCAAACTGCCCGCGGCCATTGCGGCAGCGATGCTGGCGGGGATTCTGTTCAGCTTCGGCACCGGGTTATTCGTCTCGTTGCAGGGCAAGCCGCTGCTGGTGCTGGCGATGTTCGCTACGTACCTGATCTGCAAACGGCTGATGCCGCGGTATGCGGTGTTGATGGTGCTGCTGGTGGGCTGCTCGATGGCTTTTCTTGCCGGTGATTTGCACAGCGATGCGTTGGTGATCGGGTTGGCCACGCCGGTGTGGATCACGCCCGCGTTCAGCCTGAGCGCGACCCTGAATATCGCCTTGCCGTTGGTGATGGTGGCGCTGACGGGCCAGTTTGTTCCCGGCATGGCGGTGCTGCGCGCCAGCGGTTACGCAACACCGGCCGGCCCGATCATCGCCAGCAGTGCGGTGGGCACGGCGCTGTTGGCGCCGTTCGGTTGCCATGGGCTGAATCTGGCAGCCATCACCGCGGCCATTTGTACCGGGCGCGAGGCCCATGAAGATCCCGGCAAACGCTATGTGGCCGGGGTTGTGGGCGGGCTGTGTTACCTGGTGCTGGGGATCTTCGGCGCCACTCTGGTTTCACTGTTTTCGGCGTTTCCCAAAGAACTGATCGCAGCCTTGGCCGGGCTGGCGCTGTTTACTGCGATTGCCGGGGCGTTGGCTGGCGCAATGGCCGTGCCGAGTGATCGCGAAGCCGCGTTGGTGACTTTTCTGACCACCGCGTCGGGCATGTCGTTGTTGGGTTTGTCCGCCGCCTTTTGGGGGCTGATTTTCGGCATGGTCACCCACGTGTTGTTAAACGCCCGTCGTCCCGTTCCCCGCAGCGAATCCGCTGCGACTGAAGCACTTCAACCTGTCGATCAATAAAAATAAGAGAAAAAACGATGAAACAGATTCTTCCAACCGGTTCAGTGTTGTCCATGGCTGTCGTCTCGAGTTTCTCCGCCGGTGCGATGGCGGCCGAGGGCGGGTTCATCGAAGACACCACCGCCACCTTGCAAGCACGCAACTACTATTTCAGCCGGGATTTCTCCGACATCGTCGGGGCCAACCAACAGTCGAAGGCTGAAGAATGGGCGCAGGGCTTCATCCTCAACGTCAAATCCGGTTACACCCAAGGCCCCGTCGGTTTTGGTGTGGATGTCATTGGCCTGCTCGGCCTCAAACTCGACAGCAGCCCGGACCGGGTCAATACCGGTTTGCTGCCGGTGCAGGGTGACGGGCGCGCGGCGAATGAGTACAGCCGCCTGGAGGGCGCATTGAAGGTGCGTTTCTCCAAAACCGAACTGAAGGTGGGTGAGCTGCAACCCAACCTGCCGGTGCTGGCTTTCAGCGATATCCGTTTGCTGCCGCCCAGCTACCAGGGCGCGAGCATCAGCTCTAACGAGATCAATGGCCTGACTGTGCAGGGCGGTCACTTGAGTTCGACCAGCCTGCGCAACGAGGCCGGCGACGAAAAGATGCAAGCCATGCTCGGTCATGTACCGCAGCGTCAGGTCAGCAGTGATGGCTTCAACTTTGCCGGCGCCGATTACGCTTTCAACGATAAACGCAGCTCGGTCAGCGCCTGGTTCGGGCAACTGGAAGACATCTACAACCAGCGTTTTCTCGGCCTCAAACACAGTCAGCCGATGGGCAACTGGATCTTGGGCGCCAACCTTGGTTATTACGATTCGCGCGAAGACGGCAAAAAGCTGCTGGGCAATATCGACAACCAGGCGTTCTTCTCCTTGCTGTCGGCCAAGCGTGGCGGCCACACGTTCTATGTCGGCTATCAGGGCATGTTCGGCGACAACGCCTTCCCGCGGGTGTTTGCCAACATCTCGCCACTGGGCAATGAAGTGCCGACCTACGAGTTTGCCTACACCGATGAGCGCTCCTGGCAGGCGCGTTACGACTACGATTTTGCGGCCCTCGGCGTGCCGGGGCTGACCAGCACTGTGCGCTACATCACCGGCAACAATGTCGATACCGGCAAGGGGTTTGAAGGCAAGGACCGCGAACGCGATCTGGACATCGGCTATGTGCTGCAGAGCGGCAGCCTCAAAGGCCTCGGGATCCGTGTGCGCAATGCGATGGCTCGCTCCAATTACCGCAGTGATATCGACGAGAATCGTCTGATCCTCAGTTACACCTGGACACTGCTATGACCACTGGAAAAGAACACCGACCCTACAACATCGGCGCG
This sequence comes from Pseudomonas sp. LB3P25, assembly GCF_054897985.1. NCBI lineage: Bacteria > Pseudomonadati > Pseudomonadota > Gammaproteobacteria > Pseudomonadales > Pseudomonadaceae > Pseudomonas > Pseudomonas sp. LB3P25. Next base: position 6,244,993 of record NZ_CM142711.1, on the reverse strand, counting down.
AATCTGCCGTTGATGATGGCTGGCGCAGGCTCCGTGATGTTGGGCTGGGGTGATAGCGAGCGGCTGATGCTGGCCGGTGGGATTAACCTCGCGTTGCTGTGTGCGGCGGTGCTTTATCGTCGTCAGCCAAGGGTAACGTTGGCGTCGATGTCCGCACCTGTGTGGCCGGCTGCCGAACCGGTTGTTGTACCGATCAAAGTACCGATCGAAGCACCGCTCGCGCCACCGCCAACAGTGCCGGAGCGCGAGTGGCCGGGGGCCGTTGTGCAGGTCACGCTGGAGCAATTGACCGAGTCCGTGCTGCAAACCGAGGAAGACATGCGCTTTGCCAATCAACTGGCGCGCACGGCAGGTGAACGGGTGAAGGCGAGTGCGCTGAGCATGCAGGCTTCGGCCAGTGTGCTGGAAGATCTGAACCTCTACATGCAGCGTCTGGATCAAGTGTTCGATGAGCTCGGCAGTCAGTCGATGCGCATCGGCGCGATTGTCGGCAGCATCCAGGACATTTCCCGTCAGACCAACCTGTTGGCGTTGAACGCAGCCATTGAGGCGGCGAGGGCGGGCAGCCATGGCCGAGGGTTTGCGGTGGTGGCCGATGAGGTGCGCAATCTCTCGCGTCAGGCAGCGGACTCCAGTGCGCAGATCCGGCAAATCGCTACGGGGCTGGAACAGTCCGCTGAACAGGCACGCCAAGGTCTTCAGCAGTTGTCCGGCTCTACCCGTCTGGGCCTGGAAAAGGCCGGAGTGGCCCTGCACTCGATGGGCGAACTGCAAAGCGGTGCGGTTGCCAGGGTCGAGGTGGTCGAACGCATCATGGCGCGCCTGGCCGGTTTGCACGATCTGGCCTTGCAGGCGAAACGAATGATCGTGTGAGTCGTGCAGTGTGCCAGTGATTACAGGTCGCTCGTGCAATCACCCATGACCTCGTACGTCACGCGATGGGTCTGGCCTTGATGATCGACATACTCCATGGTCGCAGGCACAACTCCGCAGGCGGTCGCGGTGTTCGACACTGAAACGACCTTGGCGATGTCCAGCGGCTGTGCCGGGTTGTACGAGGTAGCGGCGGGCTCGTTGCCGGCGGCGATGGCCGAGGTGGCGACAACGGTCAAAAACAGGCTGATCAGGGTTTTCATTTTTCCGTGCTCCGTGTTGATTCCGATACCTGAATTCTAGTCTTTGCCCGCGACCGATAAAGGGGCTAGCGCCTGATGCAGCCTTACATGAAACGTAACAGTCACCGTCCGTGGAGGGCTTATGGATCTGCTCAATAACTTGCGGGTGTTCGTCCGCGTGGTGGACTGCGCAAGTTTTACCGCCGCCGCCGATGCGCTGGACCTGTCGACCGCGCAAGTGTCGCGGCTGGTGGCCGATCTGGAGCAGCATGTGCAAGCACGCTTGTTGCAACGCACCACGCGGCGGTTGAGCCTGACCGAGGCCGGTGAACGCTTCCTGGTGCGCAGTCGGCAAATACTCGAAGAAATGGAGGTGGCCACAGCCGAGGCCCGCGGCGCCCATCTCAAACCGAGTGGACGGCTGCGGGTTCACAGCATGAATGGCCTGGGCGTACTGATCACGCCATTGATCGCCCGTTACAGCGAGCTTTACCCCGATGTGGTGTTCGAGCTGACGCTGTCGCAGCGCAATCCCGATCCACTGGAGGACGGGCACGATGTGGTGATTTCGATTGCCCATGAACTGGCCGATTCGCAAATGGTCGCCCAGGCCATCGGGCAGATTTACAGTGTGCCCTGCGCCTCCCCGCACTACCTGCAACGGCATGGCGTGCCGAACACACCGATGGCGCTGAACGATCATCGGTGCCTGCGTATGGTCGACCCTTTGTACAGCGATGAATGGGTGTTCCGGGACGAAGAGGGCGAGCATGCCGTCAGCCCGGCCAGGACCTTTCAATGCAACGTCGCCGAGTCGATGGTCAAGGCGTCGGAGGCCGGCATGGGGATCAGTCTGATTCCTTTTTATGCCGCGACGCGTCCCTTGAGCGATGGCACCTTGTTGCGCTTGCTGCCGGGCTGGCGCCCCCGTGAGCGCAATGTGTATGCGCTGTACCCGTCGCGGCGATTTCTCGATGCCAAGGTCCGGACCTGGGTGGACTTTCTCAAAGCCGAATTGCCCAAGCTATTCGCTGAACACGAGGCGGTCATGAGCGATCCACGGCATTGGGCCTGAAGTCGGAGGGTGTACGAGGGGCGGTGTAGACTGAGGGCCTGTTCTCTTTCGACTAGACAAGGGAGTGTGCCCAGCCATGATCGGCGCCGAGTTACTGTCACCTGAAACCCTCACGGCAGGGTGGTTTATCTATGTGCCTGTGCTGATCTGGGCCGTTGCGCGAGCACCGTGGGTCGAACTGTTCAGTGACAGTCGCCGCCAGCATCTGTTGTTCGGCACGGTGTTCGCGCTGTTCATGCTCTGGCTGGTGCGACAAGACTTCGACACCGGCGTGTCCTACCACTTTATCGGCATGACCGCCGTGACCCTGTTGCTCGACTGGCCGCTGGCGATTGTCGGCGGGTTGGTCGCGCAAACGGGATTAGTGCTGCTCGGGCGGCAAGATCTGGCGGCGATGGGGGTCAACGGCGCGCTGCTGATTCTACTGCCGGTGCTGGTCACCGAGTGCTGCGCGATCCTGGTGGAGCGAGCGCAACCGCGTAATCCCTTTGTGTATATCTTCGTGTCCGGGTTTTTTGCAGCGGCGCTGTCGGCGTTGCTGTGCCTGCTGCTGGCGCTGTGGTTGCTGTGGTTCGACGAACGTTTCGCCATGCCGTATTGGCTGGAAGATTTTGTCGGTTATCTGTGGCTGCTGATTTTCCCGGAAGCGTTCATCAACGGCATGGTGGTCAGCGCGCTGGTGGTGTTTTGCCCCGAGTGGCTGGAGACGTTCAACCGCACGCGCTACCTTTCGGCCCCCTGGAAAGACGACGATCCCAAATCTTGATCCACATCAAAGGCAAAAATCACTCACGAATCCATGCTCTGGAAAACCTTCAGGAGCATCGAAATGAGTGTCTACGAATGGGCAAGGCAGGAGTTGCGTCAGAGTCTGGATGGGGCGCAGGAAGTGGGGTTTGACCCGGGGTTGAGCCTGCGTGCCTTGCTCAGTGCAGTGGTGCAACAGAGCAAGGCGGTGCGCAGCGCCGAAGACCTGGCCGATGAGTTGCGTTTTCTTGCGGAAAACCTCGATGACAGCCAGGACTACGGTTTTATGCGGCCTTGAAGATCAGTGACGCGGGTCGAAGTCTTCGCTGAACAGTTCGTCTTCGGCATCTGGACTGACCGGAATCTTGTGTTCTTCCGAGGCCCAGGCGCCCAGGTCAATCAGCTTGCAACGGTCCGAACAGAATGGCCGGAATGTGCTATCAGCACTCCATTCAACAGGGGCGCCACAGGTTGGGCATTCGACGACAGGGGGTTGGCTCATGACTGGCCTCCACGCAAAGTAAGGTAAAAGTGATGCAGGCGTTCGACCTCGCTGTGCAGCCAGGCGAGGTCGCGGTCGTTGACCACCACCTCGTCGGCATGGCTCACGCGGTCCTGTCGGCTGGATTGGGCCTTGAGGATCGCCTGGACCTGTTGCTCGCTGGTCTGGTCACGCTGCAGGGTGCGCTCGATCTGTAGTTGTTCCGGGGCATCGATCACCAGAACCCGCTGGGTCATGGCGTACTGCCCGGACTCGATCAGCAGCGGCGAAACCAGAATCGCGTAAGGCGATTGTGCCTTGGCCAGATGATCGGCGATTTCCTTGGCGATCAGCGGATGCAGCAACGCTTCGAGCCAGCGGCGTTCGTCTGGCACTTCGAAGATCAGTTTGCGCAACGCCGCGCGATCCAGCTGTCCGTCGGCTTGCAATACGCCCGGACCGAAGTGTTCGGCGATCCTGGCCAGCGCCGGGCGACCTGGTTCCACCACCCAGCGCGCTGCGTGATCGGCGTCCACCACGTGTACGCCCAGGTCGATGAAGTGCTGGGCAGCCGCGCTTTTGCCGCTGCCGATGCCGCCGGTCAGGCCGAGAATCCAGGGTTTTTCCACAGGGGTATTCATTTCAAACCGACAAACTGCCAATAGAAGTCGGTTATTTGACCACCCCAGAGCAAGGCAATCCAGCCGGCAATTGCCAGAAAGGGTCCGAAGGGGATCGGCGTCGAGGTTTTCGCGTTGCGCAGGCGCAGTAAAATCACCCCGATGATCGCCCCCACGAGCGATGACAGCAGGATAGTCAGGGGCAACATCTGCCAGCCGCCCCACGCCCCGAGCATTGCCAGCAATTTAAAATCGCCATGACCGATGCCGTCCTTGCCGGTGATCAGCTTGAACAGCCAGAACACCGACCACAACGCCATATAGCCGGCCACCGCGCCCCACAATGCTTCATGTAAGGACACGAAGAGTCCGAAGCTGTTGACGATCAGCCCCAGCCATATCAGCGGCAGCACCAGCACATCCGGCAGCAGTTGGTGCTCGGCGTCGATCAGGCTCATCGTCAGCAATCCCCAGCTCAGGACCAGCGCCATGCAGGCCTGCCAGCCGAAACCGAAATGCCAGGCGATGAACGCCGAGAGCAGGCCGCAGGCCAGTTCGGTCAGCGGGTAACGTTTGCTGATCGCTGCCGCGCAGTTCGAGCATCGACCCCGTAAAAACAGATAACTGAGCAGCGGAATGTTTTCCCAGGCGCGGATTCGATGGCCGCAATGTGGGCACTGGGAATGGGGCAGTATCAGATTGAAGGTCGGCAGCGGCGTCTCGCTCGGCAAGCCCAACACGTCACGTGCCTCCTGAAGCCATTCGCGGTTGAGCATTTTTGGCAGGCGCCAGACCACCACGTTGAGAAAGCTGCCAATCAGCAGGCCGACCAACATGGCTGCGATCACGAAGGTCAACGGGTAGAGGGTCAGAGTGTCGTTCAAGGGCATGTCAGATCGCTGAGCCGAGTTGGAAGATGGGCAGGTACATCGCAACCACCAGGCCACCGACGATAACACCCAGCACCACCATGATGAACGGCTCCATCAGGCTGGTGAGGTTATCGACCATGTTGTCCACTTCCTCCTCATAGAAGCTCGCGACCTTGTCGAGCATATCGTCCAGTGCGCCGGACTCTTCGCCAATCGCAGTCATCTGGATCGCCATGGTGGGAAAGATGCCGGAGGTGCGCATGGCAAAGTTCAGCTGCATACCGGTGGATACGTCCTGCTTGATGCGCAGCACCGCACGCTTGAATACGATGTTGCCCGTCGCCCCGGCTACCGAATCCAGGGCTTCTACCAGCGGCACCCCGGCGGCGAAAGTGGTCGACAGTGTGCGGGCGTAACGGGCCACGGCAGACTTGTACATCAACGTGCCAATCAACGGCAGTTTCAGTAACCATGTGTCCATCCAGTCCCGAAAGCCCTGCGACGTTTTAAAGGCGTGGCGCACGCCGAAAATCACCGCGATCAGCACGCCGAGCAACATCCACCACCACGCCTGCATGAACTCCGACAAGCCAATGACCATCACAGTGAAAGCCGGCAATTCGGCGCCAAACCCTTTGAATACCGATTCGAACTGCGGCACCACTTTGATCAGCAAAATTGCGGACACAATGATCGCAATGAACACCACAGCCAGCGGGTAGGTCATGGCCTTCTTGATCTTGGCCTTGAGGCTTTCACTCTTTTCCTTATAGGTCGCCACTCTCTCCAGCAGGGTATCGAGGGCGCCGGCCTGCTCGCCGGCATCTACCAGGTTGCAGTAGAGCTCATCGAAGTATTGGGGCTTTTTGCGCAGGGAAGCGGCGAAGCTGTTACCCGCCGCGACTTCCTGTTTTACCTCGTCTATCAGTGTGCGCATGGCCGGGTTATCGAAGCCTTCACCGATGATGTCGAAGGACTGCAACAGCGGTACACCGGCTTTCATCATGGTCGCCATCTGCCGGGTGAACAGGGCAATGTCCCGGGCCTTGATGCGCTTGCCCAGGTTGAAAATCGAGGTGGACTTCTTGCGTACCTTGCCGGGGTTGATGCCCTGTTTGCGCAACTGGGCCTTGATCAACGCCGGGTTCTGACCGCTCAACTCACCCGTCACTTTGGTGCCTTTGCGGTCTGTACCTTCCCAGGCGTAGACGCTGATTTTTGCTGCTTTGACCGCCATATTCAGTCCTTGGTGACCCGGTTGATTTCTTCAAGGCTGGTGATGCCTTGCATGGCCTTGAGCAGGCCCGATGTCCGCAGGTCGTTGAAGCCGTCTTTACGCATCTGACTGTCAATTTCCAGTGAATTGCCTTCGGCCATGATCAGCCGTTGCAGGTCCTGTGTGTTCTTCACCACTTCATAAATCCCGACTCGCCCTTTGTAACCGCCGTTGCAGTGATCGCAACCGATCGGTTCATAGATCGTGAATGAGCCGATGCGTTCCTCGGGGAAGCCTTCCTTGAGTAGCGCCTCCCGGGGAATCTCGATGGGTTTCTTGCAATGGCTGCACAGCTTGCGTGCCAGGCGCTGGGCAATGATCAGGCTGATCGAGGTGGCAATGTTGAAACCCGCGATGCCCATGTTGTGCAGGCGAATCAGGGTTTCGGCGGCGCTGTTGGTGTGCAGGGTCGACAGCACCATGTGGCCGGTCTGGGCGGCTTTGATGGCGATTTCGGCGGTTTCGAGGTCGCGGATCTCGCCGACCATGATCACGTCCGGGTCCTGTCGCAGAAATGAGCGCAGCGCCTGGGCGAAGTCCATTCCCTGTTTGGGGTTGACGCTGACCTGGTTGATGCCTTCCATGTTGATTTCCACCGGGTCTTCGGCGGTGGAGATGTTGATGTCCACGGTGTTGAGAATGTTCAGCCCGGTGTAGAGCGACACGGTTTTGCCCGAACCGGTGGGCCCGGTCACCAGAATCATCCCTTGTGGCTGCTTGAGGGCGGCCATGTACAGGTCTTTCTGATCGGGCTCATAGCCGAGGGCGTCGATGCCCATTTGAGCGCTGGACGGGTCGAGGATCCGGATCACCACTTTCTCGCCCCACAGGGTCGGCAGGGTGTTGACCCGGAAGTCGATGGATTTGCTCTTGGACAGATGCATCTTGATCCGTCCGTCCTGGGGCCGGCGCCGTTCGGAGATGTCGAGGCTGGCCATGACTTTCAGCCGCGCCGCGATCCGATTGGCCAGTTGAATCGGTGGTTTGGCGACTTCACGCAAAATACCGTCGGTACGCACCCGCACGCGGTAGGTTTTTTCATAGGGTTCGAAATGCAGGTCGGAAGAGCCGCTCTTGATTGCATCGAGCAACATCTTGTGGACGAAGCGCACCACCGGCGCGTCATCGGCATCTTGTCCGGCGAGGGCTTCCAGTTTGCTGTCATCGATCGACTCGATGTCCACACCATCGAGGTCAACGTCGGCCATGTCTTCCAGGCCGGCGCCTTGGGTATCGAAGAATTTTTCGATGGCGTCGCTGAGTTTGTCCTCCTCCACCAGGATGGCTTCAGTGTTCAGCCCGGTGCTGAACTGGATGTCATTGATGGCTTGCTGATTGGTCGGGTCGGAAACGCCCACGAACAACTTGTTGCCGCGCCGCCAGAGGGGCAGGGCGTGGTGCTGACGAATCAGCTTCTCGCTGACCAGTCCCTTGGGCTGGGTCTCCTTGTTCAGGCAGTTGAGGTCCAGCAGGGCCATGCCAAAGTGTTCCGAGGCAATCTCGGCCACCTGGCGGCTTTGCACCAGTTTGCTCTGCACCAGGTAAGTGACCAGGGAGATGCGATTGCGTAGGGCTTGCTGATACGCCTGTTGCGCGCTTTTGTCAGTGAGCAGCTCGGCCAGGACCAATTGTTTGGCCAGACCGCTAAGGGCGATGTCATTCATGGGGATACCGGACGCAGACAGTTCATGACTTATAGCCTAGTCAAGCGGCGGAACCAAACCAGCACTGCTCAGGTGACAAAAAGTGTCAGATAGTGCGGATCCTGGGGGTAGGAAAGGGCGTTTTGTTGGCCTCGTGCGCTTATAACAGGGGATGAAGGGCTTGGCATGGGCTGTGCTGTGGCTAGTTCAGATCATGAGATTTCGACTCATGCATGGAGCTTGTCTATGAATACTCAAAAAGGTTTTACCCTGATCGAACTGTTGATCGTGGTGGCGATCATCGGGATTCTGGCGACGGTTGCGCTGCCGCAGTATGCGAAGTATCAAGCGCGGGCGAAGGTCACCGCCGGTCTTGCTGAAATATCGGCTCTGAAGGTCCCCTTCGAAGACATTATGAATCAAGGCACCAACCCTACCCTCGCTCTGATCGGCGGTAAGGTGACCACAGGTAATTGCACGGTTACGGCATCGGGCACCGCTTCTACCGGTGTTGGCAGTATTGGCTGCACGATCCTCAATGCACCCGGTCAGGTGCTCGGCAAGACCATCACGCTTTCGCGCACACTCGCCGGTGGCTGGACTTGCGCCTCGACGGTACTCAAAGAGTACTCGCCTACTGGTTGCCCCGGCGTCTGATCCATTGTCAAGTCTGTCCCATGCCCCGCCTTTCACGACGCGGGGCATTTTTTTGTTCGCCGTTCGGGACAAAATGGAGTAATTGAGAAAACTTCCAACAATTCATGGCCTTAGGCCTGTGGTAAAACCCGCAACTTGCATGTAGATAATTTCCAAGTCATGCAATTTGCATGATTCCGAAAATTGATCATTTTTCTAAGGTAATGATTTATAACGATTTATTGTCTGTATCAAAGTTGGCACAGCGTTCGCAATATCTCCAGTAACCCTGCTGACAAGACACGCAGCAGACTTTATGAAAAACAGGAGTTACTCGTATGAAGAAGTTCGCTATCGCTGCCGCTACTGCTACCGCGCTGACCCTGACCATGGCCAACGCTGCATTTGCACAGACCACCACCGCCCAAGCCCCGATGACTCTGGCGGCGGGTGAAATGACTAAGGCTAAAGAATCCACTTCCGATACCTGGATCACTACCAAAGTCAAAGCAGACCTGGTGACCGAAAAAGGCATTCCTGGTACCGACATCAAAGTCGAAACCAACAAAGGCGTAGTGTCTCTGTCGTCCACCGTTGCGGTGACCGACGCTCAGAAAGCCACCGCCGTGGCTATCGCCAAGAAAATCAAAGGCGTCAAAGCGGTCTCCGCTGACGGCCTGAAAGCCGAGTAAGGCAAGACTTCTCGCCTGGACTGGGAGAAGGCGCGGCGGGCGGGCCGAGCAATACGTCTGCCGCCTCTGGAGAGTTCATGCGAAGGCCACAAGGATGTGGCCATTACAGGCCCCGGCATTCGTGTCGGGGCCTGTTCTATTTGGGAGACCTAAAACAACTGTGGGAGCGAGCCTGCTCGCGAAAGCGGACTTTCAGCCAACAGATGTGTTGAAAGTTAATCCGCCATCGCGAGCAGGCTCGCTCCCACATTGAGTTGTGGTGACTCAGTTACCGCGCTTGCTGGTGATCTGCTTCAAACGATTACCTTCAAAACGCAGGTACTGGTACATCCCGCCGTTGGGCCCGTAGGTCCATTCCTCGACTTGAAACTCTTCCCGTCGGTTGGCGCTGCGCTTGTAGCCCAACAGATCACGGCTGACCGGTTCACCGCATTTCTGCAGCACTTCGCTGGACCTGTCCCCGACACTGACCAATTGACTGCCGCAGCGCAGGGTGTCCGCTGCCGAGGCCTGACTGGCGGCCACGGCCAGAGTCAGGCTCATCAGCCATTTCGCGCCCATCACTCGGCGTCCAGATGCAGCGGCGTAACCACTCGACCGTCACTTTGTGCTTCGCCGAGGTTAGCGTCGACGAAGTAGACGCGGTCATCGGCCAACTGACCCTTGTCGACCAGATAGTCCTTGATGCTGCTCGCGCGTTCCTGACCCAACTGACGCAACAGTACGTCGCTGGAACTCCAGAATTTGATCACGTCTGCGCGCATCTTCGCGGTGCGTTCTTCCTTGCCCAAGTCTTTCCATTCGGCGGGCGGCTGCGTCTTCAGGCGCGTGCGGTAGATCCCTTCCAGCAGCGGACCTTTCTCGTTGTCCGGTACCTGCAGCAACGAGGCCTGAGCCGGCACCTTGTCACCGCGACGCTGGAGCATTTTGTAGTAGTTGTACTGGTATTCCCGCTCCAGACGTTGCTCGGCGATCAGCGGGCCATCGCTGCTGGCGGCAGCCGTGCCTTCGATTTCCAGGCGCAGGGCCGGACGTTCCTTGAGGGCCTGGGACAGTTTGACCAGCGAACCCTCGGCTTCCTTGCTCAGGTCGCTTGAACCCGGCGCAAACGACACAGTGCCCAAATCTTCCGAACCACTACCACTGACCAGCCCACCAATCATTTTGAACGGCGCCGCGGCGGCTTTGACGATCAGATTGCGCAGGGTCTGCCAGATGATCGGCATGACGCTGAACTGCGGGTTGTTCAGGTCACCGGTCACCGGCAGCTCAATGGAAATCTTGCCGTCGACGTCCTTGAGCAGCGCGATCGCCAGTTTCAGCGGCAGGCTCACGGCGTCCGGACTGTCGACTTTCTCACCCAGTTGCAACTGCTCGACCACCACTTTGTTTTCGGCCTTGAGCTGGCCCTTGGTGATCAGGTAATGCAGGTCGAGATTGAGCCGGCCCTTGCGAATGCGGTAACCGGCGAACTTGCCGGAGTAGGGCGTGAGCGTGGTCAGTTCAACACGTTTGAAACTGGTGGCGATGTCGAGGCTGGCCATCGGGTCGAACGGGTTGACCGAGCCCTTGATAGTGACCGGCGCATAGCGGTCGACCTTGCCTTTGATATCGACGCTGGCCGGTTTCGCCTGACGGCTGTCGATGGTGCCGATTTGCCCATTGAGCTGTTGAATGGCCGTGGCGAAATTCGGGGTCAGGCTGAAGTCGGCGAAGTTGGCCGAGCCGTCATTGATGGCAATGCCGCCAATGTGGATGCCCAGCGGTTTTTCCTTGCCGGCAGGTTTGGCTTCAGCCGTTTTGGCGCCGGAGTCGGGCGGTTGCGGAATCAGCAGATCATCGATGTTAGTGGTGCGGTCATCGTTGATCATGAAGCGCGCATAAGGCTGGAACAGGTTGACCTTGTCGATCGACAGGCTGTCGCCATGCTGATAGTTCAGGCCTTCGAGCACCAACTGCTGCCATTTGAGGAAGTCGCGGGTTTTGAGGGTGTCGAGGGTATGCAGTTGATCGACCTGAGCACGGCCGGTGACGCTGAATGCCAGCGGCTCGGTGCTTTTCAGATCGACCGCCAGATCGCTGCCGAGCATGCCGCTGCGCAGTTCCAGGCGAATGAACGGGGTGATGTAGGACTGGGCGACGCGCAGGTCGATGTCCTTGGTTTGTACTTTTAACTTGGCGCTGACCGGGGCGAGATTGACGATACCGTCTGCCGTGATCTTGCCTTGCTTGCCCACGCCCGTATCGAGCTTGAGGTTAAAAGGCGAGCCATTGAGGCTGTCGAAATTCTGCAGGTCCAGGTTCAGCGGGCCGACGTCCAGCGCCACGGCGGGTTGCGCCTTGCGATCAGCCAGATGCACCTGGTAATCGCGCAGTTGCACGTCTTTGAGCAGCACCTGCCATGGCTTGCTCGGTGGTGCCGGTTCGGGTTTCGGTGAATCGGCGGCTGCCGGGGTGCTGGCCGGTTCGGCGTTGGCTTTGGCGGCCGGTTTGGACGGTTGGCTGGCGAACAGTTTCTGCCAATCGAGTTGCCCGTCGGCTTCGAGGGCGGCCCACATTTCCAGTTTTTGGCTGCGGATCTTACCGACGACCACTTGCTGCTTGGCCAGGTCTACGGTCGTTTCGCTGATGTCCAGCCGCTCAAGCTTCGCCAGCGGTCGACCGTCTGGTGCTTTGATCGCGAACGGCGCGATGCTGACGGCGACGTTGCTCAACAGCAGTTCGGTTTCCTTGGCCAGGTTGAGTTTGTAGTCGGTGCTCAGGTTCAGGACACCGTTTTCCAGCACCAGTGGTAACGCGTCACGCACATAAGGCCAAAAGGCTTTCATCTTGCCATTGGTGATCTTCAGCTTACCTTCGGAGGCGATCGGGATCAGGCTGAAATTGCCTGTCCAGTCGATCTGTCCACCTGCCGGGCCGATGGCCACCAAGGTCATGTCGGCACTGTCTTCAGGCAGGGTACTGAGGTTTTTCAGTTCGAAGTTGAGTTTGTCGTAGAGGAATTCGATGGGTTCGCTGGGGCGTTGATCCTGGAAGTGAACGACACCGCCGGCCAGTTTGATCCGCTCGATGCGCAACGGGAACGGTTTGGCGTTCGGGTCGGCCGGGGTCGGTTCACTGGCGGGGATTTTGAACAGGCCAAGCAGATTGAGCTTACCGTCCTTGCCGAAGAGGATTTCGGTCTTGGATTTGTCTATTTCGATATCGGACAGGTGCAGCGCCTTGGTCCAGAGGCTGTCGATCTGCAAGTTGGCATGCAGTCGCTCAAAGCCGACCTGCTCCTTGCCCGGCTCGCCGATGATCAGTCCCCAAAGGGTGACTTCAAGGCTGAACGGGTTGAGTTCGATCCGCTGGATCGTGGCGGGCGTCGTCGCGTAACTGGCCAATTGTTGATTGGCCACCCGCAACGCGATGCCCGGCAAAATCAGAAACCCCAGCAGGCTGTAGAGGGCTAGAGCGGTCAACAGAGCGCCAATAGCGCGAATCAATCCTTTGGGCATGTGTGGCTTCATCTGTCTGAATCGGAGTGCGTTGGAGTATGGCACGCGTTTCCGGTTCCGAAGTGATCATGCTTTATAGGATTTATCTGATTTTCCAGAGGAATCTCAGAGCTGCAGAATCAGCGTTTTCAGCGGCGGCTGCTCATCCATTGACGGAAAATCGCCGCCCGGTTTCATCACTGTCCACTCGCGTACCGGCCGGCCGGCTTTCTCTGCACAACGCAAAACTTGCTCGCGCCAGTCGTCCATGCTGACTTTTGCCAGGTTGTTGCAGCAGATCAGCACGCCATTGTCGGCGGTGGTCAGCAGCGCGGGTTTAAGCAGGCTCTGATAGTCGCGCAGCAAGTCGACGGTGCCGAAAGCGCTCTTGGCCCAGGCCGGCGGATCCAGCAGCACCAGGTCGTACTGACGCTGTTCCAGACGTTGATAGCTTGGCAGTTTCTGCCCGCGGCGCTGGCTGATCGGCAGACCGGCCAATTGACGGATTGCCGGGAAGTAGTCGGACTGGATGAAGTCCATGGTCGGCAACTGGGGATTGAGCAAGCCGTTCTCACGGCCGACGGCCAGGTTGCCCTCGGCGAAGTCGAGGTTGCAGACTTCGCTCGCACCACCGGCCGCCGCACTCAGGCCGACGCCACAGGTGTAGGCGAACAGGTTCAGCACGCTTTTGTTTTTGCTGTGCTGCTTGACCCAGCCACGCGTGTTGCGCAGGTCGAGGAACAGCAGCGGATCCTGGCCGGCGTGGCGGCCGCGAACCCGGTAATTCAAGCCCCATTCGTGACCGATCAAGTCTTGCAGGGCGGCTTCGTCGGCGCGGTAGACAGTGTCTTCGCGGTCGATACGCGAGTTGCCACGGGAGCGATCGTTGTACACCAGCAGCGTTTCGAGGCCCAGGTGCTGATTGATGGTGTCGTGCAGTTGCAGCAGCGCATCCCGTTCCAGCGACTGGTGAAAGCTTTGCACCAGCAATTGCGGGCCGTAGCGGTCGATCGTCAGGCCGCCGGCGCCTTCCTGGCTGCCGTGGAACAAGCGATAGCAATCGGTGCCTTGCTGATGCAGTTCGGCCAGCAGGTCTTGGCGACGATCGAGGGCGGCGCGCAGCGCCTGATTCAAGGAAGACATGCTCGGCGCCTTGCAGGAGGGAATTTGGCGCGGGAGTTTAACAGCATTGCACCTGTGGCGAGGGAGCTTGCTCCCGCTGGGCTGCGAAGCGGCCCCCATAATCTCAGCCCTTGTCGAAGATTTTGCGAGCGCTTCGCACTCGAGCGGGAGCAAGCTCCCTCGCCACAGAAGGCCGACATTCAGCGTTTTTTGTGTATGGCCTGAGCTCAGGTCAGTAAACCCATCCGGCGTTTAGCCCGCTGCACCGAGCCGTTACGCACCGCCCAACGCAGCATCGGCGCGCTGCGATTGACGCCGGCGCGGATCAGCTTGCGTTGCAGCGGGCTCTGTTGGACACCCAGCATGTCACTGGCCCAGTCCGGCAGCAGGTCGATTCCGGCTTGCATCATCAAACCGCCGAAAGGCCTGGCCAAACGACTGGGGGAGGGGGCGTTCAGCAGCAGCCGCAACACTTCGCGACTGCGCTCGTCGCACAGCAGCTGTGGGCGAATGCGCTCAAGGTAATCGGCAATTTCCTGCCGCGAACGCGGCACGTTACAGGCGCCGAGCCGTTCGGCGACCAACGCGATTTCCGCGTAGTAACGGTCCTGATCAGCCAGGGACAGCTTCGGATTGCGGTAACGCAAATGGGCAGCGAGGAAGTTGCTGACCTCGGCCACGTGCACCCAGGTCAGCAGCTCGGGATCGCTGGCGGCGTAGGGCCGGCCATCCGGTGCCGTGCCGGTCACTTGCAGGTGGATGGTACGGACTTTCTCGATCAGCCAGTCGGCGTCTTTTCGCGAACCGAATGTGGTGCCGGAAATGAACTGCCCGGTGCGGCGCAGTCGGCCGAGCATGTCCTCGCGGAAATTCGAATGGTCCCAGACCCCGGCCAGGGCCAGTGGATGCAGTGCTTGCAGCATCAGGGCGCTGATGCCGCCGATTAGCATGCTGCTGAAGTCTCCATGCACTTGCCAGCTCACCGAATCGGGGCCGAACAGGCCGGGATCGCCCTTGGGGTTTTCCAGGTCGAGCTTGCCGAGTGACAAACCGCTCAGGCTCATGACCTGGGTTTCGATACGGGTTCGAATGAATTCCATGGCGACTCAGTGGCGAAAAAAAGGCGCGGCTGTTACGGCCGCGCCGGGAAGTTTAAAGCATGAGCTTATTGATTCAGGCGTTTATCGACCAACTCCTGGACCACGCTCGGATCAGCCAGGGTCGAGGTGTCGCCCAGGCTGTCTAGTTCGTTACAGGCGATTTTGCGCAGAATCCGTCGCATGATTTTGCCCGAACGGGTTTTCGGCAAGGCCGGCGCCCACTGGATCAGGTCCGGTTTGGCGAAACTGCCGATTTCCTTGCTGACGTGGTCCAGCAGTGCTTTCTTCAGTTCGTCATTGGGCTCGGTGCCGTTCATGGGGGTGACGAAGGCGTAGATGCCCTGGCCCTTGATGTCGTGGGGGTAACCGACCACCGCCGCTTCGGCGATGCTGTCGTGCAGCACGAGCGCGCTTTCCACTTCCGCGGTGCCGATGCGGTGCCCGGAGACGTTGATCACGTCGTCGATGCGCCCGGTGATCCAGTAATCACCATCCTCATCGCGCCGGGCACCGTCGCCGGTGAAGTAGTAACCGGGGTAGGGCTTGAAGTAGGTCTCGACCATTCGTTGCGGGTCGCCGTAGACGCTGCGGATCTGCGCCGGCCAGCTGGATTTGATCGCCAGCACGCCGCTGCCGGCGCCTTTGATTTCCTTGCCCGTTTCATCGAGCAGCACCGGTTGCACGCCGAACATCGGTTGCGTGGCGCAACCGGGTTTGATCCGTTGAGCGCTGACCAGCGGGCTGAGCATGATGCCGCCGGTTTCGGTCTGCCACCAGGTATCGACGATCGGACAGCGCTGTTCGCCGACGGCATTGAAATACCACTCCCACGCTTCCGGGTTGATGGGCTCACCGACACTGCCGAGTAATCTGAGGCTCGCGCGGGAGGTTTCCTTCAACGGTTCGGGGCCTTCACGCATCAGGGAGCGCAAGGCGGTCGGGGCGGTATAGAAAATGTTCACATGGTGCTTGTCGATCACCTGCCAGAAGCGCGAGCTGCTCGGGTAGCTCGGGACGCCTTCGAAGATCAGCGTGGTCGCGCCGTTGGCCAGAGGACCGTAGACGATGTAGCTGTGGCCGGTGACCCAGCCGACATCGGCGGTGCACCAAAAGACTTCGTCGTCGCGGTAGTCGAGTACGTACTTGAAGGTCATCGCCGCTTGCAGCAGGTAGCCGCCGGTGGTGTGCAGCACGCCTTTGGGTTTGCCGGTGCTGCCGGAGGTGTAGAGGATAAACAGCGGGTCTTCGGCGTCCATCGGCTCAGGCGGGCAATCGTCGCTGACGTCGCGCAGCGCCTGGTGATACCAGATGTCCCGGCCCTCGACCCAGTCCACTTCGCCCTGAGTGCGCTCGACCACGATGACGGTGCTGACGTTCGGGCAACTTTGCAACGCCTTGTCGACCTTCTGCTTGAGCGGCACGACTTTACCGCCGCGCACGCCTTCATCGGCGGTGATCACGGTGCGGCAGTCGGCATCGAGAATCCGATCACGCACAGAGTCTGGAGAGAAACCACCGAACACCACTGAATGCACCGCACCAATGCGCGTGCAGGCGAGCATGGCGTAGGCGGCTTCGGGGATCATCGGCATATAGATGCACACGCGGTCGCCTTTCTTCACGCCACGGCTTTTGAGCACGTTGGCCAGGCGACAGACGTTGTGATGAAGTTTTTTGTAGGTGATCTGCACGGATTCGGCAGGGTCGTCGCCTTCCCAGATGATCGCGATTTGATCGCCGCGCTTTTCCAGGTGACGGTCGATGCAGTTGTAACTGACATTTAACTTTCCGCCGGCGAACCAGCTCGCCTCACCGGTTTTCAGGTTATAGCGCTGGACGGTATCCCACGGCGTACTCCAGTCGAGAAAGCGTGTGGCCTGTTCGGCCCAGAAGGTGCTGGGGTGGTCGATGGATTGGCGGTACAGGCGCTTGTAGTCGTCTTGACTTAATTGTGCAGCCCGGCGGACGGCATCGGCTTGGGGGAACGTGCTGATATCGAACATGACGGTTCCTTATTCTTGTTTTGCGACAAGTAATAAAGATGCGCCGAGTAGCGAAAGGGTTCAAGCCGAACGCCTAATGGGGAGGTGACCCAAAACAACTGTGGGAGCGAGCCTGCTCGCGAATACGATGGATCAGCCAACATCAATGTTGAATGAAAAACCGTATTCGCGAGCAGGCTCGCTCCCACAGGGAATAGCAAGTGCTGCGTCAGATCACCCGCGGTGACGACCGCGGAAGTAGTTGATCAAACCTTGGGTCGAAGCATCGTCAGCCGGGGTTTCTTCGCTGCCGACCAGGCGGTTGTAGACACCTTTGCCCAGTTCTTTACCCAGTTCCACACCCCACTGGTCGAAGGCGTTGATGCCCCAGATCACGCTTTGCACGAAGACTTTGTGTTCGTACATCGCCACCAATGCGCCGAGGCGACGCGGGCTGATGCGCTCGACCACCAACGTATTGCTTGGGCGGTTGCCCGGGATCACCTTGTGAGGCGCGAGTTTCTGCACGTCCTCTTCGCTCATGCCTTTGTCGCGCAACTCGGCTTCGGCCTCGGCAAGGGTCTTGCCCAGCATCAGCGCCTGGCTTTGCGACAGGCAGTTGGCGTACAGCCACTGGTGGTGATCGGACACCGGGTTGAAGCTGACGATCGGCACGATGAAGTCGGCCGGGATCAGTTGAGTGCCCTGGTGCAGCAACTGGTGATACGCATGCTGACCGTTGCAGCCGACGCCACCCCAGATCACCGGGCCGGTGTCGGTGGACACCGGGGTGCCGTCCTGGCGCACGCTCTTGCCGTTGGATTCCATGTCGAGCTGTTGCAAGTGCTTGGTGATGTTACGCAGGTAGTGGTCGTACGGCAGGATCGCGTGGCTCTGTGCACCCCAGAAGTTGCCGTACCAGACGCCGAGCAACGCCAGCAGCACCGGCATGTTCTGTTCGAATGGCGCGCTCTGGAAATGCTGGTCCATGGTGTAGGCACCGGACAGCAGCTCCTTGAAGTTCGACATGCCGATGGCCAGGGCGATCGGCAGACCGATGGCCGACCACAGCGAGTAACGGCCGCCAACCCAGTCCCACATCGGGAAGATGTTTTCTTCGCGGATCCCGAATGCCACAGCCGCTGCATTGTTACTGGAGACGGCGATGAAGTGACGATACAGCTCGGCTTCCGAACCACCCTGAGCCAGGTACCAGGCACGTGCGGCCTGGGCATTCTTCAGGGTTTCGAGGGTGTTGAAGGATTTCGACGAAACGATGAACAGCGTGGTTTCGGCACGCAGTTTCATGGTCAGTTCGTGGAACTCACTGCCGTCGATGTTCGCCAGGTAATGGCAGCGCACGCCTTTCTGAGCGTAGGACAGCAGCGCTTCGGAGACCAGCTCCGGGCCGAGGAACGAGCCACCGATGCCGATGTTCACCACGTCAGTGATCGGCTTCTCGGAGTAGCCGCGCCACAAACCGTCGTGGATACGGCCCACGAGGTCGGTGATCTGGTTCAGGACCTTGTGCACTTCCGGCATCACGTTGACGCCGTTCACCGACAGCTTGTCGCCAACCGGACGGCGGAGCGCGGTGTGCAAGGCCGGACGGCCTTCGGAGGAGTTGACGATTTCGCCTTCGAACAGTGCCTTGATCGCGCCCTGGAGATCGACTTCGTTGGCCAGGCCCACCAGCAGATCGCGGGTCTGGGCGTTGATCAGGTTCTTCGAGTAGTCGAGAAACAGGCCGCAGCTGCTGAGGGTGAATTGGGTAAAGCGCTGCGGATCGGCATTAAAGGCTTCGCGCATGCTGAAATCTTGCATGGCTTGGCGGTGATCATTCAACGCTTGCCAGGCGGGCAGAGCGGTAACGTCTTGAGGGGTGCGGTAATACGCCATCGCTGCGGGTTTCCTTTTTACTTGAACGGCCTTTTGAACACTAAAAATACCGGAGTGCTGTGGGTCGGCGTCCGGCTAACTGCGTCGACACGATTTCATGACACAGGGCGAATACAGTAAACCTCGCGCTGCGATCTGTCTTGACTTTGTCTGACCCGTTCCCGGTACTTTTTTATACATCGAGCAGGGAACGGTCCGACAAACGGAAGGGGGAGGGGCTAAGACTGGATCAGGCGATCTGAACCGGAATGGCATTGCTGGTGTGGCTCAGTTCATTACCCGGCGCCATGTAGAGCATGCGTGGCTTGAAGTTGAGCAGCTCGGCTTCGCTGTAGTGGGCGTATGCGCAAATGATCACGCGATCACCCACCTTGGCCTTGTGCGCCGCGGCACCGTTGACCGAAATCATGCGCGAACCTTCTTCGCCACGAATCGCGTAGGTGGTGAAGCGTTCACCATTGTCGACGTTGTAGATCTGGATCTGCTCATACTCACGGATGCCGGACAGGTCCAGCCATTCGCCGTCGATGGCGCAAGAACCTTCGTAATCGAGTACAGCGTGGGTGACTTCGGCGCGATGCAGCTTGGCTTTGAGCATGATGGCGTGCATGAGTGTTTCCCCAGGTCGGAATCGAACGGCGGGCAGTTTGCCCGAAGCCATTGTGAGCAGCAATACAGCTTGGGATCAGACGCAGATCCAATGTGGGGGCGAGCCTGCTCGCGAATGCGGTGTGCCATTCAGCATTGATGCCGACTGATCCACCGCTTTCGCGAGCAGGCTCGCTCCCACAATTGTTTTGCGGTGTTTAGGCTGGGGCGTCGAGGTTCAGATGCAGGTTATCGATCAACCGCGTAGTGCCCAGGAACGCCGCCACCAGAATCACCAGATCCCGATCTTGCGCAGTTGCCGGGCGCAAGGTCAGCGCATGGCGAATTTCCAGATAATCAGGACGCAATCCAGCCGCTTCAAGCTGCTTGATTTGCGCGCCGATCAATGCCGGGAAATCTCGTTCGCCCTGTTTGATCGCGTCGGCAATCTGGCTCAAACCGCGATACACCATCGGCGCAACGGCCCGTTGTTCTTCGCTGAGGAAACCATTGCGCGACGACAGCGCCAGGCCATCGGCTGCACGTACTGTCGGTTCACCGATGATCTGGATCGGCATGTTCAGGTCATGCACCAGGGCGCGGATCACTGCCAGTTGCTGGAAGTCTTTCTGGCCGAAGATCGCCAGGTCCGGTTGAACCATGTTGAACAGCTTGGTGACTACCGTCGCCACGCCTTCGAAATGCCCGGGACGGCTGGCGCCGCAAAGGCCTTCGGAGAGTTGCGGAACGCTGACGCGGGTCTGGCCGACCATGCCTTCGGGATACATTTCTTCAACGGTTGGCGCGAACAGCAAGTGGCAACCGGCCTGGAGCAGTTTCTCCTGATCGGCTGCGAGGGTGCGCGGGTACTTGTCGAGGTCTTCGCCGGCGCCGAACTGCAGCGGGTTGACGAAAATGCTCGCGACCACGAAATCCACCCGTTGGGTGGCTTTGGTCACCAGTGCAACATGACCGCTGTGCAGGTTGCCCATGGTCGGCACGAAGCCGATGCGCTTGCCTTCACTGCGGGCACGGGCCACGGCGGCCCGCAATTCGCGTACGGTTTTTACGGTGTTCATGCAGAGAATCCGTGTTCGATACCAGGGAAAGTCGCCGCTTTGACTTCAGTGACGTACGCACCAAGCGCCGCTTGAATGTTTTGTTGCCCTGCCATGAAGTTCTTCACGAACTTAGGCACACGGCCAGTGATCGACAGGCCAAGCATATCGTGCAGAACCAGTACCTGGCCGTCGGTGCCACTGCCGGCGCCGATGCCGATCACCGGGATTTTCACCGCTTGGGTGATTTCTTCGGCGAGCTCACTCGGTACGCATTCGAGCAGCAACATCGCCGCGCCGGCCTGTTCCAGGGAGATCGCATCGGCACGCATCTGCCGCGCCTGGTTTTCGTTGCGACCCTGAACTTTATAGCCGCCGAGGATATTCACCGATTGCGGTGTCAGCCCCATGTGCGCGCACACCGGGATACCGCGTTCGGCCAGCAACCGGATCGAGTCCGCCAGCCACAGCGCACCTTCAACCTTGACCATATGCGCACCCGCCTGCATCAACAGGGCACTGTTGGTCATGGCTTGTTCGGTGGTGGCGTAGGCCATGAAGGGCAGGTCGGCGAGGATCAATGCATCGGTGTTGCCACGTTTGACGGCCGCCACGTGGTAAGCCATTTCAGCGGTGGTGACCGGCAGGGTGCTGTCGTGACCTTGCAAAACCATGCCAAGGGAGTCGCCCACCAGCAGCACTTCGATACCAGCCTCATTACAGGCGTGGGCGAAGGTCGCGTCATAGCAGGTCAGCATGGTGATTTTTTCACCTTTTTGCTTGAGACCTTGCAGAGTGGTCAGGGTGATGGCTGGCATGAAAAGTTCCTCATTCAGGCGCTGTGGAAACTACTGCGAGTAACGCGCGTGATTCTTCGTTAACGACAGGCGCACGGTCTGTTGTCGTGCTTTTAAGGCCTGGATTGCGCCCTTCAGCGCCGTGTTGGCGGCAGCGGGACGCCTATAGTCGTGAGGAGAACTCGGGAAGTCAATTGCGTGTGTTACCGCATTGTTACGCGTGGGGTGTTACCGGGGTAACTGATGCGTTTCAGCAGATGCGGATCTTGTGTTCGACACAAAACCCAGTGTGGGAGCGAGCCTGCTCGCGATGGCGGTCTGCCATGTAACGATGATGGTGACTGCAAGATCGCTATCGCGAGCAGGCTGCTCCCACAGGGGATTTGCGTTAAGCCAGAGTGAGGCGTTCCAGCCCGACGAACGGGCAGGCTGCGAGTAATTCCTTCAGGCTGCGACCATCGGCCAGACGCAAATCCGCAGGTGCCAATTCGGCTAGCGGATACAGAACGAAGGCGCGTTCCTGCAGATGGTAGTGGGGGACTCTGAGGCGGGGCTCGTCGATCAGCCGGTCGCCGAACAACACAATATCGAGATCAAGCGTGCGTGGCCCCCAGCGTTGAAGGCGTTCACGGCCCTGTTCGTTCTCGATGGCTTGCAATGCATCAAGCAGCTCCAACGGAGCAAGCGTGCTGTCGAGCGCGGCAACCGCGTTGGTGTAGCGCGGTTGGCCGGGCAGCAGCGAGTCGCTCTGATAAAACGCGGAAACCCCGATCAGTTCGGTCTGCGGCAACTGCGCCAGCGCCTCGACGGCGCTGCGCAATTGTTCGGCGGGGTCAGCCAGATTGCTGCCCATGCCGATGTAGATGCGTTCCATGGATTACTCGCCCGTTGCGCTCGGTGCGCCGGCAGCGCGCTTGCGCTTGGCACCGCCGCTGCGGCGACGTTTGCGTGGCGCGCCAGTGCCGTCATCCTTGCCGCTGAGGTCGCGGATCATGTCGCGACGTTCGCTGTCGTTGGCGTCCTGATAATCCGTCCACCATTCGCCCAGGCCATCGGTTTGCTCACCGGCGCTTTCGCGCAGCAACAGAAAGTCGTAACCGGCACGGAACCGCGGGTTGTCCAGCAGCAGGTCAGCGCGCTTGCCGCTGCGGCGTGGCAGACGCTCCTGCATGTCCCAGATCTCGCGGATTGGCATGGTGAAGCGTTTCGGAATCGCGATGCGCTGGCACTGTTCGGCGATCAACTCGTGAGCCGCTTCCTGCATGGCCGGAATCGGCGGCATGCCACGTTCTTGCAAACGCAACACGCGGGCCGGCAGGGCAGGCCAAAGCAGCGCCGCAAACAGGAACGCCGGGGTCACCGGTTTGTTCTGTTTGATCCGCAGATCAGTGTTGATCAACGCTTCGCTGATCAGCGTGTGGGTATAGGTCGGATTGTATTCCAGCGCCTCGGCACTGGCCGGGAACAGCGGATCGAACAGCTGCAGGTCGACCAGCATCTCGAAGGTGTCCGCGGCATGGCCGGAGAGGAACAGCTTGAGCACCTCTTCGAACAGACGGGCCGATGGGATCTCGCGCAGCATCGGCGCCAGTTCGCGGATTGGTGCGGCGCTGTGTTTTTCGATGCCGAAATTCAGCTTGGCGGCGAAACGCACGGCTCGCAGCATCCGTACCGGATCTTCCTGGTAGCGTTGCTTCGGGTCGCCGATCAGGCGGATCAGGTGATTGCGGATGTCGTGTACGCCGTTGGCGTAGTCGAGGATGCGCTCGCTGACTGGATCGTAATACAAGGCGTTGATGGTGAAGTCGCGGCGTTGCGCGTCTTCTTCCAGCGTGCCATAGACGTTATCGCGCAGGATGCGCCCGCTTTCGTTGCGTGAGGACTGGTTGCTGTCTTCCTCTTCATCGTTTTGCGGGTGATTGGCGCGGAAGGTCGCGACTTCAATGATTTCGCGGCCAAAGTGGATGTGCACCAGCTTGAAGCGACGACCGATGATCCGCGCGTTGCGGAATTCGGCCCGAACTTGTTCAGGGGTGGCACTGGTGGCGACGTCGAAATCTTTTGGCGTGATGCCGAGCAGCATGTCACGCACACAGCCGCCGACCAGATAAGCCTGGTAACCGGCGTTCTGCAGGCGTTCGACGATGTTCACCGCGTAGCGACTGAATTGGGCCTTTTGCAGCGAATGTTGGCCGCTGTTGAGCACTTCAGGCGTACTGCGAATGTGTTGCGTATGACGCTTGGGAGAACGGAATGACTGGAACAGCTTCTTCAGCATGGGATGCACTGTTTGAAGGAATGTTCGGCCATAACGAAGAATGACCGCATGATGGGCGGGGATTCTAGCATTTAGTCGGGGGATGGTGTAGGAAGCTGCGCAAGCGCTTGAAGGGGGGCTTGTTGGTGCGGATTGGCTCTGTGCAGCTGCCGAGCCTGCGAGGCTGCGTTCGATTGCGAAGCAGTCGTCAAACCAGAGATTGCGGTGTGTCAGAAGAAACCCGGTGCTTGTATTGGCGACTGCTTCGCAATCGAACGCAGCCTCGCAGGCTCGGCAGCTGCTACAAAGGCGAACGCAGTGCCGCTATGAGGGCCAAACGGCAGAAACTACAAGGGGAGCCGAAGCTCCCCAAGAAAGTAGTTGCATGCTCTATTTTTATTTTTGATTCGGGCTTTTTGTTTTTGTTAAGTGCCCTCGCCATGAAGATTTCCTTCATGACCCTCCCAATCGGGAGCCAAGAGCAAACGGATTGCTTTGGTCGCTGTGTTGCAGTGATCTTGCGATCCAACCAGTGCAGGCTCTGTCTTGTGACAGTTTTTGTTGTTCTCGGCCTGGTCGTGGGGCAAGCCCCAAATACAACGCCTCTCCAAAAGAATCAGTTAGCTGCGCCTCTCGCCGTCTTGTTTTTATTGTGCGTGAGTCGATACGTCTTATTTTTATTGTCTTGTGCATTGCTTGTTATTGTTCTTGTACCAAACATATAGCAGGGTGCGTGCCAACTTTTGTGAGGCCCAGCAAAACAAGGGGTTAGGCCGGCAGATGAGCTTTTCAGAGGCCAAAAAAAACCGGGGCTTCGTTACCGTAAGCCCCGGCTTCTGTTACGTGAAAAACTGAGGTAACAGTTTTTTCACCTTGTCACGTGTTACCCGCACATCAGACAGGCGAGGTTCAGCTCTCGCTGGCCACCCCGGTCTTGCGCCGCGGAATGCCCAGGCGCTGACGGCGTTCCCACAGGCATTTGCGACTGACACCGAGTTTGCGCGCCAACTCGGTTTCGGTCATGTGGTCCTGGTGCTCGAGAACGAAGTGCTGGAAGTAGTCTTCCAACGACAGATCTTCGGTCGGCTCATGGCTATTGTTACCGGCAGCGCTGCCCTGTTGTGGGGGCAGGCCGATGAAATCGTCATCGTCCAGATCGCTCAGCTCGATGTCGATACCCAGCAGCTCGGCGGAAATCTCCGGGCTCTCGCACAGGATGACGGCACGTTCTACTGCATTTTCCAGTTCTCGAACGTTACCCGGCCAGGCGTAATGACGAATGGCCTGCTCGGCATCCGGGGCGAACTTCAGGTCGGTGCGGTTGACCCGCGCGCTCTGCCGCGCCAGGAACGCGGTGGCAATTTCGTTGACGTCCGCGCCGCGCTCGCGCAGGGCCGGCAGTTTCAGAGCGATCACGTGAAGGCGGTAATACAAGTCTTCACGGAACTGGCCGATTTTCGCCAGGCTCTTGAGGTCCCGGTGAGTCGCGGCGATCAGGCGCACATCGACTTTCTGTGACTGCACCGAACCCACGCGACGAATTTCACCTTCCTGCAGCACGCGCAGCAGGCGGGCCTGGGCTTCCAGTGGCAGTTCGCCGATTTCGTCGAGGAACAAGGTGCCGCCGTCGGCCGCTTCCACCAGGCCGGCACGCCCGGCGCTGGCGCCAGTGAACGCGCCTTTTTCGTGGCCGAACAGTTCGGACTCGATCAGGCTTTCCGGAATGGCGGCGCAGTTCACCGAAATCATCGGCGCCTTGGCGCGTTTGGACAGATTGTGCAGGGCGCGCGCCACCAGTTCTTTACCGGTGCCGGATTCGCCCTGGATCAGGACATTGGAGTCGGTTGGCGCGACTTTGCGGATCTTGCTGTACAGATCCTGCATAGGCGGGCAGGAGCCGATGATGCCGATTTCGCCGTTGCTGTTATTGACACCCGGTTTCGCGGCGCCGTTGCCGGCTTTGCCGACGGCAGGTTCACCGCTGGCTTGCACCGATTGCCGGTCACGCAGGATTCGCGCGACGGCCTGAAGCATTTCGTCATGATCGAAAGGCTTGGCGATGTAATCGACCGCGCCCATCTTCATCGAGTCGACGGCCGAACGCAGGCTGGCGTAGCTGGTCATGATCAGCACCGGAGTGCCTTGGCCGAGTTTGATCAACTCGGTGCCAGGCGCGCCAGGCAGACGCAGGTCGCTGACGATCAGGTCGAACGTGGGAATGGTGAAGCGTTCTTGTGCTTCCTGCACTGAACCGGCTTCGCTGACCTGGTACTGGTTACGTTCCAGCAGGCGGCGCAAGGCGGAGCGGATAATTGTTTCGTCTTCGACGATCAAAATGTGCGGCATTGATTCGATACTCTCGACGGTCTCAGTTCACAGCGGACGTCGCTTCGACATGACGCGGCAAGGTCACCCGGATACGGGTGCCGCGTTGGCTTTGAACATCAGCCGGGCTGTCGATGGTGATTTGTCCATAATGCTCTTCAACGATGGAATAGACCAGTGCAAGGCCCAGACCGGTGCCTTCGCCAGGATCCTTGGTGGTGAAGAAAGGTTCGAACAATCTGTCCATGATGTTCTTCGGAATACCGCTGCCTTCGTCTTCCACGATCAAATCGACCGTGTGTTCGCCGGCTTCGCTTTTGACCCGCACCGCACTGCCGGGAGGCGAGGCGTCGCGGGCGTTTGAGAGCAGGTTGATCAGTACTTGGGCGAGTCGCTGCGGATCGCCTTCGACCCAGTGATCGGGATCGCACAGGTTGTAGAACTGCACTTCGAAATTGCGTCGGTTCAGCGCCAACAAGCCAATGGCATCCTGAGCCACTTCCGCCAGACAGACGGGCTCGTCACTGTGCTGATGACTGCCGGCGTGGGCGAAGCTCATCAGCGACTGAACGATGCGCGACACGCGTTTGGTCTGCTCCAGGATCTGCCCGCTGATTTCCTTCAGTTCGCTGTCTTCTTCGCGCTCTTCGCGCAGGTTCTGCGCCAGGCAGGCGATGCCAGTGATCGGGTTGCCGATTTCATGGGCCACGCCGGCGGCCAGTCGGCCGATACTGGCCAGACGCTCGGAGTGCACCAGTTTGTCTTCGAGCATCTGGGTTTCGGTCAGGTCTTCTACCAGCAACACCAAGCCGCTGTTACCCGGTGCGAGCGGTTCATCGATCGCGGCTTTGTGCAGGTTCAGCCAGCGGGTCTGGCCGTCGAGGGCCAAGTGCTGTTTGTGCAAATGCTCGTCCGGCAGATTGATGAAGCCTTGCAGCAGCTCTTTCCAAGGATCGGCAATGGTGCTCAGGCGCGAACCGACCACGCGCTGCGCGGCAATCCCGGTCAGCTCCTCCATGGCTTTGTTCCACATGAGGATTTCCTGGTCCTTGGCCAGCGAGCAGACGCCCATCGGCAATTCCTGCAGGGTCTGGCGGTGATAGCGGCGCAGGGCATCAAGTTCGGCGGCAAGCCCTGTCAGGCGCGAGTGGTAATCCTCGAGGCGACTTTCGATGAAGTGGATGTCTTCGGTGACGTAGTTTTCGCCACCGGCCTTATAAGGCAGGAATGTCTCGACCATGTCCTGAGCCACGCTCGGCCCCATCAGGCCGGAGAGGTTGGCTTCGATACGGTCGCGCAAACGGCGCAAGGCGTAAGGCCGGCGCTCATCGAAAGGCAGATAGAGGTCGCGCAGGGCCTGTTCGACTTCTTTCTGCGCAGCCTTGGCGCCCAAGGGTTTTGCAAGCTGCGTGGCGAATTCCTGGGGGGAGGCGGCGTGCAGTTCGCGGCGTTGCGGCCGGCGCACGTTGTCCACGGCACAGGCTTCGGCGGCGCTAGCCTCTTCGCTGCTGGCGTTGGTGAACAGCGAGATCAGGGTGAACATCAGCACGTTGGCAGCCAGCGAGGCGATCGCCGCCATGTGCCAACTGGTGTCGTCCAGCACGTAGATCATGTTCAGCAGCGGTATGTAGAAGCCTTGCAGATTGCCGACCAGCGGCAGCAGCATGGTCACCAGCCACACCAGAATCCCCGCGAGCAAACCGGCGATGAAGCCACGGCGGTTGGCGGTCGGCCAGTACAGCACCGACAGCACGCCCGGCAGGAACTGCAGGGTGGCGACGAAGGCGACAATGCCCAGATTCGCCAGATCCTGTTCCGCGCCCAGCAGCAGGTAAAAACCGTAACCGGCCATGATGATCGCGACGATCAGCGCCCGGCGGGTCCACTTCAGCCAACGGTAGATATTGCCTTCGGCGGGCGGCTGATAAAGCGGCAGCACCAAGTGGTTCAGCGCCATCCCGGACAGCGCCAGGGTGGTGACAATGATCAACCCGCTGGCCGCCGACAATCCACCGACATAGGCCAATAGCGCCAGGGCCTTGCTGTTGGCGGCGATGCCAATGCCCAGCGTGAAGTATTCCGGGTTGGTGGTGGCGCCGAGTTTCAGTCCGGCCCAGAGAATCAGCGGTACCGCCAGGCTCATCAACAGCAGGAACAGTGGCAAGCCCCAGCTCGCACTGACCAGTGAGCGCGGGTTGAGGTTTTCGGTAAACGTCATGTGGTACATGTGCGGCATCACAATCGCCGAGGCGAAGAACACCAGCAACAACGTGCGCCATGGGCCTTCCTGCAATGGCGTATGCAAAGCGGCAAGGGCGGTCTGGTTTTGCAGCAGCCACAGTTCCAGTTGTTGCGGACCGTCGAATACGCCGTACAGCGCATAGAGGCCAACGCCGCCGATGGCGATCAGTTTGATCACCGACTCGAAAGCAATCGCGAACACCAGGCCTTCGTGTTTCTCGCGGGTGGCGATGTGGCGCGAGCCAAAGAAAATCGTGAACAGCGTAATCAGTGCGCAGAAGCTCAGGGCCACGCGATGTTGCACCGGCTCGCGGGTGAGGATGCCGATGGAGTCGGCCACCGCCTGAATCTGCAACGCCAGCAACGGCAACACACCGATCAGCATGAAGATCGTGGTCAGTGCGCCGGCCCAGGTGCTGCGGAAGCGGAAGGCGAACAGATCGGCGAGCGACGACAGCTGATAAGTGCGGGTGATCTTC
This sequence comes from Pseudomonas sp. LB3P25, assembly GCF_054897985.1. NCBI lineage: Bacteria > Pseudomonadati > Pseudomonadota > Gammaproteobacteria > Pseudomonadales > Pseudomonadaceae > Pseudomonas > Pseudomonas sp. LB3P25. Next base: position 6,216,509 of record NZ_CM142711.1, on the reverse strand, counting down.
AGAATCGGATACAAAAGCACCGGCGCCAGCAGAAACGCGCCGGAGACGCCCAGATAGCTGGATAAAAATCCGTAGCCATATTGATAGGCCAGGCCCACCGTACCGTAAAACGCCCACGCACTGGCGTAAACGCCCAGCGACAGGGTGTACGTCAGCGGGTGGCGAATGATCGCCCGGGGGATCATGCCCCGTTCGCTGACCCAGGCTACGCCGAACAGCACCGCCAGGTACGCGGCGCTGATCAGGATCATCTGGGTCAGGCTAAAGCTCATCGGCATCTTTTTGGCTCTGCAGGATGAAGGTCACGACGATCAGAATCAGCCAGAGCAGATAAGGGCGATACCAGGCGCCAGTGGCGTCGATCCACCAATCCATGATGGCCGGGGAGAACAGATAAATCCCCACTACCAGGAGCAGGACCAAGCGATAGATGTACATCCCGGCCTCTCTTTTTTATGCGCGTGCCCGAAAACGTGCGGCGATGGTAACGGATGGGCGCGCCACTGCAAGTGTGATCACTGTAGTTGCGCTTCGGGCAGGTTGAGTGTGCGCGGGATCAACACTGCATCCCAGTGGGCAATGCCCCAGTTCAGCACTTCCCGTGGTGTGGCGTAAGCCAGCTCGGCACCGGGGTTCTGCCCCAATGCGCGTAACGCACGCAGCAACAAGGGGGTTGCCTGATCTTCGGTCAACGGCGGAGAACGGTAGGACTTACCGAGTTTGTTGCCATCAGGCTGGGTAATCAGCGGGATATGCAGATACCGCGGTTGCGGCAGGCCTAGCAGTTCTTGCAGGTAGAGCTGGCGCGGTGTGGAGTCGAGCAAGTCGGCGCCACGGACGATATCGGTAATGCCTTGCCAGGCATCGTCCAGCACCACCGCCAGTTGATAGGCGTAGAGCCCGTCGCGGCGACGGATCACGAAATCGCCGACCTCCCGGCCCAGGTGTTGGCGGTATTCGCCTTGCACCCGGTCGATGAAGTGGTATTCCAGCTCGGGGACACGCAGGCGAATCGCAGCATCTTTGGTGCCGTGGCCGGCGTTGCGGCACAGCCCCGGATAAATCCCGTGATAGGGCGCAAGTGTTTTGCGCGAACAGGTGCACGCATAGGCAAGACCGTGGTTGAACAGGCGATTGAGGACTTCGGCGTAGGCATCGTGCCGGTCACTCTGTCGGACCATTTCGCCATCCCACTCGAAACCGTAGCTTTCCAGGGCTTTAAGGATCGCCGCTTGAGCGCCGGGCTCTTCCCGTGGCGGATCGAGATCTTCCATGCGCATCAGCCAGCGGCCACCCACCGAGCGCGCGTCGAGGTACGAGGCCAGCGCTGCGACCAGCGAACCGAAATGCAGATGTCCACTGGGCGTGGGGGCGAAGCGCCCGATGTAGGTAGGGGAGGCGATGGCGGTCATGGGGAAAGTTTACTTTGTCTGGTCATGCGCAAGTCCCTGTGGGAGCGAGCCTTTGTGGTGAGGGGATTTATCCCCGTTCGGCTGCGGAGCAGTCGTAAACCCGGTGGATGCGTTCTATCTGGCGCATCGCGATTACAGAGTTTGGGGCCGCTACGCGACCCAACGGGGATAAATCCCCTCGCCACAAAGGCTCCCTCCCACAGGTTTTCTGCTGGGGTAAATGTCAGAAACAAAAACGGAGCGTTCGCACGCTCCGTTTTTCGTTCAAGTCGAGATTACTTGCCGACTTGCTTTTCCTTGATTTCCGCCAGGGTCTTGCAGTCAACGCACATGTCGGCGGTAGGGCGGGCTTCCAGTCGCTTGACGCCGATTTCGACGCCGCAGGACTCGCACCAGCCATATTCTTCGTCTTCGATCAGTTGCAGCGTCTTGTCGATCTTTTTGATCAACTTGCGCTCGCGGTCGCGGGCACGCAGCTCGAGGCTGAATTCTTCTTCCTGGCTGGCACGGTCTGCCGGGTCCGGGAAGTTGGCCGCTTCGTCTTTCATGTGATCAACCGTACGGTCGACTTCCTGCATCAAGTCCTGTTTCCACTTATTCAGGATCTTGGTGAAGTGAGCGCGCATGGGCTTGCCCATGTATTCCTCGCCCTTTACTTCTTTGTAGGGTTCGAAGCCGCTGATCGACTGGTTTTGCTGCTTTGCTTGGGTGGGCATGAAATGGACCGCCTCTACTCTTGTAATCCATTGCGCAGGATTGCTCCATCACCGACACCTGCCGGCCCTGCGGCTGCAAGCGGGCGAACTTACCAGATCAAATCGGACCGCGCTACTCCCGGATGTCGAGGTAGTGGCCCGCTGTGCTTGCAAATGATTGCAAAGCCTTGTCTGGTGGCGCTGGAGACCTGATCAATTATTGATTTTAGTCAAACCTGGGGCACACGCTTGAGTCGTTTGAGACCAGCGTTATAACGGTCTGACCGCTTTAGGTTCTCGCTCGTTCCTGCGCTTGGGTAGAATTGGTTTTTTTCCCCGTTGAAGGAAGGCTAATGGCTCAGTCCTACAGTGCCCGCAGTCGCGCGATCGAACCTTTCCATGTCATGGCGCTGCTGGCGCGGGCCAATGAACTGCAAGCCGCTGGCCACGACGTGATCCACCTGGAAATCGGCGAACCCGACTTCACCACCGCCGAGCCGATCATTCAGGCCGGCCAGGCCGCCCTGACGGCGGGGAAGACCCGTTACACCGCCGCGCGCGGCATTCCCGAGTTGCGTGAGGCCATTTCCGGCTTTTATCAGCAGCGTTACGGTTTGAGCATCGACCCGCAGCGAATCCTCATCACGCCTGGCGGTTCTGGTGCGCTGCTGCTGGCCAGCGCCTTGTTGGTGGATCCGGGCAAGCACTGGCTGCTGGCGGACCCAGGCTATCCCTGCAACCGGCATTTCCTGCGGTTGGTGGAAGGCGCGGCGCAGCTTGTCCCTGTAGGTCCGGACGTGCGCTATCAACTGACGCCGGACCTGATTGCGCGCCATTGGGACCACGACAGCGTCGGTGCCCTGGTGGCGTCGCCAGCCAACCCGACCGGGACGATCCTGACCCGCGATGAGCTGGCGGGCCTGTCTGCCGCGATCAAAGAGCGTCACGGTCATCTGGTGGTGGACGAGATCTATCACGGACTGACTTACGGCACCGATGCGGCCAGCGTGCTGGAAGTCGATGACAGTGCCTTTGTGCTGAACAGTTTTTCCAAATATTTTGGCATGACCGGTTGGCGTCTCGGTTGGCTGGTGGCGCCGGAAGCGGCGGTCGGTGAGCTGGAAAAACTCGCCCAGAACCTCTACATCAGCGCCCCGAGCATGGCTCAGCACGCCGCTCTGGCCTGCTTCGAACCGGCCACAATCAGCATTCTGGAAGAACGTCGTGCCGAATTCGGCCGTCGTCGGGATTTCCTGCTGCCAGCCCTTCGAGCGCTGGGCTTTGGTATCGCCGTTGAACCTGAAGGCGCGTTCTACTTGTATGCCGATATCAGCAAGTTCGGCGGCGATGCCTTCGCGTTCTGCCGACATTTTCTCGAAACCGAACACGTGGCGATTACTCCGGGTCTGGACTTCGGTCGTTATCAGGCCGGCCACCATGTGCGGTTTGCCTACACGCAAAGTCTTCCGCGCCTACAGGAAGCGGTCGAGCGGATTGCGCGCGGCTTGAAGAGCTGGCAAGGCTGATGCGTTTTCATCCGCCACTCGAAGAAGGTCGTTTGATTCGTCGTTACAAGCGTTTTCTCGCCGATATCGAAACCGTTAACGGCGAATTGCTGACCATTCACTGCCCGAACACCGGCTCGATGCTCAATTGCCAGGTCGAAGGCGGGCAGGTCTGGTTCAGCCGTTCCAACGACCCCAAGCGCAAGTTGCCGGGTACCTGGGAAATCGGCGAAACCCCGCAGGGACGCTTGTTTTGTGTGAATACCGGACGGGCCAACGGCTTGATCGAAGAAGCACTGCGAGCTGGCGTCATCACCGAACTGAACGGCTTTACCGAGCTGAAGCGCGAGGTGGCCTACGGTCAGGAAAGCAGCCGCATCGATTTCCGTCTCGATTACCCGAGCGGGCCGGCTTATGTAGAAGTCAAAAGCGTCACCCTGGGCTTCGATGGTTCTCCGGTGGCGGCATTTCCCGATGCAGTGACCCAGCGCGGAGCCAAGCATTTGCGCGAATTGGCGCATCTGGCCCGGGATGGAATTCGTGCGGTGCAGTTGTATTGCGTCAATCTCACCGGCATCGACGCCGTGCGTCCTGCAGAAGAAATCGATTCGGCCTACGCCGCAGCCTTGCGTGAGGCGGTGTCGTGCGGGGTCGAGGTGCTGGCCTATGGCGTGCACTTGACCCACGAAGAAATGGTGGTCGATCGGCGTCTGGATGTGTTGCTGAATGGCTAAAGACTGACCCAGATCCCTTGCTCGTCTTCGCGGCAGGCGACGGTGGTCAGGGACTGCCCGGCGCAAGGGCCGGCGACGCATTCGCCGTCTTCGATCAGAAACAGTGCGCCGTGGGTCGCGCACTGGATCAGGCTGTTGCTGGGGTCGAGAAACTGGTCGGGCTTCCATTCCAGTCCGACGCCACGGTGCGGGCAGCGATTGACGTAGACGTAGACCTGGCCGCCACGGCGCACGGCAAAGAGCTTCTGGCCGTCGATGTCGAAGCCGCGACTGCTGGCGTCGGCCAGCTCAACGCCTGCACAAAGAAACTTCATGTCTATCCTCAAGTCCTGCGGCTCGTGACTGGATATGTCCGAGCTTGACGTTCAAATGCAAACAATTATCAAATGGCTGCCTTGCCTGTTGGGTCCAGGTGCCAGATGCCGAGGATACTTGGCCTGTCATCTCGATGCCCGGGAAAACCCTTGAAGGAAGCTGTTTATGCGCCTGAGTACCCGCGTTGCTGCGCTCTGTGTCGGACTCTTCGTCAGCCACCATGCCGCAGCGGCCGAGTTGCCACAACGTTGGGTCTGTGCCGGTGGCGCTTTATCGGAATGGATCAGCGCGCTGGGCGGTGAATCGAAACTGGTGGGTGTCGACACCACCAGTCAGCACCCGGAATCGCTCAAGGCATTGCCGAGCATCGGGTATCAGCGGCAGTTGTCGGCGGAGGGCATCTTGAGCTTACGCCCGCAGATACTGGTCGGCACCGAGGAGATGGGACCGCCACCGGTACTTTCGCAGGTTCGCAGTGCAGGCGTGCAGGTCGAACTGTTCTCGGCCCAGCCGGATCTGCCGACGTTGCAGGGCAATTTGCAGCGTCTGGGCAAGTTGCTTGGCGCTGAAGATCAGGCTTCGCAGGTGTTTCAGACTTATCAACGGCAACTCGATCAACAAAAGATCCGGGTCACTCGGGCACAGTTGAAGGAAAAATCGCCGGGCGTGTTGTTGTTGCTTGGCCACGCGGGCGGCAAACCACTCATCGCCGGCAAGGACACTGCCGCCGATTGGTTGCTGCAACAGGCCGGTGGGCACAATCTGGCCACGCATACCGGCTACAAACCGTTTTCTGTGGAGTCCCTGGTCAGTCTGGATCCTGAGGTGCTGGTGTTTGCCGATCGCGCACTGACCGGCGATGCGGCCCGTGCGGCGTTGTTCAAGGAGAACCCGATCCTGTCCTCGACTCGCGCGGCCAAGGACGGGCGAGTCATGGAGCTTGATCCGACGTTGTTGGTGGGGGGCTTGGGGCCGCGGTTACCCGATGAGTTGAAAAAACTGTCTGACGCTTTTTACCCCGGTACGGCCGGCCAATGACCATCCTGGTTAAACCCCGCGCTTTATTCATTGGTCTGATCCTGCTGTGTTTGCTGGCCATCTGGCTGTCGTTGGCGCTAGGGCCGGTGAGCTTGCCGTTGTTCGACACCTTGCGTGCAGCCCTGCGGCTGGTGGGTGTACCGATCGCGCCCGACGGACTCGAACAGGCCGAGCTGATCCTCGGGCAGATTCGCTTGCCGCGAACCTTGTTGGGTTTGGCCGTGGGAGGTGTGTTGGCATTGTCCGGCGTGGCGATGCAGGGGTTGTTTCGTAATCCCCTGGCCGATCCGGGGCTGGTCGGCGTCTCCAGCGGTGCAGCATTGGGCGCGGCAATTGCGATCGTCGGTGGCTCTGTGTTTGGCGGTCTGCCTGAATCTTTCGGGGCTTATCTGTTATCGCTGTGCGCGTTTCTCGGCGGGCTCGGCGTGACGGCGTTGGTGTATCGACTGGGCCGGCGCAACGGGCAGACCCATGTCGCGACCATGTTGTTGGCCGGTATTGCGTTGACTGCGCTGGCCGGCTCCGCCGTGGGGCTGTTCACCTATCTGGCGGATGACGCGACGCTGCGCACCCTGACGTTCTGGAACCTGGGTAGTCTCAATGGCGCCAGCTATTCGCGGCTGTGGCCATTGCTGCTGATCAGTGTCGGCGTGGCGTTGTGGCTGCCGCGCCGGGCAAAGGCCTTGAATGCGTTGTTGCTGGGGGAATCGGAGGCCGGTCACTTGGGCATCGACGTCGAAGGGCTCAAGCGCGAATTGGTGTTTTGCACGGCGCTGGGTGTCGGTGCTGCGGTGGCTGCGGCGGGGATGATCGGGTTTGTCGGTCTGGTGGTGCCGCATCTGGTGCGACTGATGGCCGGCCCCGATCATCGGGTGCTGTTGCCGGCCTCAGTATTGGCGGGTGCCAGTCTTTTGTTGTTTGCCGATCTGGTGGCGCGACTGGCCTTGGCACCGGCCGAATTGCCGATCGGGATCGTCACGGCTTTTATCGGGGCGCCGTTCTTTCTGTATTTATTGCTCAGAGGGCGTGCCTGATGTTGCGAACGCAGAATCTGCAAATCCGTCGGGGCCGAAAGATTGTCCTGACTGACATTACGCTTGAGCTCAAACCAGGCGAAGTCCTCGGTGTGCTGGGACCTAACGGTGCCGGCAAGAGCACCTTGCTCGGCGCCTTGTGCGGCGAGTTACAGGCTCATCATGGCAGCGTCTGGCTCGACGAGCGCAAGTTGAGCGACTGGACCGGAGCGACGCGAGCACAGCGTTTGGCGGTATTGCCGCAGGTGTCGACCCTGGACTTCGCCTTTCGTGTCGAAGAAGTGGTCGGCATGGGCCGCTTGCCGCATCAAAGCGGTCGGGTCCGCGATGACGAGATCGTTGCCGCGGCATTGCAGGCTGCCGATGCCGGGCATTTGAGTGGCCGCAGCTATCTGGCCTTGTCCGGTGGCGAACGTCAGCGGGTGCATCTGGCGCGGGTTCTGGCGCAGCTCTGGCCGGGCGAAGCGGGGCAAACGTTGTTGCTCGATGAGCCAACGTCGATGCTCGACCCGCTTCATCAGCACACCACGTTGCAAGCCGTACGCGAGTTCGCCAATCGTGGCGCGGCGGTGCTGGTGATCCTGCATGATCTGAACCTGGCAGCGCGCTATTGTGATCGCCTGTTATTGCTCGAAGGCGGTCGCCCGGTGGCGCTCGATACACCGGAGCAGGTGTTGCGCCCCGAACCACTCAAGGCAGTGTTCGGGCTGGAAGTGCTGGTGCAGCAACACCCGGAGCGTGGGCATCCGCTAATCATCGCCCGCTGAGCTTTTTATAGGGATGAACACATGCGTGGGTTTTTGATGCTGGTCTTGCTGATGCTGAGTGCCTGTCAGCATGTTTCTGCTCCTCCACCGGTTGTCGGCGAGATTCGGGACTTGCGCAGCGGTCAGACCCTCACGGCAGAGGAACTGGTTGAGCGGTTGGAGTCGCCTTCACGGCTGATCGTGGGCGAGCAACATGACAATCGCGATCACCATCAACTGCAATTGTGGTTATTGCAGTCGCTAAGTGAGCGGCGACCTCAAGGCAGTCTGCTGCTGGAAATGCTCACGCCGGATCAACAGCTGCGCGTCGATGACGTTCGTCACGCCTCGACACCACCGGTGGATTTACCCGGTGCATTAGCCTGGCAGTCTGGTTGGGACTGGAATCTGTACGGGCCGATCGTTCGTTTCGCCCTGACCCAGCCATACCCGCTGCTGGCAGCCAATCTGGACACGTCTGAAATCCGTGCCGTTTACGCCAATCCTCCGGCATTGAGTGGTTCGCGTTCCAACGCAGCTGCAGTCAAGGACAAGTTACTGGAGCAAGTCAGCGACTCCCACTGCGGCCTGCTGCCGAAATCGCAGATGCCGGCGATGCTGGCGGTCCAGCAGCAACGTGACCGACGGATGGCCGAACGCCTGCTGGCTGCACCCACGCCTTCACTGCTATTTGCCGGCGCTTATCATGCGCGCAAGGATGTCGGCGTGCCGATTCATGTGCTTGATCTGGGAGCGCCTCAGGCGCCTGCGGTGTTGATGCTGGCGGAGCAGGGTGGCGAGGTCACCCCGGCCATGGCTGATTACGTCTGGTACACGCCTGCCACGCCGCCGCAGGATTACTGCGCGCAAATGCGTAAGCAATTTGGCAAGTGATCGAACGACTTTTCTCCAGGCAAAAAAAGACCCGGCAAGAGCCGGGTCAAATAACCGTGATTAGCCTGATGAGGAGATATCTGAGAGTCCGAACCAAGGGCTTTTCAAATATCGACCAGTCTCGCGACCAGTTGTGATAATCATAGCGATTCTCATTACCAAGTCAACCGCTGATTTCTCAATTATTTGAAATACGTTGTCCGTTCGTTTGAAACGCCCGTAATCATTGGGTTTCAGCCTGTGCGGTTGAGCGAACTCAGCTGAGTGATCTGCTTGTTCAGCAGGTCGATACGTCGGGCCATGCTCACGATCAGGCTATGGGCGATCTTCGGATTGCTTTGGGTCAGGCTGAGAAACAGGTCCTTGGGGATCAACATGACGGTGCTGGGTTCGCTGGTGATCACGCTGGCGTTACGCTTCTCGCCAGTGAACACCGCCATGGCACCGAAAATTTCGTCCTTGGGTACATCGCCGACTTTATGCCCGTCGACAAAGGCTTCGGCGTGGCCATCAATGATGACGAACACGTGATCCGGCTCATCGCCCTGACGGATCAACACTTTGCCACTGGCCACCCGCTGAAAGCCATTGGTGCTTTGAAACTCAGGTTGTTTCAGGCGGGCGACGGCGTCGGACAGCAGGGCGGACTGACCCGCCATGTATTGAACGAACAACTCCGAACGCTCCGGGTCAGCATAGATATGCTGAAAAACCTCGGATCGCAGGTAAGGCGTCAGTGCCAGAGGGCTGTCGCTGCGAAAGCGGCAGCGCGGTAATTCCACTCCCTGGCGCAAGCCGATCAGATCTCCCTCGTGCAGATAGAACAATGCCCGATCGTCGATGCATCCATGCAGCAGGCCATTGTTCAGCACAAACAGTTGATTGCCGGGTAACAGGACGGCCAGATCATCGACGGCTGAAAATTCCAGGCTCGGTCCGCAGGGCATCAAACCTTCCAGCAGCCGGACGGGAATATGTTGCAGTCGGTTGATCAGCGCGTCGGCGTAAGCCGGTTGTTCCCCAAGTAGGTACATGGCTGCTGCGTCCGTTCAGTTCTTGTGACGTGACGAGATAGCTTCCAGCTGTTTGTTCAAGGCGTCCTTGCGCTCGGCGGGAATGTCATTCCAGTGCACATCCATCAGGGCACCTTCGATGGCATACAACAACACCTTGGACGCCCGAAACCCGCGCGTGCGCACGGCCCGATAAGCATCCACCGCCCCCAGGCGACGCAAGTCCGAGGCGCTGTGGATGCCCACGGCATGCAGCCACTGCGCCGACGTCTTGCCAAGATTCTTCAGGTGCTGCAGTTCATCATTCATCAAGCCTCCTTGCGACGGCCGAACGGTGCGTGGGCGAGCCTCTCAGGAGTGTAGCCATCAGTAGGAAAAGCGTGATTGTTTGGTCGGTTTCGACGCAAAAGCTTCTAAGAGACGAAGTCCCGAAGCTGCATGACAGTCCGCGAACGCGGTAGGAAGAGAGGGCGGCGGAATCAGGTTTCCAGGCAAAACAAGCCCGGCGTTCAGCGCAAAGCGGGGGCGCCGAACGTGTCAGTCAAAGGTCGCATTCAGCGGGTGCGATATCGCAGGCGTGTACCGAAATTCATCGACATCAGGATCTCGTCAGCACTCAGTTCTGGCGGGAAGTAGGCGCCTGAGATCTGTGCGTGAGCAAGGCTCGCGCCTTGCAGGGAAGCGTTGCGAAAGTCGATGCCGCGCAAGTCGGCGGAGCGGAAATAGGCATCGGTAAAGTCGACGCCGTCGGCGTTCAGTTCACGCAGATCCAGTCCCCGGAAATCGCCACCGACCATGTCGATAGGTCCGTCTTTGGGGCGCTCGTTGTTGAAACCTGTGATGTCGTCTTTGTGCAGCAACGCATAAAGCGGGGTGTCGAGAAGTTTCGGCTGGCTCATGTCACATCACCTGTTGGTTTTGTGACGCCATTATAGTGCCACTATTTGGCAGTCGTGAAGCCAGCGAAGGCTTCACGGCTGAAATAGTTTCTTACAGACCCGGCAGGCGCTGGCGAATCTGTGCAACGACGGTGTCGAGGGTTCCGCTTTCATTGGTCTGAATGCGTTTGCTGCAGAGAATCTCTGCTGGCGTCAGAGCCTCACGAGTGGCTTGCTGGGCTTCGATAATGGCCAGGTTGGCGTCGGACGGGTCCTTTTTTTCTGCCTTACGCAGAGCCAGCCAGCTCTCGATCACCGCTTGCGGCGCATTGCAATCGAGGATCAGGAAGGGCGCGCCGGTGGCTTCGGCAATTTTCGCTGCGCCGTCACGCTGGTCGCGCTTGAGGTAAGTGGCATCGACTACCACCGGGAAACCAGCGCGCAGGATCACGGTGGCAATTTCATGCAGGCGGGTGTAAGTGGCGGCGCTGGCGTCGGCACTATAGATGCCGGCCTGAGGGTCGTTTGGCATGGTTTGTTCGCCGAACAGACGTTTGCGCTCTACATCGGAACGCAGGCGAATGGCGCCCAACGCTTCCACCAGACGCATGGCCACGTGGCTCTTGCCGACGGCAGAAACACCGTGGGTGATGGCCATGAAGCGCGAAGGAATGGTGCTGTAGCTTTCCGCCAGGTTGGCGTAATTGCGGTACTGGCGCAGGGTGGTGGCTCGCTGCACCGGGTCGGCCTCGGCCGGCATGCTGAACAGGCTGACCTTGGCGCGAACCAGTGCGCGGTAGGCTTTATAGAAGTTCAGCAACTCAAGGCCCTGGTAATCGCCGGTCAGTTCCAGGTATTGGCTGATGAAGCGACGCGCCAGACTCTTCAGGCCGCGGTCTTCCAGGTCCATCGCCAGGAAACCGGTGTCGGCGTAAACGTCGGTGAAGCGGAACGGTTCGTTGAACTCGATGCAGTCGAAGATCACGACCTTGCCGTCGATCACGGTGGCGTTGCCCAGGTGGATGTCACCGTGGCATTCGCGGATGAAACCGTCGGCCTTGCGCTGGGCGAACAGTGGCTTGAGGCGTTCGAAGCTGCTTTCGGCCCAGGCTTGCAGCGCATCAAGTTGCAGCAGATCGACCTTGTCGCTGAGGAACGGGCGGATCTGTTCGAAGTTCTGGCGCACCGGCGCCATCACGCTGTCCGGCGTGCCGGCTTCGTGTTCGGCAGGCACTTTCGGTGCGCTGAGGTGGAATTGGGCGATCTGCGCGGCCATCTCGTCGATGTGCAAGGGGGTCAATTCGCCGTTGGCTTGCAGCGTGCTGAGCAGCTGGCTCTGTGGGAATTGACGCATTTTCAGTGCGTAATCGACGACCGGACCCTCGCCGCCCAGTTGTGGGGCTTCGGCGCTGCCGGTGATTGGCAGCACTTCGAGGTACAAATCATTGGTCAGGCGCTGGTTAAGACGCAGCTCTTCCCCGCAAAAATGCTTGCGAGCGTCGAGGTTGGTGAAATCCAGGAAGCCGAAATTCACTGGCTTTTTCACTTTATAAGCAAAGGGGCCGGTGAGGATTACCCAGGAAATATGGGTTTCGATGACCTGGAACCCGTCTACGGGATGCGGGTAGAGGGCCGGGTTTTGCAGGGCAGCGATCAGGGACTGGCTCACAGGCGATCCTTCAGAGTCTGGGGAAAATTCACGGCCGTCATTATGGCCGCAAGTCCGTCTGACGCAAACCTCGGAGGGCTCCTGTTGAGTATGAATAAAGTGCGTATAATCCGCCGCCATGACTCGTACTCGATCCCCCCGCACCCCAAAAAAACCACCTTCCAAGGGCCTGCGCCCCTGGCTGGGCTGGGCCCTTAAACTCAGTCTGGTCGGCCTTGTGGTGCTGGCCGGGTTCGCGGTTTACCTCGACGCGATCGTCCAGGAGAAGTTCTCCGGCAAGCGTTGGACCATTCCGGCCAAGGTGTACGCACGCCCGCTGGAGCTGTTCGTCGGACAAAAGCTCAGCAAGGACGATTTTCTGACCGAGCTCGATGCCTTGGGCTATCGACGTGAAAGCGTGAGCAATGGACCCGGCGCGGCGGCGGTCAGCGGCAATACCGTCGACTTGAATACCCGTGGCTTCCAGTTCTATGAAGGCATGGAGCAAGCGCAACCAGTACGGGTGCGTTTCTCTGGCGACTACGTGGCCGAACTTTCGGCGACCAACGGTTCGAAACTCTCTGTGGTGCGGTTGGAACCGCTACTGATTGGCGGGATTTACCCGAAAAATCTCGAAGATCGCATTTTGATCAAAATTGATCAGGTCCCGCCGTATTTGCTGGAAACACTGGTCGCTGTGGAAGACCGGGATTTCTACAGCCACTGGGGCGTGTCGCCCAAGTCGATTGCCCGAGCCATCTATGTCAACACCTCTGGCGGCAAGATGACCCAGGGCGGCAGTACGCTGACGCAACAATTGGTCAAGAACTTCTACCTGACCAGCGAACGCAGCCTGACCCGTAAACTCACCGAAGCCATGATGGCGATGTTGCTTGAGCTGCATTACGACAAACGAGAAATTCTTGAGGCTTACCTCAATGAAGTGTTCGTCGGTCAGGATGGGCAGCGCGCGGTGCACGGTTTCGGCTTGGCAAGCCAGTTTTTCTTCGGGCAGCCGTTGTCTGAACTGAAGCTGCATCAAGTCGCGATGCTGGTGGGCATGGTCAAGGGGCCGTCCTATTACAACCCTCGTCGCAACCCTGAACGGGCGCTTGAACGGCGCAATCTCGTGCTCGATGTACTTGAGCAACAAGGTGTTGCCACCGCCGATCAGGTCGCTGCTGCGAAGAAAATGCCACTGGGTGTGACGACTCGCGGCAAGCTGGCCGACAGCTCGTTCCCCGGCTTCCTCGATCTGGTCAAGCGTCAGTTGCGCGAAGACTATCGCGACGAAGATTTGACCGAGGAAGGCTTGCGGATCTTCACCAGCTTCGACCCGATCCTGCAGATGAAAGCCGAAGCGTCGGTCAACGACACCTTCAAACGTCTGGCCGGACGCAAAGGCTCCGATGACGTTGAAGCCGCCATGGTCGTGACCAATCCGGAAACCGGCGAAGTCCAGGCCATGATCGGCAGTCGTCAGGCGAGTTTTGCCGGATTCAACCGTGCACTGGATGCCGTACGACCGATCGGTTCGTTGATCAAGCCGGCGGTGTATCTGACAGCCCTTGAGAAGCCGAGTCAGTACACATTGACCAGTTGGCTGTCGGACGAATCTTTCTCGATCAAAGGCGCGGACGGTCAGGTCTGGAAACCGCAGAACTATGATCGTCGTTCCCATGGCACCGTTTTCCTGTACCAGGGCCTGGCACATTCCTACAACCTGTCGACCGCCCGTCTCGGGTTGGCGGTGGGCGTGCCGAATGTCCTGAAGACCTTGGGGCGCCTGGGCATAACTCGAGAGTTTCCGGCATTCCCGTCGATGTTGCTGGGGGCCGGTGGAATGACCCCGATCGAAGTGGCGACCATGTACCAGACCCTGGCCAATGGTGGTTTCAATACGCCGATGCGCGGGATCCGTAGCGTATTGACCGCCGAAGGCGAACCGCTCAAGCGTTATCCGTTCCAGATTCAGCAACGTTTCGATCCGGCCTCCATTTACCTGATCCAGAGCGCCATGCAGCGGGTCATGCGTGAAGGTACCGGCAGTTCGGTTTACAACGTGTTACCAAAAACCCTGACGCTGGCCGGCAAGACCGGCACCAGTAACGATTCGCGGGACAGCTGGTTCGCCGGTTTCAGTCAGGACCTGCTGGCAGTGGTCTGGCTGGGTCGCGATGACAACGGCAAGACACCATTCACCGGTGCCACCGGTGCGCTGCAGGTCTGGACCAGTTTCATGCGCAAGGCCGATCCGTTGCCGCTGGACATGCCGCAGCCAGACAATATTGTTCAGGCCTGGGTAGATTCGCGTACCGGACAAGGCTCTGATGCTAACTGTCCAGGTGCGGTGCAGATGCCGTATATTCGCGGCAGTGAACCGCCTCCCGGCGCCGCTTGCGGTGGCGGAGTTCCTGCTTCCGTTGAAACGGTGATGGATTGGGTCAAAGGCTGGATGAATTAAGCAAAGAGGGTTTCAAGTGAACAAGTGGTTGATTCCAGCGGTTACCGCCGTGGCTTTGCTCAGCGGTTGCTCCACCGTACAACGTGGTTCGATTCCGGTTGTGGATTCTGGTAGCGGCGTTTCGAACAGTGAGCGGATTCAGGCGAATGGCGGTTTCCGTCAGACGACAACTAAACGTCCTGCGCAAGCCCAAACTCAGGCGATTCCACAAGGTGACACGGGTGTAGTCGTGATGGTGCCAGGTGGCGGCGCGGTGACGTCGGCACCGATCAGCACTGCACCGATCACGCCAGGCCCGATTACCCCGGGGCCGATCGATAATGCGCCGGTCCAGTCGGCACCGATCAATCAGGGCAGCTACAGCATGCCGTCGACGCCGAGCGGAATTCCTTCGGCGAATTCTGGTGGCTTGTCTGCCGACGAGCAATTGGACGGTCCGGTTCTGGCCTTGCTGACTACTGCTCAGCAGCAACAGGCGAGCGGTGATCTCAACGGTGCTTCCTCCAGCCTCGAGCGCGCCCAGCGTGTCGCGCCACGTGAGCCGCAAGTGCTTTACCGTCTGGCTCAGGTGCGCATGGCTCAAGGCGATGCGCCACAAGCCGAGCAGTTTGCTCGTCGTGGCCTGACCTTCGCCAATGGTCGCCCGGCACTTCAGGCCAGCCTGTGGGAATTGATCGCTCAGGCGCGTGAGAAACAGGGTGATTCCGCGGGTGCAGCATTGGCTCGTCAGAAGGCCAAGGTTTCGCTGTGATGGATGCACGCTTTCCGAAGATTGCCGAACAGCTGCTGTTGATCGAGCGCGAGCTGCGGGTTCAGGGATGGTGGGACGAAGTCTCGCCCTCCGCCGAAGCGCTTTCCAGCGTCGAGCCATTCTCGGTCGACACGCTGGATTTCGAGCAGTGGCTGCAATGGATCTTCCTTCCGCGGATGAAGGTGATCCTCGAGCAGAATCTGCCCTTGCCAAACGCTTCGGGAATTCAGGAGATGGCCGAAATGGTCTTCGCCGCCCGTAATGTCCAGGGCAAGGACCGGCAGCTGCAGGTACTGCTCAAAGAGTTTGACCTACTGATCACAGCCTCCCGCTAACTCCGATCCTTTGTAGGAGCTATGTAGGAGCTGTCGAGTGAAACGAGGCTGCGATCTTTTGATCTTGTTTTTAAAGCAACATCAAAAGATCGCAGCCTCGTTTCACTCGACAGCTCCTACAGGTATCTACTGGCAGTTATTCGCAATCTGTTTCTGTGCTTCACCAATGCGCTCCTGACGTTGCTGGTCGGTCAGGCGGCGCGTCTCACCTTCGACATCCTCCCGTATTCGCGGATTGTTCTGCAGTTGAGCCAGGTTCGTTCGCGCCTGTTCGCAGAACACTTTCAGCTGGGCTTGCTGTTCGGCGACCTGCTTTTTCACTTTTTTGTCGATGGCCTGTTGATCGCCAATGGCGCCGCTGCGTGGCAGTGGGGCCTGGTTGCTGGCTGGCGCGGAGGGTGTGACCACGGTGGTGGCTTCCCGGTCTTGGGGTGGTTGGGCGTCGAAGTGGGTAATGCCCTGAGCGTCGACCCACTTGTAGATCTGAGCGGCCATGCATAAAGGGCTGATCAGCAGAGTGACCATGAAGAAGATCGTTCGCATGCCTTTTCCTTGTCATGGGTTGCGCAATTGAAGCTAACACAGTTGCTGTTTAGCGGTTTTTTCTTGCTTTCTCATGTGCTTACTTCAATAAAGCACATAGACGACTTGACTTGGAGAGGACGAAACAGAAGAATCCAAAGTCCGCTGTAGAGGGACTGCCAGAAGCAGACCCGCTCAGCAGATCATGAGGCGCACATCCGCGCCGACCTGTTACACCCGCAACGCGTTACCTCGCGCTGGGTGGGAAAGGCCCGCAACACTTGGGACGATCCCAATACTTGCTCAGTCAGTGCTGACGTAGTCGGCGACCACCGTCGCTCATGCTCTGCTGAGAAGTAAACCTATTAAGACCCGTCCTCTGTTATGTGGGCGGTATTCTGGCGTTTTAGAGGTGAACAACGTGGAGCTTTTATCTGGCGGTGAGATGATCGTCCGCTTTTTGCGTGACGAAGGCGTCAAGTATATCTATGGGTACCCGGGTGGTGCCGCATTGCATATCTATGACGCGCTGTTCAAAGAACCAGCCGTTCAACATATTCTCGTACGTCATGAGCAGGCTGCCACTCACATGGCTGACGGCTATGCGCGCGCAACCGGCAAGGCTGGCGTCGTACTGGTGACTTCAGGTCCCGGCGCGACCAACGTGATTACCGGTATTGCCACCGCGTACATGGACTCGATCCCAATGGTGATCCTGACCGCCCAGGTGCCTAGCACCATGGTCGGTACTGACGCGTTCCAGGAAACCGACATGATCGGTATTTCCCGGCCGATCGTGAAACACAGTTTCATGATCAAGCATGCGTCGGAAATCCCGGAAGTCATGAAAAAGGCCTTCTACCTGGCGCAGTCCGGTCGTCCTGGTCCTGTCGTTGTCGACATTCCGAAAGACATGACCAACCCGGCCGAGAAATTCGAATACATCTTCCCGAAAAAAGCCAAGCTGCGTTCCTACAGCCCGGCGGTTCGTGGTCACTCGGGGCAGATCCGCAAAGCCGTGGAAATGTTGTTGGCGGCCAAGCGGCCGATCATCTATGCCGGCGGTGGCGTCATTCTGGGTAACGGCTCCGAGCCATTGACCGAGTTGGCGCAACTGCTGAACGCGCCGGTCACCAATACCTTGATGGGCCTTGGCGCCTATCCGGGCAGCGACCGCCAGTTCCTTGGCATGCTGGGTATGCACGGCAGCTACACCGCCAACCTGGCGATGCACCATGCGGACGTGATCATGGCAGTCGGCGCGCGTTTCGATGACCGTGTTATCAACGGCGCGTCGAAGTTCTGCCCAAGTGCCAAGATCATCCACATCGATATCGACCCGGCTTCGATCTCCAAGACCATCAAGGCCGATGTTCCTATCGTAGGTCCGGTGGAAAGTGTATTGACCGAAATGGTCGCTACCTTCAAGGAAATCGGCGAGACCCCTAACAAGGACTCGGTCGCTGCCTGGTGGAAGCAAGTTGAAGAGTGGCGCGGTGATCGCGACATGTTCCCTTACAACAAGGGTGACGGCAGTATCATCAAGCCGCAGACCGTGATTGAAACTCTGTACGAAGTGACCAAGGGCGATGCCTATGTGGCTTCCGACGTGGGTCAGCACCAAATGTTCGCGGCGCAGTACTACCGCTTCAACAAGCCAAATCGCTGGATCAACTCCGGTGGTCTGGGCACGATGGGCTTCGGTTTCCCGGCAGCAATGGGCGTGAAACTGAGCTTCCCGGACGCTGATGTGGCGTGTGTGACCGGTGAAGGCAGCATCCAGATGAATATCCAGGAGCTGTCGACCTGCTTGCAGCATGACTTGCCGGTGAAAATCATCCTGCTCAACAACGGTGTGCTCGGCATGGTCCGTCAGTGGCAGGACATGAGCTATGGCGCGCGTCACTCACACTCCTACATGGAATCGTTGCCGGACTTCGTCAAGTTGGCTGAAGCCTACGGTCACGTCGGTATGCGCATCACGGACTTGAAAGATTTGAAGCCGATGATGGAGCAAGCGTTCGCCATGAAGGATCGCCTTGTGTTCATCGACATCAAAGTCGACGCTGGCGAGCACGTCTATCCGATGCAGATCAAAGACGGCTCCATGCGCGATATGTGGCTGAGCAAGACGGAGCGTACATAATCATGCGGCACATTATTTCCTTGCTTCTGGAAAACGAACCGGGTGCTCTGTCTCGTGTAGTCGGCCTGTTCTCGCAGCGCAACTACAACATCGAAAGCCTGACCGTGGCACCTACCGAAGACCCGACCCTGTCGCGTCTGACGCTGACCACGGTTGGCCACGATGAGGTTATCGAGCAAATCACCAAAAACCTGAACAAGCTGATCGAAGTGGTCAAGCTGGTCGACCTGTCGGAGAGTGCTCACATCGAGCGCGAACTGATGCTGGTCAAGGTCAAGGCCACCGGCGCCCAGCGCGCCGAGATCAAACGCACTACCGATATTTATCGTGGGCAGATCGTTGACGTCAGCGCTAGCGTGTATACCGTTCAATTGACCGGTACCAGCGATAAGCTCGACAGCTTCATTCAGTCCATTGGCACCGCCTCGATTCTGGAAACCGTCCGCAGCGGCGTAACCGGTATTGCCCGCGGCGACAAAGTACTCAGCATCTAAACCAAATTAGCGAATGGCCTGAACGGCCTGGATATATAGGGGAATTTCATGAAAGTTTATTACGAAAAAGACTGCGACCTGTCGATCATCCAGGGCAAGAAAGTTGCCATCATCGGTTACGGTTCCCAGGGCCACGCTCAAGCGTGCAACCTGAAAGACTCCGGCGTTGACGTTACTGTTGGTCTGCGTAAAGGTTCGGCCACTGTTGCCAAAGCCGAAGCTCATGGCCTGAAAGTGACCGACGTTGCTTCCGCCGTAGCGGCTGCCGACCTGGTCATGATCCTGACCCCGGACGAGTTCCAGTCCGCTCTGTACAAGAACGAAATCGAGCCGAACATCAAGAAAGGCGCCACCCTGGCCTTCTCCCACGGTTTCGCGATCCACTACAACCAGGTTGTTCCGCGCGCTGACCTCGACGTGATCATGATCGCGCCGAAAGCGCCGGGCCACACCGTGCGTTCCGAGTTTGTCAAAGGCGGCGGCATTCCTGACCTGATCGCTATCTATCAGGATGCTTCCGGCAACGCCAAAAACGTTGCGCTGTCTTACGCCGCTGGCGTTGGTGGCGGTCGTACCGGCATCATCGAAACCACCTTCAAGGACGAGACCGAAACCGACCTGTTCGGCGAACAAGCCGTTCTGTGTGGCGGTACCGTTGAGTTGGTTAAAGCCGGTTTCGAAACCCTGGTTGAAGCTGGCTACGCGCCAGAAATGGCCTACTTCGAATGCCTGCACGAACTGAAGCTGATCGTTGACCTCATGTACGAAGGCGGTATCGCCAACATGAACTACTCGATCTCCAACAACGCTGAATACGGCGAGTACGTGACCGGTCCGGAAGTGATCAACGCCGAATCCCGTCAGGCTATGCGCAACGCCCTGAAACGTATTCAGGACGGCGAATACGCCAAGATGTTCATCAGCGAAGGCGCTACCGGCTATCCTTCGATGACCGCCAAGCGTCGTAACAACGCCGCTCACGGTATCGAAATCATCGGCGAGCAACTGCGCTCCATGATGCCGTGGATCGGTGCCAACAAGATCGTCGACAAAGCTAAAAACTAAGTCGCGCACTTGTACGAAAAACGCGGCCTAGGCCGCGTTTTTTCGTTTGGGTGACCGGTTCTGGTATAAAGCTGCATCGTTTGCGGTCGAACCGTCGTCCCAGACACCTGTCCAAACTTTCCACCCCGTTGCAAGGTAATGTCCATGAGCGAACGTCCCGAAGAGCCAAACCAGGCTTCTGACGCCGAAAGCCTGCTGCCCATCGATGAACACATCGAGGAAGGGCATGACGCTGAAGGTCGTAAAGTCCGGCATCGTGGTATCTATCTTCTGCCGAATCTGTTCACCACTGCGAATCTGTTCGCAGGGTTTTATTCCATCATCAACTCGATGAGTGCCCAGAGCGCCTTGAGTGCCGGTGATTCGATTGGTGCGAGCAAGTATTTTGCTTTTGCAGCGATCGCGATTTTTGTCGCAATGGTACTCGACGGCCTCGATGGTCGCGTTGCCCGTATGACCAATACCCAGAGCGCCTTCGGTGCCGAGTACGACTCGCTGTCGGACATGGTCGCCTTTGGTGTCGCGCCGGCATTGCTGGCGTT
This sequence comes from Pseudomonas sp. LB3P25, assembly GCF_054897985.1. Lineage (NCBI taxonomy): Bacteria > Pseudomonadati > Pseudomonadota > Gammaproteobacteria > Pseudomonadales > Pseudomonadaceae > Pseudomonas > Pseudomonas sp. LB3P25. The sequence continues at coordinate 6,196,278 of NZ_CM142711.1, read as the reverse complement.
CGGTTGGGCCTTGGGTGACATGGGGAAGGTCGGCTGGATGGTCGCCTTCATTTATGTAGCAGGCGCGGCGTTGCGTCTGGCACGTTTCAATACCCAGGTCGGCACTGCGGACAAGCGCTACTTCATCGGTCTGGCCAGTCCGGCTGCTGCTGGTGTTGTCGCAGGCATTGTCTGGGCGTTCAGTGATTACGGCATTCAGGGCTCGAAGATGTCGTTCCTGGTTGCGCTGATGGTCGCTGCCGCCGGCATGCTGATGGTCAGCAACATCAAGTACAACAGCTTCAAGGAGCTGGACTTGAAGGGGCGTGTACCTTTCGTGGCGATTCTCGCCGTGGTGTTGGTGTTTGCCGTGGTTTTCAGTGATCCGCCGCGCATCCTGCTGCTGGTTTTCCTCGCTTATGCAGCCTCTGGCCCGGTTCAATATCTGTTACGTCTTCGTCGGCACAAAAACGCTTAACTTCCCTCATACTCCGCAGTCTATTGGTGCATCTGTTCTCCAATGCTGCGGAGTTGTCATGCTGATCAAAGTCTCCAAAGCGTCTGACTGCCATGAGTCGGACGTCACGCCTGAGTCCTTCTATCTATCACGTCGCAATGTTCTCGGTGCCGCCGTTGCCGGTTTGGCTGTGAGCAGTCTGCCGCGTTGGGCCAGTGCTGAGGATGCTGCGCGTTATGCGGATGTCGAGCCTGGCAAGGCGCCTTCCTGGTTTGCCGAAAAACTGCCTTCTACCAAATGGGGGGCGGTCAACGTCAAGGATGAGGCGATCACGCCATTCAAGGATGCGACCCATTACAACAACTTCTACGAGTTCGGCACCGATAAAGGTGATCCAGCCGCCAACGCCGGCGCGCTGAAAACCGAGCCTTGGAGCGTGGTAGTAGACGGGGAGGTGGGCAAGCCGGGACGGTATGCACTGGAAGACTTCATGAAGCCTTATCAGTTGGAGGAGCGCATCTACCGTCTTCGCTGTGTAGAGGCCTGGTCGATGGTCATTCCATGGATCGGGTTTCCCATCTCGGCCTTGCTCAAGGAAGTCGAGCCGACTTCCAAAGCCAAATTCATTCGCTTCGAAACCCTGGAAGATCCCAAGAGCATGCCCGGGCAACGTTCCGGTTTTGCCTTGATCGACTGGCCTTATGTGGAAGGGCTGCGTCTGGATGAGGCGATGAACCCGTTGGCGATTCTTGCTGTGGGTATGTATGGACGGGAGTTGCCTAATCAGAACGGCGCGCCTCTGCGTTTGGTGGTTCCGTGGAAATACGGCTTCAAGAGCATCA